>JAGRGB010000029.1 GCA_020445745.1 Rhodocyclaceae bacterium | reverse complement strand
CCCGCCACGCCGCCTTGACGCGACTCCGGCCCAACCCTAAAATCCCCGCTCTTTTGGCTGGGGCGGTTAGCTCAGCGGTAGAGCACTGCCTTCACACGGCAGGGGTCACTGGTTCGATCCCAGTACCGCCCACCAATAAGCAATTGATTTTCTAGTGTTTTATTGAATAATCAAAAAAGAGAAAATCCGCGATGTGAAAACGGTGTAAAAACCGTGCTACCAGACGCGGGCGGTTAACTCAGCGGTAGAGTGCCACCTTCACACGGTGGAAGTCACTGGTTCGATCCCAGTACCGCCCACCACGACTCGAAAAAATGCCCAGCTTCCGCCGGGCAATCCCAAGGTTGTGGTCCGCTAAGGCTAGGTCACTCGCTTTGTCGCCGCAATGCGGACTGCAGACGCCACCACTGGCACGTGTTGGTAAGCCTGGGCGTGCAGTAGAGCGGGTCGTCACATCCGTAAGCCTTCGCACAACGCCTGCCTTTGAGAGGCCCGTCAATGAAGTGGTCTAGGACCTGCGCCATCAGTCGAATCAACTGTGCCCATCAATAGGCCCCCGAGGGCTAGATGCTACTTCAGCCAGCCGGGGGCGGCTCGTTACACCACGGTCTTCAACTGGATGAACATCGATCCCGGCTGCAGCACGACCGGCTGCGCGCGCAGGTGAGCAACGAGCAGATGGGTCGCCTTGTCCGGAACCTGCCAGCGGACAACCTCCATGCGCATCTCCTGACGGACACAGACCGCAATGCCGCCGAATCCGCCATAGATCGCCGTGCCGGCCGAGACCGAAGTCGTCGGATACTCGACCATGCTCGTCAGGACAGGCGGCTTGCCGAGCCACGTGCCGGCTGTCGACGCCAACTGGGAACCTCTAGCGATGAAGTCGGCGGTGTTGCAGATCATCGAACGCGGAATCTGCTGATCGGCCGCCAAGCCCTCTCCAACGGCGGTCAGGCAGTTGGCCCAGGCGTTCGGGTCTTGGCCCACCGAGCTAGACGGGATGTTCGCATCCG
This sequence comes from Rhodocyclaceae bacterium, assembly GCA_020445745.1. Taxonomy (GTDB): domain Bacteria; phylum Pseudomonadota; class Gammaproteobacteria; order Burkholderiales; family Rhodocyclaceae; genus Cognatazoarcus. The sequence goes on along the minus strand of JAGRGB010000029.1, from coordinate 285,148 downwards.
CTAGGATCGCGGCGATTCCGAGGGCGTCGATCTTCTGCGCGAAGGCAGCGGCGATGCTCGTGCTCAGCACGCGATTGAGGTTCAGGGAGTCCGAAACCAGCTCCTCCGTCAGCGGCACCAGTGCCGCAAGGATCTTCGGATTGAGCGTGACAGCGGAAACGGAAACATCCGATTCGCTGATGTCGGAAGTGCCCTCGGTGTGCTGGTAGACGGTCGGATCGCCGTTGATGCGCGCCATGATGCCTGGTGCATCGACCGGAATGGTCACCGCGCCCGCCTCGATCAAGGTTGTCTGCGCGCGAATCGCGTCGATCAGGCCTGCAACAATGTAGTCCTGCACCAGGGCGGGGCCGCTCGCGGCCTTCTGTCCGCTGCCGCCGAGAACCGCCGCGCGGACATAATCGGCAAGGTCAAAGTCGCCGCCTCGAGACGCGAAGTCAGCGAGGCGGCCGGACTTGGTAAGTACCGGGTAGCGGCGCCCCTTAAACTCGATCTCGTACGCAGATCTTGAGTCGATCGTGGTGGTCTGCCCCGCGGCGCCAGGACGTGCCAGGCGGGTTTCGAGGTCCTCGACCTGACTTTGCATGGCGTTGGCCTTCTCGTCGCTGATGGACCTGTGGCGCTCGAATTCCTTTCCAATCTTGTCGAGCATGGAGGCGAGCTCCGACATGCTCGGATCGTTCCGGGTTTCGTAGTGCCCGGTAGCCGCCTGCTTGGCGACGAAGGCGGTGAAATCCGCATTCATGCGGGGAATGATGTGGTTCATGGTCTGATTCTCCAGACAGTCGAAAAGTGACTGCGGCATGGCCGCGCCTTCGCTACGTCCGAACATCCAAATTTCACAGCCTCTCGCTGGAAATGCAGACGTGTCGTTACGTCGCGCTCTTCGTACCGCTGAATCAGCCTGAAGCCCCGCCTCTCGCAGGGGCCACGAACCTGAGACTGGCAATACGTGCGCCGATCTGTTCCGGTTTCGACTTTGGGGGGAATCTCTCACCCCATCGCGCAACTTTCACCGAGCCGGCTAGCCCACTGAGATTCTCACAATCCCAAGTGCTCATGAGCAGATTATACACGAATCAAATTTCCGCAAATCGGCGTGCGACTTCAGCCTTAGCGGCAGCGCGACTCCAGCCGTCGCCGCGCAATTGTTGTTCAAGCGTACGCTTCTGCTCGGCCAGTTTTCGTAAGGAACCTGGGCACCGCGGGTCTACGTCTCGCCACCTGGGCTTCAATGGCAGCTTCATCATCACCTCAAAAAAATCTGAAAACTTGCGCTGAAGAAAATTTGCCTGGGCATACGGTCCCGGGGAAGGCCCGCCCGGAGATTTGCCCCCCCCTACCGAGATCGGGCAGCCGTCCGAACACACTCACGCCCATGGACACACACCCCTGTCGAATAACTCGAATAACTCGAATAACTGCCTGGACGAACTCCCCAGTCTTTCGAGTTATTCGACGTATTCGACCCCCTTCAGGGTGTACGTGTAAGTTATTCATAAATAAATAAAAAGGTTGAAATCGCATCTTGGCGAATAACCGATCAAGTCGAATGAGCCTTCGGATTCACGCGGTACATGGGTGTTGGTCGCGCCCCCTTGTTGGTCCGGTTGAATCCGCGCATCACATGGTGCTGTTCGAGCCGCTGGAGGGCCTTGATCAGGCGATCGACGTTTCGGAATCGACCTTCCAATGCCTTCTGGCACTGGGGGCGACTGAACTCCTGTAGCTCATTGGCGCGAACCCACTTCAGGACCGCATCGGCGTCCGCGTCGACCGCATCGGTGCCAAGCAGACCGAAGGCGGCCTGGGCGTGCGGAATCAACAGGCGACCAAGGTCGAGTGCGCGCTCCATGGCCACCTGCGACACCTCTTCCGCGCCCGCGCCCACCTCGCCGAGCTCGAGTAGTGCCGCGACCCGCGCGACCGCGCCCGGCAGCTTGGATGTCCAGTCGGCAATCGCCTCGTACCGACCGCCCTCGCCCTGGTGATCCTCGATCTCTTGCGAGAAGTCGAGCCACAGTTCCAGGGCCGGGTCGGTCATCGTCAGCACCCGCGGCTTGCCCGGATGGCCGGGGACGGTCTCCAGCAGTGCCGACAGACACGTGTCGTAATCTTCGCGAACCGCGTCCGGAATCGGGACCCTGCGCCGCACGTTTCGCTTGCCGACGTTGCTGGCCGGCATGGCGTACAGGAATCGCGCGAGCAGGCCAGAGGCCCGGAAACGCGGCGAGCCCGCCACGTCGCCCAATACCCCAGGCTGGAGCGCCAGGCCGAAGGACAGCGAGGGCCGATCCACGTGCGCCGCACGGCCCGCACGATCGACGCGTAGCGCGGTGCCTGCGTGCCCCTGCAGATAGACGTCGATGTTCGCGCTTCCGCCCGAGTAGAGCCCTGCCATGTTGGTGAAGATGCCGGATTCATCAGACAGCACAGCCATGCGCTCGCCATACTCCACAAGCATCGACTGCAGGCGTTCGCCGGTCACGTCACCAGTGAAGAGGCGGGGCGCCCGGACTTCGATCGGCATCGCCTCTTCCTCGCGCTGGATCTCGGCGCGGATCTCCTCCCGCTCGTCACTGTCCTTGGCCTTCGCTGCTTCGGCGAGAAGCCGCTCGATGCGCTTCTTCGCCACCGCGCGTGCCGATGTCACCCGCGCGATTTCGGCACGCATCCGGTCGCGCTGCAGTTTCTCCCAGTGCAGCAAGGGGTCGGTCAGGGCCTTGATGACCGCGGTCTTACGCGTGCCACTCGGCAGCGCCGTCAGCGTCCACAGCGCCAGCGGCTCGGTATAGTCGTCGCCGTAGGGCGACACCTCGAAGCGCCGCTGAAGCACGGTCGCCAGGACCGACAGCCCCATCATCGTCGCGAGGGCGGGCGGTGTCTGCGTCGAGTCGGCCACGGCGCCGACCATTGCGCCCAGCCAGGTCGGCAAGATCGAGGCCGGAATATCCGGCGCTGGGGTCTGCCCCGGGAGGATCATCTCGGGCCAGACTTCGGCCGGGATCGGCGACACCGCCTTGCCAATCTGCTCCCGCACGGCATCGAGGCCGACTACGGTGCCAAGGTCGTTGAAGTCCGTCGCGTCACCCATGGGCCGCCTCAGGGAAGCTCGGCACGGCAATACGGCCACCGACAGCCTTCGCCGCCCGCATAGCTTCCCGCACGCCAGGATTGCCCGGGGTCGTCCGATCGTTGTCGGCGGCGATCACCAGGCGCAGATGCGGGAACTTGGCGCGCAGTGCTTTAGCGACAGGCAGCAGGTTGCCGGCATTGAATGCGACCGCCACGGCCGCCCCAGTGGCGAGTCGGATCGTCGCTCCGGTGGCGTAGCCCTCGCAGATCAATAGACCATCCCCACGCCCCGCGATCGAGTAGTAGCAGCCCGAAATCCGCCCGCCCGAGAGGAAGCGCTTCGCTCCGTCCGCACCGATGAACTGCAATGTGTGGATTTCGCCCGAGGTGTCCCGCGCCGGTATCACCAGCATGTCCCGCAACTGGCGGATGCCATAGGCGGACACACGCTTGGCCTCCAGGTAGGGATGGTGGTCGGTCGCCGGCCTGGCAGTCGCCCACAGGCGTGACGCACGCTTGCGGGCGGTTTCCCGGACGCGGGCCTCTTCCTCGCCGCGCAGGCGCTCCCGCTCGCGTTGCGCCGCTACTACCACCCGCCGCTGCGCCGGCTTGAGTCGCGACGCCGCCGTGTCATCGCGCCAAGTGTGCGACTCGCCCGTCCGCCAGGAACCGAATGCGGCGCCCGGAACCGGGTGAGAGTGGTACACGACCCAGCCATTGCGGCTGCCCGCCTTGTCGCCCGCCACACGGAAGCGAACCAGCTTACCGTCGGGCAGATCAATCGGCCTTGCGGGTTCCAGTCCGGCCGCTGCCATGGCAGTGATGATCGTGAGCCTCATCAATGCCGCTCGCCGCAAACCAGCGCCGCCCACGCCACCGTCAGCAACGCTGCAACCGTGTTGTCCCGGGAGTGACCCTGCATCCGCTGAAATTGACGCAGAACTTCCCGTTCGGAGATCTCGGCGGTGTTGCGTCGATGAGCGTCGCCGAACTCGATGTCCTTTCGCCGCACGGCCGATGCAACGTCGTGATCATTCGCCATTGCGACGCTCCCGCGCCCGCCGCCACTCGGCCGCCGCCTCGACAGTGATCAAGCGGCGACGCCCGACCTCCATTTCGCGCGGACCAAGCCCCGCGCGCTTGAGCTCGTAGTACAGGGGTTTGGTGATGTGGTGGGCTTCACAGAAGCCCTCGATCGTGTAGACCGGATTTGCCGCCGGAAGGGACTTCACGATCTCGGCAACGAGATCCGCGACCTTCACCGGCATGGCTGCTGCATTCAACTTATTGCTCACTTCTCGGCTCCGTAAGTTGGGATAAGCAGGTCGCTACTGTTGATAAGCAACGCTCTGAAAAACTCAACGGATTCGAGAATGACCCCTGCGATAAAGACGATCTAGGGAGAGTTCAGGGCCTGAATCGTGGGTTGAAGATTACCTATGGCAGGAAGCGCGCCAGTACCTCCAGTCTGGGTGGAAGGTAGTGCAGATCGAAGAACCTCAATTGCGCGGATAGCACCTGCCGCAAGCGATCGTCCGAGACGTGAATGCCTGCATCCCTGCAGATGTTTCCGAATTCCACAACGTCTGCGCCACCACATGTAAGAGCAGGCGGCTCACCCAGGAAACGGTAGCGAAGATGCAGGTACCCGAGGGCTGCAACTGGGAGCGCAGAGCGCTTTCGGGGGTCAGGAAGGCGCTCGATTTCGCCTTCCAACGTACTGTCGAGACACCGCAATCCACCCACAACAACCTTCATGGTGGGAAACTCTGTGTTGCGGACGTCCTTTGCGAAGTTGCCCCTCTCGTGGACTAGCAGCGGCGTTACCGCTCTTGAATCATGGACCGCCTCAAGCAAGCATTCTGAGTCCATCCAGTTCAAGAGCCAGGCGATCTTCTCGCGCGCGCGTTCGAGTTCTTTCTTCCGCGCCCCCACGTCGCGTGAACGGTCATCCTGTGCCGCCCTGGCAGCGATCGCTGCGAGCTCCCTCCTAGCCTGTTTGTAAGCCGATTTGTCGCTTTCATCCATGTTCGCGCACCCATGCCGCGAACCCTGAGGCTGGGTGCCGCCCCAGGCCGGGCAGGGTGTCCCGGCTCTTCGCCCGGCCAAAGGCTAGGGGCGGCATGATGGTGCCCGATCGAATCCGGGCAATGGTTCAATTCGCAGGCTTCACGCGATCTTTTGCGACCTTCCCGCGAGCACCGGCAAGGAGCACATGTCCGTGCAGCCAGGGGGTGGGCTCCTCCGCGACGATGGTGTAGCGGTCGAACGACTCATTGACGACTCGCACGCTGTACTCCCGACCGTTGGAGCAGAGAATCGCAGGAAAGTCCAGCTTCAGGCCTTTTCGGAGATATGACATTCTCGGTCTCCTATTCAGTTCAGAACAGGCTGCGTTCGGCCAGGGAAGTCGGCTGCGGGGCGCTGCCAACGATGAAGTGGTCCAGCACGCCGACGTCCACCAGCGCAAGAGCGCTCTTCAGGCATCGCGTCAGGCTGATGTCTGTGGCGCTTGGCTCCGTTGAGCCCGACGGGTGGTTGTGGGCGAATATCACCGATGCTGCGTTGTGCGCGAGAGCCTTCTTCACCACCTCACGAGGGTAGACGCTGGTCTGGTTCAATGTGCCAGCGAACAAGCATTCGTCGGCGATCACGCCGATTTGGTTGTCGAGCCACACCGCCCAAAATTCCTCGCGCACAAGGCCGTCCAGGCGTAGGCGAAGGTACGTTCTGACGTCGGCCGGGCAATTGAACTTCGGGCGACCATATCGCGCCCTGCGTTCGAACACCTTCAGTGCGCGGGCGATGGTGCGCTCTTCCCGCTCAAGGCGGGCTTGGTCGGTAGAATCAGCACTAGGCATTTCTCGATCCTCCTACGATCGGGGTTTGCTTAGGGGCGCCCGGCGTTGCAGCGCCGGGATTGCCCCGCTTCATTGCCGGCATCCGGCCGGCGGCGGTCACAGCATCTTCACCTTCGCCAACTTGGCGACAATCTTGTCCTTCATCAAGTGGCCGTAGTGCCGCTGAATCATCGCAACGCTCGTACCGGCGATCCGGGCGACGGTCATGGGGTCGATCCCGCCCACGAGCATTTCTGAGATCGCAACGTGCCGCAGGCTGTACAGCACGACATCGCCGGGCAGCTCCGCCCTCACCCGCGCCTCGCGCATGGCGTCGCGCCAGTAGTAGCGGCTCCAAGGCTGTCCGTCGTCACGGATCACAAGCGGATCGCCTTCCGGTCGATCGCCCGCACACTCCATCAGGTGCGACAGCGCGGCAGGGGACAGCGGGATGGTTCGCCGGCCGGTCTTGCCGTCGAGCGTCAGCAGGCCTTCGCTATCGAGGTTCCCGACTACGGCGCCGGCCATTTCGCCTGGGCGCGCCGCCGTCAGCAGCAACGTGCGCGCGAAGCGAGTCAGCTCGGGGGACGCTGCCGCGAGCAGCTTCTTGCGTTCCGCGACCGTCAGGAACCGTTCGCGCCGGCGCGCGACCCGTTGGAACGACTCGACGCGATCCCATGCCGCGGTGGAAGCCACAAGGCCCATGCGATAGGCCAGGTTCAGGGCAGCTTTCAACGTCGCCAAGTTTCGGTTCGCGGAATCCTTGGCGCGGCGCTCAGCGTCCGGGTCGTCTTCTTCCTCGTCGAGATCAACCAGCGCGTTGCGCCAGTCGGTGATGTGAGCAACGCGTAGATCGGAAAGCAGGATCCTCCCGAAAGGCTTGTCAAAGACGTGCCTCCGAAACCGCCCCTCCGCGTCGGCGGCCGTCGCCTCGCCCTTCTCGCGCTTGCGGTCCTTGACGTAGCGTCGGCAGGCCTCGGACACGTCCAGAACCTCGGCCGAACCGTGTTCGCACTGATCGAACCAAGCGCGCGCCGCCCTTTCTGCTTCGTCGAATCCCACGAAAGTCCCGAGGGCCTGATGGACTTGCTTACCGGTCGCAGGATCACGCCACCGCGCAATCCACGCGCCCTCCCCCTGCGCGACCTTCCGGAACCCCAGGAACTTGCCCGCCGCGATCCGGTGGAAGTATGGCGCCGCCCTCGGCTTGAGCGCAGCGCGGCCCGATTTCGTATCGATGCGATCTGCCATCTCTGAGGAAATGTGAAAACGATGTGAAAATCTTACGCTTACGACGGCTTACGCGCAACCGCTAGTTTTGTTGATTTTCCGACGTTTACGAATCCTCAGACAACCCCATTTTACGCATTTCCCTGCCTTCACACGGCAGGGGTCACTGGTTCGATCCCAGTACCGCCCACCAGCTTCTCCCCCGTCACACGCACGGCACCGGGGCCTTCAGAAAGGCGTCGTCGATCCTCGCGAGGATTGGAGCGCCGCCCCGCATACGCGTCAGCAAAGTCTTCCGAGCGCCGTCTCGAGCGGTTTGCCCGGCGCTTCGTGACAGCACACCGAATAGCTCCGCGGCCACCTTCGACATCATCGTCACTGCCGGACGGCCGGCTCGGAAATTCCCCATGCATGGGGAAGACTTGCCGGACCGACATTTCGGCCGGACGGGCGGCTCCGAAAACGGCGGTGACCGAGCCTCGTCAAGCCCGGCTGCGATTCGCTGGAACATCCACGAGGCGGCCCGCGGGCGATCCGGCTCGAACTGCCGGCACCGCCCGACCGGCCTCGATCGTCCGGCGCGTCACTCACCGACGGATCCGCGCCGTGGGGAACCGCCCCCCGACCCGCTTCGCCGACGCCATGTCCGCCCGCTCCGGCGTCGGGATCGACTCACGACGCCGGCAGTTCGAGGATGCGCCCGGGGTCGAAGCCGCGGACGCGCACGGACAGATCGGAGGCGCCGATCATCGCCAAGGCCCCGGCGTAGCCGTCGGCGAGCTGCAAGTCGCGGAGGCAGCAGGACTGCGGCGGCAGTTCATCGAGCTCGCTTGCCAGCACCCGCACCGGCTCGCCGGGCAGCAGCGCGACACTGAAGCGCTCCAGCGGCAGGTGCAGACCCTTGCCGAGCGCCTTGACGACCGCTTCCTTGCGGGTCCACAGGGCGAAGAACGCACGCATCCTGGCAGCGCCGGCGAGGGTGCGAAGCGCCGATCTCTCGCTGGCCGAACCGACGCGCCCGACGATCGCGTCGAGGCCGTCGATCGAGCGCACCGCTTCGACGTCGACCCCGACCGGTGCGTCGGCCGAGAGGCACAGCACCGCGAGCCCGCCGGAATGCGAGACATTGAAGAACAAGGGTGGCATCCCCGTGCCGACGCGCACGCGAGGCTTGCCATGGCTGCCATGCTCGAGAACGACGGCTTGCGGCGCGACGCCCAGGCGATCCGCCAAGGTCAGCCGCAGGGCGGCACGGGACAGGCTCCAGCGCAGGGCATCGTCGCGCCGCCGGAAGCGCCCGGCGCGGGCACGCTCCTCCGGTGTCAGCACGGCATCGGCTCGCGCAGCCCCGCTCATCGAGCGGTCGAGATCGATCACCCAGACATCCGCACGCGCCGACACCGCCGCCCTACCGAGGCTGCCCGGAAGCCGCTTTCCCGGCCTGTTCGCCGTAGACCAATTCATAGGGGCTGCGCGGATCATGCGGGCAGCACTCGATCTCCAGCCACGCGCCGCAGCCGAGCCGCCTGCCGTGGTGCGCGAGAATCTCGAGCACGATGTGATCCTCGAGGGCCCACCCGGTGGAATCGAACACCGTACTCTCGGTCCGGGCTCGCCGGTAGCGGGCGGCATCGGTGACCAGCTCGACCAGTTGCGGTCCGATCTCCGCCGCCTGCAGCTGCTGGCACTCACCCTCCCGCAGCGCCTGCAGCGGAAAATCGGGACATACCAGGCTGCGCCTGAGCAGCGACGGCGGAAGCTCCGTCTTGCCCGGGAAATCCGAGCCGACGGCATTGACGTGCACGGCCGGCTTGAGACATTCGTCGCCCATCACCGGCCCCATCCCGGGATCGACCGAGGTCGCCGTACAGATGATGTCCGAGCAGGCTTCGAGCACGGCCAACGGCACTACCCGGATGTCGAGCGAGTCCAGACCGAGCGGCTTCACCCTGCCCGCGAAGCTCGCGGCGGCGCCGGCCTCGATGTCGTACACCAACACCTGGTCGAGATCGAACACCCGCGACAGCCCGTGCAGCTGGGTGACCGCCTGGGCGCCGCATCCGACCAGGCCCAGCACCCGGGAATCTCGCGCCGCCAGCACGCGGCTCGCGACTGCCGACGCTGCGCCGGTGCGCAGGGCGGTCGCGAACGTCCCGTCCATCAGCGCCGCGAGGTGGCCGCTGGAGGTATCGAACGACAGCGTGGTGGACAGGATCGACGGCAGAGCCCGGCGGCGCGGATTGGCGGGATGGTAGCCGACCACCTTCAGCGTCGCGCTTCGCGAGATCTCGAGCGCCGGCATCCACTCGAGCAGACCGAGATCCGGGCAGCGATAGTCGAACCCGCCGCGGACCGGTATCGCGTATGCGTCGGGATCGAAATCCTTGCATACCTCGGTGAGGCGAGCGATCACCTCGTCCATCAATCCGTCGATGCCCACGTCACGCACGATGGTCCTGATGTCCGCGACGGTGAATACGTTCGTTCTCATTGGTGCTCGGACTCGGCTGTGTTTCGTATCGAGCGCCGTAGGCATGAATCCCGGCGTCCGATGCGTGCGGTGTCTCGTGTGCTGGCAGCCGAAGGAGAATCATGGCCCGGTCCGGGAGCCGCCGCTTCGCCGCGTCGGCCAGCGACACCTATACTGCCGCCGAATGCGGAGGCAGCCATAGCGGAAGTCGGCCCGACAGCGTGCAAAGTTGCACACAAGTATCGAAGCTGGCCGTGCTTTCCTAAGAGGTGATCCTTCGCGGTTGTGCAATCGCAGGCTCTGGCGGGCCGTTTTCGTGTTGTGCTCCAGCGGCGGCAAACAGCTCGGAAGGCGACTCACATGACGGCGTGCCGTACGGCGATTCTTCTGCTGGTCCTCGGATGCCTGCTCCCGTTGACGGGCTGGGCCCACCAGCTGGAGCGCAGCCACATCTTTCTGAGCTTCAGCGAGCACGCGATCGCCGGGCGGATCGAGATCAACATGAGCGATCTCAACCGGGTCTTCGGTCTCGACCTTCGCACCGACCACCAGGTCACACGAGCCGATGTCGAACCCCACGCCGAACGCATCTATGCGTATCTCCGCCAACGGGCGCATTTCGCCCCTGACGGCACTGCCCGCGAGATGCGAATTCGCGGCTTTCATCTCGTCGACGTACGGATTGCCCAGTACGTCTCGGTTGATTTCGACCTCGGCGAATTCGCGCAGATGCCGGAACGGCTGGATGTCGAGTATCGCGCCGCGTTCGACGTCCTGCCCGAGCACCGCGGCCTGCTGGTGGTCGAGAACAACTGGAAGAGCAGCACCTTCAACAACGAGCGCGTCGTGTCGCTGATCTTCGGCCCGGACGACACCTCGCAGCAACTCGACCTGTCCTCGTCGACGACCGTGGATGGCTTCGTCGGCATGGTCGAGCTGGGCGTCCATCACATCTGGGACGGCATCGATCACCTGCTGTTCCTGTTCGCGTTGCTGCTACCGTCGGTCGTCCGGCGCGGGCGCGACGGCTGGCGCGCAGCGCCGGATTTCCGCGGTTCGCTGATCCACGTGATCAAGATCGTCACGGTGTTCACGATCGCGCACACGATCACGCTGAGCATGGCGGCGCTGGGAACGCTCGACCTTTCACCGCGCATCGTCGAGTCGGTGATCGCGCTTTCGATAGCGATTGCCGCGCTGGACGTCCTGTTCCCGATCTTCCGCAGCCGGATCTGGTTGATCGTGTTCGCCTTCGGCCTTTTCCACGGCTTCGGCTTCGCCAGCGTGCTCGGCTCGATCGGCATTCCGCCGGAATACCTGGTGCACTCGCTGCTCGCCTTCAACATCGGCGTCGAAGTCGGACAGATCGCGGTGGTCGCGGCAATCTTTCCGATTCTGTACCTGTCGCGCAGCGCCTGGTTCTACCCGCGCCTGGTACTGCGATTGGGTCCCGCCGGCCTGATCGCGATCGCGAGCTACTGGTTCGTCGAGCGCGCATTCGAGGTCGACCTGCCCGCCGGCGAATGGATGAACCGCGTGCTGGCGGCGATCAGCTGATCGCGCGCCGATCGAGGAGCGATGCGATGGATTTCGACTGGAGCGAAGAACAGATCGCGCTGAAGGAACGGGTCATCGACTTTGCCCGTCGCGAACTCGCGGACGACGTCTGCGAACGCGACAAGAGCGGCACGTTCAGTCGGGCGCTGTGGGCCAGGTGCGCGAAGTTCGGCCTGCAGGGGCTGTCCGTGCCGGAACGCTGGGGAGGCGCCAGCGACACCGATTTCCTTACCGCGATCCTGATCATGGAAGGCCTCGGCTACGGCTGCCGCGACAACGGCCTTGCGTTCGCACTCAACGCGCAGATATGGACGGTGCAGCTGCCGATCGTGCACTTCGGCAGCGACGCGCAGAAGGCGCGCTACCTCCCCGGCCTGTGCGACGGCAGCCTGATCGGCGCGCACGCGATCACCGAGCCGGAGTCCGGCTCCGACGTGTTCAGCCTGCGTACACGGGCGCGCCGGGTCGACGGCGGCTATCGCCTCGACGGCATCAAGCAGTTCGTGTCGCTGGCGCCGGTCGCCGATGTCGCGCTGGTGTTCGCCAATGCCGACCCGTCCCTCGGCAAGTGGGGCATCAGCGCATTCCTCGTCGACCGCCGGCGCGAGGGGTTCCGCTGCGGGCCCGCACGCGACAAGATGGGCCTGCGCACCGCGCCGCTGGGCGAGATCCATTTCGACGACTGCTTCGTCGCCGACGACGAACGGCTCGGCGCGGAGGGGGCCGGCGTCGCATTGTCGACCGGATTTCTCGAATGGGAACGCTGCTGCATCCTGGCCAGCCAGCTCGGCGCGATGCAAAGACAGCTCGAGGATTGCATCGACCACGCCCGGCGCCGCGAGCAGTTCGGCCAGCCGATCGGCAAGTTCCAGTCGGTCTCCAACCGTATCGCGGACATGAGGCTGCGGTTGGAGACCTCGCGCCTGCTGCTCTACCGCACCGCCTGGCTGAAGATGCAGGACCGACCGGCGCTGCTCGAGACGGCGATGCTCAAGCTGCACCTGTCGGAATGCTTCACCGCTTCGAGCATGGACGCGATTCGCGTGCACGGTGCGCATGGCTACATGAGCGAGTCGGGCATCGAACGCGACCTGCGCGACGCGATCGGCGGCACGATCTACGCCGGCACCTCCGACATCCAGCGCAACATCATCGCCGGCCTGCTCGGGCTGTGAGCACGGACGAGACGAGATGATCCACCTCATCCCCCACCTGATCGACGATGTCGCCAGGCGCGATCCACGGCGCGAAGCGGTGCGCTTTCTCGATCGGGCGCTGAGCTACGTCGAGTTGTCCACCCGCGCCAACGGACTCGCCCATTGCCTCGTCGCCCAAGGCGTCTGCCGCCGCGAACCGGTCGGCATCTACCTGGACAAGTCGCTCGAAGTGCCGTTGGCGATGTACGGCATCATGAAGGCCGGCGCGGCGTTCGTGCCGCTCGACCCGTCGGCGCCTGCCGGGCGCACCGCCGGCGTCATCGCGGACAGCGGCATCCGCCGCCTGCTCAGCGCGGACACGATGCGTCGCCGGCTCGATGCCGTGCTCGAGGCTGGCGCCGACATCGCCTCGGTGGTCGGAATCGAGGCGGGCACGCTGGCGGTGCCGTCGATCGGCTGGGCCGAAGTCTGCAACGCTGCGGCCGACGCGCCGCCGCGACGGACCATCGTCGACAGCGATCTCGCCTACATCATCTACACCTCGGGATCGACCGGCAAGCCAAAGGGCATCATGCATACCCATCACAGCGGGCTGAGCTTCGCCCGCTGGGCAGTGTCCGAATACGGCCTCGGCGAGCACGATCGCCTCAGCAATCACGCCCCGCTGCACTTCGACCTGTCGATCTTCGATTATTTCGCCGGCGCGCTGGCCGGCGCCGCGACGTCGATCATCCCCGAAGAACACGCCCGCGTGCCGGCGAGCTACTCGGCGCTGCTCGCCGAGCAGCGGGTCACCGTGCTGTTTGCCGTGCCGTTCGCCCTGATCCAGCTGCTGCACCACGGTGCGCTCGAGCAACGCGACCTGTCGGCGCTGCGCTGGGCGGTCTTCGGCGGCGAGCCGTTTCCGCTGCCGCAACTGCGCGCGCTGATCGAGGCACTGCCCCACGTCCGCTTCGACAACATGTACGGGCCGGCCGAAACCAACGGAGTCACCCATTACACCGTGGGCTCGCTGCGGGCCGACCAGGAGTCGATCCCGATCGGCCGGCTGAGCGCCAACGCCGAAGCGCTGGTCGTCGACGGTGCAGACCAGCCGGTCGCCCCCGGCGAGGTCGGCGAGCTGCTGATCCGCAGCGCGACGATGATGCAGGGCTACTGGCGGCGTCCGGATCTCGACGCCGCCGCATTCTTCCGCCGCCCGGTCGGCGGCTCCCATGCCGATGTCTTTTACCGTAGCGGGGATCTGGTACGTGTCGACGACGACGGCATGTTCCACTTCGTCGGCCGCAAGGATCGCCAGGTCAAGGTGCGCGGCTACCGCGTGGAGCTCGACGAGGTCGAGGCGGCGCTCGCCGCACACCCGGCCGTGGCCGAGGCCGGGGCGGTCACCATCCCGGACGGGGCAGCGAGCCAGTGCATCGCCGCTGCGCTGCGCCTGCGCGACGGAGCGTCGGCCAGGGCGCGGGAAATTGCACGGCACGCACGCGGGCGGCTGCCGTGGTACGCGGTGCCGGCGAGGCTCGAGATCCGGGCCGAGCTGCCGCGAACCAGTACCGGCAAGATCGACCGCCGCGCGCTGCGCGCCGAACTGATGGCCGCGACCGCAATCCCGACCACCCAGGCAGGTTGAGCATGGACAGCAAACAGGCCATCAGGCGCTTCATCGTCGACGAGCTGCTGAGCGGCGACGACCAGATCACGGACGACGACAACCTGCTCAGGGACGGCATGGTGGACTCGCTCGGCATGTTGCGGCTGGTCTCGCACATGGAGGAGCTGGCCGGCAGGAAGATCCCGCCGACCGATTTCACGGTCGAGAATTTCCGCGACATCAACGCGCTGGGCAGCTACCTGCGACGGCTGATGGACGATCGGGGCCCGGGCCATGGCGGGTGACACCGGCGCCCGCAGCGGCGAATCCTTCGCGCTGGCCGCAAACCAGCTCGCGATGTGGACCGGCCAGCGCCTGCAGGCCGGCGAGCCGCTGTACAACATGGCGCTGTGCTTCGAGATCGACGGCCCGCTCGACGAGGAGATCTTCGCGATCGCGTTCGACAGGCTGGTCGTCTCGTGCGACATCCTGCGCATGGTGATCGATGGCTCGGCCGAAGTGCCGTGCCAGCGCCTCGGCGCAACGGGCATCGCGTTGCAGCGGATCGATCTCAGCGGCGAAGCGGATCCGCATGCCGCGCTCGCCGTCTGGGTCGAGGCCCGTGCGCGACGCATGGTGGACCTCGGCCGCTGCAGCTTCGACTCGGTGCTGGTGAAACTGGGCGAGGACTCGCACGCGTGGTTCTTCAACCAGCATCACGTGATGACCGACGCGTGGTCGGTCGCAGTGCTCTACGAGCACCTGCAGCGCTGCTACCGACTCGCCCGCGAGGGCCGTCTCGCCTGCGCGGAGGCGCCACCGGGATTCCTCGAGCACCTGGGCGGCGGCATCGGACCCGGCGACGCGCGGCTGCGCGACAAGGCCCGGGCGTACTGGCAGTCAAGCCAGGCGGCACCGTTCGTGCCGACCCGTTTCTACCGCCGTACGCCCCGCGACCACGGCGGCCGGACCACGCGCGTCCCGTGCCCGCTCGGCAGGACACGCTCGGAGCGGATCCGCGCCCTCGCGGAACGCGAAGGCCTTCGCAGCCTCACCCGGGACCTGTCGGTGTTCCAGATCTTCGCGACGACCTTGTTCGCCTTCATCCATCGGATCAGCGGCAACGACGCGCTGGCGATCGGCACGCCGTCGCACAACCGACCGTCCCGGCGCCTCAAGCAGACGCCAGGGCCATTCATCGAGGTGCTGCCCCTGCGCGTGCAGGTCACGGCCGGCGACAGCTTCGAGGCCCTGTATGCGCGCGTCGCCGACGCCACCCGCGACTTCCTGCTGCACGCCGTCGCGGGTGCCGGCGGCTACACGCAGAAGCGCGCCTTCGACGTCGTGCTCAACTTCATCACCGCGTCGTTCGGCGACTTCGACGGACTGCCGACGCGCTCGCACTGGGTGCATGCCGGCCACGGCGACCGCAACCACCTGCTTCGCCTGCAGGTCGTCGATTTCGATCGCCGCGGCGACTACGAGCTGTTCTTCGACCTCAACGAGGACTGCTTCGTCGGTGACGAGCGGCAATGGCCCGGGCAGCACTTCCTGCGCCTGCTCGACGCCTTCCTCGACGAGCCGGCGTGCGCCATCGACCGGGTCGCGCTGCTGTCGCCCGACCAGGCAAGGCACCTGGTCGCGCGCTTCAGCCCGCGTCCGACGCCACCGTCCCGCCCGGCGACCGTGCTCGACATGATCGCCTCGCGGACCCGGGCCGATCCGCGACGACGGGCAGTGCTGTGCGCCGGCAGCGAACTGAGCTACCAGGAGCTCGACCGGCGCAGCGAGCATCTCGCCCGCCAGCTGATCTCGCTCGGCGTGCGTCCGGGTGGGCGCATCGCATTGCTGATGCCGCATTCGATCAATGCGGTGGTGGCGATCCTGGCCACGCTGCGCACTGGCTGCGCCTATCTGCCGATCGACGCGGCATGTCCGCCCCAGCGCATCGCCTTCATCGTCGCTGATGCCGACGTCGCGGTGACGATCTGTGGCCCCGGCCTGGAACGTTCGGTGCCACCGACGAGGCGGGTCGTCCAGCTCGACGACCAGTCGTCGCTGACCGGCATCGCGCCGGCGCCGAAGCCCTTGCCCGCGGTGTCGGCAGCCGACGTCGCCTACCTGATCTACACCTCGGGTTCGACCGGCTCGCCCAAGGGCGTGGTGGTGGGCCATGACAACCTCGCCAACTACGTCGGCTGGGCGGCAAGCCACTATACCGCCGGCGAAGCGCTGGCCTTCCCGCTGTTCTCGTCGCTGGCCTTCGATCTGACCGTCACGTCGATCTTCGTGCCGCTGGTTTCCGGCGGTCACATCGTCGTCTACCAGCCGCCCTCCGGCGGCCGCGAAATGACTATCCGTCGCATCGTCGAGGACGACGCGGTCGACATCGTCAAGCTCACGCCGGCGCACCTCGCGACACTGCAAGGCGTGGATCTGTCGACTTCGAGAATTCGCGCGCTGATCCTCGGCGGCGAGGACCTGAAGAGCGGACTCGCCCGCACGATCAGCCGCTCCTTCGGCGAGCGGATCGCGATCTACAACGAATACGGCCCGACCGAGGCCACCGTGGGCTGCATGATCCACCGCTTCGATCCGCTGGCCGATACCGATGTCTCGGTGCCGATCGGGCGGGCGATCGACGGACTGCAGATCCATGTCCTCGATGCCGGCGGGCATCCACAGCCTCCCGGCGTCAGCGGCGATCTGTGCATCGCCGGCGCCGGTGTCGCACGCGGCTATCTCGGCCGCCCGCAGCTCACTGCCGAGCGCTTCGCGGCCGATCCGTCCAATCCTGGCGGACACCTCTACCGCAGCGGCGACCGGGCCCGCTGGCGGGCGGACGGCGTGCTCGAATATCTCGGCAGGGCGGATCAGCAGGTCAAGATCCGCGGCGTGCGCGTGGAACCCGCCGAGGTCGAGGCTGCCCTCCTGCAACACCCACGGGTCGACGAATGCGCGGTGCTGGCGTCGCGCCGGGAACTGAACGCGGCAGACGAAGGCACGAGCTTCTGCGTGCGCTGCGGCCTCTCGTCCAGGCACCCGGACGCGATGCTCGACGCCGATGGCGTCTGTCGGGTCTGTCGCGACTACGACCACGAGCACAGCCAGGCCGCGGCCTATTTCCGCGACCTGGACGAACTGCGCGATCTGGTGGCACGCATCAAGGCTGCAGCGACGGGTACCCACGACGCGATGATGCTGCTCTCGGGCGGCAAGGATTCGACCTACGCCCTCGCCCGCCTGGTCGACCTCGGCCTGCGGCCGCTGGTGTTCACACTCGACAACGGCTACATCGCCGAGGGCGCGAAGGCAAACATCCGACGCGTCGTCGACCAGCTCGGTCTCGACCTCGTCGAGGGCTCCACCGAGGCGATGAACGAAATCTTCGCGGACAGCCTGCGACGCTTCAGCAATGTCTGCAACGGCTGCTTCAAGGTGATCTACACGCTGAGCACCAAGATCGCGCACCAGCGGGGCATCGGTGCAATCTTCACCGGTCTGTCGCGCGGGCAGATCTTCGAGACCCGAATCGCCGGGATGCTGCGCCAGGGCATCAGCGATGCGGCAGCGATCGACCGCGCGGTGATCGAGGCACGCAAGATCTACCACCGCATGGACGACACGGTCGCGCGCCGACTCGACACCGGCATCTTCGACCGTGACGACATCTTCGACGAGATCCGCTTCGTCGACTTCTACCGCTACTGCGAGGTCGAACTCGACGAAGTCTATCGCTACCTGCGCGATCGCATCGGCTGGACACGGCCGATCGACACCGGTCGCTCCACCAACTGCCTGATCAACGAGGTCGGCATCCACGTCCACAAGCTCGAGCGCGGCTACCACAACTACGCCCTGCCCTACAGTTGGGACGTCCGTCTCGGTCACAAGGCGCGCGCGGCGGCGCTCGCCGAGCTCGACGACGAGATCGACGCGGACAAGGTCCGCCGGATCCTGCACGAAGTCGGCTACGAACCGGTCGAGAACGCCGCGAGCTTCGGCGAAACCAGTCTCACCGCGTACTTCGCGGCCAGCGCCGACGTGGCCACGGCGCAGTTGAGGGAATGGCTCGCCGAACGCCTGCCGAGCGAATTCGTGCCGCGACGCTTCGTCCGCATCGCGGCGCTGCCGCTGACCGCCAACGGCAAGCTCGACCGCGATGCATTGCCCGCTCCGGACGACGCTGCCGACGCGCAGGCGCGCGACTTCCGGGCGCCGACCGGCGAGCTGGAAGGGACGCTCGCCGCGATCTGGTCGCAGGTGCTCGGCGTCGAACGGGTCGGCGCGACCGACGACTTCTTCGAACTGGGCGGCGACTCGATCCTCAACATCCAGATCGTCGCGCGCGCCGCCAAGGCCGGCATCGGACTGAGCCCGCAGCAGATCTTCGATTACCCGACGATCGCCGAACTCGCCCGGGTCGCGCGACCCGGCACCGCGGCCGGGCACGACGCGAGAGCGATCACCGGCGCCGTGCCGATGACCCCGGTGCAACGGCGATTCCTCGCGACGGCCGGGACCGACGCCAGCAGCTACCATCAGTCGGTTCTCCTCGAGTTGCGGTCGCACACCCGGCCGGAGACGCTCGCCAGGGCATTCGAGGTCCTGCTTGCCCACCACGACGCGCTGCGCAGCCGCTTCGAGCGGCACGGCGAACAATGGCGCCAGTGGCTCCCAGCGCCCGGTTCGACGAGCGTCGAGTTCGTCCGCGCGGACCTCTCCGGCCTCGCCGATGCCGACCGCGAGACGATCATCGAGCGTCGGCTCGACGAACTCACGCGGCGCCTCGAACCAGGTGCCGGCCGGCTGGTCGCTGCCTGCCTGTTCGATGGCGGGGCCGACCGCAACCAGTTGCTGTCGGTCGCGATCCATCATCTGGTGGTGGACAGCGTGTCGTGGTGGATCCTGCTCGACGACCTGGAGGCCGCCTGCGAGGCGATCGAGCGTGGCGCCACCCCCCGCCTGCCGCCGAAGACCTGTTCGGTCCGGCAATGGGGCGAGGCACTCGAAGCGCACGCCGCTTCGAACACGCTGCGCGCGGAGATCCCGTTCTGGAGCACCAGCGGTGCCGGCGAGCAGCGCCTGCCGGCAGCGGCCGAGCCGCATCCACGTCGCGGTCGCTTCACGCTGGCCACCAAGCTCGGCCGCGACGCCACGTCGCGGCTGCGACGCGGCGTCGCCGGCAGGCGGCGCGCGCGCATGCCGGATCTCCTGCTGTGGGCGTTGATCGAGCCGCTGGCCGACTGGCTCGCCAGCGACTCGGTGCGAATCGACGTCGAGGGTCACGGCCGTGAGCAGATCGACGACGACCTGACGCCGACCCGGACGGTCGGCTGGTTCACCTCGATCCATCCGCTGACGCTGCGGCGCCCCGCCAGCGGCGCGCTGCGATCCGACCTGCAAGCACTGCTGACGCAATTGCAGGCGGTTCCCCGCAACGGCATCGGCTACGGGGTGGCGCGTGAGCTCTGTGGCGATCGCGAGGCCGGTTCGCTTCGCGCCCAGCCGCCGGCAGGCATCCTCTTCAACTACCTCGGCCAGTGGGATCGACACGCAGGCGACGCGAGCCGCTTCGGCCTCGCCCGCCCCCTCGCCGCCGGTGGCGTGCCGCCCGAGCGCTGGCTGGCCCCGGTGGCGATCGACGCGATGATCTTCGCCGGCGAATTGCGCATCGAATGGCATGCCGCCGAACGCATCGACGAGGCCGGTATCGCCGCCCTCTCGCAGGCCACGCTGGCGCGCCTCGAGGCGCTCGCCGCGATCGGCGACGAGGGCACCGCCGCGCTGCTGGCCGAGGACTTTCCGGACGCCGACCTGAGCCAGGACGAGCTCGACGATCTGCTCGCCGACCTCGACGACGGCAGCGGATAGATGCCCATGGACAACCCGAATATCGCGTCGATCTACCGGCTGTCACCGCTGCAGGAGGGCATTCTCTTCCACGCCCTCGAGCGTGCCCGTGCCGGTGCCTATTTTCAGCAGTACGCGTGCACGATCCGGCAGGCGCTCGACGCCGAACGGTTCCAGCGCGCATGGCAGCAGGTGGCGATCCGTCATCCGGTGATGCGCACGCTGATCTCGTGGCGCGGCCGCGAGAAGCCGCTGCAGGTGGTGCGCCGCGAGGTCGCGCTGCCGTGGCGGCAGCTCGACTGGCGGGCAGCCGGCGAGGATGCGCAGCAGCGCGATTGGCAAGCCCTGATGCGATGCGACCGGGAACATGGATTCGACCTCGGGCGCGCACCGCTGATGCGATTCACGCTGGTCAGGATCGGCGACCACGCCTACCGGTTCCTCTGGAGTTTCCACCACCTGCTGGTCGACGGCTGGTCGATGCGGCTGCTGTTCGACGAAGCGCTCGCGCTCTACCGGGCGGACGGTGACGAACGCGTGGCGAAGCTGCCGCAGCCGGTGCCCTACCAGCGCTTCATCCGCTGGCTCGACGACGCGGGCGGCGCCATCGACGAGGATTTCTGGCGTGCGCGGCTCGGCGGCCTGTCGGCCGCGACGACACTCGTCGACGCGCTGCCCGCACCCGACCATCCCTCGCGCGACGATCCCTGCCCGGTACGCGAGCGAAGCTGCGACCTGGCGGCGCTGAGCGCCTTCGCCCGCGCCAATCGACTGACCCTGAACACCCTGGTGCTGGGTGCCTGGGCGCTCGCGCTGAGCCGCTACGTCGGGCACGACGACATCTGCGTGGGGGTCACCGTGTCGGGCCGCTCGATCCCGCTCGACGGCGCCGAGCGGATCGCCGGACTGATGATCAACACCCTGCCCCTGCGGGTCCGGCTGCCCGCGACGCAAGCGCTCGCCGACTGGCTGCGGGTGTTGCAGAGCGAGCTCGCGGCGATGCAGGCCCATGCGCAGACGCCGTTGCCGGCGCTCCAGCGTCTCTGCGCGCTGCCCGGCTCGCGCTCGCCGTTCGACACCATCGTCGTGTTCGAGAGTTTTCCGGCGCGCGGCGACTTCGACGCGGGCCGGTTGCCGATCGACGACGAGATGTACGCGGAGTACAGCCACTATCCGTTGGCGATCCTCGCCGTACCGTCCGACCAGCTGCGGCTGATCGCGGTACGCGACCCCGCGCGGCTGGACGGCGCCGCCAGCGAAGCGCTGCTCGCCCAACTCGTCGCGACGCTGGAGGCGATGGTGGTTGACGCCCGGCGGCCGGTCGGCGAATTGCCGCCGCTGCCGGCCGCCGAGCAGGCGCGGCTCGCGCGCTGGAACGATACCGGTGTCGATCTCGGCCCGCCGTGCGCGATCCACGAGCTGATCGCGGCCACCGCCCAACGGCTGCCGGACGCGGTGGCGATCGTCGAGGGCGATGTCGAGTTCGGCTACGGCGACCTCGAACGCCGTGCCGAGCGGCTGGCCCGGGCACTTCTTGCCTCCGGCGTGCGGCCGGGGGCGATGCTGCCCCTGGTCGCCGCGGGCTCGATCGACGCGATCGTCGCGATGCTCGCTGCCCTGAAGGCCGGCGCGTGCTACGTCCCGATCGATCCGCAGGCGCCCGCCGCACGCATCGGCCAGTTGCTCGACGGCACATTCGGTGTCGAACGCGGACGCGGCCCCGGGATCGCCCTGACGACGAGGAAATGTGCGGACGGCCTGCCTGCCCGCCACGCACGGGTGGTGAGGATCGACGAGCCGGCGAGTTGGCCGCCGGGCGACGACACGGCGAACCTGCCGCCGGTCGATCCCCGGGCGCTCGCCTACGTGATCCATACCTCGGGCTCGACCGGGCGCCCGAAGGGGGTCATGATCTCCCATCGCGCGCTGGTCAACTCGACCCGCGCGCGAATGCGTTTCTATCCGACCGCGCCGCGCCGCTTCCTGATGCTCTCGCCCCTGACGACCGACAGTTCGGTGGCGGGCATCTACTGGTGCCTGACCTCCGGCGCCACGCTGGTACTCGGCCACCCGCAGCTCGCGCAGGACGTGTCGGAACTGTGCGCCTTGATCGGCAAGCGCTCGATCAGCCATCTGCTTTGCGTCCCCGCCCTGTACGACCTGATCCTCGACAACGCCGCGGCAGGATCGCTGGCCCCGCTCGAAGCCGTGATCGTCGCCGGCGAGGCCTGTCCGCCGACCGTCGTCGAACGCCATCGCCAGGCACTGCCCGAAGTCGCGCTGTACAACGAGTACGGCCCCTCCGAGGCCACCGTGTGGGCAAGCTGCGCGCGCCTGGATGCGACCAGCGACGGTGCCCGGGCGAGCATCGGCAGACCGATTCCGAATACCCGCATCCACGTGCTCGACAGCCGGATGCGGCCGGTGCCGGCGCTGGCCAGCGGCGAGATCTACATCGGCGGCGACAAGCTCGCCGACGGCTACCTCGACGACCCGCAGGCGAGCGCGCTGCGCTTCGTCGCCGATCCGTTCGCTGCTTCCGCAGAGGCCCGCCTGTACCGCAGCGGTGACCTCGCCCGCCGCCGAAGGGACGGCAGCCTCGAATTCCTGGGCCGCAGCGACCTGCAACTGAAGATCCGCGGCTTCCGGATCGAGCCGGAAGAGATCGAGGCCGTGCTGGCGGCCCATCCCGCGGTCCGGGAGGCCGCAGTCACCGTCGCTGCGACGGCCGGGCAGCATCCCGGGCCAGCGTCCGGCGACGCAGACGCGCTCGCCGAGGCATTGGCCGCGATCGGCGAAGACGCCGCGATGCGCCTGATCGCGGAAATCGAGGCGCTCCCGGAACAGGGCGTCGGCGAAGCGCTGCAGGGCCTGATGGCCGGCGAGCCGCAGGCCCGCGGGGGGGCGATCGGATGACGAGAAAGCGCAAGCGCACTGCGGACTTCGAACTGAACCTGGAAATCCGCCGCGACGGTTTCGTGCGGCCTCCGCGCGACAGCCAGCGCAACTGGTTGCTCAACGGCCTGATGGCCGAGGTCGTCGATCAGTTGCGGGCGCTCGACCGGATTGCCGCGCGCCTCGTGCCGGGCAGCGAGTCGCTGCCCCTCGCCGACCGCAGCCAGGTTGCGCTGGCCGACGACGAGATCATGGAAGACTGGCAGATCCCGCTGATGAAGGCACTCGCCGAAATCGCCTGCGAGCACCACGGCGACGTCCTCGAGATCGGGTTCGGACGGGGCATCTCCGCCGGCTTCATCCAACAGCTCGGCGCGCGCTCCCACACCATCATCGAGTGCAACGCGAGCATCTGCGAACGCTTCGAGCGCTGGCGTGCGACGCATGCCGAGCGCACGATCCGGCTGGTGCCCGGGCTGTGGCAGGACGCATTGCCGGAGCTCGGCCGCTTCGACGGCGTGCTGTTCCACACCTACCCGCTCGACGAGGAGGAATTCATCGACCACATCGCCGGCAGCACGACATTCGCCGAGCACTTCTTCGAGCACGCCGCGGCCCATCTGGTCGACGGCGGCATCTTCACCTACCTCAGCAACGAGATCGATTCGCTGTCGCGCGGGCACCAGCGCGCTCTGCTGAACCACTTCCGCTCGATCGAGCTGCGGCGCTTCGATGGCCTCGATCTGCCGCCGGACGTTCGCGACGCCTGGTGGGCCGACTCGATGATGCTGGTCAGGGCGGTCAAGTAGCGTGGGCGCGGAACTCACCGTCGCCCTGCGGGAGCGGCTGTCGAAGCTTTCGCCGGCACGACGCCTGCTGCTCGCGCGCCGGCTGGCAACGCTCGACCGGGGGCAAGCGTGCCGACCCCCGGCGGCCGCAGCCCGGCTGGTCGCCCATGTCGCGCTGCGCGAGGACGAATACGCCAGCGAAGAGGATCTGCTGCGCCATGTCCGCGCCCGCCTGCCCGAGCACATGGTTCCACGACAGGTCGTGCTACTCGATCTGCTGCCGCGCAATGCGTCCGGCAAGCTGGACCGCGGCGTGCTGGCGGGTCGAGTTGCGGTCGACACCGCCACCGACGACGTCGCCGGGTCGGTGCTGCGCAAGCCCCGAAACGACACCGAGGCAGCGCTCGCGCGCATCTGGGCCGAGGTGCTGGGCGTCGACGAGGTCGGCATCGACGAGGATTTCTTCGAGCTCGGCGGTGATTCGCTGCTGAGCATCCGCGTGCTGTCGCGCGCCGGCAGGCAGGGGCTGCGCATCAGCCCCGAGCAATTCTTCGACAGACCCACGGTTGCGGCCCAGGCCGCCATCGTCGCCACGGCCGAGCCGCCGGAGCGAGCGGCTGGCGGCACTGCCGGCGAGCTTGCCGGCGAAGGCCGCCCCGCCGTTCAGCCGGCCGTCGCCCCGCAGCGGCAGGCCAAGCCCGAGGACCGCGCCGATCCAGAGTCACCCGGGTTGGCCGTGGCGCCGCCGGCGGCCACCGAGGTGCCCTTGTCGTTCGGGCAGCAGCGCCTGTGGTTCCTCGAGAGATGGACTGGTGGCGGCGCCCTGTACAACTTCTTTCAGGCGTGGTGGCTCGAGGGCCCGCTGGACCCGGAACGACTGCGACACGCGCTGACCGGGCTGGGTGGCCGACACGACGCGCTGCGCACCGCATTGATCGAGCGCCACGGCGTTCCCTGCCAGCGCGTGAAGGACGCCGCCGCGGTCGCACTGGTGATCACCGACCTGTCCGACCTGGCGCCGCCCGAGGCCCGTCGCGAAGCCCTCGCGCGGGCGCGGGCAGAGGCGCTCAGGCAATTCGACCTGGGACGACCGCCATTGCTGCGCGCGACGCTGTATCGCCTTGCCGAGTCGAGCCATCTGATGGTGCTGGTGATGCATCACATCGTCTCGGACGGCTGGTCGATGGGGGTGCTCTGTCGCGACCTCTCCGCGCTCTATGCAGGACGCGGTGCCGGACTGCCGCCACTGCCGACGAGCCATGCAGCCTATGCGAAATGGCAGCGGTCGACGGCGCGGGACGCCCAGCTCGAGCCGCAGATCGAATACTGGCGCCGACAGCTTGCCGATCTGGGCACGCTCGACCTGCCCACCGACCGTCCCCGTCCCGCCCAGCCGAGCTATCGCGGTGCCCATCACTCGTTCTCGGTGCCACCCGAGTTGCGCACGAAGCTCGGCAAGCTCTGCCAGCGCGAGAACGTCACGCCCTACATGCTGCTGCTCACGGCCTTCCAGGTGCTGCTCGGCCGCTACAGTGGGCAGCAGGACATCGCAGTGGGCAGTCCGATTGCGGGGCGCAATCGCGCCGAATGGGAAGACCTCGTCGGATTTTTCGTGAACACCTTGGTGTTGCGTGCCGACCTGGCCGGAAACCCGTGCTTCCTGGACCTGCTGTCGCAGGTGCGTGAGACGGCGCTGGCCGCCTTCGCGCACCAGGACGTGCCATTCGAGAAGCTGGTCGAGGTGCTCGGGCCCGAGCGCGACGCCAGCCGCAATCCCCTTTTCCAGGTGATGTTCGCCTTTCAGAATTCACCGACCGGACGGCTGG
Organism: Rhodocyclaceae bacterium; assembly: GCA_020445745.1. Lineage (GTDB taxonomy): Bacteria > Pseudomonadota > Gammaproteobacteria > Burkholderiales > Rhodocyclaceae > Cognatazoarcus. The sequence continues at coordinate 259,866 of JAGRGB010000029.1, read as the reverse complement.
TGCTCGACGGCCTCGAGACGAGCCTCCAGGAACTCGATCCCGGCACCGCCAAGTTCGATCTTTCCCTGGCATTCGACGATGACGCGGCGGGCCTGCGCGGCACCCTGAACTACGCCACCGACCTGTTCGATGCGGCGACCATCGCGCGCACTGCCGGCCACCTGCTGACCCTGCTCGAAGGCATCGCCGCCGATCCCGGGCGACCCATCGCCGAGCTGCCGCTCCTCACGGCTGGCGAGCGCCATCAGCTGCTGACGCAATGGAGCAGCCCGGCCGCGCGGTATTCCCCGGTACGTTGCGCCCACCGGCTGTTCGAGGAACAGGCGGCGCGCACGCCCGAGGCGCTCGCCGTGGCCTGCGGCGAACGATCCGCCAGCTACCGCGAACTCGACCAGCATGCACGCCGGATGGCCAGCGAATTGCGGTCCGTCGGAATTGGCCGGGGTTCGGTGGTGGCCATCCTTCTTCCGCGCTCGATCGAATTCGTGGCCGCGATGATTGCGGTATGCAAGGCGGGAGCTGCCTACGTGCCGGTCGATCCCGCCTATCCCCGCGAACGCGTGCGCTTCATGCTCGAGGACTCGGAAGCAGGGGCAGTGATCACCGACGAGCGCCTCCGCGATGGGATGCCGCCCAGCGGCGCCGCGCGGATCCTGATCGCGACCTCACGCGGCGACGAGGAGCCCGGCGCCTCGCCTGCGAGCGATCCGGACGGTTCGACGGAGCCCGACGATCTTGCCTATGTGATCTTCACATCCGGCTCAACGGGGCGCCCCAAGGGCGTGCCGATCGCCCACCGGAACCTGTTCAACCTGATTGCCTGGCATCTGCATGCCTATGCCCTGACGCCCTCGGATCGGGTGGCCCAGGTGGCAGGGCCCGGATTCGACGCCGCGGCATGGGAGATATGGCCCTGCCTCGCCGCTGGAGCCAGCTTGCACATTGCCTCGGACGAAGCGGTCCGCCTCGACGCCGGGCGCCTGGTCGCCTGGCTCGACACCCGGCGGATCACCGTCACGTTCCTGCCGACGCCGTTGGCCGAACCGCTGCTTTGCGAATCCTGGCCGGCCGACTGCACGCTGCGCCTGCTGCTGACCGGAGGCGACAAGCTCGGCGTCCGCCCCGCGAGCGGCCTGCCGTTCCGGGTCGTCAATCATTACGGTCCGACCGAGAATGCCGTGGTCAGCACCAGCGCCGAGGTCCGCGATCGCGATTCCTCGTCGAGCGCACCGGCGATCGGCAGGCCGCTCCCCAACACGCGCGCCTACGTGCTCGATGCCGGCTTCCGACTGGTGCCGATCGGTGTCGCCGGAGAGTTGATGGTCGGCGGCGCCCAGCTCGCCGCTGGCTACTGGAATCGGCCGGCGCTGACGGCCGAGAAGTTCCTCTCGGACCCGTTTTCGCCGACCGCCGGCGGACGGATCTACCGCACCGGCGATCTCGTCCGCTGGCGCAGTGACGGCAATCTCGAATATCTCGGCCGCATGGACGATCAGGTCAAGATTCGCGGCACACGAATCGAGCCGGGGGAAATCGAAGCGGTGCTCGGCGAACACCCCGGGGTGCGCCAGTCGGCGGTCGTCGCAGGCAGGGATCCGGCCGGCGCCCGGTGCCTGACCGCCTACGTCGTGCCCGTTCAGCAGGGCGCGCCGGACGAGGGCGAGTTGCGGAGCTACCTGCGCGGGCGCCTCCCCGAGGTGATGTGCCCCTCGGCGCTGATCTCGCTGGAGGCACTGCCCTTGACACCGAACGGCAAGATCGATCGCGCCAGGCTCCCGACGCCCGAGGCGCACCGTGGCACCTGCCACGGCGCTTCGGCGGCCAATCCCGGCGACATCGTCGAACGACATCTCCTGCGAATCTGGGAAATGGTCCTCGGGCACGAATCGGTCGGCCTGCACGACAATTTCTTCGATCTCGGTGGAAACTCGCTGCTTGCCGTGCAGCTGATGGACGGGATCGAGAAGATCTTCCACCAGCGCCTGCCCCTCGACTCGCTGTGGGTGCGAAGCGCAACGGTGGCAGGCCTTGCAAGGCAGATTCGCGACGGCGGCAACCCCGCCGGCAGCGAAGCCCTGGTACCGATCAAGAGCGGCAGCCGCGCGCCACTGTTCGTGGTTCACACGATGGGCGGCAACCTGTTTCACTATTTTCATCTGGCCCGCCATCTCGACGCCGAACAGACCGTGTTCGGGCTGCAGGCGCACGGCGTCTTCGGCGCCGGCAAGCCTGATCGAAGCATCGAGGCGATCGCCGAGAAGTGCATCGCCTCGATGCGCCTCGCGCAGCCGGAGGGGCCCTATCGCATCGCCGGATTTTCGAGCGGCGGCGTCGTCGCCTACGAGATCGCGCAGCAGCTCCGGGAACAAGGACGGCACGTCGCCCTGCTGGCACTGCTCGACACCTACTCGCCGCAGCCGGCCGATGCGCGGCTCCGGATTGCCAACGCCGCCGCATTGCTGCGCGGCAGGTGGTCCCTTCGATTCCTGCAGGAACGCGTGTATTTCAAGCTGCTTCACGGCTTGAAGCTGGACCGCTGGCGTCGGCTGCGCGACGTCGGCGAGGCGCACCGCTGGGCCCACTGGAGCTACCGTCCGAAGCCCTATCCCGACCCAGTCGAGTTCTTCGTCGCCGAGTCCTCGGCCCCGGCGGCACAGCGCAATTGCCTCGGCTGGTCCCGGTGGATGAGCGGGACCACACGGATGAACTATCTCCCGGGCCGGCACGGCGACATGGTCAAGCCGCCGGTGGTCCAGGAACTGGCGGCACGCCTGCAGGCCCGCATCGACGCGACATAGCGCGGTGGTCCGGCCCGCGCCCGCGATTCGGGCCGGGATCGAGAATCCGCCCGGGCGTCTCGCGAGCCGTCGTGCCGCCCTGCCGGCACCCCGAGTCCAGCCGCCGAGATCCGATTCCGGCCCGGCTCGCGGCACCGGCAGCTGGCGCCTGCGTCGGCGATCCCGTTCGCCGTCGCTGCTTGGCGGCCGCGAGCCTTTCTGACCTTTCTCAAGCCCGGTCGCCACGGCCGGCGTAGGATGATGGCAACGGAGCTTGCCCATCATGAATACCGGGGATTCCGGCAGCCAACGCATCGGCACCATCGAGGCCGTCCAGGGTCCGGTGGTGGACATCGTCTGCGAACGCACGCCGCCGCTGCACCGTGCGCTGTGGGTCCGGCCCGATGGCGAACTGTGCCGGCTCGAGGTGTTTCGCGAGCTCGGCGAGCGTCACGTCCGTGCGATCGCGCTGCACCGCACCGCCGGCCTGGCCCGCGGCCTGCCGGTGATGGACGCCGGCGGGCCCCTCGACGTGCCGGTGGGGCCCGGCTGCCTGGGACGCATGCTCGACGTGTTCGGCGCACCGCTAGACGGCGAGCCCCCCTTCGAGGCCGTCGAGCGCCGTCCGCTGGTCGCGCCGCCGGGCCCCCTCGCCGATGCCCGCGGCGCCGAGAGCGTGCTCGAGACCGGCATCAAGGTGATCGACCTGCTGTGCCCGTTCGTGCGCGGCGGCAAGACCGGCCTGTTCGGCGGTGCCGGTGTCGGCAAGACGGTGCTGATCACCGAATTCATGAACGCGGTGATCCAGATCCACCAGGGCGTATCCGTGTTCGCCGGCATCGGCGAGCGCATCCGCGAGGGGCACGAGCTGTGGCACGACATGCGCGAGGCCGGTGTGATGCCGCGCACGGTGATGGTGTTCGGCCAGATGGACGAGTCACCCGGCGTGCGCTTCCGGGTCGGACTCACCGGCCTCACCTACGCCGAGTACCTGCGCGACAGCACCGCCCGCGACGTGCTGCTGCTGATCGACAACGTGTTCCGCTTCGTGCAGGCAGGCAGCGAGATCTCCGGCCTGCTGGGCCGCATGCCGGCCACCGTCGGCTACCAGCCGACGCTGCTCTCCGAGGTCGCCGAACTGCAGGAGCGCATCGCGTCGAGCACGGCCGGCAGCATCACCTCGGTGCAGGCCGTCTATGTGCCGGCCGACGACATGAGCGACCCGGCCGTGAGCGCGATCTTCGGCCACCTCGACACGATGGTGGTGCTGTCGCGCAGCCAGGCCGCCAAGGGCATCTACCCGGCGGTCGATCCGCTGCAGTCGGCCAGCAAGATGATGGATCGACATTTCCTCGGCGAGCGCCATTACCGGGTGGCCGAGGCGGTGCGCGGCCATCTCGCCCGCCTGCGGGAGCTCGAGGACATCATCGCGATGCTCGGCATGGAGTCGCTCACCGAGGAGGACCGGCAGGTGGTGAACCGCGCCCGGCGGCTGCAGCGCTATCTGACCCAGCCCTTCCACGTCGTCGCCCAGCACACCGGCATCGGCGGCACCTCGGTGCCGCTCGAAGCCACGCTGGGCGACTGCGAAGGTTTCCTCGACGGTCGCTTCGACCACCTCGGCGAGACCGACTGCTACATGCGCGGCGCGATGGAGGCGACCCGATGAGCGCTTACCAGCTCGTCCTCGCCTGTCCGCGCCGCGTCGAACGGGTCGACGCGGTGGAGAGCTTCGTCGGCACCGACGCCTCCGGCCGCTTCGGCATCCTCGCCGGCCGCGCGCCGCTGGTCACCGTGCTGCGCTTCGGTCTGGCGCGCTTCCGCCAGGCCGGCAGCGAGCGCTGGCGCTTTCTCGCGCTGCCCGGTGGCGCGCTGCAGTTCGATGCCGGCCGGCTGTCGATCGCCTGCCGGCACTTCACGGTCGGCGACGACGCCGCCGCGCTGCTCGCCGACCTCACCGCCGAGGCCCGGCGCGAGGACGCGCGCCGCGCCGACCTGCGCCACAACCTCGACCGCTTCGAACGGATGCTGATGCGGCGCCTGTGGGAGATCGAACGTTGAATGCCAGCGCACCGGAACGGGCCCATCGCGACCGCCTGGAGGCGGCCGTGCGCCATGACTGCGAGCGACTCGAGAATGCCGAGAGCGAGCGCCGCACGGTACTCGGCTACACCGTCTTCCTGGGCAGCATCGCCGGCCTGCTGGTGGTACCGGTGGTCGCCGGAGCCTACCTCGGCAACTGGCTCGACGGCATGGCCGAGGGCTACTCGGTGCGCTGGACCGTGAGCCTGATCGTGCTCGGCGTGGTGTTCGGCGCGATCAATGTCTACCGCTTCATCCAGGAGCACAAATGAACGCCGAGGCCGTGGTGTTCTCGATCGGTCCGCTGGCGGTCAGCCGGGCGGTGGCCACCACCTGGGCGGTGATGCTGGCGCTGACCGCGGCCTGCGCCCTCGTCACCCGCCACCTGCGCCTCGAGCCGGGCCGCTGGCAGACCGTGCTCGAAGGCGTCGTCAGCGCGATCCACGGCACCATCGAGCAGACCCTGCCCGGCCACGGCGACCGGCTGATGCCCTTCATCGGCAGCTTGTGGATCTTCCTCGTGATGGCCAACCTGGTGGGCATCCTGCCGGCCATGGCCTCGCCCACCGGCGACCTGTCCACCACCACGGCGCTGGCCGCACTGGTGTTCGTATCGGTTCATTGGTACGGGCTCACCAGCGAGGGGCCGCGCCCCTACCTGCGCCACTATCTGCAGCCCAGCCCGGTGATGCTGCCGTTTCACGTGATCAGCGAGATCTCGCGCACCGTCGCGCTGGCGGTGCGCCTGTTCGGCAACGTCATGAGCCTCGAGACCGCGGCGGTGCTGGTGCTGCTGGTCGCCGGCTTCCTGGTGCCGGTGCCGGTGCTCGCGCTGCACGTCGTCGAGGCCCTGGTGCAGGCCTACATCTTCGGCATGCTGGCGCTGGTGTACATCTCCGGCGGCATCCAGTCGCAGCAACGACTCGGCCGGCAACTCGAATCCACAGACGGAGCCACTTCATGAGCGACATGACGCTTTTCACCACGCTGTCCACGGTCGGCGCGCTGTTCGCGATCGCGCTGGGGGTGTTCTTTCCAGCCCTGGCGATGGGGCGCGCGATCAGCCAGGCGCTGGACGCCATCGCCCGCCAGCCGGAGGCGGAGAAATCGATCTCGCGCCTGCTGTTCATCGGCCTGGCGATGATCGAGTCGCTGGCGATCTACGTGCTGGTGGTGGTGCTGATCGTGCTGTTCCGCAACCCGCTGCTCGAATACCTGGTCCGCTGAGGCGCGCGCGATGGAACTGAACTGGACCACATTCGTACTGCAGGTCGTGAACTTCCTGGTGCTGGTGTGGTTGCTCAAGCGCTTCCTGTACCGTCCGGTGATGGCGGTGATCGCGCGTCGCCAGGCGGCGATCGACCAGTCGGTGGCCGACGCGCGCGCGGCCGAGCAGCGCGCCGGCGAACTGCGCGCCGACTATGAGGCCAGGCTGGCCGCAACGGATGCCGCCCACGCCGCGCGGCTCGCCGAACTGGCCGAGGAGATCGCCGCGGAGCGACGCGACCGCCTGGCCAGGCTGGACGCCGAGATGCGCGCCGAGGGCGCGAAGCGGGCGGCCCTGGCGGCGCGCGAAGCGGCCGAGAGCGAGCGACGGGCCGCGGCGGCCGCCCATCGCCAGGCGGTCGCCTTCGTCGCGCGGCTGTTGGCGCGCTTGGGCGATGCCCACCTCGACGGCCGCCTGCTCGAACTGCTGATCGAGGACCTGCCGGCCTTGCCACCCCAGCAGATCGACGGGCTGCGCGCCGCCGCTGCGACGCCCGCCGCGCGCATCGCGGTGAGCAGCGCGCGTCCGCTGGACACACCGCCGCAGCGGGCACTGGAAGGCGCGCTGGCAAAACTGCTCGGCCGCGCCCTGCCGATCGACTACGACACCGACGCGGCGCTGCTGGGCGGCCTGCGGGTCGGCATCGGGCCGTGGCTGCTGGCGGCCAGCCTCGCCGACGAGCTGCCCTACTTCAGCGACGGCGCGCGCCGTGCGGGCTGAACACCGCGACGCCGGCTATCGCCCGGGACTGCGCGTGATCGAACGGGGCCGGGTCAGCTCGCTGGGCGACGGCATCGTCTGGATCGAAGGCCTGCCGTCGGCACGCATGGACGGCATCGTCAAGATCGCCGACGGCTCCGAGGCGCTGGTCGTGCATCTGACCGCCGGGCGCATCGGCGCCATCCTGCTGACCGCGACGCCGTCGCTGATGGCCGGCTGCGAGGCCCGGCTGTCCGGTGACGAACTGAGGATGCCGACCGGCGATGCGCTGCTCGGCCGCGTCATCGACCCCCTCGCCCGGCCGCTCGACGGCGCCGAGCCGGTCGTCTGCGAGGACCTGCGCGCGGTGGACGGTCCGTCGCCGGCGATCGTCGCCCGCGACTTCGTCGACCGTCCGCTCTACACCGGCAACAAGATCGTCGACACCCTGATTCCGATCGGTCGCGGTCAGCGCCAGCTGCTGATCGGCGACAACGGCACCGGCAAGAGCGCGCTGGCGCTCGACGCGGTGATCGCCCAGCGCGGCCAGGCGGTGCGCTGCGTGTACGTGCTGATCGGCCAGAAGCGCTCGTCGGTGGTGCACACCATCGACACCCTGCGCGCCCACGACGCCCTCGCCTACACCACCGTGGTGGTCGCCGAAGCGACCGCCAGCGCCGGCATCCGCTACCTCGCCCCGTTCGCCGGCTGCGCCGTCGCCGAGGGCTGGATGGCGGCCGGGCACGACACCCTGGTGGTCTACGACGATCTCACCACCCATGCCCGCGCCTATCGCGAGCTCTCGCTGCTGCTGCGCCGCCCGCCGGGACGCGAAGCCTACCCGGCCGACATCTTCTACCTGCACGCCCGCCTGCTCGAGCGCTCGACCCGGCTGGCCGCCAGCCGCGGCGGCGGCAGCATGACGGCGTTGCCGATCGCCGAGACCGAACTCGGCGAGATCGCCGCCTACATCCCGACCAACCTGATCTCGATCACCGACGGCCAGATCCACTTCGATGCCGCCCTGTTCGCCCGCGGCCTGCTGCCGGCGATCGACATCTCCCGTTCGGTATCGCGCATCGGCGGCAAGGCCCAGCACGAGGCGATCCGCCGCGAGGCCGGCCGCATGAAGCTCGACTACCTGCAGTTCCTCGAACTGGAGGTGTTCACCCGCTTCGGCGCCAAGCTCGACGCCGGCATGCGCACCCGCATCGAGCGCGGCCGGCTGCTGCGCGCCATCTTCGTGCAGGACCGGCTCGATCCGCACTCGGCGGCCGACCAGCTCGGCTGGATGATCAGCTGCAACGAAGGACTGCTCGACGGCCGCGAGGGCGACGCCTTGCGCGGCGCGCTGGGGCGCCTGCGCGAGGGTGTGGCAGCGGACCGCCTCGAACTCGACAGCCCGCGGGAGGCCTGGCTCGCGGCGATCCGCGGCTGGCTCGCGTCCGTGCCATGAGCGGCCGTCGCGAGCTGCTGCGGCACATCGGCCGTCTCACCGAGATCGGCGATCTGCTCGGCGCGATGCGCAGCCTGGCGCTCGCCGAGAGCCGGCGCATCGCCGGGTTCATCGATGCCCAGCGCGAGACCTCCGCGATCGTGCGCGCCGCCTACGGCCGCCTGCTGCGCGATCACGGCGAGCGCCTGGAGCTGCCGGCGCCGGCCGGCCGCGTGGTCTGCGTGATCGGCTCCGAACGCGGCTTCTGCGGCGACCTCAATCGTCGTCTGGCGGAAGACGCGCTGCGCACGGCGCAGGATTCCAGCACCCGCTGGCTGCTGGTCGGCAGCCGACTGGCCGATGCCTGGCCCGACGACGCTCCGGCGACCGTGGTGCGCCTGGCGGGAGCCGGCATGGCGGACGAGGTGCTCGGCGTCCAGGCCGCGCTGTTCGCCGCCCTGACCCCGCTGCTGGCACCCGCCGCCGGCACGCTGCCCGCCCTGATCGTCCATGCCGCCGGACCCGACGGCATCACCCGCACGCCATTGCTGCCGATGCCGGACGAACCGGCCGCGCCGCCGCGCCCGGGCCATCCGGTCGATCTCAACCTGGCGCCCCATCGGCTGCTCACCGCCCTGCTCGACCCCTACCTCGACGTATCGCTGGCCGGCGTGTTGCTCGACGCCCTGCTGCACGAGAACGAACAGCGCCTGGCTCACATGGAGCAGGCCCGCCGCAACGTGGACGAGCACCTCGATGCCCTCGCGCGGCGGGCGAACCGCGCCCGCCAGGAGGAGATCACCGAGGAGATCGAGGTCATCCTGCTGGCCAGCCAGCCCGACCCCACCCCCGCCGACTGAACGCGCGCCGCCGGCGGATCGATCGTCGGGCGCGGGCCGACGGCATCCAGCCGCCCTCGAATGGCTCCGCGACAGAACTGGTAGCATTACCAACCCCCCACTCGGAGCCCACCGGCTCGCCAAGCCATCGTGCCCACCGACACTCGCTCGCGCATCCTCGACGCCGGCGCCGGCCTTCTCAACGACGAAGGACTGGCGGCCGTCACCCAGCCACGTATCGCCCGCGCGGCGGGACTTCGCCAGAGCCATGTCACGTACTACTTCCCGACCCGCGCAGACCTCCTGCTGGCGCTTGCCGAGCACTCGGTGGACCAGGCGCTGGCCGGCGTCGAAACGCGCCGCGACGAACTCCCCGGCGCCCTCATCGACGGTGCCACCTACCTGCCACGGGTCCGGATGCTGGCTTCGCTGGTGCTCGCTGCGGACCAGGATCCGGCCTTGCGTCCGGTTCTCGACCGGCTCGTCGCCCGTCTCCGCGACGCGCTCGCCGGGGTGCTGCGCGCCTTCGGCCATCGCGGCAGCGAAGCCGAAGCGCTGACGCTGCAGGCCACGCTGACCGGCCTGGCCCTGCTCCACCTGGGGCGCCAGAACACCGACTCCGCCCGCGACATCGAGACCGGCCTGCACAGCGTGCTGGGTTCGCTGGCGGCCCTCGATGCACAACGGACCCGGCTGCCGTGAACGGCATCGGGTGCCGGGCACCGGTCCGTTCCCGGAAATTGCCGGCGACTACGCAAGCGCGTGGCGACCCGGTGGACCCAGCCGGTGTACTCGTGCACAGATGGCCCCGGCGGCACGAGCAGCAGGCTGCCAACTAGTTCTCGTCACCCCGCAAGGCTTCAGAACCGCAGCACCCCCGCGACGCCACTCATGGTCAGAAGCCGACGGATCGCACCAGCAGGCGCGGTCCGACGGCAAACCCAAACCCCAAAGGGAGACGATCATGAAAACGACCTTCATCACCAGCCGCGACAACGTTGCCGATTCTTCCCGCCGTCTGTCCCGCCTGATCCTCGACATGGCCTGGAACGACGACCGCCACATCGACCGCTCCGAGATGGACGACGAGGTCGCTCGGATGATCCAGTTGAACGGCATGATCGGCGCCGATCCGGAACTGGCCGACGTGTATTGACCACCCCCACGGCCGGGACCTGCCCGGCCTGCCCCCCGAGGGGGCTGGGGAAACTTGGGGCGGCCCGGCGTTTCCCGGACCACCCCCACGGCCGGGACCTGCCCGGCCTGCCCCCCGAGGGGGCTGGGGAAACTTGGGGCGGCCCGGCGTTTCCTGGACCACCCCCACGGCCGGGACCTGCCCGGCCTGCCCCCGAGGGCCGCCGCTTCAGTCCTTCGCCGGGCGGTACTCGAACACCGCCCGCGCGATACCGTGGTCACCAGTGCCGTCGGCCTTGTGGTCGTCGGTATTGAGATGGTCGTTGAAGAGGTCCATGCCCTTGAACGCCCACAGCCGCCGGCGCGAATTGTCGTAGAACTCCTGCGACACCAGGATGTGGTCCAGCGATTCGCGCACGTTCTGGTGGATGTGGGTGTAATAGACGTCGCGGAAGCTGCGGTATTGCTGCAGCATGCCGACCGTGTACAGCGCATCGTCGCTGCCGCCCCGGTCCAGCCCGCTCATCAGGTAGTTGGGCTGGCCGGTGACGATGTTCAGGGTGTTGCTGTGGGTCGCGTCGTTGAGATCGCCGAGCACCACCAGCGGGGTGTCGTTGCCCTTCATGTCGGCGGTCAGCATCATGCGCAACGCGGCAGCCTCGGCGGTGCGGCGGATCGTCGCGACCGCGCTGCCCAGGGCGATGGCGTGATCCTGGTAGAAATCCGGCCGGGCCTTGTACCAGTCTTCCCGGTACAGCCGGGAAGGCGACTTGGACTTGAGGTGGGCGACGTAGACCGTGATCACCTTGCCGCGCGAGCGCGGGCGGACGTGAAAGCGCAGCAGCGGCCGCGAGAAGCCCCGCACCCTGACCGCGATGTCCGGCGTCTGCGGGTCGTCGCCACCGCTGTCGAGCACGAACTCGGGCGGGAAGTCGGAGATCCATTCGGCGTCGCCGACGAGGATCTCCTTCCGCACCGCCGCGGCACAGACGATGCTGGTGCCGCGATGGCCCGCCGGCACCAGCAGCCGGTAGTCGTCGGCGAGGCCTGCGGCATCGAACACCGCGGCAAGCGCGTCGCCGCTCCACAGCTCCTGGAAACCCCACACGTCGGCGTCCAGCTCGCGGACCATCCGCGCGCTCCAGTCGCGCTTGGCTGCGAACTCGGCTTCGCTCCAGCCATCCCGATCGGAATAGATGCCCTGGCCGGGCAGATTCAGGTTGTAGAGGTTGAAGCTCGCGAAGCTCACGCGCGTCCGTCTGGCCATGGGGGTCTCCGATGCCGGCCACCGGGCTGGCAGCCGGGCGACAACGACGAGTATGCCGGTATCCTCGACGTCGCGGCCCTGAAAATCAATCCTCGCAGCGCGCCACCGGCATCGGCCCCGCGGCCTCCCGCGCCGGCGGCTGCCGACCGGCGGGCTGCGGGACCGCGCCCGCCACGGCTGCGGTGTCGTGCCAGTGGACGATCTCCAGGCGACCATCGAAGTGTTCGACGATCGCGCTGCAGCTGTCGACCCAGTCACCGCAGTTGAGATAGCGCACGCCGTCGATGTCGCGATCGGCCGCCCAGTGGATGTGGCCGCAGATCACGCCGTCGAGGCCGCGCTGGCGGGTCGCCCGCGCCACCGACTCCTCGAAGTCGTAGATGAATCCGACCGCGCCCTTGACCTTGCGCTTGGCATAGCCGGCGAGCGACCAGTAGCCCGGCACGTGCAGCCAGCGCCGCAGTCGCGACAGCCAGTGATTGATCCGTACCAGGGCGTTGTAGGCGATGTCGCCGAGCACCGCCACCCAGCGATGGTGGAGCGTGACCTGATCGAACTCGTCGCCATGCACCAGCAGATAGCGACGGCCATCGGCCGCGTCGTGGATCCACTCGCGTTCGACGCGGATGTCGCCGAACACCGTGCCGGCGTGCTCGCGCAGGATCTCGTCGTGGTTGCCGGGCACGAACACCACCAGATCGCCGCCCCGGGCGCGGCGCAGGATCTTCTGCACCACGGTGTTGTGGGCGGGTGCCCAATGGACGCTGCGGCTCATCGCCCAGAAATCGACGATGTCTCCGATCAGGAACAGGCGCTCCGACGAAAAGGCCCGCAGGAAGGCCAGCAGGTGCTCCGCCTGGCAGGCGCGCGTGCCGAGATGGATGTCGGACAGGAAAACCGTGCGCACCCGCTTCACGGGCGCGCCTGGGCACTCAGTCGGCCGGTCATCGCCAACGCCGGCCGAACGGCCACTGCTGCCAGCGCCGCCGCGAAGGCGTCGTGGATCCTGTGCCAGTCCTGCAGCTGCGCGGTTTGCCGCGCCACCTGTCCCAGTTCGGCCGCCAGTTGCGGATCGCGGCCGAGCCGCACGCCCTGGCGGATCAGCTCGCGGGCGTCACCGAACGGCGCCAGCAGGCCGTTCTGGCCGGGCCGGATCAGTTCGCCGGCGGCCGCGTAGTCGTAGGCCACGACCGGCAGCCCACTGGCCATCGCCTCCAGCGTGACGTTGCCGTAGGTCTCGGTCTGGCTCGGAAACAGGAAGACGTCGCCGCTGGCATAGTGGGCCGCCAGATCTTCGCCGCGGCGCAGGCCGGCGAACACCACGTCGGGCCGCTCCCGCTGCAAGCGCTGACGCATCGGCCCGTCGCCGACCAGGATCAGTCGCGCGTCGGGGCGCTGCTCGGCGATCGCGTCGAAGGCCTGCAGCAGCAGCGGCAGGTTCTTCTCGGGCGCCAGCCGGCCGACCGACAGCACGGCCAGCGTGCCGACCGCGAGGCCCCAGCTGCTGCGCAGCGAGACGCTGCGCCGCGCCGGCGAGAACAGCTCGCAATCGACGCCGCGGGAGATCACTTCGACGCCGTGGTAGCCCTCGCCGCTCAGCCGTGCCGCCAGTTCGCGCGACGGCACGAAGGTAGCGACGCCCCGGTTGTGGAAACGGCGCAGATAGACGCTGACCGCCCGATCGAGCCAGGCCAGTCCGTAGTGTCGGCTGTAGTGGTCGAAGTTGGTGTGGAAGTCCGAACACAGGGGCAGGCCGAGTCGGCGTGCGGCACTCGTCGCCGACCACCCGAGGGGCCCTTCGGTGGCGACATGGACGACATCGGGACGCCACGCCCGCCACAACCGGGTCAGCGGGCGGGCCGCCGGCAGACCGAAGCGCAGGCCCCCATAGCCCGGAATCGGCAGGCCGCGCAGCAGGCGCTCCTCGAACCCGGCACCTTGCGCCGGCTGCTCGCCCCGGCGCTGGCCCGGCCGCAGCAGCTGAACGTGGTGTCCGCGCTCGCGCAGACCGGCGACCATCCTGCCCAGGGTCATGGCAACCCCGTTGATCTCCGGTGGAAAGGTTTCGGTGACCAGCGCGATCCGCATCGGCGGCGCGGCGCGGTGCTGGTCTGCTCTGTCCGATGAACGTTTCATGACACCGCAGTGTCGGCGTCGATCGGGTCACGACGATGAAGCTTCGGTTACGACATCGTGAATAGCGCGGCGGTCAGCCCGAAGGCCCAGACCACGGTCAGGTTGCCGATCGCCACCAGTACCGCCGCGCTGCCGATGTCCTTGGCCCGCTTGGCGAGGCGGTGGTCGTCGAGCGAGACGCGATCGACGGTCGCTTCGACCGCCGAATTCAGCAGTTCGACGATGACCACGAGCAGCACCGAGGCGATCATCAGCGCCTTCCAGTTGTCGGAGACATCCACCAGCAGCGCGGTCGGCACCAGCACCGCGGCCAGCCACACCTCCTGGCGAAACGCCTCCTCGCAGCGATAAGCCGCGCGCAGGCCATCGACCGAGTAGCGCAGCGCATTGGCCAGCCGCTTCAGGCCGCTCTTCCCTTTGTACGGGCTTTCCAAGCTTGTCTCCTCGTTGCCTTGCGGCGCCCCCCGGCGCCGATCCTCATGTACAGCTCGTAGAGCTGCCCGGCCTTCGCCACTGCCGACCATGCCGTCGCGGCCTGTCGTGCGGCTGCCGACATGTCGTCGAGGTGTTCGGGATGGTTCAGCAGGTCGCCGATCATTCGTCCGAAATCGCCGGCGTCGTCGGGAGCGCGCAGGCAACCGCGACCACCCGCCAGGATCGAGCTCGCGCCCATGCTGGCCAGCGCCAGTACCGGCGTGCCGGCGGCCATCGCCTCGAGCAGCACCAGGCCCTGGGTCTCGGTGCGGGACGCGAACACGAACAGATCGGCGGCGGCGTAGCAGTCTGGCAGCATCTGCACCCGGTCGAGATAGCCCAGGAAGCGGATCGAATCCGCCACGCCACAGCGTTCGACCTGGCGCTTCAGGTCTCCTTCGGCCGGCCCCTGACCGGCGATCAGCAGCAACATGTCCGGACAGACGCGGCGGGCATGCACGACCGCCTCGACCAGCATGCCGATGTTCTTTTCGAAGGCCAGGCGGCTGACCGTCAGCGCGACCGGCCGGCCGGGCGGGATATCGTGGGCGCGCCGGAAGCGCTGGCGATCGCCGGCGGCAAAATGCGCGCCTTCGACGCCGGTCGGCAGCACGTCGATCGGCCGTGTCACGCCGTAGCTCAGCAGGCGCTCGCGCATCTGCCCGGACGGCGCGATCACGCGCTCGGCCTGCTGACACTGGTGGCGCGAGATGGCACGGGCGCAAGCTGCGGTCAGGGCGCGCGGCAGCCAGCGCACATAGTGCCGGGCGTATTCCTCGAACAGGGTGTGGTAGCTGACGAGCACTGGCAGGTCCAGCCGCCGCGCCACATGGACTCCGGCCAGATGCGCCGCGAAGGGGGTGTGCACGTGGATCAGGTCGACACCGCCCGCGGCGATCGCCGAGGCTCGCGCCGCAGTCTCCCGCAGCCTCATCAACCGGTCCTCGGGATCACCGGGGACCGGCCTCCCGGCGACCCGCAGGACATCGTCGGTGTCCCCCTCGCTGCCGTAGCGTGGCGCCACCAGCAGGACTTCGACATCGAGTTCACGCAGCCGCCGGCGAAAGGTCTCGATCGACGTGGACACCCCATTCACGCGGGGAAAATAGACATCGGAAAGTTGCAGGACGCGCATGGGTGCTCCGGCGGCGGCAGAGCGCAGCATGCGGCCGGCACGTTGCGTCGGCGTTGCAGCACGGTTGCGTGCCGATGACGGCGCCGACCGGCGGCCCCGCCGACCGGGGCCGCCCCGCCGCGTCAGTAGCGGCGCGGCACGATCATCGAGTCCGGAATCGGCAGGCGGATGTAGTTGGGATGGAACTCGCGCTGCGGCAGTCGCACTGGCGGATTGGTGATCTCGCCATAGGGCACCTGGGAGAGCAGGTGGGCGATGCAGTTCAGGCGCGCGCGCTTCTTGTGCACACCCTCGACCACCCACCACGGCGCCTCGGGGATGTGGGAGCGCTCGATCATCACCTCCTTGGCCTTGGTGTAGGCCTCCCAGCGGCGGCGCGATTCCATGTCCATCGGCGACAGCTTCCACTGCTTCAGCGGATCGTGGATGCGCATCATGAATCGCCGGTGCTGCTCCTCGTCGGTCATCGAGAACCAGTACTTGACGAGGATGATGCCGGAGCGCACCAGCATCTTCTCGAACTCGGTCACGCTGCGGAAGAATTCCTCGTACTCGGCGTTGGTGCAGAAACCCATCACCCGCTCGACGCCGGCGCGGTTGTACCAGCTGCGGTCGAACAGCACGATCTCGCCACCGGCCGGCAGGTGGGCGACGTAGCGCTGGAAGTACCACTGGGTCTTCTCGCGCTCGGTCGGCGCCGGCAGCGCCGCGACGTGACACACCCGCGGGTTCAGGCGCTGGGTGATGCGGTTGATCACGCCGCCCTTGCCCGCGGCGTCGCGCCCCTCGAACAGCACCACCAGTTTCAGCTTCTTGTGTACGACCCAGTCCTGCAGCTTGACCAGCTCGCCCTGCAGCCGCAGCAGCTCGCGGAAATACAGGCCCGGCTCCATGTCCTGCGGCGCCGGGATCGCGACCCCCGCCGACGCGAGCATCTCGTCCATGCGCGCGTCGTCGAATTCCATCTCCAGTTCCTCGTCGAGACGATCGCTCATCTCGGCGTGCATCTGGGCTTCGAACTCCTCGCGTGCCTTGTCTCTTTCGTCGCTCATTCCAAACTCCCGATCGTCGATCGTCCCGTCGCACCGCGGTCGGTGCGCTGCATCCACGGCCCCCCATCGAAGGCCATTGTCCGTTGACTTCGGCCGGAATGCGTGACACCTGCAGCGCTCGTGCCGTGCGCATCTCGATCATTGCCGCGAGCGCGGGACGGCCGCTATGATTCATCTGGCGTAGCGCGCGGAGCACAGCTCCCGCACACAAACGCTTCGACCGTACCACGCCGCCAGAAAAGATCACGGACGGGGAACCGATGGCGAACACGCGAGCGAACAAGAACGACAATTTCTGCGTCCGCAACATTGCCGGCACGACCTGGGTCTTTCGCGACGGCAACAAGTGGCACCGCCGCTGCGGCTGCAGCAGTTGGATCAACCACTGGCGTACCGGGGTGCTGCGGGACTATCCGAACATCCATCCGGCCGTGGTCCTCGACCCACCCTGCTACGTACGCGGTTGCGGGGATCGCGGCGATCGCGGGGCCCACGTCCTGCAGGTGGACGGGCGAACCAGCCAGACCTGGTACATCGTGCCGTTCTGCGCCAAGCACAACCACTACCGCCGAACCGAAGAAGTGTATCTGCGCAAGGATGCCATCCTGGTGCTCGCCAAGCAGGCGGGCACCTGCTCGCGGGATGTCGACTGGCAGGAGACGAGCATGGTCATCCAGCTGTGGCGGGCCGGCATGAGCGAATAGCCGCCGCGCGGTCCACCCGCTGGCCCGCGTGGCGACGCGCGCCGCAATCACCTGCTGGGCACGACGACTCGGTCCCGGTCAGGCGGGATGCCCCTCAGCCGGCGCGGGACAGCACCTCCGGATTCACCAGGCTCGGCGGCCGCGCACCTTCCAGTGCCGCCACCAGGTTGCGCGCCGCCAGTTCGGCCATGCCGAGGCGGGTCGCGCGGCTGGCGCTGGCGATGTGCGGTGTCAACACCGCGTTGTCGAGGGCCGGGAAGCCCGGATGCAGCTTCGGTTCGTTTTCGAAGACATCGATGCCGGCGGCCGCGATACGCCCTTCCTGCAGCACCTCGACCAGCGCCGCGTCGTCCACGACGCCGCCGCGGGCGATATTGACGAAAACGGCGGAGGGCTTCAGCAAGGCGAGCTCCCGGGCTCCGATCAGATGGTGCGTCGCCGGGCCGTAGGGCACCGACACGACGACGAAGTCGGCGGACGACAGCAGCTCGTCGAGACCCGCATAGCCCGCTCCGCAGGCCAGCGCCTGGTCGTCGGGAAGGGGCTTGCGGTTGTGGTAGATCACGCGCATGTCGAAGCCCGCCGCACGCCGGGCGATGGCCCGGCCGATCCGCCCCATGCCGACGATGCCGAGCGTCGCATGATGGACGTCGACACCGTGCCAGTCCATGAAGCCCCATGCCCGCCAGTGGCCATCGCGCAGCCAGCGGTCCGCACTGACGACCCGCCGCGCGGCCGCGAACATCAGCGCCCAGGCATGGTCGGCGGTGGTGTCGTCGAGCACCCCCGGCGTGTTGGTGACCATCACCCCGCGTGCGGTGCACGCCGGGATGTCCACGTTGTTGGTGCC
Organism: Rhodocyclaceae bacterium; assembly: GCA_020445745.1. Taxonomy (GTDB): domain Bacteria; phylum Pseudomonadota; class Gammaproteobacteria; order Burkholderiales; family Rhodocyclaceae; genus Cognatazoarcus. The sequence continues at coordinate 242,015 of JAGRGB010000029.1, read as the reverse complement.
GACCGCACAGTTCGCGACCACCCGCAGCCGCGGGCAGGCATCGAGCAGCGCCGGCGTCACGGCGTCGGCGACGGCGGCGACGATGCCCTCGCACGGCGCCGCACGAGCGGCCAGCTCGTCCGGGGTCAGCGGCTGATCGCCCTGGTTGTCGTCCACGTCGAAACGCAGCCGCAGACCGGCCAGCACCTCGTCGAAGGTACGGCGGGTGACCAGCACCCGCCTCGCTGACGCGTCGTTCATCGGTCGTCCTTGTTGCGGATCTTCTGCACCAGATCGACGATCATCAGTGCGACGCCGATCACGACCACCGCGATCAGTGCCGGATCCTTGAGCTTGAGTAACGGTATGGCGAAGAAGGCCACCGCCAGCGCGGTTGCGATCAGGCCGGTGACGGTCTTGACGATCATGGGCGATCCTCCGCGGCGCAGATGCGCTGCTCGAGCCAGCGGGCGCCGGCCAGCAGGCGCGCGTCGCCGCCGCGGTAGCCGACCACCTGCAGGCCCAGCGGCAGGCCGTCGGCGCCGTGCATCAGCGGCAGGTTCACGGCCGGCATGCCGGCCAGGGTCCACAACGTACAGAAGCCGGGGTCGCCGGTGCTGTCGCAGCCGGCCGGCGCGGTGCCGGGCGCGGCCGGCGTCAGGATCGCGTCAAAGCGCTCCCGCAGTTCGTCGAGCCCGGCGACGACCGCCGCGATGCGGTCGATCGCATCGGCGTAATCCACCGCCCGCACCTCGCGCCCGCGTTCGATCTGGCGCCGCAGTCCGGCCGACAGCACGTCGCCACCGCGCTCGTACTCGTGGCGGTAGTGGCGGGCGATGTCGGCCTCCATGATGCTTCGATGCCAGGCCCAGGCATCGTCCAACAGTGGCGGCAGGCGCACCTCCTCGACCGCGTCGCCGAGCAGCGCCTGCAGTTCGCCAAAGGCGTCGCGGGTGTCGGCGTCGGCGTGCTCCCAGTAGGCCGTGCGCACCAACGCAAAGCGTGGCGCCATCGGCAGCGGGCGCGCCCAGCCGCGGTGCAGACGCATCGGAGCCTGTGGCCGGGTCGCGGGATCGCCGTCGTCGCAGCCGGCCAGAACGTCCACCAGCAGCGCCGCATCCTCGAGGCTGGCAGCGAACACGCCGAGCTGGTCGAGGGCCGGCGACTGCCGCAGCACTCCGCTTCGTGGCAGCAGTCCGTAGCTCGGCTTGAAGCCGACCACCCCGCAGAACGCGGCCGGGCGGATGACGCTGCCGTTGGTCTGGGTGCCGAGCGCCAGCGGCACCATGCCGGCCGCCACCGCCGCCGCCGAGCCGCTCGACGAGCCACCCGGAGTACGGCTCGGGTCGTGGGGATTGCGGGTCGGTCCCGGCGCGTAGGTCGCCATCTCGGTGGTCACCGTCTTGCCCATGATCACCGCGCCGGCCTGGCGCAAGCGCGTCACCACCACGGCATCGTGCGACGGTCGCCGGCCGGCGTGCAGCGGCGTGCCCAGTTCGGTCGGCAGGTCGGCGGTGTCGATGATGTCCTTGACGCCCACCGGCAGCCCGTGCAGCGGGCCGGGCTCGCCGCCGCAGCGCCGGTATTCGTCGCAGGCCCTGGCCTGGCGCAACACCAGATCCGGCTCGATCGCAGCCCACGCGCGGACCTCGCCCTCGACCTCTTCGACCCGCGCGAGGAATGCCCGGGCCACCTCTTCCGCACTGATGCGTCCTTCCGTCATCAGTGCGAGCAGCGCAGCCGCGGACTCGCACCGCCCGACATCCGCCAGACCCCCTTGAACCATCGTCGCCCCCGGATCAGCGGCCATAGAACAGGTCCGGCAGCCAGGTCACGATCTGCGGGAACACGTACACCATGACGATCGACAGGATCACCATGCCCAGGAACGGGAAGCAGCCCTTGAAGATCTCCCACAACTGTACATGGGGCGGCGCCACGCCCTTCAGGTAGTAGGCGGACATCGCCATCGGCGGCGTCAGGAACGAGGTCTGCAGGTTGAGCGCGACGAGGATGCCGAACATCATCGGATCGACACCGAAGTGCGGCAATAGCGGCAGGAAGATCGGCACGAAGATGATGATGATCTCGCTCCACTCCAGCGGCCAGCCGAGCAGGAAGATGATGATTTGCGACAGGATCAGGAAGGTCAGCGGCGACAGGTCGAGGCCGAGCACGAAATCCTTGATCAGGCCCTCGCCGCCGAGGTAGGAGAACACCGACGAGAAGGTCCACGAGCCGACGAACAGCCAGCACACCATCGCCGACGTGCGAGCCGTCAGGAACACCGCCTCCTTCATCCGCGCCCAGGTCAGTGCCCGGTAGACCAGCGCCAGCACCAGCCCGCCCAGGGCACCGATCGCCGCCGCCTCGCTCGGCGTCGCCAGGCCGAACAGGATCGCCCCGAGCACCGACAGGATCAGCACGGTCAGCGGCACGAAGGACTCGAGCAGCATCACCACCACGCGCAACAGCGGCAGCGCGGTCTCGCTCTTCGGAAGTTTCGGGCACAGCTTCGGATTGATCGCCGCGCGGCCGACCACATAGACGATGTACAGGCCGGCCAGCATGAAGCCGGGCAGCATCGCTGCCGCGTAGAGCTTGACGACGCTGACCGCGGCCGTGGCGCCATAGACGATCAGCATGATCGAGGGCGGTATCAGGATGCCCAGCGTGCCGCCGGCGCAGATCACGCCTGCCGACAGCTTCTGGTCATAGCCGGCCTTCAGCATCGCCGGGAAGGCCAGCAATCCCATCAGCGTCACCACCGCCCCGACGATGCCGGTGGCGGTCGCGAACAGGGCGCAGGTCGCCAGCGCCGCGACCGCCATCGAGCCCGGTATCGCGCGGAACGCCACCTGCATCGAGTAGAACAGGCGGTCGAGGATGTTGGCGCGCTCTATCACGTAGCCCATGAACAGGAACAGCGGCACCGCGGTCAGTACGTCGTTGTTCATCACGCTGAAGGTATTCTGGGTCAGCAGGTAGAACACCCGGCTCTCGAAGATTTCCTGACCCGGCCGGAAGTAGGCGTAGTAGCCGAAGCCGACTCCCATCGCCATCAGCGTGAAGGCCACCGGAAAGCCGAGCATGATGATGACGATGAAGCTGCCCAGCATCAGCAGGGCGATTTCGGGATCGCTCATGGAGCCACCCTCCCCTCGCTGGCCGCCCGTTCAGGTCCGGCTTTGCCCGGCCGGCCCGTTCGGCGGGCGCGAAGCGGTGCTTCGCGAAACCCCTGCCCCAGTCCGGTGCCGGCTTTGCACGGCCGGCCCGTTCGGCGGGCGCGAAGCAGTGCTTCGCGAAACCCCCGCCCCAGTCCAGTGCCGGCTTTGCACAGCCGGCCCGTTCGGCGGGCGCGAAGCAGTCCTTCGCGAAACCCCCGCCTCAGTCCAGTGCCGGCTTTGCACAGCCGGCCCGTTCGGCGGGCGCGAAGCAGTGCTTCGCGAAACCCCCGCCTCACCCCCTTCGGAGGAACCGCGCGTCCTTCGGACGGCCGTGCGGACGCGCTCGGCACCACCCTCCCGTCGCTGCGCGACACCCTCCCCGCGGGAGGATCCGCGCGTCCTTCGGACGGCCGTGCGGACGCGCTCATGACCCTGCTCCCCGCCGCGTTTCCTGCGGCATGCCCGTCTGCTTGAGTTCGAGGGCCTTCTGCTCCATCTCCTCGACGTCATGGAGCTGCGCCGGCCATGCACCGTCCCGCAGGCACAGGACGCAGCGCACGACCTGGGCCACGCCCTGGATCCAGAGAATGGCGCCGGCCAGCGGTATCAGGGCCTTGAGCTGGTAGATCGGCACCCCGGCCGGGCTGTTGACGCTGACCTCCTTGAGCCGCCAGGCGTCCGATGCATAGTCCCAGCCGGCGAAGATCAATGCGGTGACGCCGGGAAAGAAGAAGATGAAATACAGCACCAGTTCGACACCGGCCTGCCATCGCGGCGGCCACAGGCGATACAGCATGTCGGCACGGACGTGGGCATTGCGCGACAGCGCATAGGCGCCCGACATCAGGAACAGGGCGCCGTACAGGACATAGCTCATGTCGAACGCCCAGGTGGTCGGGCTGTTCAGCACGTAGCGCACGAAAACCTCGTACGAGGTCCCCAGTGTCAGCACGACGATGCACCACGCGAAGGCGTGGCCCACCGCCATGCTGAACTGGTCGATCGCCAGCAGGAATCGATTCAGCATGTGGGCTTCCCCTGCCCCGCCGGGGGCGAGATCCGGGCGGGGCCGAAGCCCCGTCCGTCAATGCCGACAAGGTGCCGGGCTCAGAAGCCGAGCTTGCCGTGGATGTGCTCGTATCCCTTCTTGTAATCCGCTTCGTTGAAGAAGTGGTAGTAGGCCACCCGTTTCGACCACGCACGTTGCGACTCGACGACCTTCTTGAAGAACGGGTCTTCGTCGGAGAGTCGCTTGGTGACCTTGTCCCAGGCCGCGAGCTGGGCATCGAAGATGCTGGGCGGCGTACGCAAGACGTGGACACCGGCGCCCATCAATTCCTGCAGATCCTTCGAGTAATTGTCGTAGGCGGTCCAGGTGTTGGCCGAGCTGGCGGCCTCGGCGCTGTAACGCAGGATCGCCTGCAGGTCCGGCGCCAGCGAATCGAACAGCTTGCGATTGAAGACGATCTCGAAGAACTCCATCGCCTGGTGGTAGGAGCCCATCATGTAGTTCTTGGCCACGTCCTGGGCACCGAAGCGGCGGTCCGAGGTCGGGTTGTTGAACTCGAAGGCCTCGATCACACCCCGTTCCATGGCCGGCACGATCTCGCCGCCGGGCAACTGCGTGACCCGCAGCCCCATCTCCTGCATGACGTCTGCGGCCAGACCCACGGTGCGGTATTTCAGGCCCTTCATGTCGTCCGCGCTGGTGACCGGCTTCTTGAACCAGCCCAGCGGCTGGGTCGGCATCGGCATACAGAAGAAACCGACGACGTCTAGCTGCAGCTTCTTAAGCAGTTCCTGATAGAGCTCGTAGCCGCCGCCGCGATAGATCCAGGCCAGCGTCTGCTCGGCGTTGCAGCCGTTGATCGGTCCGGAGCCGAACAGCGACGCCACCTTCGACTTGCCGTACCAGTACACCGGCACATGGTGTCCGGCATCGATCACGCCCTTGTTGACCGCATCCATGACCTCGAACGGCTTGACCACCGAACCGGCCACCAGGTAGTCGATGCGCAGGCGGCCACCGGCCATGTCATTGACCCGCGTCACGTATTCCTGGGCGAACTCGTTGAAGATGTCCTTGGCGCCCCACGCCCCCTGCATCTTGATCACGATCGGCGACTGGGCCACCGAGATCATCGGGAAGCCTGCCGCGGCCGCACCCGCCGCGCCGGCAGCGGCCCGGCCGATGAAGCGCCTGCGCGCACTCCCCGCCCCGGACAGCGGCGCGGTGAGCGACGGGTCGGGTGGCGACTGGGTCTTGTTTTTGGTCATGGTGTCTCCTCCGTTTCAGCGTCCGATGTGCTCGGACAAACGCCGCTGCAAGGCCTGCGGCGGCGAACTTAGGGACACCCCTGGCTGACCGGGACACCCCCGATACCGCTTGCTTCCTGATTCTGGTACATGAATTCCGCAGCGGTCCATAAGGGTTAGCAGCATGTCGGAAGCCGCGCCGCGGCGGCGATCGCGCCGGCCATCCGATGGCAACGTCATCGCGGCCGGCGTGGTGCGCCGATGCTGCAATGCAGGAGCAGCGCCCACCGCCCGGAAAGGGGCGGCGATCAACCGGATTTTCGCCCCGGGTCGCCGGCATGCGCGCCGCGCCGTGCCAGCGCGAGCTCGATGACCAGCAGCGGAGCGGCCCGTGCCCGGGGCGGCGGCTGGACCGCCGGCCCGAGCAGGCCATACGCCCGGCATCGGACGACCACCACGACGCCCTGCCAGTTGCCTGCGACACCCGCGTTGGCTTGCAGCAATGACGACGCACGAAGCCGGCAGCCCGCGACATTCGGGCGAACCTTGCGCGACGCCGGACGCCGCGGTCCCATCCAGGGAAAAGTTATACATTTTGTTAAATGAGACCTTGGCCGCGCAGCTCCTCCCGCGCCGGAAGCTCCGCCGGCGCATCGCGATCGCGCCGATGTCCGCCGGGTTGCGCCGCGCAATCGGCGTGCGGGAACGGGCCGCTGCGCCCCGTTGCGCCTTGATCCAGACAGCCCTCGATCCAGGGAGCCGGCTGCCGGCGATGCCCCGACTCGCGGTTCCCCGAGCGGAAACGTCGGCGAACGGCGCCGGCGCCGTCGCCGTCGCCACGGTCGGCGATGCGGATCCCGGGGCACGGTTCCGGAGCGATCGAACCGTCGGCGGCCCGGGCGCGCGCCCGGCGCTCAACCGAAATGGATAAATCGGCTCAAGGTGCGCCGCTTCGGGCCGATGCCAACGACATCCACTGGACACACCGCATCACCGCGCTGGAGCCCACCATGTTCGGCATCGACCTCGGCAAATATCGCACCATCGTCATCTCGATCGCACTGTTCCTGATCTTCGACCTGGGGGTGCTGGTCCTCAACTTCTTCATCTCGAGCGAGATCGCCAGCGACGCCGTCAACGTGAACCTGGCCGGTCGCCAGCGGATGCTGACCCAGCGCACCGCCAAGCTCACCCTGCAGCTCGAGAACCGTGCCGCCGCCGGCTCCGGGCAGGCCACCGAGATGAAGGAACTGATCGCCGCCTTCTCGCTCTTCGACCGCACCCTCGCGGCCTTCGAGCAAGGCGGCGAGACGGCCGGCGGCGACGGCCAGCCGATCCACATCGCCGCCGTGGACGACCCAGTGGCTCGCACCGTGCTCGCCGAGGCACGCCGCCTGTGGGATCCCTACCAGGCAAGCATCGCAGCCGTCATCGAGCGCGGCCGCGCCGACCCCGAAACAGCCTCCGAACTGGTCCGCCAGGCCGAGACCGCGAACCTGCCGCTGCTCAAGCTGATGAACGATCTGACCACCCGTGTCGAGGAGCTGGCGGCGTCCAAGGCGACCACGCTGCGTGCCGTGCAGGTGGCCGGCATCTCGCTGGCGACGGCGAACTTCCTGATCATCCTGTTCCACTTCATTCGCCACCTGCGCGAATCCGACCGCGAACTCGAGCGCGCGCGGCGCGAGACCGACGACATCCTGCGCACGACCCAGGACGGCCTGTTCCTGCTCGACGGCGAAGGACGTATCGGCTCCCAGTTCTCGTCGTCGCTGACCCGGGTGCTGGGTACTTCGCAGCTTGCCGGACGAAGCTTCTACGAGATCATCTCGCCGGCCGTCACGCCGAAGACCCTCGACACCACCCGCGAGTACATCGACCTGCTGCTGCGCCACGACGTCAAGGAAAAGCTGGTGGTGAGCCTCAACCCGCTCGAGTGCGTCGAGGTCAACCTGGCACAGGGTCCGGGCGAGGCCGAGGTCCGCTACCTGCAGTTCGGCTTCAACCGCGTCTTCGAGGCCGGCCAGGTCACCCACCTGCTGGTCACCGCCAACGACATCACCCGCAACGTGCTGCTCGAGCGCGAACTCAAGGCATCCGAGGAGCGCGCCAAGGGGCAGATGGGCCTGCTGGTCGAGATCCTGCAAGTCGAGCCGGCAACGATGAACCAGTTCCTGCGCTCCGCCCAGGACGGCCTGCAGCACATCAACCGGCAACTGCGCGAACAGGGCAGCGCCCGCGAGGTCGGCAAGGAGACGATCAATTCGATCTATCGCATCGCCCATCGCGTCAAGGGCGATGCCTCTGCGCTGGGCCTGACCGGCCTGGCGACCTCGCTGCACAGCCTGGAGGACATCCTCTCCGGGCTGCGCGAACGTCCGGCCCTCGCCGGCGAGGATTTCCTGCCGGTCACGGTGCGGGTCAAAGGCCTGTTCGAGGAAATCGAGGCCTTGTACCAGGCGGCCGGCCGGGTGGCCCAGATCCGTGGTGTGGTGTCGGTCGAGGCGCCCCGTCCGCAGCACGACCCGGGCGTCCAGGCCCTGCCCTTCGTGCAGCGCTGGCAGGCCTTCGCGGCGCGGCTGGCCACCGAGCACGACCGCCGGGTGGAACTCGGCTACCACGGCATCGACGCCGAGACGCTGCCGGATCCTCTGCGCGACGCCCTCAATTCGATGGTCAATCAGTTCATTCGCAATGCCATCGTGCATGGCATCGAAGACCGCGAGACGCGCCGGCTGCGGGGCAAGCCCGAGACCGGCCGGCTGTCGGTCTACCTTTCCTCGCGGGAGGACGGTGGGGTGGATCTGTCGTTCCGCGACGACGGCGAAGGCATCTCGGTCGCCAAGGTACGCGAGGCCGCGGTCCGGGCCGGCCGCCTGAGCAAGGAGGAAGCCGCGGCGATGGACTCGCGCCGCGTCGTCGGCCTGATCTTCGAGCCCGGCCTCAGCACCCGCGACAGCGTGGACGAGGACGGCGGCCGCGGCGCCGGCCTGGACACCGTCAAGGCGCTGGTGATGCAGCTCGGCGGGCAGATCCGCATCGGCAGCACGCCGGGCGAGTACTGCCATTTCCGCCTCAGCCTGGGCACTCTCGCCCCCCGGGCGAAGGCCGAACGCAGCGTGCAGCCGCAAGAGGAGGTGGTCGCATGAAACGCCTGATGATCGTGGACGATTCGAACATCATCCGCAGCAAGATCGCCCGCGCCCTCGGCGAGCACGGCCTCGAAGTGGTGGGCCTGGCGCCGAACGGCGAGGACGCCGTCGAGCGCTGCGTCAGCAGCCGCCCGGACGTGATCACGATGGACATCACGATGCCCGGCATGGACGGCATCGAATGCATCCGCCGCATCCGGGCCGTGAACCCGACGGTGCGCATCCTGGTGGTCTCTGCGCTGGCCGACAAGGCGACCGCGATCCAGGCCCTCAAGGAAGGCGCCCAGGGCTTCGTCTGCAAGCCCTTCACCGAGCACGACCTGACCGAAGCGATCGGCGAACTGTTTTCCGAGGATTGACCATGGACGAGCAACAGCTGCGCATCTTCGTCGCCATCATCCAGCACTACTTCGCGCAGGAGACCGGCCGCCCCGCCGAGGTCGGCTCGCCCTACCTGTGCGACCCGCTCCAGTTGCCGGTGCACGACTTCACCGGGGTGATCGGCATCTCCGGCAATCGCAAGGGCTGCGTCTATTTCAGTTCGCCCCGGGAGATCCTGCGCGAGATGCTGCTGCGCGCCGGCGAGACCGACGTCTGCGACGAAAACCTGGCCGACCTGGCCGGCGAGATCGCCAACACCATCTCCGGCAACGCCCGTCGCGAATTCGGCCACGAGTTCCTGATCTCCGTTCCGGTGGTGGTGCACGGCAGCGACCAGCGCATCAGCGTGCCGAAGGACGTGCGCGCCTACGTGATTCCGTTTCGCTGGCACAAGATCGATGCCTCGCTGGTGGTCAGCGTGATGTAGGCACGGCCCGCGCCCACGCCCTCGCGCAGGCCGGGCAGGCGCCCACGGAGCCCCCCGTCGATGCCCCGCAGACGCGGCCCGGATGCTACGATCCAGAGGCGGCCCCGGGCGATCGCTGCGCTCCGACCGCACGCAAAACGCACCTCAAGGAGACGAGCATGATCAAGGTCAGCGTGTTCTACCCGAACAAGCCCGGCGCACGGTTCGATTTCGACTACTACACCGCCACCCACCTGCCGCTGGTTCGCGACAAGCTCGGCGGCGCCTGCGAGGGCATCGCGGCCGACAAGGGCATTGCCGGCGGCAGCCCGGACGCAGCCGCCCCCTACATCGCCATCGCGCACCTCTACTTCGAGTCGGTCGACGCCTTCAACCAGGCCTTCGGGCCGGTCGCCAGCGACATCCTCGGCGACATCCCGAACTACACCGACCTGCAGCCCGAGCTGCAGATCAGCGAGGTCCTGGTCAACGCCAGCCGCAGCGAAAAGGGCGAGCTGCGCATCCACGGCCGCTGAGCATCCGCCGAGCGACGACGGCGGCCTCGCTCAGTCGAGGCCGTCGCCGCCACGCCAGATCTCGGTGACGATCGCCATCGCGGCGGCGACCGGCGCCTCCTCGCGGCGCTCCGGCCGGCACATCAGGCCCAGCTCGGCCGGCACCGACACGGCGTCGGCGATCGCCACCCCCTCGGCATGGGCCGCGCGCAGCGCGAGCGAATCCCGCGCCAGGGCCAGCGCCACGCCGGAACGGACGAGATCCATCATCGACGGCTCCAGGTCCACCCGCGCGACCACCCGCTGCTCGACGCCCTCGGCTGCGAAGATGCGTCCCAGCAGACGCGAGTGCACCGACTCCGGCGGCGTGCCGATCCACGGCAGCCGCGCCAGATCCCGCCAGCCACGCCCGCGCACCTGGGCCGCCCATCCCGGCGGCGCGACCACGCGATAGACGAACTCGGTCAGCGATACCACGTGGAAGCGGCGCCGCTGTTCTTCCATGCCCGGCGCACCGAGCCCGTAGGCGACATCGAGATTGCCGGCCTCCAGTTCACGGGCTACCGCACCGGACATGCCGTGCTGCAACTCGAACGACAGCCCCGGATGGCGCTCCACCAGCAGGCGCAGGAAGGGGCCCATGCGCAGGAACTCGGGATCGACGATGGTGCCGAGGCGCAGGCGGCCGGTGACCGAACCTTCGAGCCCGGTGGCCGCGGCACGGAATTCGGCGGCCGCGGTCAACGCCCGTTCGGCCGCCGGCAGCAGCTTGTGGCCGGCCTCCGTCAAGCGCATGCCGCGCGGCATGCGCTCGAACAGCCGCACGCCGAGCACCTCCTGCAGCTTCTTCAGTTGCAGGCTCAGGGCCGGCTGGGTCACGAACAGGCGCTCGGCGGCACGCGTGATGTTGCCCTCGCGCGCCACCGTGACGAAGGCGCGCACGCCAGAATAGTCCATAAGATATTAGTAATTCTAATAACGCAATCAAGAATAACTCATTGGACCCCGGTCATCGGATGGTTTTCAATGCAAATCATCGGAACGACGACGACACGGCGAGGAACGAGACATGAGCCTTACTTACACCAGAGCCCCGGAAACGATCGGACACTGGATCGACAACGAAACCCGCACCGACGGCGGCCGCAGTCAGCCGGTGTACGATCCGGCGCGCGGCCAGGTGGCCCGCCAGGTGGCCCTGGCCAGCGAAGCGGAAGTCGATGCGGCGATCGCCAGCGCAGTGGCGGCCCAGCACGACTGGGGCGCGACGGCCCCGCAGAAGCGCGCCCGAGTCATGTTCAAGATGAAGGAACTGGTCGAGCGCCACACCGACGACCTGGCCCGCCTGATCACCCGCGAGCACGGCAAGACCTTCCCGGATGCGAAGGGCGAAGTGCAGCGCGGCCTGGAGGTCATCGAGTTCGCCTGCGGCATCCCGCAACTGCTGAAGGGCCAGTATTCGGACAACGTCGGCGGCGGCATCAGCAACTGGAGCCAGCGCATGCCGCTGGGCGTCACGGCCGGCATCACGCCGTTCAACTTCCCGTTCATGGTCCCGATGTGGATGGCGCCGGTGTCCATCGCCTGCGGCAACAGCTTCATCCTGAAGCCCTCCGAGCGCGACCCCTCGCCGTCGCTGCTGACCGCCGAACTGTTCCGCGAGGCCGGACTGCCGGCCGGCGTGTTCAACGTCGTGCAGGGCGACAAGCTGGCCGTCGACCGGCTGCTGAACCACCCCGACGTGCAGGCGGTGAGCTTCGTCGGCTCGACCCCGATCGCCAGGTACATCTACGAGACCTCTGCCAGGAACGGCAAGCGCGCGCAGGCCCTGGGCGGCGCCAAGAACCACATGGTGGTGATGCCGGACGCCGACCTGGACCAGGCGGCCGACGCGCTGATCGGCGCGGCCTACGGCTCGGCCGGCGAGCGCTGCATGGCGATCTCGGTGGCGGTCGCGGTGGGACACATCGCCGACGAGCTGGTGGACAAGGTCGCCACCCGCGCCCGCTCGCTGAAGGTCGATGACGGCGAGGCCGCCGGCGCCGACATGGGCCCGGTCGTGACGGCCGAGGCCAGGCAGCGCATCGAGGGCTACATCGCCTCCGGCGTCGAGCAGGGCGCGACGCTGGTGATGGACGGCCGCGGGCTGGCGGTGCCCGGCCGCGAGCAGGGCTTCTTCCTCGGTGCCTCGCTGTTCGACCACGTCACCCCGCAGATGAAGATCTACCAGGAGGAGATCTTCGGCCCGGTGCTGTGCGTGGTCCGGGTCGACACCTTCGCCGAGGCGGTCGAACTGGTCAATTCCCACGCCTTCGGCAATGGTGTCGCGTGCTACACCCGCGACGGCCGCACGGCGCAGGAATTCGCCCAGAAGATCCAGATCGGCATGGTCGGCATCAACGTGCCGATCCCGGTGCCGATGGCCTGGCACTCGTTCGGTGGCTGGAAGCAGAGCCTGTTCGGCGACCACCACAGCTACGGCGAGGAAGGCGTGCGCTTCTACACCCGCTACAAGAGCGTCATGCAGCGCTGGCCGGACAGCGGCTCGAAGGGCCCCGAGTTCGTCATGCCGGTGAACTGAGTCCCGGCCAAGCGAAGACCGCAGGGCGGGTCTCGGCCCGTCCCCCTGAAGCAATCGAACGGCTCGGGCCGGCCGACGCCGGCCCGACGGGGTTCCTGCGCCGGTCCCACAGCGGACCTGCGGGCCCCACTCAGACAGAACAGGCAAAGCTCATGAAAGACATCGGTGAATTCGACTATGTCGTGGTCGGCGGCGGCGCCGCCGGCTGCGTGCTGGCCAATCGCCTGTCGGCCGACCCGGAGGTCAGCGTACTGCTGCTCGAGGCCGGCAACGACGAGAAATGGATCTGGACCAAGATCCCGGTCGGCTACCTCTACTGCATCAACAACCCGCGCACCGACTGGTGCTACAAGACCGAGCCCGAGCCCGGGCTGAACGGTCGCAGCATCATCTACGCCCGCGGCAAGGGCCTGGGCGGCTCGACGCTGATCAACGCGATGCTCTACCTGCGCGGCCAGGCCCGCGACTACGACGAATGGGCGGAACTGACCGGCGACGCCGGCTGGGGCTGGGATTCCGTGCTGCCGCTGTTCAAGGGCGTCGAGGACAGCTGGCGCGGCGGTGGCGAGCATCACGGCAGCGGCGGCGAATGGCGCGTCGAACAGCAGCGCCTGCGCTGGGACATCCTCGACCGCTTCGCCGAGGCCACCGCCGAGGCCGGCATCCCGATGACCGAAGACTTCAACCGCGGCAACAACCTCGGCGTCAGCCAGTTCGAGGTGAACCAGCGCCGCGGCACGCGCTGGAGCGCGGCACGGGGCTTCCTCGACCCGGTGCGCCGGCGGCCCAACCTGACCATCGTCACCGGCGCCCTGTCCGACCGTCTGCTGATGGACGGCCGTCAGGCGAAGGGCATCGTGTTCCGCCAGGGCAACCAGCAATGCCTCGCCCGCGCCCGCATCGAGACCGTGCTGGCGGCCGGCTCGCTGGGCTCGCCGGCGATCCTGCAGCGCTCCGGCATCGGTGACGGCGCCACGCTGCAGGCCCTGGGCATCCCGCTCGCCCACGAATCGAAAGGCGTCGGCAACAACCTGCAGGACCACCTGCAGCTGCGCAGCATCTTCAAGGTGAGCGGCATCAAGACCCTCAACCAGCAGGCCAACAGCCTGTGGGGAAAAGCGATGATGGCCCTGGAATACGCGCTGTTCCGCCGCGGTCCGCTGACGATGGCGCCGAGCCAGCTCGGCCTGTTCGCCCATTCGGACCCCTCGGTGGCGAGCCCGGACCTGGAATACCACGTGCAGCCCCTGTCGCTCGACAAGTTCGGCGATCCGGTGCACGAGTTCCCGGCCTTCACCGCCAGCGTCTGCGACCTGCGGCCCAGGTCCCGCGGGCACGTCGTGATCCGCGACCGGGATCCGGCCAGCGCGCCGCGCATCGCGCCGATGTACCTCAGCCATCCGGAAGATCGTGCCAAGGCCGCCAAGGCCATCCGCCTGACCCGCCGCATCGCCGCCCAGCCGGCGCTGGCACCGTTCGCGCCGGTCGAGCACCTGCCCGGCCCGGGCTTCGAGACCGACGAGGACCTCGCGATCGCCGCCGGCAACATCGGCACGACCATATTCCATCCGGTCGGCACCTGCAGGATGGGCCGCGGCGACGACCCGACGGCGGTTACCGACAGCCGGCTCCGGGTGCTCGGGGTGGGCGGTCTGCGCGTCGTCGATGCTTCGGTCATGCCGACCATCACCTCGGGCAACACCAGTTCGCCGACCGTCATGATCGCCAGCCGCGGCGCCGAGCTGATCCGCCAGGACCGCCGGGCGCGAGCCGCCTGAGTCCCGCGCGCCAATCCGGGCCTGTCGGGCATCAAGTCCGACCCCCGATCGGCCGCTAATGCAGGGGTCGACCCTGGATTGGCGGCCGTAGACTTGCTCGATCCTAAAACCCTGCTTCTCAATCTCGCCCTGGCTGCCGTCTACGCCGTCATCGGCTGGGCGGCGATTGCGCTGGCCCTGAGCCCGGGCCACGCGCTGCCGATCTTTCCGTCGGCCGGCCTGGCGCTGGCGGCGGTACTGGTGGGCGGCAAGCGCATGCTGCCCGGCATCTTTGTCGGTTCGCTGGTGGTGACATGGCTGGCGGGCAACGCGTCCGGGACTCATCCGCTGATCCTGGTGACGGTCCCGCTGCTGGCCGTGCTGCAGGCGGTCATCGGCGGCGTCCTGATGCGCCGCTGGATCGGCTATCCGACCGCCCTCGACGCCCCGCCCGACATCCTCCGCTTCGTGGTCGGCGTCGCGCCTCTCAGCACCCTGATCGACGCGTCGCTGGCGGCACCGCTCCATACCCTGGTCGGACAGATGGCAGCGGAACGTCTGCTGGAACAGTGGTTCGTGTGGTGGTTCGGCGACATGCTCGGCGTCATCGTCGCCACCCCGCTCGCCCTGAGCGTATTCGGCGCGCCGCGCGGCGACTGGCGTCCACGCCGCCTCAGCCTGGCCCTGCCGATGGTAGTGGCCACCTGCCTGCTGGCGGCGATCCTGCACCAGCTCGGCGACGGCGAGCGCCGCCGGGTCGATGCCGAGTTCGCCCGCGGTGCCGGAATCCTCTCACGTCAGCTCGAGCAGCGCCTGGCGAGCCAGTCCGAGATGCTGCACAACGCCCGGCGCATGATCCTGGCCTCGCGCTTCGTCGACCGCCGGGAATGGCGCGAATTCGTGCTGCCGTGGTTCGACAGCTACCCCGGCATGCTCAACTTCACCTGGAATCCGCTGGTCGCCGAGGCTGAGCGCGAGGCCTTCGTCGCCGAAGTCCGGGCCGAAGGCTTCCCCGACTACGAGATCCTGGATCGCGACGCCGCAGGCCGGCTGCGGCGCGCCACCGCCAGCCACGGCGGCTTCTATCTGCCGATCACCTACCTCGAACCGTTCGCGCCCAATGCCGCCGTGTTCGGGCTCGACCCGCTGTCGGTGGCCAGCACCGCCGGCGCCATCCGCGACACCCTGGCGCTTGGCGAAGTGCGGGCCAGCGAGCCGTTCCGGCTGACGCAGGAAGTCGCCGACCAGGTCGGCGTGGTGCTCTACCTGCGCGTGAAGAAGGCGATCGACGGCAGACTGCGCACGATCGGCCTGGTTTCGTCGGCCCTGCGCATGGGCGATCTGCTCGAGGCCGCCCTGTATGGCCAGACTGGCGAAGCCTATCGGTTGTGCCTGATCGACGTCGGCACCGCAGGACCGACGCGAGTGGCCGGCGACAGCGGTTGCGAAAGCCGGGTGGCGCGCTCCGGGCCGAGCTTCCGCAAGCCGATCGCCTTCGCGGGACGAAACTGGCAACTGCTGGTACACCCGATGCACGTCGCCAGCGCGATGTCTGCCGGCGGCCGCGCCACGATGTTGCTCGGCCTGGCCGCGCTGGCACTGCTCACCGGCTTCCTGCTGCTGATGACCGGCCACACTCGGCGCATCGAGGAACTGGTCGAGCAGCGCACCGAAGAACTGGCGGCGACCTCGCGCACGCTGATGGAGCACCAGCAGGCATTGACCGACGCCCAGCGCATCGCCGGTCTGGGCAGCTGGCAGATCGCCGAGGCCCGCGACGAAGTCTCCTGCTCTCCCCAATGCCGGAAGCTGCTCGGCCTCGACGAGCGCCAGCATTTCGACCTCGAAACCTGGCTGGAGGCGTTCGACCCGGCCTACCGGACGCGGCTGCGCGACGCGATCGACGAGGCGCGCGCCCTGACCCCGGGACGCACCGAAAGCCGCAGCATGCTCGACTGCGCGCTGCTGGACAACGGCGGCGCCCGGCGCGTCGCCCACCTGGTGGTCGAAGCCCACCGTGACGACCACGGCCGGGTTCAGCTGCGCGGCACTGTGCAGGACGTCACCGCCGCCCGCGATGCCGAGGCCCGCATCCGCAGGCTGGCCGACTTCGACACCCTGACCGGCCTGCCCAACCGGAGCTACTTCATCAACCACGCCCAACGGGCGCTGGCCGCGGCGCGACACCACGGCGATCACCTCGCGGTGCTGTTCATCGACCTCGACAACTTCAAGAACGTCAACGATTCGCTCGGTCACCAGACCGGTGACCGCATGCTGTCGGTGGTCGCCGAACGCCTGGCTTCGGCGCTGCGGGAAGAAGACCTGCTGGCCCGTCTCGGCGGCGACGAGTTCGTCGCGTTGCTGCCCCGCCTGGGCGGCCCCGAGGACGCCGCGGCGGTGGCCGCCAAGCTGCTGGCGCTGCGCGAGCATCCGATCGTCGTCGGCACCCATTCGCTGCCGCTGTCGATGAGCATCGGCATCGCCAGATTCCCCGACGACGGCGTCGATGTGGACACCCTGCTGCGCAACGCCGACGTGGCCATGTACGGTGCCAAGGGCGCCGGCCGGAACGCCCTGAAGCACTTCGTGCCGGAGATGAACGAGCGCGCCCTGGAACACCTGCGCCTCGACAACGCACTGCGCCATGCGCTCCACGAGGACCAGTTCTACCTGATCTACCAGCCCCAGGTGGACGTCGTCCGGCAGTGCATCGTCGGCTACGAGGCGCTGCTGCGCTGGCAGCATCCGGAGCTCGGCCTGGTATCGCCGGACCGCTTCGTGCCGGTGGCCGAAGCGTCCGGACTGATCGTTCCGATCGGCGACTGGGTCATGACCACCGCCTTCCGCGAGCACGTGCGACTGCGCGCCGACGGTCACGACTGCGCCATGGCGATCAACATCTCGGCGATCCAGTTCCGGCGCGACGACTTCGTGTCCCGGGTCGAGCAGGCGATCGCCGCCACCGGCGTCGCACCGGGCGAAATCGAATTCGAGATCACCGAGAGCGCGCTGATGGATCCGACGCCGGAGCTGCTGGATCGGCTCGATCACCTTCGCGCGCTCGGCATCCGGCTCGCCCTCGACGACTTCGGCACCGGCTATTCCAGCCTGTCCTATCTCAAGCGCCTGCCGATCCAGACGCTCAAGATCGATCGCTCCTTCGTCTCCGATCTGCCCGGCGACACCGAGGACGCGGCGATTGCGTCGGCCACCCTGTCGATGGCCAGCGATCTCGGCGTCGAAGTCGTCGCCGAGGGCGTCGAAACCGTGGCCCAGCGGGACTTTCTGCGCGGGCGGGGCTGCCGGCTGATGCAGGGCTATCTGTTCTCGCGGCCGCTGCCCGCGGACCAGCTCGGCCCCGCTGCCATGGCCTTGATGACCGGCTAGCGCCCCGCCGCGAGCCGGCGGCTGTAGTCGTCCACGTTGTGCTCGAGCATCTTGCGAAAATCTTCGACGATGGCCGCCACCGTCGGCCCGCGCACCGCCGACAGGTCGGCATTGCCGGTGCTCGCCTCGAAGGCGCTGTAGCGCGCCGCCGCGTAGCGCAGCGCGGCGCCCACCGTGCCGTTCGGATCCTGCTGGGCGAGCTGGTTGGCAAGGGCGATGAACTGGTCTGCTGCGCTGAACAGCGGCTGGTATCCGCTCATGATCTCTCCTGGCGTCGTGACGACGCGAAAACCGTGGCGCAAGCATACCGCGAAGCCCGGCAGCGCTCCCCGGCGGCACCGGCGTGCGCTACCATCCGCCAACCGCGAGACCCGCCGCCATGACCATCCGCATTCCCCGCCCCCGCTACCCGATCCCCGCCGCCGAGGTCGAGTTCGTGCCGATCCGCGCCCAGGGTGCCGGCGGCCAGCACGTGAACAAGGTTTCCTCGGCGGTGCATCTGCGCTTCGACATCGGCGCCTCCTCGCTGCCGCAGGAACTGCGTGCGCGGCTGCTGGCACGGACCGACCAGCGCATCAGCCGGGACGGCGTCATCGTCATCAAGGCCCAGGACTACCGCAGCGCCGCCCGGAACCGCGAAGACGCCCTGCGGCGGCTGCAGGAACTGATCGCGGACGCCGCCCGCACCCCGAAGCAACGCCGTCCCACCCGCCCCGGCAAGGCCGCCGTCGAGCGCCGCCTCGACGCCAAGGCCCGGCGCGGCCGGCTGAAATCGGCGCGCCGCAGCACCGGCGACGGAGACTGCGGCAGCTAGCAGTCGATCGCACGCGGCGGATGTGTATTCACCGTCGGCGGCGGCCATATGTCGCGCCCCTTTCCCGTGACGATTCGTCGCCGCCCATCGGCCTCACGCCAATTCGGGACGACGCGTCCCCGGTTCCAAAAAAAAACGGCACCCGACGGTGCCGTCAAACTCCGGCTGGAGAGGGAGAGGAGTAATCGACGCGACATCGGGCCACCTTGCGCCACGACCGGCAGCGGGCGCGACGCCGCACGACCCTTCGGGTCGAGAAACGCCATGCCGATACGCACGCTGCCCCGCCAGGGGCCTGCTCCGCGCGGCCTCGCGAGCGACGCCAACCCGGAGTCGCTGGCTGCCGAAGAGACAGGATAGGTGTTTGGCTGCCCGCCGCCAGCCCCCAGAAAAGGTGGGTAGCGCCGGTCATCCCGTTCTCCATTGCGGGAACACCCCCAGTGATCGCGATACGTGAGCGCCCAGCCATGGGCGGGCATTTCTGAGCTGCCTGCGCGGCAGTGAACAGCGAAACCCGAAACGCGACCGGGCCGGGCGGGTTTCTGACAATCGCCCATCGACGGTGAGCTTGAGCAGCCTGTAGACGTGGAGCGCGGCAGCGTTGCCGACGACGTCACTGGCGAAATCATCAGGCAGCGCGTGGCTGCCCGCTTCCGCGTGCAACGAAAGCGAATCCGGTGCGCAGAGCAGGTTGGTACCGCGCGCGTCCGGATGGACAGGCCCAAGGGTGTGCGTGACGGCCTGAATCTGCGCGACACGGCGGGCAGCATCTTCGAGCCAGGTTTCGCGTCGGTGTTGCGCGGCCAGCGCTTCGCGCTTGGGGTCGTCGGGAGCGAGCTTTGCTAGCTTGGCGTCGAGCCGGTCCACCAAGTAGGAATCGATTGCGGCGCGAAAGGTGTCGCACCCAGGTTTTGATCCGTTCAGGTAGAGCTGCCTCCCAAGATACGGTGATCTAAATAGTCGATTGCGTTCCGACTTGCGCCTTGGTCAAATGCCATGGTGACCACGAAACGGTTGTCAGGTGAAACATGAAGCCCTCAACGGCACTGCTGCATCGAGAGCAGTCGATTCGTGACGCGGTGCAGCGATTCCGGGTCTGCAATCCGCGCGTATTCGGCTCGGTGCTGCATGGCGACGACTCGGACGGAAGCGATCTCGATCTGCTGGTCGATCCGCTGCCGGAAACCACGCTGTTCGATCTCGGCGGCCTGCAGCTCGCGCTGGAGGAAATGCTCGGGGTGTCGGTCGATGTGGTTACACCGGGCGATTTGCCGGCGCGCATTCGCGAGTCGGTCGTCTCGGTGGCGCGACCACTTTGACCGACGAGCGCCTGGCCTTGTGGCTGGAGCAGATGCAGAGGGCCGCCGGGTTGGCGTCTTGTTAGGTCGAAGGCATGAATTTCGATGCATTCGCAAATGACAAGCGCACCCAGCAGGCTGTGGTGCTCAATCTGCTCGTGCTGGGCGAGATCGCCGCGAAGCTGATGGAGAAGGCTCCGGCCTTCGTCGCACTGCATGCCGACGTCCCGTGGATGAACATGAAGGAAATGCGCAACCGGATCGCGCACGGCTACTTCGAGCCGGACCTGAAGCTCGTCTGGAAGACCATGCAATCGGCGGTGCCGGCATTGGCGAGCCAGCTCGCGACCCTGCGCGGCGAGGCGCCGGACCACGAGGCCGGCTAGCGCGGCAGGTCGGATGGGCTGGTGTCCCATCATCTATTGCGCGTGACGCCGAGCGCAGGATGGAAGCGCCAGCCCTGGGACTCGTCCGGCCGGCTGACGGTGCCGTAGCTCTCAGCGAATTTCGCCAAGGGCATGTCCCTTCCTTCGGCCAAATACCTTTACCGTGACCACGGCGCCATCGTCCGATTCGTTTCATCCCCACGCCAGTGGGGAACACTCACTGGCGGCCATGGGTCAGTCGGCGGCTGGCGGTTCCTCCCCACGCCCGTGGGGAACACGATACGAACCTGTTGCATCCACGTGACATATGCCACACGGCACGGCCGCCCTGTTCGGCCCTGCCGTTGCGATCAGTTCTCCGTCAGCGTCATCAGCATGTCCGCGTACCAAGCGCAGTTGAGGCCCAGTGCTTCATCCGCCGCGTGGTCCCGACCGCCCATGTCGAGGCGGGCGGAGTGGATGCCGAGCAGGTGCCAGGGCAGCTCGCCCATGCCCTTGCCGGGTTTGGCCGCCCGCATCACCACCGGTGCGCCGCTGATGCCGCGATGGGTGCGGGCGTCGGTGAGGAAGTAGCCGCGGCCCTGGAAGCGCAGGCCGAACGAGGAAGCAACGATGGCCTGGCGGGCGACCGGCAGGCGGTGCAGCTCGTCGCCGAAGCCGAGCGGGAAGCCGATCACCAGCAGCGGCGTGCCGACCTCGACGGCATCGAGGTCGGCCAGCAGATGCGCCGGCGTGAAGGCCTGCAGGCGGGCGCTGTCGGGCAGCGCGTCGCGCTCCAGCTCGATCGCGGCCACATCCACATCCCCCGCGCTGTCGCCGCCCTGGCGCCAAGAGGCCTTGCCGTCGCGATACAGCGGCACCGAGAAGCCGGTGCATTCGGCGAGGTTGTCGAGGTCGGCGTGTATGTCGATGGTCAGGCGGTCCGGCAGGTGGCCGCTGGCCTCGTCGCGCAGCACGTGGCGGCTGGTGGCCAGGAACAGGCGATCGTCGCGCTCGAAGAAGAAGCCGCTGGCATTGGACAGGGCGCGGCCGCCCTGATGGGTACCGATGGCGGCGGCGGCGAGCAGGATGGATTCGATCACGGCGGGCGAGGCGGCGGGGCCGGCGGAGGCCCCAGTATGCCCGAGCCCGCCCGTGCACGCTGGCGGTGCATTCAGGCCGGCGCGACCGCCAGTTCCGGCTGTGCACTCTCCAGCCCGCGCTTCAGGCGCCACTGCTTGACCAGCGCGTAGAGCGCCGGAATCACGCCGAGGGTCAGCACCGTCGACGACACCATGCCGCCGACCATCGGTGCGGCGATGCGGCTCATCACCTCGGCACCGGTGCCGCTGCTCCACATGATCGGCAGCAGGCCGGCCATGATCGCGACCACCGTCATCATCTTCGGCCGCACGCGCTCGACGGCACCCTCCATGATCGCCTCGTAGAGGTCGATTGCGGCCGGCTCGCGACCCTCCTCGGAACGGCGCGCCTTGATCGCCTCCCAGGCCTGGTCGAGATAGATCAGCATCACGACTCCGGTCTCGGCGGCGACGCCGGCCAGCGCGATGAAGCCGACCGCCACCGCGACGCTGAGGTTGTAGTCCAGCCACCACATCAGCCACACGCCGCCGACCAGCGCGAACGGCACCGACAGCATCACGATCAGGGTCTCGGTGAGGCGGCGGAAGTTGATGTAGAGGAGCACGAAGATGATCGCCAGAGTCACCGGCACGACCACCGCGAGCTTGGCCTTGGCGCGCTCCATGTACTCGAACTGGCCCGACCAGGTGGCGTAGTAGCCGGGCGGGAACGCGACCTTCTCGGCGACCGCGCGCTGCGCGTCGGCGACGAAGGAGCCGACGTCGCGATCGCGGATGTCCACGTACACGTAGGCCGACAGCAACGCGTTCTCGGTCTTGATCGCGGCGGCCCCCTGGCGGATCACGATGCGGGCGAGCTGTCCCAGCGGCACCATGCCGCCGGCGGTCGGCACGAACACTTCGGTGGCGATGCGCTGCGGGTCCGAGCGCAGCTCGCGCGGGTAGCGCACCGAGATGCCGTAGCG
Source organism: Rhodocyclaceae bacterium (assembly GCA_020445745.1). Lineage (GTDB taxonomy): Bacteria > Pseudomonadota > Gammaproteobacteria > Burkholderiales > Rhodocyclaceae > Cognatazoarcus. The sequence goes on along the minus strand of JAGRGB010000029.1, from coordinate 219,886 downwards.
TTCCAGGCCTTCGACCGCGGTGGTAACGGTCTCGCCGCCGAGGGCTGTCGAGATCACCCGCTGGAAGTCGCCGACGGTCACGCCGTAGCGCGCGAGCTGGTCGCGGCGCGGCGCGATGTCGAGGTAGTAGCCGCCCATCACCCGCTCGGCGTAGGCGCTGGAGGTGCCGGGCACGTCGCGCACGGCCTGCTCTATCTGGCGCGCCAGGCCCTCGATCACGGTCAGGTCGCTGCCAAAGACCTTGACGCCGACCGGTGTGCGGATGCCGGTGGACAGCATGTCGATGCGCGCCTTGATCGGCATCGTCCACGAGTTGGCGACGCCCGGGAACTTCAGTGCCGCGTCCATCTCGGCGATCAGCTGGTCCACGTCGACGCCGGCGCGCCACTCCGACTTCGGCTTGAGGTTGATGACCGTCTCGAACATTTCCAGCGGCGCCGGATCGGTCGCCGACTCGGCGCGTCCGGCCTTGCCGTAGACCGACTCGACCTCCGGAAAGGTCTTGATGATGCGGTTGGTGGTGGCGAGCAGGCGCGAGGCTTCGGTGACCGACATGCCCGGCAGGGAGGCCGGCATGTAGAAGATCGAGCCCTCGTTCAGGGTGGGCATGAACTCGGAGCCCAGCTGGCGCGCCGGGAACACCGTGACCGCCATCGACAGCGCCGCCAGCACCAGGGTCGGCCAGCGGTGGCCCATGACCCAGCGGATGATCGGCCGGTAGGCCCAGATCAGGAGGCGGTTCACCGGGTTCCTGCGCTCCGGCATGATCCGCCCGCGCACGAAGAACAACATCAGCACCGGCACCAGGGTCACCGACAGCAGCGCGGCGCCGGCCATCGCGAAGGTCTTGGTGAAGGCCAGCGGGCCGAACAGGCGCCCCTCCTGCCCCTCCAGCGTGAACACCGGCAGGAAGGACACGGTGATGATCAACAGCGAGAAGAACAGTGCCGGCCCCACCTCCTGGCAGGCGCGGATCATCGTCGCCGCGCGCTCGCCCGGGGCGGCGCCGGGCGGCAGCGGCTCGAGGCGCTTGTGGGCGTTCTCGATCATCACGATGGCGGCATCGACCATGGCGCCGATCGCGATCGCGATGCCGCCGAGGCTCATGATGTTGCTGCCCATGCCCATCGCCCGCATCGCGATGAAGGCGATCAGGATGCCGATCGGCAGCGTGACGATCGCCACCAGCGCGCTGCGCACGTGGAGCAGGAAGACGATGCAGACCACCGCCACGATCAGGCTTTCCTCCAGCAGCGTCCATTTCAGGTTGTCGATCGCCCGCTCGATCAAGGTCGAGCGGTCGTATACCGGCACGATCTCGGTGCCGGCCGGCAGCCCCGGCGCGATCTCGGCGATCTTGTCCTTGACGCTGGCGATCACGTCGAGGGCATTCTGGCCGAAGCGCGCCATGACGATGCCGGAGGCTACCTCGCCTTCGCCGTTGAGTTCCGCGAGGCCGCGCCGCGAGGCCGGCACCAGTTCCACCCGGGCGACGTCGCGCACCAGCACCGGCGTGCCACCCTCGCTCTTCAGCACCAGTTGTCCGATGTCGTCGACGCCCGCCAGGTAGCCCAGCCCGCGCACCATGTATTCCTTCTCGGCAAGCTCCAGCACCCGCCCGCCGACGTCGCGGTTGGATTCGCGGATGACCTCGGTGACGCGAGACAGCGGGATGCCGTAGGTCGCCAGCCGGTGCGGGTCGACGGTGACCTGGTATTCCTTGACGAAGCCGCCGACGCTGGCCACCTCGGCGACCCCCTCGGCCTTGGTGAGCTGGTAGCGCACGTACCAGTCCTGCTGGCTGCGCAGGTCGGCCAGCGACTGGTCGGCGCCCTTCAGCGCGTACTGGTAGACCCAGCCGACGCCGGTGGCATCGGGGCCGATCTGCGGCGTGACGCCTTCCGGCAGCCGGCCGGCCGCCGAGCTGAGGTATTCGAGCACGCGCGAGCGCGCCCAGTAGATGTCGGTGCCGTCCTCGAAGATCACATACACGTAGGAGGCGCCGAACATCGAGAAGCCGCGCACCACCTTGGCCTTCGGTACCGCCAGCATCGCGGTCGTCAGCGTGTAGGTGACCTGGTCCTCGACCACCCGCGGCGCCTGGCCCGGGTACCGGGTGAACACGATCACCTGCACGTCGGAGAGGTCCGGCAGCGCGTCGAGCGGCGTGGTGCGCACCGCATACGTCCCGGCGCCGATCAGCGCGATCGTGAACAGCAGCACCAGAAAGACGTTGCGGGCGGACCACGCGATCAGCCGGTCGAGCATCAGCGCGCCCCGCCGCCGGCCGGGCGCTTCTCGGCCGCGACGATGACGAACTCGCCGTTGCCGCGATCCTCGAAGGTGAAGCGGATCGGCTCGCCCGGGGCGATGCCGTCGAACACTGCGGCCGACGCCATGCCGAACTCCATCGTCATCGCCGGCCACTCCAGTTCGGGGATCGGATCGTGGTTCATCGAGGCGATGTTCTCGTCCACGTACAGTTCGTCGATCGAGCCGGTGGCTTGATAACGCTTCGCGCCCGCCGCCTCGGGCTCGGTGAAGCTCGCCAGCGCCGCCTTCAGGTTGCTCTCGGAGTCGATCAGGAAGTTGGCGGCGACCACCACCTGGTCGCCGGACGCCAGGCCGTCGAGGACCTCGACGTGGTCGCGGCCACGAATGCCCAGCTTCACTTCCTGCGGGCGGAAACGCCCGTCGCCCTCGACCAGCAGCACCACCTGCCGGTCGCCCTTGTCGATCACCGCCGACAGCGGCACCGCCAGCCGCGGCTCGCTGCCGGCCGCCGCCAGTTCGACGTGGGCGAACATGCCGGGGCGCAGCAGGCCTTCGCGATTTTCCAGTTCGAGCCGCACCGGGGTGGTCCGGGTGGGGGCGTTGAGGGTTGGGTAGAGGTAGGTGATCTCGGCCTCGAAGCGGCGCTCCGGGTAGGCGTCGATCAGCACCACCGCCCGCTGACCCGGCGCCACCCGGGCCAGCGCCTGTTCGTAGACGTCGGCGATCACCCACACCCGCGACAGGTCGGCGATGCGGTAGATCGTCTCGCCGGGCTGGAAGCGCATGCCGGCGACCGCCTTCTTGTCGAGTACCACGCCGCTGCTCGGCGAGGAGAACACGATCTTGTCGCCGCGGGCCTCGGCGTTGGCCGGCAGCTGCCAGTTGCGCAGCCGCTCGCCGGCCGCCTCGGCCAGCCGGCGGGCGCCGTCGCGCACGCTGTCGTCGCCGCCGACGGCAGCCTTCGCGAGCCGCTCGGCGATCGCCAGCTCCTTCCTCGCCGACACCAGTTCCGGGCTGTACACGGCGAACAGCGGCTGGCCACGGCGCACCGGGTCGCCGGTGGCGTCGACGTACAGGCGCTCGATCCAGCCGCCGAAGCGCGGCGCAACCTCGTGCACCGCCCGCTCGTTGACCTCGACCCGCCCGACCACCCGCACGGCCGCGTCGATCACCACCGGCTCGGCGCTGGCGGTGCGCACGCCGAGGGTCTGCATGCGCGCCGGGCTGACCGCCACCGCGCCGCTGTCGTCCGGCCCTTCGCCCTCGTAGACCGGGATGTAGTCCATCCCCATCGAGTCCTTCTTCGGCACCGGCGAGGTGTCCGGCAGGCCCATCGGATTGCGGTAGTAGAGTATCTTGCGTTCGCCGTCGGCGGCGGCGGCAGCCACCGGCGCCACCGCCAGCAGCGGCGCCGGCGCGCCGCGCCAGTGGAACGCGACCAGCACTGCCAGCGCGACGAAGGTGGCGAGAGCGACTCGGGCGCTGCGATTCACAAGGCTTCTCCCAGGATCTGTTCGATGTCGGCGACTCCCACCCACGCCTCGACCCGCGACTCGAGAAGCGCCAGACGCGTCTGCAGAATCTGACGCTGGGCCTCGATCAGGGTGTCGAAGTTGACCGTGCCGGTCTCGTAGCCGGCTTCGGCGGCCTCGAGCGTCGCCCTGGCCTGGGGCAGCAGGCTGCGCTCGAGCAGACCGGCCCGGGCCCGGGCGGTCTCGACCGCGGCCCGCAGTTCGCCGAGGCGGCCGTCAATGCGTGCCGCGGCCGCCGCCACGCGTTGGTTGGCCGCCTCGTGCACGAGCTCCGCGCTGCGCTCGTCGCTGATGCGGCGGGCGCGCTGCAGCGGGATGTTGAGCTCCAGCATCAGGTCCCAGCTGTCGTCCCCGCTGCGCGGGCGATTGTTGGTCAGGCCGACGGCGAAGTCCGGGTAGCGCTCGCGCCGCACCAGTTCGCTCGCCGCCGCGCCGACTTCGACACCGGCCTGCAGCGTCGCCAGCTCCGGCGCGGTGTCGCGGGCGCGCGACGACAGCTCCGCCAGCGGCGGCAGCCGGGGCGCTGCTTCCAGCGCGAGCGGGGGATCCAGCGGCGCATCCGCCGCGCGCGGCAATGCCGCGTTCAGGCGAGCGCGCGCCTCGACCAGGCGTCGCTCGGTCTCGAGCAGATCGATCCGGATGCGGGTGATCTCGCCCTGCGCCCGCAGCGCGTCCTGCTGGGGCACCAGACCCACCGCGTAGCGCGTCAACACCAGCTGCTCGAGGGCCTCGAGCAGGCTCAGGGTGTCGCGCTGGATGCGCTCGCGGCCAGCCGACTCGAAGTAGCGCGCGAAGGCCTTCTTGATGCGCGCCTCGACATCCGCCGTACCGACCCCGATCTCCGAGCGCGACCGGTCCGCCCGTCTGCGTGCCAGCTCGCCGCGCAGCGCCCGCTTGCCCCAGAACGGCAGAGGCTGGATCACCCGGTAGCGGGTGACACCGACCTCGCCGGGCAGCAGGGACGTCCCGCGGCCGCTGCCGGCGTTGGTGAAATCCATCAGCTCGAGCTGGAAGCGGGGGTCCGGCAGCGCGCCGGCGACCACGACCTGCTGGCGCGCGGCATCGGCGTCGCGGGCGAGGGTCGCGAGTTCCGGGTTGTTGCGACGGGCGTAGTCGAGCAGGCCGGCGAGGTCGCTGCCGAGCGCGGCCAGGGCGGCGGTCGGTGCGCCCAGCACGAGCGCCCACAGCAGCAGCGCGCCGATGCGGCGCAACATTCGGTAGGAGGCGTTCAAGGGAAAGTGAATCCCGTCGGTTGCTGCCGACCGCACGCCCGCGCGGCCGGACTTTGGCGGTCCGCGTGAAATCTACTCGGCCGGCTGGATCTCGGTGACGGTCAGCGCGCCACCGATGTCCTCGGCCTTGAAGCGGACCTCGTCGCCCGGCTTGAAGCGCTCGAGCATGGCCTCATCCTTGACACGAAACACCATCGTCATCGGTGGCATGTCCAGATCGCGCAACGGCCCGTGCTTGATGGTGATGCGACCGCGGGACTTGTCGATCTTACGCACCACCCCGTGGGCCATGATGCTCATGCCTTCGTCATGATCGGCCTGGGCATGCTGCATCGGCGGGTGGTTCGAGTCCGCGAAGGCAGTTGTGGCCAGCAGGCTCAAGCCGAGTCCGGCGACTACGAGGAATGTCTTCATTTTGGCTCCGAAAATCTGTCGTGACGCAGTGCAGTATCGGTGACCCCGGCCAACGCCGAGTTGACCCGAGGATTACATTTCTGTCAGGTGGCGACGAGGCCACTCCGGCGGTCCGGTCAGCCGCCGCCTGCCGCCTCGGACACGCGAGCCTGGTGCGCGCGCTGGGGCGCCGGCCAGGTGCTCTTGATGTAGGCCAGGGTCGCGACGATCTCGCGGTCATCGAGCATCTCGCCGTAGGCGGGCATGTCGCTGCGGTAGCCGGGCGGCGCAAAGGCGCCGGTCGCGAAGCCTTCCTTGACCATGCCGAACAGCATCGCGTCGGGATGGTGCCAGGTGTGGCCGCTGGCGTCGTGCGGCGGCGCCGGCAGGCGGCCGTCAGCGCGCCGCTGGCGCCAGTTCGGCTGACCGCCCAGATCGACACCATGGCAGCGCGCACAATGGCTCGCGTAGAGTCCCTCGCCGAGGGCCACCAGTTGGCGATCGTCGGCGTCGATCGACAGCGTCGCCGCTGGCTCGCTGCAGCCGGCGAGCACCAACACGGCGGCCACGACAGCGACCCGCGCCGGCCCGGCCCGGCCCGGCATCTGCACAAGGCGGCCTCGTGCCTGCCCCCCATGGTTCATTCGGTGGCCACTTCGATGCGTCCGACCATGCCGGCTTCCAAGTGGCCGGGAATCAGGCACGCGAAGTCGAATTCACCGCTGCGGTTGAAGGTCCACACGATCTCGCCGCGGGTTCCGGGCGGGACGTGGATCATGTAGGGTGCGCTGTGCTCCATGTTGGGAAAGCGCTTCATCAGCGCGGCGTGCTCGGCGAGGACATCGGCGGTGCCGATCACCAGCTCGTGCATCACCTCGCCGTCATTGCGCACGTCGAAGCGCACGGTCTCGCCCTGGTGCACGCGGATCAGGTCCGGCGTGAAGTGCATCGCATCGCTCATGCCAATGCTGACCGTGTGAACCGCATCGGCGGCGTCGCCGGCGATGCCCCAGGGCATCTGCTCCCTGTCGTCCATCTCGGCCTTACCGTCGTCGTGCTTGGCGCCGCCATGGGCGGCGACGCCTTGGGCCACCGCGAGCAGCACGGCGGCCAGGACCAGACTGATACGTTTCATCGACAAGAACTCCCGAAAAGGTTTGAGTTGAAATCGCGCAGCGCGCCGCCTCAGCGCGCCCGACGACGGCCCGCGCGCGCCACCAGCTCGATGCCGGCGGTACCGTCGGCCGGCAACGCGCCGGCGCCGGCGGCGCCGTGACGCGCAGCTGGTGGCGCCTGCCCGGCCCATGGCCGGGCCACCGTGCCGGCCGGGTGCCGATAGTCGGCCGGCGCCCGGTAGTCGCCCCGTGGCTGCTCGCTCCTGACCTTTAGGACCGTGAACATGCCACCCATCTCTACCGCGCCGAACGGGCCCAGCCCGGTCATCATCGGCAGCGTGTTGTCCGGCAGCGGCATCTCCATCGCACCCATGTCGGCCATGCCCCGCTCGCCCATCAGCATGTACTCCGGCACCAGCGCCTGGATCTTGTCGATCAGGCCACGATGATCGATGCCGATCAGGTTCGGCACGTCATGGCCCATCGCGTTCATCGTGTGGTGGGACTTGTGGCAGTGCATCGCCCAGTCGCCCAGTTCGTCGGCGACGAACTCGATCTGGCGCATCTGGCCGACCGCGACGTCCACCGTCACTTCCGGCCAGCGCGAACCCTTCGGCGTCGGTCCGCCGTCGGTGCCGGTGACCTCGAACTCGTGGCCGTGGATGTGGATCGGGTGGTTGGTCATCGTCAGGTTGCCGATGCGCACGCGGACGCGGTCATCGTGGCGCACGTTGAGCGAGTCGATGCCCGGAAAGGCGCGGCTGTTCCAGGTCCAGAGGTTGAAGTCGAGCATGGTGTTGGTGTTCGGCACCGCGCTGCCCGGCTCGACGTCGTAGGCGTTCATCAGGATGCAGAAATCGCGGTCCACCTTGCGGATCAGCGGATCGCGCCGGCGCGGATGGGTGACCCAGAAGCCCATCATGCCCATCGCCATCTGGGTCATCTCGTCGGCGTGGGGGTGGTACATGAAGGTGCCCGGTCGGCGGGCGACGAACTCGTAGACGAAGGTGCTGCCGGGCGGGATGTGCGGCTGCGTCAGGCCACCGACGCCGTCCATGCCGTTGGGCAGTCGCTGGCCGTGCCAGTGGATCGTGGTGTGCTCGGGCAGGCGGTTGGTCACGAATATGCGCAGGCGGTCGCCTTCGACGACCTCGATGGTCGGTCCCGGCGACTGGCCGTTGTAGCCCCACAGCCGGGCGACCATCCCCGGCGCGATCTCGCGCTCGACCGGCTCGGCGACCAGGTGGAACTCCTTGACGCCGTCCTTCATCCGCCATGGCGCGGTCCAGCCGTTGAGCGTGACGACCGGGTCGTAGGGGCGACCGTTCGGCGGCGCCAGCGGCGGCATGGTGTCGGCAGAGTCCTGTATCGCCGGTTCCGGCAGCGCGGCCAGCGCGCCGCGGCCGACCACCGAGACCGCGGCGGCGACGCCGGCACCGGCGAGGAAGCGTCGGCGTCCCCGGCTGGCCGTGTCCGGCTTCAATGACCACCTCCCGCGTCGGCCACCGCCGCGCCGGTCTGCATCGCCGGCGGCGGGATCGGGCTGCCCAGCATGGCCCCCTTCAACGCCGCATCGGCCAGCCACAGGTCGCGCCGGGCCTCGATCGCGGCAATCACCGCACCGACCCGCGAACGGCCGTCGGCAAGCAGTTCGAAAATGCCGATCAGCATGCCGTTGTACTGGTAGAGCATCTCCTCCGAGATGGTTTCCCGCAAGGGCACGACCTCCTCCCGGTAATGGCGCTCCAGCGCCCAGGCGCTGCGGTAGGCCGCCCTGGCCTCGCGAAGTTCCGAGCCGGCACGGCGGGCAACCTCGGCGACGCCATGCAGCGCAGCCATGTAGCGCGCCCGGGCGCCGGCCCGGGTGGCATCGCCGAAATCGAAGATCGGCAGCGGCAGTTCGATCTCGTAGCCACGCTGCCGCACCTCGCCGCTCTCGCTGTTGTTCTGCAGCGAGAGGTGCATGCCGTCGACCACGCTGGTGACCCGGGTGAGCCCCATCGCCGCCGCCAGCCGGTCCAGCTCGGCACGGGCGAGGCGCAGGTCGAGGCGCTCGTCGCGCGCGCTGCGCAGCGCCTCATCGCTGTCGTCCGGCAGTTTGGCCGGGGGGTCGGGCAGATGGGCCGGCAGTTGGAGGCGCGCAGCCAGCCCGGCCGGCAGGCCGAGCACCCGTGTCAGCGCCTCGCGCGCCGCGGTCGCGGTGTGTCGCGCACGGGCCAGGCCGGCGACCGCGTCGGCGTAGGCCAGTTGCTCGCGGGCGCGCTGCAGGCGGCTGAAGTTGCCCACCTGCTGCATCCGGCGAGCGAGTTCTGCGCCGACTTCGGCGGCTTCCGCGACCGCCGCCCGGTAGTCCGCGAGCTGGCCGGCCGCCACTGCCTCGACCCACGCCTGGCGGAGTTCGCCGACCTTGGCGACGAGCGCCGCAGCGGCCTTCAGCCGCGTCTGTCGCTGGCGGAACTCGGCCTGCTCGCGCCGGGCCGGCAGCAGCAGGACGTCGAACAGGGAGAAGCTCAGCGCGCGGCCGATGTCGAGATCGCGCTCGCCGTCGTGCTCGCGCCACAGGTGCTCGAAGCGCAACACCGGATTGGCGACGCGCGCCGAGCGGGTGGCATCGGCGCTGGCAGCGGCGGCCTCGGCGAGCACCACCTGGAACGCCGGGCTGTAGCCGACCGCGATCCGCTGCGCATCGGCCAGCGAAAGCGGCTTTGCCAGCATCCGCTCGACCTCGGCCGCCATGCGGCTGCGCTCGCCGTCGCTCTGCAGCCAGCGTGGCGGGGTGCCGAGCTTTTCAGTGCCATAGGCCTCCAGGGCGCTGAAATTGTCGTCGATCACGGTGCCTGCACAGCCGCCGAGCAGAGACGCCGACAGCGCTGCCACGGCCGCCACCCGGGGCCACCGCCCCGTCGTCACCGATCGTCCCGCCGGTCGGCGGTGCCCTCGCCCGGGGGCGGCCGCATGTGTCCCAGGAAGCCACCGAGGCGGCCCACCTCGTCGTTGGCGGCGCGCCAGTCCGCGGCTGCCGGCGACGGATCGAAGTGCCGGTAGCTGTCGAAGGCCGACGCCTCGGCCGGGATCCGCTGCGACATCCCGCCATCGGCCGCCGCCCACGCCACCGCCGGGGCGCGATCCGGGTCGGCGGCGATGGCGTTGGCGACCAGCACACCGCTGCCGGCGGCGAGCAGCAGCAGAACACGCCTCATGTCTGGATCCTCCGTCGGAGCGTCGGTTGCGACCGTCATCCAGGCAGCACCGCAAGCGACGGCTTGGCGGTGGCATGCCATTCCCGGGATGATATTGGCAGCAGCGAACGGTCATCCGGCTGACACCGGGATTACATCTTTGTAATGTGCACGCTCTGTGGTGGCTGCCGGGCACAATGCGGCCCGCGCCGGCTCGCGCGGCGGCGAACCGTCGTACAGGTCATGCCAGCCCGGGCAGGCGGGGCAATCGAGATGAAGATCCTGATCATCGAAGACGAAGCGAAGACCGGTGACTACCTGCGCCAGGGACTGTCCGAGGCGGGCTTCGTCACCGATCTCGCGCGCAACGGCGGCGACGGCCTGCACCTCGCCCTGACCACCGACTACGACCTGCTGGTGCTCGACGTGATGCTGCCGGGGCTGACCGGCTGGCAGGTGCTGGAGGCGCTGCGGGCCGCCGGCAAGGACATCCCGGTGATCTTCCTGACCGCGCGCGACGAGGTCGAAGACCGGGTGCACGGTCTCGAGCTGGGCGCCGACGACTACCTGGTCAAGCCCTTTGCGTTCTCGGAGCTGCTGGCCCGCTTGCGCACGCTGTTGCGGCGCGGCCGCGCCCAGGTGGACAACGGCGTGCTGCGGGCGGCCGACCTGGAACTGGATCTGCTGCGCCGCCGCGTGCAGCGGGCCGGCCGGAGGATCGACCTGACCGCCAAGGAATTCGCGCTGCTCGAACTCTTCATGCGCCGCCGCGGCGAGGTGTTGCCGCGTTCGCTGATCGCCTCCCAGGTGTGGGACATGAACTTCGACAGCGACACCAACGTCATCGAAGTCGCGGTGCGCCGGCTGCGCGCGAAGGTGGACGAACCGTTCGAGGTGCGGCTGATCCGTACCATCCGCGGCATGGGATACGTGCTCGAGGCACCGGAGGCCTGATGCGGCTGCGCTCGATCACGCTGCGCACCGCCCTGCTGTTCGCCGGTGCGTCGGGGCTGATCCTGCTGTCGGCGGGGCTATGGATCTCGGCGATGCTGGTCGCGCACTTCGAAGAGCAGGACCGCATCGAGATCCGCGGCAAGCTCGAACTGGTGCGACGATTGATCGAGAGCAAGTCGTCGGTCGTCGAGTTCGACCGGCTGCCGACCGAGCTGGCGCGCGCCCTGGTCGGCCACGAGGAACTCGGCGTGCTGCTGCTCGACGGCAACGGCGACACCTTGTTCGCGTCGATCGGCGAGCGTCTCGCCGACACCCTGCGGTCGCACCGCTTGCCGGTCGACGTACCGATCGAATTCAAGGATGCGGAACGTGGCTACCGCGTGATGGGCCTGCGCATCGACAGCGGCCTGCCGGAGCCCGGCGTGCTGACCGTCGGCGTGTTGCGCGACATCACCCGCCACGAGCACTTCCTGGCCGAGCTGCGTCGTGCCCTGTGGCTGGCGATCGCGCTCACCGCGGCGCTGATGGCGGCGCTCGGCTGGTTCGTCGCACGAAGCGGGCTGGCTCCGCTGCGGCGGCTCACCGAGCGCATCACCGCGATCGACCCCGAGCGTCTGGCCGAGCGGCTGCCGACCGAAGCGATCGCGCCCGAGCTGCTGGCACTCGCGAATGCCTTCAACGGCATGCTGCAGCGGCTCGAGGACGGTTATCGCCGGCTGTCGGAGTTCTCCTCCGACATCGCCCACGAACTGCGCACGCCCCTGGCAAACCTGCGCACCCAGGCCGAAGTGTCGCTCGGCAAGGCGCGTACGCCGGACGAGTACCGGGAGCTGCTGCACTCGGCGCTGGAGGAATACGAGCGGCTGTCGCGCATGGTCGATGACATGTTGCTGCTGGCCAAGACCGACGCTGGACATCTGCCTAATCTGCGACAGGTGGCGCTGGGTGCGGAAGTCGGCGCCCTGCTCGACTATTTCGAGGCGCTCGCCGAGGATCGAGGCGTGGCACTGGCGGCTTGCGGCGACGCGCAACTGTGGGGAGACGGCCCGATGCTGCGGCGGGCGATCGCCAACCTGCTGTCCAACGCGATCCGCCATGCCGACCGCGGCAGCACGATCCGCGTCGCGATCGACCCGGGAGACAGCGGCGGCCCGACGCTGACGGTCGGCAATCGGGGCCCCGCGATTTCACCGCAGGCCCTGCCACGGCTGTTCGACCGCTTCTACCGGTCTGACCCGGCCCGCAGCCGTGACGGCGAAGGCGCGGGACTGGGGCTCGCGATCGCGCGCTCGATCGTGCGCGCCCACGGCGGCGACATCCGGGTCCGCAGCGAGGATCGCGAAACTTCCTTCGAATGCCGGTTTCCGCGTGCGGGCGAGCGGCCACATCCTCCGGCCCATGACCACGAACGGCCGCGCATCGATGCAGCCGGCGTGGCCGCCGGCGGAAGGCACACGGCCTAGCCGGGATCGTCGCCGGGCCGCGGCATGCCGCCGCAACGGGACGCCGGCGGATTCGAGCATTGCGCGCGAAGCCGATGGCCGCTGCGGCGAGATGTCCGGGCTAGTGGTCCGCGTCGTCGATCAAGGGACATCACGAAGGTGATGCATCCGGCCCCGTGGCAAGGCGCGAGCTACAGCGATGGCCGGACGAGCAATGCCGCCACCGGGCGCGAGGCGCGCTTTCGTGTTCCGGCATTTGCGAAGCGGACCACTACGACCACTGCACGCAGTTGCCGCCGTCGGCAACCGCCCGCACCAGCGCCGCCTCGGCCCGCCGGATCACCTGCATGTAGTCGGGATGACCGTCGTACATCGCGACACCGATGCTTAACGATGCCCGCGCCTTCGGGTCGTGACGCAGTGCGAAGCCGTGCCCGAAGATCCGGTTGCGCAAGCGGTTGGCGGTGTCGGCCAGCGCCTCCCGACCGATCTCGACGCAAACCAGCGCGAACTCGCCGCTGCCGTAGCGGAACAGATGATCGGAGGTGCGCGCGATCTCGAGCAGACAGGCCGCGATCTGGTGCATCAGCGCGTTGCGGGAATCCTCGGAATAGGCCTGGCTGCGCATCTCGTCCACGTGGGCGATCACGAAGCCGAAGCTGCGATCACCCTGGCGATGCTGGGCGATCACCCGGTCCAGCACCGCCGGCAGGTGTCTTCGCGACATCAGGCCGGTCACCGAATCCTTGCCGGCGTGGGCACTTAGCACCCGGTCGAACAGATCGCCCGACAGATAGCGGACGAATTCCAGTTGCCGCCGCAATTCGGCCAGCACCGACTGCAGATCGTTCTCGGACATGCCGCCGGCAACCATCTTCGGCAGCAGCACGCTGTCGATCTGATCGATCGCGTCCGACACGATCGCGGCGTCCGGCGCGCCTTCGAACAATACCTCGGCCTTGTGCTTGAACCACAGGCCGAACTCCGAGTCCGCGAGCCGCGGCAGGTGGCGCAGGCGCACGCTCGAGCGCACCGCGAACAGCAGTTCGCTGGTCCATTCCGACAGCACGGCACGCTGGCGCTCCCGTTCGAGCATCGTGTCGTGGCCGAGCAACACCTGGCGATAGGCCTCGCCGGCGCGGGCACCCTTCTGCACGTCGCGAACGTAGGCGGTCATCATCAGCCCGTCCGCCAGGTGCAGCAGATCGCTGGCGTAGAGCGCCGCCTGCAGCGTCGATCTGGTCGCTCCGCCGCGCGCCTCGAGACGCGACCGCAGGCTGCGGCAGATCTGGCGCACGCCGGCTTGCATCAGCACCGGCGGCAACTTGATGCGGGCATGGATCTCGCCGATCTCGATCTGTCTCGCGATCAGCAGATCGAGGCGACTCGCGTCGAGCGCGACGAACAGGTCGCGCAGCCAGTTCTCCATCGACGCCTTCAGGCGCTTGCTGACGACTTCGTGCTCGAGGAAATGGCGGGCGGATTCGTCGCTCGTCATCACGTCGTAGAACTCGGCCGCGATTTCACCGGCGCAGGCATCGACCAGCTCGGCCAGGCTCTGGCGCACTTCCGCCGGCGTCAGCTGCAGCAGCGTGGCGATCTCCGCACGCGCCTCGAGTACCGGCTCGGGGCGTGTCGAACCCTCGGTCATGATCGTGCCTTCCGTCGAATTCATATGTCGAAAGCCATATTATCAGTGTCGCGCACGGAAACTGCTTCGCGGTGTGTCCATGGCCACGGCCGGGTGACGCTCAAGCGAGCGGGAAGTGGCAACGGACACGGTGGGCTTCAGCGACCTCACGCACTTCGGGATAGGTCGTTCGGCAGCGCGCCTCGGCCCGCGGGCAGCGCGGGTGGAAATGGCAGCCGGACGGCGGCCGGATCGGTGATGGCAGTTCGCCGCCGATGCCGCCGCCGGCGGGCGCTGGCCCATCGATCCGCGGCACCGCATCGAGCAGGGCCCGCGTATACGGATGCGCCGTGTGCGCGAGCACGGCTTCGGCGGGCCCGGATTCGACGATGCGGCCGAGATACATCACCGCGACCTCGTCGGCGAGGTAATCGACCACCGCCAGGTTGTGGGTGATGAACAGATAGGCGAGACCCAGCTCGCGCTGCAGATCGCGCAGCAGGTTGAGGATCTGTGCCTGCACCGAGACATCGAGCGCACTGGTCGGCTCGTCGCACACCAGCAGTTTCGGCGACACCGCCAGCGCCCGCGCGATCGCCACCCGCTGGCGCTGGCCACCGGAGAAGGCATGCGGATAGCGCGCCGCCATGTCGGCCGACAGGCCGACCTGCTCGAGCAGCGCCGCGATCGCACGACGACGATCCTCGCTGTCGCTGCCGACACCGAGGGCGGCCATGCCCTCCTCGATGATCTGGCCGACGTGCATGCGCGGATTCAGCGAAGCGAACGGATCCTGGAAGACCATCTGCAGGCCCCGGCGCCGCGCCTTCATGCCGGCCGGCGTCAGGCCCGCGAGGTCGACACCATCGAAGCGCACCGAGCCGGCGCTGGGCGCCACCAGCCGCAGCAGGGCCTTGCCGACGGTGGTCTTGCCGCAACCCGACTCGCCGACCAGCGCCAGGGTACGCCCGGCGGCGAGCCGCAGATCGACGCCGTCGACCGCGCGCACATGGCCGACGGTGCGCTTGAAGAGCCCCTTGCGGATCGGGAAATGGACCTGAAGGTCATCGACTTCGAGCAGCGCCCGCCCGCGATCGTCGGCCCGTGCGGCTGCGGCCGAGGCCACCGGCGACGGTCGCGCCCAAGGTTCGTGGCGCCCGTCGAACAGATGGCAGCGCACCTGCTGGCCATCGACCTCGTGCCAGCCGGGCGCTTCCGCACGACAGCGCTCGAACGCCTGCGGGCAGCGCTCGGCGAAGCGGCAGCCGACGAAGCTGCGGTCGAGCCGCGGCACGCTGCCACGCAGCGTCTCCAGTTCGAAACCGCGCAGGCTGTCGGCCGGCAGCGCGGCGAACAGCTTGCGCGAGTAGGGGTGCAGCGGCCGGGCGAAGAATGCGGTGCGCGGACCGCACTCGACCAGTTCGCCGGCATACATCACCGCGACCCGGTGTGCCATGCGGGCAACCACGCCGAGATCGTGGGTGATCAGCAGCATGCCCATGCCGCGGCTCGCCTGGAGACTCGCCAGCAGGTCGAGCACCTGGGACTGGATGGTGACGTCGAGGGCGGTGGTCGGCTCGTCGGCGATCAGCAGGTCGGGCTCGCCGGCCAGGGCCATCGCGATCATGACCCGCTGCTTCATGCCACCGGAGAGCTGGAACGGATAGGCACCGAGGCGCTCGTCGGGATCGGGAATGCCGACCGCATCCAGCAGCCGCCGGCACTCGCCGCGCGCCGCCTCGCCGCGCAGCCGGCGATGCACCGCCAGCACCTCGCCGATCTGCTGCGACACGGTCAACACCGGATTGAGGCTGGTGGATGGTTCCTGGAAGATCATCGCGAGGCCGCCGCCGCGGACCTCGCGCATCGTCGCCTCGCTCAGCGCCAGCAGCTCCCGGCCCTGGAAGCGCACGCTGCCCGCGGTGACACGTCCGCCGTCGGGCAGCAGCCGCATCAGCGCCAGCGCGGTCATCGACTTGCCGCAACCGGACTCGCCCAGCAGCGCGAAGGTCTCGCCGGCGTGCAGCCGCAGATCGATGCCGTCCACCGCACGCACCGCACCGAGCGCGACCTTCAGGCCGCCGACCTCGAGCACCACGTCGGCGGGCGATACGGAGCGGTCTACGGAACGGTCATCGGATTGGCATGCGGCCAGACGGGTCATCGGCGCTCATGACGGGCGGCGGGGCGATACATTGTAGGGTGAAACGAGCGATCGCCGCGGCCCCCGACACGAACGACAAGGGCTGCCCGAAAGCAGCCCCATCGTCGACACGGTCACGGCGCCGACACGCTCAGTGGTGGTGATGGCCCCCCGCACCATGGACGTGGCCGTGGGAGATCTCCTCGGCCGAGGCCTCGCGCACTTCGGCAACGGTGATGTCGAACAGCAGGGCGACGCCGGCCAGCGGATGGTTGCCGTCCACCACCACCTTGCCCTCGGCGATGTCGGTGATGCGATAGATGATCTCCTCGTCACCGTCCTCGGTCACCCGCTCGAACGACATGCCGACTTCGATGTTCTCGGGAAACAGGGCCTGATCCTCGACCAGCACCAGATCTTCGTCGTATTCGCCGAAGGCGTCGTCGGGCTGCAGCTTGATCTGCAGCTGCTCGCCGGTGCTGCGGCCGTGGAGCGTCTCTTCCAGCTTCGGGAAGATGCCGTCGTAGCCGCCGTGCAGATAGACCAGCGGATGATGGCCGTCGTCGACCATGTTGCCGTCCGGATCACGCACCGTGTAGCTCAAGGTAACGACGGTGTTCTTAACGATTTCCATTGCGCGCGTTCCTTGCGTCCATGGCGCGAACCAGTTCCAGAACCTCGGCCGCATGGCCGCGGGGATTGACGTCATAGAGCGCATGGCGGATCACACCGTCGCGATCGATGATGAAGGTGGAGCGTAGCACAGTCATCTTGCTGAAGCCGTCCACTTCCTTCTTGCGCCACACGCCGTACTGCCGGCAGACCTCGCTGTCCTCGTCCGACAGCAGTCGCACCGACAGGCCGTGCTCGTCGCGGAAATCGGCCAGGGTCAGGCAGTCGTCAGGGCTGACGCCGACGACGACGCAGCCATGGCGGGCGAAATCGTTCTCGCGGTCGGTGAAATCCGCGGCCTGTCGGGTGCAGCCGGGGGTGTTGGCGCGGGGGTAGAAATACAGCACCACATGGTTCGAGCGCAGCGCATCGGCCAGCTCGAACATCTCCATGTCCGCGTCGGGCAGCGCGAACTGCGGCGCACGATCACCCGGGCGCGGCATCGGTTCCGCCGTACCTCGTCCCATTGCCGCCCTGCCCCTGCGCACCCTGGCGGCGGTGCTCACTGGCCTGATCTGCATCGTCCCCTCCCGTCGTCACGTCCTTCGTCGTCACCGGGCATCGTCCTGCGAGGCGACACCTTGAGTGAACGAATAGTCCAGCATCGCACGCGGCTCAAGCGCCATTCGGCTCCAACGGTCTCTTCCGCGCTACGGGAGGCGGATCTGCAACACCCGTGCCATCGCCGGCGACACGGGGCGATTCAGCCGGCATCGGCGACGATCGCCAGCGATGGCAGCCGGGCCGCCAGATGGCTGCGCAGTGCCGCGGCGGTCTCGGGGCCGTCGGCCTGCAGCGCCGCGAACAAGCCGATCGCCAGTCGGTACGCCAGGCTGCCGTCGCGCCCGCCGGCGATCAGCACGGCCTGCCGCCGGCAGAAGAAGAAGCCGGCCACCGGCGACGCCGGCAACTCACCCGGAAAACCCGGGCCCAGGATCGCGGCATTGGCCACAGCGAAGCGCCGCCAGCGCGCCACCAGCGCTTCCCGTCGCGCGAGCGGCGGCAACACGACCAGCACCGCGCGGCCGTCGCGGCGCTGCATCGTCGTCGCGAACTCCCAGTACAGGTTGTCGCTGTCGCCGAGCACCAGGATCACCAGCGCGGCCTCGTCGATCAGCGCGGTGACGACACCACGCCAGTCGGCGTCGGCCAGGTAGTCGCGGGCTGCGCCGAGGGGCGGCAGTTTCTCGGACGGGTCGCCGATCGCGATCGGCGGTCCCAGCGCAGCCGTGGCGTGGGCCGCGATCTCCTCGAGGGTCGGGCGCAGGCGCAACCAGCCGCGCCAGCGGGCACCACGCTCGACGTTCATGGCGTCGTCCCTGAACGAGCGCAGGATCAGCACCGGTGCCCGGCTGTCGGCGCGGCGGGACTGCCCGGCACTGGGCATGGCATGGCGCCTGGCGCGATGAATCGCGAAGCCGGCAGGCAGCAGATAGAGGGCGACCGGCACGCCGACACGGACCGCCCCCGACTCGAACAGCACGATGTGGGCGAGCAGCGCAGCGATCGCGACGCCGGCGGCGAGCCACCAGCCCCTGGCGGCCGGACGCGACACGGCCGGGGAACGCCGCGGCCGAGACGGCCACCCGAACAGCCAGCGGCCCAGGAAAACCGGTTCCTCGGCTCGGGCGGTCTCACCGGTGACGAAAGCCAGCGCCCGCCGCGCCCGCGAGCCGACGAAGATCACGATGGCGGCGAGGAGCGCCAGGTAGGCCAGGGCGACGCCATGGTCGGGCACCGGCGCCAGCGCGATCGCGGTGACGATCAGCGACGACGGCACCAGCACCACCAGCGCCGAGGCCGGCCGACGGACCGCGCGGCCGGCGGCAAGGGCCTCGCGCATGCTGAACGGCAGCACGGCCTGCACGGCCACCAGCGCCAGGCCCGCGAGGACCACCGGCGGGGAGCCCGCGCCGAGGCCGGCCAGCAGCATCAATGCCTCGATCGCCGCCACCGACCATGTCGTCCATGCGGCCCGGGCGAGCCATCGCCGGGCGTGGACGAAGCCGGTGATCGGCAGCAGCAGGCAGGCGCCGCCCGCATCCCGATCGTCATCGTCCGTCATTCCGTACCAGTATGGTGCAGCCATCGTCCCGGCGCCGCTCCGGTGATCCGCCGTGACGATGCGTCGAGGACTTGCAATCCGCCCAAAGCTGTATAAAACTTCAGTTACACGGAGGCGCACATGTCCGAAAAGCTCACTGCCCGGCAACAGGAAATCCTGGAATTCATCCGCGACACCCAGATCCACGAAGGTCGTCCGCCGACCCGCGCCGAGATCTGCCGGGCGTTCGGCTTCCGCTCCCCCAATGCCGCCGAAACCCATCTCAAGGCACTGGCCGCCAAGGGCGCGATCGACCTCGACGAAGGACGCGCCCGGGGCATCCGCCTCACCGAGAACCTCGGCCTGCCGCTGATCGGCCGCGTCGCCGCGGGCAGCCCGATCCTCTCCGACGCCCATATGGACAAGCGCTTCCAGATCGATCCGGCGCTGTTCTCGCCACGTGCCGATTACCTGCTCAAGGTACGCGGCATGAGCATGCGCGACGCCGGCATCTTCGACGGCGACCTGCTCGCCGTGCACCGCACCGCGGAAGCCCGCAATGGCCAGGTGGTGGTCGCCCGGGTCCATGACGAAGTCACCGTCAAGACCTTCTCGCGCCGTGGCGCGGTGGTCGAACTGCTGCCGGCCAATCCCGACTTCCAGCCGATCGTGATCGACACCCGCCACGAACCGCTGGTCATCGAAGGTCGTGCGGTCGGCCTGATCCGCAACGGCACGCTGACCTGAACCGCTTTCCCGGCACGAGCCGGGGCGGTGGTAGCCGGCGCGAGACCGGCGTGGCGACTGCCGCTTGCCGGGCCGGACATGCCGTCGCGGTCCGCCCCACCCGGTGTCATCGATCATGAGCGTTCAAGCCATCTCCCTCGAACAACTGCCGGCCGGTCAGATCTGGCGCGGCGCCCGTTTCGCCGCCCCGCCAGCGGCCGGCCGGCCGAGCGGTTTCGCCGCCCTCGATGCGGTGCTGCCCGGTGGCGGCTGGCCCCGCGGCGCCCTGATCGAGCTGCTCGGCGAGGAGCCCGGCATCGGCGAACTGAGCCTGCTGCTGCCGCAGATGCGGCAGGTTTGCGCACCGCACTGGCTGGTCTGGGTGGCACCACCCTGGACACCCTACGCCCCGGCCCTGGCCCAGGCCGGGGTGCCCCTCGACCGACTGCTGTGGATAGCGCCCGAACGCCCCCAGGAAGTCCGCTGGGCGACGCGCCAGGCCCTGCTGTCGGGCAGCTGCTCGCTGGTGCTGGCCTGGCAGTCGGAACTCGACATGGCCGCCCTGCGCCGCCTGCAACTGGCCGCCGAACAGGGCGGCACCCCGTTGTTCCTGTTCCGCAGGCGCCGGGCTGCCCTCCAGCCGTCGCCGGCCACCCTGCGGCTGCAGCTCGAGGTCGGCGACGACGGCGAGCTGTCGGTGCGGGTGCTCAAGCGGCGTGGCCCGCTGCTGGCCGCGCCGCTGCGGCTGGCCCTGCCGGATCGCGGCAGGCCGGCCAGCACCCGTTTCGAGGCGGCCGCAGCCGCAACACCCCGTCGCCACCGTACCCGGGCCCGCTTCCGCCCGGGCCTGTCCGCCGAAGCCCTGGCAGCGCTCCAGCATGCTGTGGTTGGCCCTGATCCTGCCCGAACCCGCCCTGCAGGCGAAGCTGCGCGGATCGACGGATGATGCGCCGCTGGCCCTGGTGGACCGCCATCCGCGCACCGTCGTGGTGGCGGCGAACCGGTCCGCACTGGCCGCAGGCGTGTTTCCCGGCCAGCCGCTGGCCGGCGCACTGGCCATGACGCCGGCCCTGCGCCTGGCCGATCACGATCCGGCCCAGGGAGTCGCCCTGCTCGACGAAGTCGCCTGCTGGGCCGGGCGCTTCACCCCTTCGGTCAGCGTCGATCCACCGGATTGCGTACTGCTCGAAGTGGCCGCCAGCCTGCGCCTGTTCGGCGGCCTGACGGCCCTGATGGATCGTATCCGACGCGGCCTCGACGAACTCGGTGTGGAACATCTGTGCGGCTCGGCGCCGACCCCTCTGGCCGCCCGCTGGCTGACCCGCGCCGACAAGGCCCCGCCGGTCGCCGAGTCCCGGCAGTTCGGCGCGGCGCTGGACGCCCTGCCAGTGGCCGCCCTGGCCGACGGCAGCGGGGTGGACGACGGCGTCCTGGCGCTGCTGCACGCGATCGGCTGCCGCAACCTGGCCGAGGTCGCGGCCCTGCCCCGTGACGCCCTGGCGCGGCGGCAGGGGACGCGCGTCGGCGACGCCCTCGACCGGGCGTTCGGCCGCCGTCCCGACCCGCGGCCGATGCACGTATCGCCCTCACGCTACCATGCCCGGCTGCCATTGCCGACGCCGAGCGATCGCCGCGACACGCTGCTGTTCCTGCTGCGGCGACTGCTGGCCGGCCTCGGCGGCTGGCTCGCCGCCCGCCATGCCGGTGTCGACCGGCTGCAGATCGTGCTCGAGCACGAGGGGCGGCGGCCGGAGACGGCACTCGAGGTGCTGGCGGGCGCTCCGTGCCGCGACGAGCAGCGCCTGCTGCTGCTGATCCGCGAGCATCTGGAGCGGCTGCCGATCGCTGCCGAGGTGGATGCCCTGCGCCTGGAGGCGGCCGCCCCGGTGCCACTGCCGGCCCTGCCCGGGGATTTTTTCGACGACCGCCAGGCGGTGCGGGAGAACGCGGAGCTGCTGCTGGCCCGGCTGCGCAGCCGGCTCGGCCCGGCTGCGGTGCGTCGCCTGCGCGTCCGGCCCGATCACCGCCCCGAGCATGCGGGCGGCCCGGATGAACCCGGCCCTCAGGTCGAGTCGACCGTCGGCGCCCGTCCACTGTGGTTGCTGCCCCGCCCCGAACCCATCGACCCGACCCGGCTCACGCTGCTAGACGGACCGGAGCGCATCGAGAGCGGCTGGTGGGATGAGCGCGAGGTGTGCCGCGACTACTATCTCGCCCGCGGCCGCGGCGGCAGTCTGCTATGGGTCTATCGGGAGTTGCGACCACCGCGCGGCTGGTATCTGCACGGCTATTTCGGCTGAGACGGCATCGACGCGGGTGGTGCCGGCGCCAGCGTCGACGATCGGCCGGATCGCGCGATGCTGGCGAGTCGCGATGCGAGTGGCCTGGTCCATCCCGCGCCGGGCCGAGGGCCGGGTCCGCTGGCGCGAATCGGGGCGCGAAGATGCCCCGTGCCGGCCGTCACGACGCGCCACTGACGCGCCGCATGAAGCCCTGCCGCGAAGCCGGCCCCTGCCGGCGCTTCGGGCAGGCGCCGGGCTGTCGAACGCGCCGCAATGGTCGAATACGGCGCGATGGCGCCGCCACCCGATCGACCCTGCGCCTGCCCGCCACCCGGCACCGCTGCCGCTGGCGGAACCGCGCAATTCGACCGGACCGGCGCACTTCGCCGAAACATCATCGCAACTGCCAACTATGTCACATTGCATGTGCACAACTGCATAAGCAAATCGCACAATTGATCCGTCGATGGTGGGACAATTCGTTGAACCCTGCAGGGCGCGACCGCGACACAAGGTCGCCGACCATCGACATTGACGTCGGCCAACACGAGGAACCCGCAGGACCGATAGAGAGGACATCAGCATGAACTTCGAAATTCATTCGCCGCAGCAGCCCGATGCCGGTCGCGTGGTGTACGAATTCATCAGCCACAGTGAAGATCTCAGCTTGGTCGAGCAGGAGGCCGAGATCAACCGCATCATCGAATTCAACGGACTGGTCGCCTTCGATCCGGAGATGCTCGGCCTCGTCGCCTGACACCGCCGCCCGCGTCGCCTTCAGCGCGCGGGCACCAGCTCCACTTCGTTGTCGTAGACGTCGTGGCGCTTGTCGTAGAGCGGAATCGTCGTCCCATTCACCCGATTCTGGTCGAGGTTCTTCAGATTGACGTCGGCGACGACGATCTGCTCGACGTTCGGCGTCCCTTCCGCAGCGATTCCGTCGCGGGCGAACGGAAAATCCGAAGGCGTGATGATGCTGGCCTGGCCGTAATGCACGCCCAGGCCCTCCACCGGCAGGTTGCCGACGGTACTGGTCATCGCGACGAACACCTGGTTTTCGATGGCTCGCGCGTGGCAGCAGTAGCGCACCCGCAGGAAGCCCTGGCGGTCGTCCGTGCATGAGGGCACGAACAGGATCTCCGCGCCGGCCTCGCACACCATCCTCGACAGTTCCGGGAACTCGATGTCGTAGCAGATCAGGATCGCTATCTTGCCGAACGGCGTGTCGAACAGCCGCAACTGATCTCCGGCAGCCGTGTCCCACTTCTCGCGCTCCCAGCGGGTGCGGTGGATCTTGTCCTGCTCATGGACCTCCCCTTCGGGCGTAATCAGGTAGGCGGTGTTGTACACCTTGCCATCCTCGCGCAAGGTGGGATGGCTGCCACCGATCAGGAACACGTGCCAGTACTGGGCGAGTTCCTTCAACAGCTCGATGTAGCGCCCGGTGTAGTCGTGCATGCCGCGAACCGCCGTCGGCAGGTCGCGGGTGTCCATGAACGACAGCAACTGGGTGGTGAAGATCTCGGGCAGCAGCACGAAATGCGGCCGGTAGTCGCCGGCGGCCTGCATCACGAAGCGGACCTGGTTCTCGAAGCCCGACCATTCGTGGATCGGGCGCAGCAGATACTGGACGGCGGCAATTCGGACGATCAAAGCACTTCCTCCTGTTCGACATGGGACGGCTTGCGCGGCCGGTATTCCGGATTCAACCACACGATGATCGAAGCGCAGCCGCAGGACTCCTTGTCCTCCGGCAGGTAGTCCTCGATCACGCCGCAGTAGCGGAAGCCCTCGCGCAGCTGGAAGCTCAGCACCGGGTCATCGAAATCGCCCCAGACCACGCGCTTGGCGTACATCTCCGCGTCCATCTCGGGCGCGTGGCGGTGATAGCCGGGGAGGCGGCCGCAGGCGATGATGCGCTTCAGGTTCATCTCGCGGCACAGCGTCCGCCGGCCCTCGTAGAGCAGATGGCCGAGCCCGCTGCCGCGCATCTCGGGCGCCACGAACACTTCCGCGCCATACAGCGTGCGCCCCTCGGGGTCGTGATTCTCGAAGGTCCCGGCGGCGGTGATCTCCTTCCAGCTGTGGGCATCGGCCCAGTCGTCCCACAGCACCACCAGCGCACTGGCGCAGCCCACGATCTCGCCGTCGCATTCGGCGGTCAATTGTCCTGCCGGGAAGATCTCCAGCTGGGTGGACAGCTTCGCCCGCGTCCACGGTGGAATGCTCGGGTACACCCGCCGCTGCAGCTCGATGAGTTTCGGGATGTCCTCCTTGCGGGTATGTCTGACGATGCAGTTCTTCGATTTCAGCAAGACGTGCCCTCCTAGAACGGCCTCGGGGGCGGCCTCGAGCCCCGGCTCCGGCTGGAGCCACCGCCGCACGCGAACACGCCGGGTTGCAGCCGTCGCGGACGACGCTTAACTGATGCCACCGATGCATACATACTTGATCTCCATATATTCATCGATGCCGTACTTCGAACCCTCGCGCCCGAGACCGGAGTGCTTGACCCCGCCGAACGGCGCGACCTCGGTCGAAATGATGCCGGTATTGACGCCGACGATGCCGTACTCGAGTGCACTCGACACGCGCATCGCCCGCGCCAGATCCCGCGTATAGAAATAGGACGCCAGACCGTACTCGGTGTCGTTGGCCATCGTCACGCCCTCCTCTTCCGAATCGAACGTGAACAGCGGTGCCACCGGGCCGAAGATCTCCTCGCGTGCCAGCCGCATCTCGCGCGTCGCGCCGGCCAGGACGGTCGGCTCGAAGAAGGTGCCGCCGAGGCTGTGGGGCCTGCCGCCGCAGACGACGCGGGCGCCCTTGCCCACCGCGTCGGCCAGCAGTTCCTCGACCTTCCGGAGCGCCGCCGGCTCGATCAGCGGGCCTTGGCTGACGCCCTCTTCCATGCCGTTGCCGACCTTGAGCCGGCCAACCGCGGCGGCCAGTCGTTCGGCGAAGGCGTCGGCGACACCGCGCTGCACCAGGATGCGATTGGCACAGACGCAGGTCTGCCCGGCATTGCGGTATTTCGAGGCGATCGCCCCTTCGACCGCGGCGTCCAGGTCGGCATCGTCGAACACCAGGAAGGGCGCATTGCCACCCAGTTCCAGCGACAGCTTCTTGATCGTCGGTGCACACTGCGCCATCAGGATGCGACCGACCTCGGTGGAACCGGTGAACGACAGCTTGCGCACCGTGGGATTGGCGCACATCTCGCCACCGATCGCCCGCGGATCGCCGGTGACGACGTTGAACACGCCCGGCGGAATGCCGGCACGCTCGGCAAGTTCCGCCAGCGCCAGTGCCGACAGCGGCGTCGATTCGGCCGGCTTGACCACCATCGTGCAGCCGGCGGCCAGCGCTGGACCGGCCTTGCGCGTGATCATCGCCGACGGGAAATTCCACGGCGTGATCGCCGCGCACACCCCGATCGGCTCCTTTGCGACGAGGATGCGTTTGTCGGCCTGGTGCGCCGGGATCAGGTCGCCATAGGCGCGCTTGCCCTCCTCGGCGAACCACTCGATGAAAGACGCTGCGTAGGCGATCTCCCCGCGCGCTTCGGCCAGCGGCTTGCCCTGTTCGCTGGTCATCAGTCGGGCGAGGTCCTCCTGATGGGCCATCATCAGGCCGTACCAGCGTCGCAGCACGCGAGCGCGCTCCCCCGCCGTACGCGCCCGCCAGCCCGCCAGCGCACGGCCCGCCGCGGCGATCGCGTCGCGCGTCTCGGCCTGTCCCAGATCGGGTACCGAGGCGATCGTGGAACCGTCGGCCGGATTGGTGACATCGAAACGCGCATCGTCGATGGCACCGAGCCAGTGACCGTCGATATAGCACTTGTCCCGCAGCAGTTGCGGGTCCATCAGATCCAGCATCTTTCCTCCTCGGATTGCATCCGGACTGCCTGCGCCGATCGCTGCGACATACTAGGGAGTCTAGCCACCGGCACTTGTTCACCGCCAGCCTCGGCGTGTAAGTCGCCGGCAGTGAGCCTACACTTCATCTTGAGTGCCCGCGGCACCGGCAAGTTCGCGCCGCCGCGACGCGGGCACCGGAAACCATAAATAATAAGGGGGACCCTCTATGCCGCCGCCCGTCGACGATCATTCCAAGAAGCTGCTCACCGACGTCCTGGCCCTGATCCAGGATCGCATGCCGAAGAAGAAGGCCGGGACGCTCGAAGCCTTTGCCACGCGCTATTTTTCGCAGGTGGCCCCGGAAGACCTGATCGACCGGCCGGTCGAGGACCTCTACGGCGCGATGGCGAGCCACTGGCACTTCATCCGTGACTACACCGGCGGCTTGAGGATCCGCGCGTTCAATCCACGGCTCGACGAACACGGCTGGGAATCGACCCACACGGTGATCGAGATCATCGGCGAGGACATGCCCTTCCTGGTCGATTCGGTCGGCATGGAACTGAACCGCCAGGGCCTGACCCTGCACCTCATCATCCATCCGGTGATGCCGGTGATCCGCAACCAGGAAGGTCGCTACCAGAGCCTCGCCGACGGCGAGCACAACGAGGGTGCCGATTACGAATCGCTGATCCACGTCGAGGTGGACCGGCGCACCGAGCCGGCCGACCTCGAGGCCATCGAGTCGGGCCTGGCACGCGTTCTCGCCGACGTCCGCACCGCAGTCAAGGACTGGCCGAGGATGCGCCAGCGCCTGTCCGACGTCATCAGCGAGCTGGACAGCGCCCCTCCGCCCGGCGACCCCGACGAAATCGCCGAAGCGCTCGAATTCCTGCAGTGGATCGCCGACGACAACTTCCTGCTGCTCGGCTGCCGCGACTACGAGCTGGTCAGCCGCGGCAACGAGAACGAACTTCACGTACTGGCCGGCACCGGCCTCGGCCTGCTCCGCGAGACCAGCGACACCCACCAGTCGACCTCGTTCGCCGCGCTGCCGCCCGAGATCCGCGCCCAGGCCCATCTGCCCCGACTGCTGACGATCACCAAGTCGAACACCCGCTCGACGGTGCATCGCCAGGGCTATCTCGATTACGTCGGCGTCAAGACCTTCGACGAGCAGGGCCAGGTCACCGGCGAGCGGCGGATCATCGGACTGCTCACGTCGACGGCCTACAACACCAACCCCAAGCGGATCCCGCTGCTCAGGCGCAAGGTCAGTTCGGTGATCGAGCGCGCCGGCTTCATGCCGAAGAGTCACGCCGGCAAGGCCCTGGTGACGATCCTGGAGCAGTATCCGCGCGACGAACTGTTCCAGGCCAGCGTCGACGAGCTCTTTCACAATGCCATCGGCATTCTGCGCCTCGGCGAGCGGCAGCGCATCAGGCTGTTCGTGCGGCCCGACACGTTCGGCCGTTTCGTCACCTGCCTGATCTACGTCCCGCGCGAGAACTACAACACCGACCAGCGCAAGCGCCTGCAGGCCGCGCTGGCCGACGCCTACGACGGCGTATCGACCGAATTCGAGGTCCATTTCTCGGAGTCGGCACTGGCGCGCATCCTGATCATGGTGCGACTGCGCCACTCGGGCATCCCCGACGTCAACGTGCGCGAGCTCGAGGCCACGCTGGTCCGCGCCTCACGCCGCTGGGAAGACGATCTGCGCGAAGCCCTGATCGAGCATCTCGGAGAGGAACGCGGCATGACGCTGTTCCATCACTTCGGCAACGGCTTTCCCGCCGGCTATCGGGAAGAGTATCCGGCGCGCATGGCGGTGCGCGACATCGAGCAGATGGAGTCGCTCGCCGACGGCCGTGAACTGGCGATGAATCTCTACATTCCGCTCGAGGCCGAGCCGGGCCAGATCAACTTCAAGCTGTTCCGCGCCGACGAGCCGGTGCCGCTGTCCCACAGCCTGCCGATGCTCGAGCGCATGGGCGTTCAGGTGGTGGACGAGCGGCCGGCCGAGGTCACGCGCCAGGGTGGCGAGAAGTTCTGGATCCACGATTTCGGCATGACCGTGGCGCGGCCCGGCGAGATCCACGTCGAGCGCCTTCGCGAATTGTTCCACGATGCCTTCCTGCAGGTCTGGAAGGGCGAAATCGAGAACGACGACTTCAACCGCCTGACCCTCCTCGCCGGCCTCTCGTGGCGCGAGATCCGGATCCTCCGGGCCTATGCCAAGTACATGAAGCAGGCGGCCTTCACGTTCAGCCAGAGCTACATGGAGCAGGTGCTCGCGTGCTATCCGGCGTACGCCGCGCAGCTCGTCATGCTGTTCCGCCTGCGCTTCGACCCGAGCGAGGACTCCGACCGCGACGGCCGCTGCGCGGCGCTGCGCGAACAGATGCAGGCCTTCCTGGACACCGTCGCCAACCTCGACGAGGACCGCATCCTGCGTCAGTTCCTGGCGATGGTCGACGCCACCCTGCGCACCAATTACTACCAGAACGCGGCGGACGGCCGGCAGAAGTCCTACCTGTCGTTCAAGCTCAACCCGGCGAAGATCCCGAACCTGCCCGAGCCACGGCCGATGTTCGAGATCTTCGTCTATTCGCCGCGGATCGAAGGGGTGCACCTGCGCGGCGGCAAGGTCGCGCGCGGCGGACTGCGCTGGTCGGACCGCATGGAGGACTTCCGCACCGAGATCCTCGGCCTGGTCAAGGCCCAGATCGTCAAGAACGCGGTGATCGTCCCGGTCGGCTCCAAGGGCGGCTTCGTGGTCAAGCGTCCGCCCGCCGGCAACGACCGGGAGGCGCTGCTGTCCGAGGGCGTGGATTGCTACAAGACCTTCCTGCGCGGCCTGCTCGACCTCACCGACAACCTGGTGCGCGGCGAAGTGATTCCACCGGCGGACGTGGTCCGTCACGACGGCGACGACCCGTATCTGGTGGTCGCCGCGGACAAGGGCACCGCGACGTTCTCGGACATCGCCAACGGCGTCGCGGCCGAGTACGGTTTCTGGCTCAGCGACGCCTTCGCGTCGGGCGGATCGGTCGGCTACGACCACAAGAAGATGGGCATCACCGCCCGCGGCGCATGGGAGTCCGTCAAGCGCCACTTCCGGGAACTGGGCGTCAACACCCAGGAGGAGGACTTCACCGTGGTCGGCATCGGCGACATGTCGGGCGACGTGTTCGGCAACGGCATGCTGCTGTCGCACCACATCCGGCTGCTGGCCGCATTCGACCATCGCCACATCTTCATCGATCCGGACCCGGATTCGGCCACCAGCTGGGAAGAGCGCAAGCGCCTGTTCGAGCTGCCCCGATCGAGTTGGGACGACTACGACAAGTCCCTGATCTCGGCCGGCGGTGGCGTCTGGTCGCGGGCCGCGAAGTCGATCAAGCTGCCGGAGCGCGCCCGCGAGGCGCTCGGCATCAGTGGCGACAAGCTGGCACCCAACGAACTCATCCGCCAGTTGCTGACCGCCCCGGTGGACCTGGTCTACAACGGCGGCATCGGCACCTATGTGCGCGCCGGCGTCGAGTCCGACGCGGCAGTCGGCGACCGTGCCAACGACCCGATCCGGATCACCGGTGCCGAGCTGCGCTGCAAGGTGTTCGGGGAGGGAGGCAACCTCGGCGCGACCCAGCTCGGCCGCATCGAGTTCGCGCGCAACGGGGGCAAGGTCAATACCGACGCGATCGACAACTCCGGCGGCGTGGACTGCTCCGACCACGAAGTCAATATCAAGATCCTGCTGGGCGAGGCGGTCGGCGACGGTGAACTCACCGGCAAGCAGCGCGACACCCTGCTCGCCGACATGACCGAAGAAGTCGCGGCACTGGTGCTGCGCGACAACTACCAGCAGACCCAGAACCTGTCGCTGACCGCGGCCCGCGCCGTGGCCCTGCTCGACGAGCAGAGCCGCTTCATGCGCCGCCTGGGCAACGAGGGGCGGCTGAACCGCAAGCTCGAGTTCCTGCCCTTCGACGAGGAAATCTCCGAACGGCGTGCCGTCGGCAAGGGCTTGACCTCGCCAGAACTCGCGGTGCTGCTCGCCTACAGCAAGATCGAGTTGTTCGACCAGTTGCTCGACAGCCGGCTGCCGGAGGATCCGTACATCTCTTCCGCGCTGGTGCGCTACTTCCCGGTACCGTTGCGCGAGCGCTTCGCCGAGTACATCCAGAAGCATCCGCTGAAGCGCGAGATCATCGCCACCCATGTCGTCAACAGCATGGTCAACCGCACCGGCGCGACCTTCGTCAGCCGCCTGCGCGAAGAGACCTCGGCGGCACCGGACGAGATCGTGCGGGCCTACATCACCACCCGTGACGTCTTCGAACTGCCGTTCCTGTGGCACGACGTCGAGGCGCTGGACAACCAGGTGCCGGCCACGATTCAGCTGCAGATGGCCCTCGAGGGCCAGCGCCTGATCCAGCGCGGCACCTTGTGGTTCCTGCGCCATCGCCAGTACCTCGAAGACATCGCGGCGAGCCAGGCGCGGTTCGGCAGTGCCGCGCGCTGGCTCGCCGCCGAGCTGCCTGCGACGGTGGCAGAGCGCTACCGCAGCGAACTGGAGGAACGGACCGCGCAGCTGGTCGCGCAGCAGGTGCCCGATGTGCTGGCGGCGAGGATCGCCGGCCTCGAGGAGACCTACTCGGCCCTCGACCTGGTCGAGATTGCCGAGCACGGCGGGCGCGAGCTGGAACTTTCGGCCCGGGTCTATTTCGCCCTCGGCGGCCGCTTCGACCTGCACTGGCTGGCGAGCCAGATCTCGGCACTACCGGCGGAGAGCCACTGGCAGGCGCTCGCGCGTGCCGCGCTGCGAGACGAGTTGTCGAGCCATGCCCGCGACCTGGCCCAGGCGGTCGTGTGCCACAGTCCCGACGGCAAGGAGCCCGACGGCCTGATCGAGGCATGGGAGGAGAGCCGCGCGGCCCAGGTGGCGCGCTGCCGGCAGGTGCTCGAGGACCTGCGCAATGCGCGCGGCATCGACATCGCGATGATCTCGGTGGCCCTGCGCGAACTGCGCGCGCTGACCTGAGCTTGACGCGATCGCCGGAAGGGCTCGAAATACGTATCCGACGGCGCCATCGGCGTCGGCACCGGTCACGTCGACGGGAGGGCGCAACTGATGGATCGACACGGCAACGGCGGCAAGGCGGGCAGGGCCAGCCGTATCGGCAGCGACTGGATCGGCTGGGACGGCAACGTCGCCCATCCCGACGCCCCCCAGGGTAGCGGCGGGCCCGGCTACTTCGACGCCGGCGGCGGCGAGTTCGGCAACGACGCCGAGAATCGCAACGCGCGGTCCGGCCAGCCGGCGCCGGAGCAGCCGGGCCCGCTGCCGAGCGGCGGTGGCGACGCGGTACCGGCGGGCAAGCCGAAGCCGCCCAACACGCCGCCGGCAACCGACGTGCGCTCGCTCGGCATGCAGCTCGAGGTCCAGGAGACCCATGTGGACGTCAAGATCGACGCCGAGGTCGCCGCCGATGGCACGGGCGGCCCGGCCAACGGCGCCTTCACCGATTTCACCTGGCCGGCGATGTCCGCGCCAAAGTACGACTCCGAGAACGGCAAGATCACCAAGTTCAAGGGCAAGCTCACCTGGAAGGGCACGATCACGATCCAGACCAAGTACGGCACCGGTGGCAAGGCCACCGACCTGTCGTGCTACGGGCGCGGCACGACGCCCAGCGACATATCCGCCGGCGACATCACGCTGGGCTTCCACGAGAACTGCCATCAGGTCGATTACGCCAATTACCTCAAGCAGAAGATGCTGCCGAATCCGCCGACCCTCGAAATCGGCATGGAGGCCGCCGACTACGACAAGGAGGCGGACGACTACAAGAAGGCGATCGCCGACTTTCGCACCAAGATGGAAGCGGACTCGACCAAGCGCACCGACGAGGTCGGCCACAAGGAATCGGAGGTGGCGTCGAAGGGTTGCTACGTGCATACGCTGCCGTAGGGAGCCGGCGACCGGGGCACGAACAGTCTTCCGGTAACGACCAGATATGCCGAAAGGTGTAGCATGACGCGTCGCCATACCCGGATCGGTTCGTAAGTGACACATCCCATTTGCTTGATCGGTGTCGTCGAAATTGACTGACACGACCACCGAGGATTTCGCCGCCGTCGGTGGCAGGGTACTCATCACCGACGACGAGCGCGTATCGACCGCGGCGCATTCGGCAATGCTCGCGCCATATTTCGACATCGCCACCGCCGTTTCCGGTACCGTCGCCCTCGAGCTGTGCCGGACGAGCGAACCCGACCTCGTGCTGATGGACATCGAGATGCCGGGTCTCGACGGCGTCGAGACCTGCCAACGGTTGCGAGAGTTCTCGTCGGTGCCGGTCATCTTCGTCACCGGCCATCGCTCCCTCGACATGCATCTGAAGGCGCTGGAAGCGGGCGGCGACGATCTCGTCGTGAAGCCCGTCAATCATTCCCTGCTGCTGCACAAGGTGGCGGCGGCGATCCGCCGCCATCGCGCCCACGCGCAACTGGCCGAAGAGAAGCAGTCGCTCGAACGGATGGCGATGGACTTTCTGTCGACGATGGGCGGAAACGGCATCCTGCTCAACTTCATGCGCGACAGCATCGCGTGCCGGACCCACGCCGACCTCGCCCAGAGGCTGCACGGCTGCGTCTCGGAACTGGGGCTTCGCGCGATCGTACGGATCCGCCACGGCGCGGAGTTCAGCGTCGTCACCGAGCAGGGGGACCCGTCACCGCTCGAGCTGTCGGTGCTGGACAAGGTCGAGGCGATGGGGCGCATCTTTCAGTTCAAGAGCCGCCTGGCCGTCAATTACCCGCGTGTCAGCATCGTCGCCCGCGACATGCCGGAAGAAGCCGAGCGCGCCGGTCCGTTGCGCGACAACCTGGTGATCCTGGCCGAAACCGCCGAGGCCTTGTGCGAAAACGTCGATATGCGGGTCGAATCGATGGCGCGGGCGGAGTACATGCAACTCGCCCTCGGCAACGGCGTCGCCGCGGTCGAGGCGCTGCGACGCAAGTATCTGGCGATGCTCGGCGACACCCGCCTGTTGCTGCATGATCTGGAACAAGGCATCAACCGGCAGGTTTCGATGCTCGGCGCGACGCAGGTCGAGGAGGAAGAGATCACCCGGCTGATCGACGGGTCGGTCAGGCGGGTGCTCGCCTTGCTGGCCGAGGGCGGCGACTTCGAACAGGACTTCGGCAGGGTCCTCGATGCCTTGCGCGGCGACAGCGGCAGCGACGACGTGGAGTTGTTCTAGGGCCTTCGCCGGCGGCACGCTCAGGGCCCGGGTCGCGACCAGGTGCCGGCGGAGGCAGGGGGCCGCCGCCCGGAGTGCCGTTCGGTCCGCGCAGAGGACGGCAGGCACAGTCGCGGCCGAACGGGGCTATCATCGCCGCCTCCATTCCCAAAGTAGGCGACATGCCCACCTCCCTGTCCCTGTTCGAACTGATCGGCTTGCTGATTGCCCTGTCGGCACTGTTCGGTTTCGTCAACACCCGCTTCCTCAAGCTGCCGGACGTGATCGGCATCACTGCGGTCGGCCTGGTCTTTTCGGTAATGCTGCTGCTCGCCGGCGGCGTCATGCCCGGGCTGACCGAGACCGCCGCCGATCTGATCGCGCACATCGACTTTCCGGAGGTGGTGTTCCACGGCATGCTGAGCGCCCTGCTGTTCGCCGGCAGCCTGCACGTGAACCTCGCGAACCTGCGGGCCGAGCGCCTGCCGATCATCACGCTGGCGACGGTCGGCGTGCTGGCCTCGACCTTCCTCGTCGGCGGCATCGCCTATGGATTGTCGATGCTGGCCGGCCTCGGCCTGTCGCCGATCCACTGCCTGCTGTTCGGAGCCCTGATCTCGCCGACCGACCCGATCGCGGTGCTCGGCATCCTGAAGCTGGTCGGCGCCTCGAAGAAGCTCGAGTCGCGCATCACCGGCGAGAGCCTGTTCAACGACGGCACCGGCGTGGTGGTGTTCATGGTGCTGCTCGGGCTGGCCGGCGGCGAGGCCGAGGCCAGCGCCGGTTCGGTGCTCGGCATGTTCGCGCTCGAGGCCGGTGGCGGCATCGTCTTCGGGCTGGCGATCGGCGCCCTGGCCCTGGCCATGCTGCGCCGCATCGACAGCTATGCGGTGGAGATCATGCTGACCCTGGCGATCGTCACCGCCGGCTATTCCCTCGCCGAATCGCTGCACCTGTCGGCGCCGCTGTACGTCGTCGCGGCGGGCCTGGTGATCGGCAATCTGGGCCCCGGCAAGGCCTTGTCGCCCCGCACCCAGGCCCACCTGTTCCCGTTCTGGCAACTGATCGACGAGATCCTCAACCTGCTGTTGTTCGGCCTGATCGGCATCGAGCTGCTGGCGCTGGAGTTTCAGACCCGCCATCTGGTGGTCGGCATCGTCATGGTGCCGATGGTGCTTGCCGCACGCTGGGTCAGCGTCGGCGTGCCGATGCGCGCGATGCAGCGCCTGCTGCCGGAGCGCGACCAGGCCCACACCGTCAGCGTGATGACCTGGGGCGGCCTGCGCGGCGGCATCTCGATCGCGCTGGCCCTGTCGCTGCCGGGCGGCGCCGAGAAGGAATCGATCGTCTGGGCGACCTACGTCGTGGTGCTGTTCAGCATCCTGGTCCAGGCCACCACGCTGGCACCGCTGATGCGCCGCCTCGGCCTGTCGAACCCGGCCGGCACGTCGGCCGCCGACGGCCACTGAGCGACCCGGGCCAGTGGGCGAGCCGGCGGGAGCCGCAGCGCGAGCTGCGGCCCTCGGCGCCGGGCAGCGGTCAAGCGCGCGAGGATCCTCGACCGGCGGCTGACGACGACCGCGGCGCGGCACGATGCAGGAGCGGGCACCGACCTCGTCGCCCGGCCTTCGGCGCCGCCGAATTGGCGGGATGCGCCCGCCGCTCCCACCGCAGGGGCAAGCCCGACATCGGCTCCCGTCATGTCGCATTCCGGACAGCCATCGCGCCCGACGTATCCACGCAACCGATTGTTCTTAAAACATTCCATTGGCAGGCGCGTTACTTGCTGACAACCCACGGGAGACCTGTGACGACGAGTGACTGCCATGACACCCGAGCTTCGCGACCGCTTGCTGGAAGGTTTGTCCAGCGGCGAGATCGTTCCCTACCTGGGCCCCGCGGTACTGGCCGACGTGCGCGGCCTGACGACCGGATCACCGATGCCGGCCACCAGTGAGGCGCTGATCCTCGCCATGAACAACGGCCGGCCGATGGCGCCCAAGCTGATGTACGAATTTCCGCGCGCCGCGATGAACGTCGAGCTGAAGCGCGGGCGCTCGACCGTCGACCGGTTCCTGACGACGACCTACGGCGAGACGAAGTGGACCCGCAGCGCCGTGCACGACTGGCTCGCCCAGCGCCGGCCGCGCTACGTGATCGACATCAACCGCGACACGCAACTGCAGGACAGCTACGCCGACAGCCCGCACAACCTGGTGGTCGGCATCGCCCGCATCGGCGGCACGCCGTTGCGCTACAAGCTCTACCGCTGGAGCGGCGCCTCCTACGGCGAGGTCGAGTCGCTCGACATGGCGCTCCCGATACTCTTCAAGCCGATGGGTACGCCGCGGCCGGAGGCCAACTACATCGCCTCGGACGCCGACTACGTCGACTACATCACCGAACTGATGGGCGGATTCGCGATCCCGCCCCAGCTCAAGACCCGGCGACGCGGCCTCAAGTATCTGCTGATCGGCATGCGCCTGAACCGCGACACCGAGCGGATGGTGATGTCCGACATCATCTACGGCGCCGGCAGGCCGTCGGGGTGGATCCTGCTGGCGGAGCCCACCGCCAAGGAGCGCCGCTTCTGCGCCAAGCTCGGGATCGAGATCGTCGAAGCCGGGATTGCCGAACTGATCGCCGCCACCGAACCCGCCTGAACCCCTCGGAGAAGCCAGATGCTGGTCACCAACGCGCTCATGGAGCGCTTCACCCCGCTGTTCTTCAACGCCAACTTCTGCGAGGCCGCCAGCCGCGAAGGCTGGCAGGCCTATCGCGGCGAGCTCACCCTCAAGGAAGGGGAGATCGCCGACGCCCAGGGCCGCCGCAAGCCGCCGTTGAACATTCTCAAGCAGGTCGTCCTGCTCACTGCCGAGGACCGGCTGAAGCTCGTCGCCGGCTCCCTCGACGAACTCCAGGAGTTCCCCTTGTTCATGGACCGCTTCGGCGACGCGCTGGATCCGGGCGCCACGGTCGTACTGTTCACGGTCAATATCCCGGACGGATTCCACACCCTCGTCAAGGGCGCCAAACTGCACTTCATCCCGATGGTGCAGGGCATGGTGTGGACCGAACTGGCCGAACTGCTGGCACTGGACAAGGGCGACTTCAAGGGACAGAGCGCGGCGGACAAGGTCGTCACGCTGTACCAGGCGGCCGCGGAGCACGACTTCAAGCTGCCGGCATCGACCATCGACGCGGCGCTGCAGAGCACCAACGACGCGCGCCGCGAAAACCACGGCGCGATCTGAACCGCCCCACGGCCATCGGCAGGCCGGCGACATCGACCCCGTGGCCGCGGAAGATCCTCTCAGAGCGTTTGGCGAGCCGGCCCCTGACGGACGGCCCGCCCATTTTTTTAGGGGTCAGGTCTAGCCTCGTAGCAAATTTTGATGGGTCAGGTCTAGCCTCGTAGCAAACGATTCCCGCCGGATACTGCTCTGCCGAGGCAAAGACAAGCGACACCGCTGCTCAAGCCGCCCGCAGCATCTCGTCCGTCCCCGTTGCCACGCGCTGCCCGTGCATCGCCCGCCGGCAATGGGGGCAGAGACCGGTCGCAGAGCGGCAACCGCCGTGCACCCGGCACAGCGGTCGGCCGCAGGCGGTGCAGTGGCCACCCTCGTGGGGGTGGAATTCGGTCAGGCATTCGCTGCACAGCAGCGTCGCCGATGCGAGGTCCGTCAAATTCATCGTCGATCCTTCCTGTCAAGACGAGTGCGTTGCTTCAGGCGCAGGCCAGGCGTGCCGCAAAGCGCACGCCGCCGCCATCCGCCAGGTTGGTGGCCGACAGCTCACCGCCATGGAAACCGGCGATGATGCGGGCCACGTAGAGTCCCAGTCCCAGGTGGGGCGTGTCGCCCGCCTCGCCGGTGCGGCCCGACACCATCGATTCGAACAGCCGCGCCCGCAGCTCGTCGGGAATCGTCGGCCCCCGGTTCTCCACCGCCAGCAGTGCGTGCGACTCGCCCTCGAAGCGCAGCGTGATGCGGATCGGCGTGCCGGCGGTGGCGAAGTCGGCCGCGTTCTCGACCAGCTTGTCGAGCATCTGGGCGGCCAGATCCGGCGCACCGCGGATCCACACCGGGTGGTGCGGCACCTCCGCCTCGAACAGGCACCCGGCGCGGGCGCTGCGGTAGCCGCTGGTGCAATCCTCGACCAGACGCCCGAGGTCGAAGCGCTCGATCTCGGTGGTGGCCAGGCTCTGTTCCATCCGGTTGGCTTCGGACATCCGCGAGAAGATTCTCGAAAGACGGCTGACACCCGCCTCGGCACGGGCCACATAGGTCTTGGCGCCCTCCGGCAGCGGCTCCATGCTGAGGTTTTCCAGCGAGGAGCGCACCACGGCGATCGGCGTGCGCAACTCGTGCGAAAGCCGGCTCGCCATGCTTTCGAGATAGCCATGGTGCCGGCCGACGCGGGCCAGCAGGCGCGAGATGCTGCGGGACAGATCGCCTACCTCGTCGCCCGCCTTCGACGCGGCCGAGATGTTGCCGATGCGCCCGCTGGCATCGATCGCGCCCTCGGTCTCGTCCCGCAGCCGCCGGATTCGCCACGACAAGCGGGTGGCGAAGCCGATCAGCAGCAGCGCGGTGAGGCCGAGGGCACCGAGGGTCAGCATCGCCAGACGCTCGAGCGCCCGATTGCGCAGGCTGAGGATCGAATGGGTGGTCTCCTCGACCACCACCGCGCCACGCACCTGGTCGCCCACCCACACCGGATGGGCGGCCGAGATGATGCTCGGTCGCCGATCGCCGGTACTGCGCACCGACACCGCCGGCAGACCGAGGAAGGCGCTGCTCAGATCCACGCCACGGGTCAGCGGCTCCTGCTCGACGCGCGCGATGTATTCCTGGCGGGGCGGCGGCAGCAGGCGACCGATCAGGCCGCGCCACAGCCCCTGCCACCAGCCCACCGGCGCCAGGTCCTCGGTTCCGGCCACCAGTCGCCCGCTGCGGGCGATCACCCGCAGTTCGCGGTCGGCCACCCAGATCCGCGAGGTGCTGCGCTCGAGCCCCTGCAGGATGCCCTGCACCGCGGCCGGCCCGGAACTCGGCGTCAGGCCGAAGCCGAGCTTCAGCAATTCCTCGCCGGGCGCCATCGAGGCGCCGGTGGCGATGCCGCCCGGCAGGCTGAACATTTCCGGCCGGTCGTGCAGCGCGGTCGCCACCGCACGCGCCAGCGCGAGCGCGGATTCGCGCTGGGATTCGAGCAGAAAGCGTTCCATCTCCTGCACATAGCGATAACCCAGCCACGGCAGGGTCAGCAGTACCAGGGAGAGCAGCGCGAGCTTGACGCGCAGGGTGAGGCGAGGCATGCAGACCTGCTACGCGCGCCAGCGATAGCCGACGCCGTACACGCTCTCGATGCAATCGAAATCGGGATCGACGGCGGCGAACTTTCGCCGGATGCGCTTGATATGGGAGGTGATGGTGCCGTCATCGACCACCAGCCGGGCGTCCTGCATCAGCTGGTCGCGGCTTTTGACGTGGCCCGGCGTGCGTGCCAGCGTATGCACCATCCAGAATTCGGTCAGAGTCAGGCCGACGGGCCGGCCGCGCCAGTCGGCCGCCAGCCGCATCGCGTCCAGCCGCAGTGCACCGCGGTCGACGATCTCCTCCTCGGGCCCACTGTCGGCGAGCGCCTCGATGCGGCGAAACAAGGCTGCGATGCGTGCCAGCAGGTGCGGCAGCGACACGTCCTTGGTCAGGTAGTCATCGGCGCCGAGGCGCAGTCCGGAGACGATGTCGAAATCCGAATCCCGCGCCGAAAGAAAAATGATCGGCAACCTGGCAGACATCGCGCGCAGTTCGGCGCACAGCGTGAAACCGCCTTCCGGTTCTTCACCCAGGCCGATGTCGATCACCGCCAGTTCGGGCAGTCGGTTGCGGAACGCCGCCAGCGCACTCGGCCGGTCGGCATAGGCAGAGACCTCGTATCCCTGGCGCGTCAGTGCCTCGGCATAGTTGGCACGGATCGCCGCTTCATCCTCGACGATTGCAATGCGTCTTCCCATGGCGGCGGACTATATCACCGCCAGCGAGGGCCTCCGCCCGACCGGCGAAAAAGCCATTTTTTTGCCACATTCGATCGCCGCCTCGCCCGCATGGCCGCCCGATGGCGCCCGATCGCGGTCGTTCAATGGCGTCATCACAGCGAAACAGCAGGGAGACGCCATGAACAGCCATGCGATGCCGGCCCGCGCCATGGAGCGCGAAATCGGAACCGCCACCCCACCGCGAGCGCGCCAGATCGTCGACATCCTCGCCTACATCGTGCTGATGTTCTGTACCGGGTTCGCGGTCGCGGTCGTACTCGGCTGCATGGTGCTGCTGCTCGCGACACCGGCCCGCGCCGCCGACGGCGGAGATGCCGGACTGGTCGCCCGCGGTGCCGACGGCGAGCCGTTGCGCTTGCCCCTGGTGGACACCGACGTCCACATCCAGGTGTCGGGTCCGATCGCCCTCGCCCGCGTCGATCAGCGCTTCGAGAATCCGACCGATCAGTGGTTCGAGGGCATCTATCTGTTCCCGCTGCCGGACAACGCCGCGGTCAGCCGAATGCGCATGCGTGTCGGCGAACGGGTGATCGAATCCGAAATTCAGGAGCGTGAACAGGCCGCCCGGACCTATCAGCGGGCGAAGCATGCCGGCCAGCGCACGGCGCTGCTCGAGCAACAGCGCCCGAACATGTTCACCAGCCGGGTCGCCAACATCGGCCCCCACGAGACCATCGTCATCGAACTCGAATACCGGCAGCAACTCGACTACCACGCCGAGAACGGCGTCGGCCGCCAGCGGCTGCGATTCCCGATGGTGGTCGGTCCGCGCTACGTGCCGGCCGGCACCCTGACTGCGGATGAGGGAGAGCAGATCGTCGCGCCGGTGGCCGCGCCCGCCGACGCACCGGCCAATCCGGTCACGATCGTCGTCAATATCGATGGCGGCGTGCCGATCGACGAGATCCACAGCGCCCACCATCCGGTGCAGGTGCTGCGCCTCGACGAGCAGCGCGCGCAGATCATGCTGGCCGACGGCGAGGTGCCGGCGGAGCGCGATTTCGAGCTCGAATGGCGCGTCGCCGGCGGCGATGCGCCGGCCGTCGCGCTGTTCGCCGAGACCGGTGCGGACGGCCGGCCCTATGCACTGCTGTCGTTGATGCCGCCGAACGCCACGCGCCAGGATCGGCGCCTGCCGCGCGAACTGGTGTTCGTCGTCGACACCTCGGGCTCGATGGCGGGGGATTCGATCGATCAGGCGCGCGAGGCGCTCAAGCTCGGACTGCAACGGCTGGCGCCCGGCGATCGCTTCAACCTGATCGCGTTCAGTTCCGAGCCCCACGCGCTGTTCCCCGGCGCGCAACAGGCCAATGCCGCCAATCTGGCGCTCGCGGCCGACTGGGTCGAGCGACTCGAGGCCGAGGGCGGCACCGAAATGCACGCGGCACTGGAGCTGGCGCTCCGGGACCCCGAGGCCGACAGCAGCCACCTTCGCCAGGTGGTGTTCCTCACCGACGGCGCGGTCGGCAACGAGCGACAGCTGTTCGAGCTGATCAGCCGGCACCTCGGCCGCAGCCGCCTGTTCACGGTCGGCATCGGTTCGGCGCCGAACGGCTTCTTCATGCGCAGGGCGGCCCGCTTCGGCCGCGGCAGCTTCACCTATGTCGGTAGCGTCGATCAGGTTCGGACCCGCATCGGCGAGCTGTTCGCACGTCTCGACTCGCCGCTGGTAAGAGACATCGAGGTGCTTTGGCCGTCCGCGAGCCGGGCAGACGCGCAACCGGCCCGGATTCCCGACCTCTACCGGGGCGAACCGGTGGTGCTCGCCGCGGCGATCGACGGCCTCGACGGCGAGGTCGAGATTCGCGCCCGGGTCGGCGCCCGGCAGTGGCGGCAGCGCATCGCGCTCGACCAGGCCAGCCCGGGGGTCGGCATCGGCAGCCTGTGGGCCCGGCGCCGGATCGAGGCCCTGATGGACCAGCTCGCCGACGGCCGCGACGAGGCATCGGTACGCGCCGAAGTCGTGCCACTGGCGATCGAACACCGGCTGGCCAGCCGCTACACCAGCTTCGTCGCCGTGGATCGCACCCCCGCGCGTGCCGACGGCGACACCCTGGCGAGCGCGAAGCTGCCGAACCGCCTGCCCGAGGGCTGGCAGTTCCGCGCCGTGTTCGGCGAACTGCCCCGCGGCGGGGCGGGCAGCCGCTGGCATCTCGTCGTCGGCGTGCTCGCGATCGTGCTGGCGGCATTGCTGGCGCTGGCCGCTACCCGCCGGCCGCGCATCACGGCCTGACCGACAAGGCCACAGACAGGAGACCACGAGCGATGAGTCCGCAACCGAGGTACCGCGACAGGGACATCGACTTTCTCGGCATCGAGTGCGCCTGGCCCGATCAGGCGAAGCTCGGGCCGTCACGACTGCGGCCGCCGCCGAAGCACTGGCGGTGGCGCCATCTGGCATTGATCCTGGCACTGCTGCTGGCCACCGCCGGCATCTGGCAGCTCGGCCAGGCCGGCTACATCCACGCCAAGGCCTGGCTCGCACAGGTCTTGATTCGCGACGCCTGGTCCCGCACGCTGGCGGGCGAGCAGCGGGTACGTCCGTGGCCATGGGCAGACACCTGGCCGGTGGCCCGCCTGCGCGCCCCCGGCCAGGATGCGGATCTGTACGTGCTGGCCGGCGCCGACGGCCGCGCCATCGCCTTCGGGCCCGGCCACGTGTTCGGCACCGCCGCCCCCGGCGAGGCCGGCAACAGCGTCATCGGCGGTCACCGCGACACCCATTTCGCCTTCCTGCAACGGCTCGCCGTCGGCGACCTGCTGGAGATCGAGACGCCCGGCCGCCGCGTGGTCGCGTACCGGGTGACTG
Organism: Rhodocyclaceae bacterium; assembly: GCA_020445745.1. Lineage (GTDB taxonomy): Bacteria > Pseudomonadota > Gammaproteobacteria > Burkholderiales > Rhodocyclaceae > Cognatazoarcus. Next base: position 178,291 of record JAGRGB010000029.1, on the reverse strand, counting down.
GCCGGGACGTGGTCGATCGGCGCGACAGCGGCGTAATGGCAGCCCACGATGCCGACACCGAGCTGACGCTGGTGACCTGCTATCCGTTCGATGCCGTGCGCGCCGGCGGGCCGATGCGCTACGTGGTGCGGGCACGGGCCGAGGTCGTGGCGCACCATGCCAGTGGCACCCCGTCATCGACGACACCGGCGCCCCTCGCGATTTGATCCGGCGTGCCGGTGCGACTCTTCAGGCGCCGCGACCGAACAGCCTCGCCAGCGTGAATCGCGGCCGCCGGTGGGTCAGCATGTAGTCCGCGTACTCGCGGTCGGCCCGCTCGATATGTTCGAACAGCCAGCCCTGCAGCAGGCTCACGGTCGGCAGCTCGACCAGATGGCCGGCACGGTGCAATTGGTGGGTCTCGGACACCCGACGTTCGAACGCACGGTGATTGGCGCGGTGTGGCTCGAGCCCCGGAAAACCGGCGGCCGTCATCGCCTGTTCCTCGTAGCGGAAATGGTGCAAGGTACGGGCCTCGAGTTCGCCCAGCAGCGATTCGAGCTCGCCGGCGCCGGCACATTGCCCCATGCACAGGCGCAGGCGGTCGAGCACGTCCGCGAGTTCCCGGTGCTGGTCATCGATGTCGTCGATGCCCAGCTCGAACTCCGATCCCCACCTCACGACCACGCCCATTCCACCCTCCCGCCACCGCTCGCCGGGCGGCCCGATGCGCCCGCGGTGGCGTGACAAGCCAGTCTTTCAGTTATCCTACATGCGTTGCGGCTTGTTGGCACCCCCGAAAAAGCGCAGATCCGGGCCGCCGGCGCCGGCTACCGGAATTCACCCGATGGCCGCACCCAGCCAGCCCGCCTGCAGGCGCCGCTGTGCCGCACTGGCCCGGGGCTGCCCCTGCAATATCACGGTCTTCAACGCCGGCGCATCGAGCGCCACCTCGAAGCGCCGCAGCTCGTCGCGGCGAAAGGCGTGGACCCGCAGGCGATCGCCCGCGCGATGGCGTCTCAGCACGGCATCGAGGGCTTCCCGACCGACACGCAAGTCATCGATCGCCAGCACTTCGTCGCCGGCCGACAGGCCGGCACGATGGGCCGCTCCGCCGCTCAGCACATTGGCCAGGCGAGCCTCGGCGATGCCCGGCACCAGCCGCACGCCGAGGGAGGGCAGCTCCTCCAGCTCGCGCGTCAGGCGAATACCGAAGGGCTTCAGCCAGCGTGCCAGCGGCAACTCGGCGGTACCTTCGACCGCCCTGCGCAGCCAGTGCCCGAGCTCGCTGCCACCGATCTCGGCAACCGCATCGAAGATGCCCCCCTCGGCGACGCCGCCGACACCGTCGCGATAGCCCCGCCACAGCAGTCGCATGACGTCGTCGAGGCTTCGACTGCCGCCGCTGGCGGCGCGCAACTGGAGGTCGGTGGCAAGCGCCACCAGTGCGCCCTTGGTGTAGTACGAGACGATCGCGTTCGGCGCGTTTTCGTCCTGGCGGTAATACTTGGTCCAGGCGTCGAACGAGGAATCTGCCAGGCTTTGCCGCAGACGGCCCGGGGTGCGCAGCACGCCGGCGATCGTCCGGCCGAGCTGCGCCAGGTAATCGGCCGGCGTCAGCACGCCGCTGCGCACCAGCGCGAGGTCGTCGTAATACGAGGTGATCCCTTCGAAGGCCCACAGCAGCGTGGTATGGGCCTCGCGCGACAAGTCGTACGGGGTGAATGCCGCGGGCCGGATGCGCTTGACGTTCCAGCTGTGGAAATATTCGTGGCTGCACAGGCCGAGAAAGCGCTTGTAGCCCTCGCTCGGCTTGTCCATCGCAGCGTGGGGCAGATCATCCCGGCTCGCCAGCAACGCCGTCGACGCCCGATGTTCGAGGCCCCCGTAGCCGTCGCCGACGACCATTGCCAGGAACAGATAGCGCTTCATCGGCGCCGGCGTACCGAACAGCGCGATCTGCCATTCGCAGATGCGCGACAGATCGCCGGTCAGGCGACCCAGGTCGCCGTCGTGGCGCCCGGTGATCACCACTTCATGGGCGACGCCGCCGGCCTTGAAGCTCGCCCGGGCGAACGCCCCGATCTCGACCGGATGGTCGATCAGCTCGTCATAGTCCGCCGCCTGATACAGGCCGAAGCCGTGGCGCTTCGCAGCCCCCGGCCGCCCCCTGGCCTCGGACATGGCGGTCGCCACGCGCCAGCCTTCGGCGCCAGGCCAGGCCGGCGGGCACAGTTCGACCAGACAGCTTCGCTGCTCGTGGCCGTGTGCCTGCAGAAACACGCTGGTGCCGTTGAAGAACGCATGACTGTGGTCGAAGTGGGCGGTGCGCACCGAAAGGTCCCACGCGTAGATCTCGCAGTCGACCTCGAGCGACGCGCCGCGGCGGGTCGGCGCGCAACGCCAGCTGTGCTTGTCGAGCTTCTCCAGTTTCAGCCGCCGCCCCGCGCTGGCGGCTTCGATCGCCACGATGTTGCGGGCGAAGTCGCGGATCATGTAGCTGCCGGGTATCCAGGCCGGCAGCGACAGACGCTGCCCTGCCGGATCCGGTTCGGGGATGGTCAGGCGGATCCGCAGCAGGTGCCCGGCAGGATCCGCCAGTTCCACCCGGTAGTGCAAGTCCTCGCTCATCGACTCTCCTGTCGTCTCTGCACCATTTCGTTGCACGATCCCCCGCGGGCGGAATCCGACTTGGAAGCGGCCGCGCCCCGACCAGTTGCACGCTTGTGCATCAGACCGGAAAAATGCCAATGCAACAGGTGAATAGGGGGGCGAAACCTTCCTTTTCCACACCGATATCCACACCGGCCGTGGATAACAACGCGCCCTGCGAATGCGGCGCACAATCGCCCGCCATAGCGCCTGGTTGAGCCATTCTCGCCGCTGTCGCGGGGACTGGTCCAACCGCATTGCAGCAGATCGACGATGACGTCACCGTGCACGGCAGCAGGAATTGTCCACAGGCGCATGCAATTGCCTTGCTGACCGGCGGAAAATCCATCCCGGCTACGGGTTTCGACGGATACGGGGACCTCACCCTGCAATGCCTCACGTGTTGTGCACCGCACGCGCACCATCTCGGTGCAGGTTGCGGCCGCGGCGCCTCGATGTCCCCGACAGCGCACCCGATGCCATTCGCACCGACCACCGGCGCGGCGGCGGCAGCTGACGGCCGATCACGTCGCGCAACGACCCGACGACGGGCGCATCGGGATATTGCGGGCAATCGATGGCCTCGACCTCAGCGCCCGTCGGCTTCCCGGTAACGCGCAGCGCTGATGAATTCACCGAAGGTCTCGCACCAGATGATCACGGTGTTGAACTTGCCGACGTCGAACCCGGGCGGCAGCGCCACGACGAAGCTCCCGAAGCTGCGCACCTCGCCGACCTTTCGCATCTGCAGGCGGTGGCGTTCGAACCCGGCCTCGTCCTCGACGAACACCGGCGACAGGTAGAGCTTGTAGTCGGGTCCGGGCGCGATCCGGCCGGCGAAGGCGATCCGGTCCGGGCCGACGGTGACCGTGCCCTCGCCCCAGTGCAACAGGTCGCTGCCGGCCAGGTCCCGGCGGAACTCTCCGCTGAAGCTCGCCCCCTGCATCGCGCCGCGCACCTGGTCGGGGGTCGGCTCCGGCTGGGCGGTCAGGATCGGCAGCACGTAGATGCCCGCCGCGAAACCGGCCAGCGCGGCCAGCAGATGGGTAAGCAGCACCATCAGCAGCTTCATGTTGGCTCCTCGTCACAGTCCCGCCGGCGCCGGCAGGCGGATCAGGTCATCGGCCACGGCTGCGAATTCCGCCGTGCAGCCGCCCCCGAGCCGACGCGCTCTCGCCGCGAGCACGGTACCCGGCGGCAACCGCCGACGCGATGCCAGCACACCGACATTGCCACCGTCCGCGCGAACGCTGAGCGCCACCCATGGCAATTCTCGCCGCAGATGGACGAGCGTAGCCATCAATTCGGCCTCGTCACGCGGCGAAAGGTTCATCGCCAGCACGCCCCGCTCGCCAAGCCGCCGGCAAAGGGCCGCGAGGAACTCAGCGGATGTCATGCAGGCGGCCTGCCGTTCGCCGTCGAACAGGTCGCACCACACCAGGTCGTACCGCTGCCGGTCCACGGCGACGAAATCCTCGGCCCGCGAGATCGTGATCCTGCAGCCGGCCGGCAGCGCGAAGAAGCACTGCGCCAGCGCCGCCACATCGGCGGAAGCCTCGACCGATCGGGGCTGCAAGCGCGGCAGTCGGGACGCCACGAAGCGTTCGATGGCACCGCCACCGACGCCCAGGTTGAGCGCCGACGCGGGTGCCGGCTGCCACACCAGGGCCGACAGCAGATGCACGAGCGCCGGCAGCAGCGGGCGCTCCGGCGCGCTCAACGACATCACCGACTGGACCGCGCCGCCGCCCGCATACAGCCAGCGCAGGCCGTCCGCCTCGTGCACCCGGTAGGCATGGCGCGCGGCCAACAGCGTTGCCGGGCGTTGCGCAGCGACCAGCAGGCGATCGACCAGCGGACCGCCGTCGGGTCCCTTCACCGTTGTCCCCGTGCCGCGGCCAGCCGATCCAGGCGCAGGCGCTCGCGCTGGTCGAACAATCGTCGGCTCGCGGCAACGACGGCGACCAGGGTACCGAAGCCGGTCCCGGTGGTGATCGTGAACATCACCAGGATCTGGTACTTCACCGCCAGCGCCGGCGCGGTGCCCGACAGGATCTGGCCGGTCATCATGCCGGGCAGGCTGACCACGCCGGCCGCCGCCATCGCGTTGACGATCGGGATCATGCCGCTGCGAATGGCATCCCGCCGCGCCTCGCCGACGGCCTGTTGCCAACTCTCGCCGAGCATCAGCCGGCTCTCGATCACCGCCCGCTGGCGCCACACCGAGTCGGTCAGTCGATCGAGACCCAGGGCGACGCCGGTCATGGTGTTGCCGAGCATCATGCCGAGCAAGGGAATCGCATACTGCGGCGCGTACCACGGCGTCGGCCCGACGATCACGGTCAGGGTCAGGATCGTCACCGCGAACGACGACACGAACATCGAGAAGGTGCCCAGCCCGGCCGACCAGAACCCCGTCAGTGGCCGCTTCTGGCGGGCCATCACTTCGCGACCGGCGAGGGCCAGCATCACCGCCGCCATCAGCGCCACCCAGCCGACGGTGGCGGCCGAGAACAAGGCCTCCAGCACGAAACCGACCAGTGCCAGCTGCACCGTCGTGCGAACCGCCGCCACCAGCAAGCTGCGGGCGACGCCCAGCCGCGCCAGATGGGACGCGACGGCCAGCGCGATCACCAGCCCCGCCGCCAGCGCCAGTTGCCACCAGGACAGATCGATCAGGTTCATGGCGCCGCCACCAGTCGATCGGCCTCGAAGCACAGGTGGCGATCCGCGACGCGCTCGATCTGCGCCGGATCGTGGGACACCCACAGGGTCGGCAGGCGGCACTCGCGGATCCACGCCAGCAGCAGCGCCTCGACCCGCTCGGTGGCCCGCCTGTCCAGGTTGGCGCAGGGCTCGTCGAGCAGCAGCGCGCGCGGGCCGCGGGCCAGCAGCCGCAACAGGGCGAGGCGCTGCTTCTCGCCGGACGACAGCCGCGCGACTTCCCAACCGGCCGCAGCCTCGTCCAGGCCCAGGGCAGCCAGACCGTCGATCGACGATGCCGGGAAATGCTCGCCGACCCCGTCGAACCACCACTGGCTCTCGGCCGGCAGCATCATCACCTGCGCACGCCAGCGATGCCCCGCCAGCTGCTGCTGGTCGTCACCGCCGAGTTGCACCCGGCCCTGGTGCGGGTCGAGATCCGCGATGGCCCGCAGCAGCCGGCTCTTGCCGGCACCCGACGGGCCCGACAGGCAGACGATCTCGCCGGCTGCGACCTCCAGGTCGAGGGGGCCGAGCGGGCCCACCGTGAGGCCGCGGAGCGTCAGCGCCGCCGGCGGGCGGTCGGATGCGGAAACGGGAGGAGCCTGGTAAGCCATGGTTCGGCAGATCGATTGCTGTCGGGACGATGATAGCGCCGGCCGGCCTCACGAGCCCGGCAGTACGAGTTCTTCGATGCGGTCGATGACCTGAGCCCCCTGCGGCAGCGCCGACTCGTCGCCGGGGCGGAACTTGCCGGTGCGCACCAGGCAGCCCTGCAGGCCGGCCGCGACCGCCCCCGCGACATCGGCCACCACGTCGTCGCCGACCATAAGGCAGTCGCCGGCCGACAGGCCGGTGTCGGCCACCACCTGGGCGAAGAATGCCGCACTCGGCTTGCCCATGATCACCGCGTCGATGCCGGCCGCCCACTCCAGCCCGCGGATGAACGCGCCGGTATCGAGCATCATGCCGCCCTCGTCCATGAAATAGCGGTTCAGGCCGATGCCGATCAACGGCGCTCCGGCGTGCAACAGCCTGAACGCCCGGTTCAGGTTGCGATAGTTCAACTCGTCCCGCGCATCTCCCAGCAGCACGCAGTTCGGGTCCGTCTGGGGCACATCGTCGAACTCGGGACGGATCGAAGGATGGACCAGGCAATAGGGCCGCAGGCCCCGGCTGGCGATGTAGTCGTGGGCGGCGCGGGGTGCCGTGAACAGTTCCTCGAGCGACGCCTCGAAGCCCATCTGGCGCATCTCGTCGACGATCGTCGCCGCCGGCTTGGTCGCCGTATTGGTCACGAAACGCAGCGGGCGACCCGATTGCCTGGCGCGCCGCATGAATGCGACGGCGCCGTCGATCGGTCGCCTGCCGTCGAACAGCACGCCGGAGAGATCGAGCAGCAGTGCCTTCCAGTCAGCCGTCATGAAGTCGGGCTCCGGGTGGGGTTGCGATCCTCGCATTCTGGAATGTTGCACCCGCAAATGCGAGCGCCCGGCGCCAATGCGGCCACGGGCGGCCACGGGGCGAGACTGCTTGACCGCCGCCCGCCTCGCTCAATAGCATGGACACGCGCGCCGCGCGCAGCGCGGCGACACCGACCACAGCGCACGACCCGAGGCGAGGAGACAGCCGGCGACATGAGCGCGGACGAACGCATGCAGGACTGGCGGACGCTGGCACTTCGCGTCGAGGACGAGGTGGGCCGGGCGGTGATCGGCCAGGATGCGGTGATCCGGCTGATCAGCGTGGCGCTGTTCGCGCGCGGTCACGTCCTGCTGGAAGGCGACGTGGGCGTCGGCAAGACGACCTTGCTGCGTGCCTTCGCGCGGGCCATCGGCGGCGATTTCGAGCGCGTCGAGGGCACTGTGGACCTGCTGCCCGGAGACCTCGTCTACCACACTTACGTGGACGCCGACGGCAAGCCGAGGATCGAACCCGGCCCGCTGCTGCGTCATCGCGAGCGGCTGGTGAGCTTCTTCTTCAACGAAATCAACCGTGCCCGGCCCCAGGTGCAGTCACTGCTGCTCAGGGCCATGGCGGAACGCAGCATCGACGCCTTCAACGAAACCTTCGTGTTTCCCCACATGACGGTCTTCGCCGACCGCAACCGCGTCGAGAAGGAGGAGACCTTCGAACTCGCGTCCGCGGCCCGGGACCGCTTCATGTTCGAATTGCAGATGCCGACACCGGTCGCCGACGACACGCGCCGGACCCTGGTGTTCGACCCGAGGTTCCACGACGTCGAAGCCCTGATCGAATCGGTCGCCAGCGGATTGCTGCCGTGGCAGCAGCTCAACGGGATCGCAGCGGAGATTCAGCGCGGCGTGCGCGCCAGCGAGGCGCTCGAGCGCTACGTCATCGACCTGTGGGACGCGACCCGCGATCCGTCGCGCTTCGGCATCGCCATCGACGGCGTCGACATGGCGCATCTGGTGCTGGCCGGGGCCAGCCCGCGGGCGATCATGACGATGACCCGTGCCGCCCGCGTCGTGGCGTGGCTGGCCGGCCGCGACTATCTGACACCGGAAGACGTCCGCGCCGTGATGCCCTCGGCGCTGGTGCACCGGATCTTCTTCGCCCCGGTCTATGAAATGCGGCGCTCCGCCCTCGCCGATCAATTGATCAGGCGGATCCTGGCGCAGGTGGCGACCCCGCGGTGAAGGCGAGCGGCGACTTCCACTATCGCATCGGCAGCCGCATCGGCGGCTGGCGCCCGGGCGCCCACGCCGGCCTGGCGCGCGGCGCCGGCGACGACTTCGTCGTCCACGCCAGTCTGTTCGAGCGTCCCGACCCGCGGCGCGTCGACCTGCGCGCCAGCCTGCGCGACCCGCGCGGCGACTGGCTGGTTCGCGTGGCGCGCCAGCGCAGCCAGGTGGCGGTTGCGGCGGCGGTCGACGTGTCGGCATCGATGAACTTCGGCACCCCGGCCCGCAAGCTCGATCTGGCGGCTGACTTCGTCGCCGCCCTCGGCCGTGCCAGCTTTGCCGCCGGCGACCCGCTGTCGCTGTGCGCCTTCGACCGCTGCTGCCACGACGATCTGCGGACGCCACCGACCCGCCAGCCCGGTCTCGCCGAGCTGTTCGCCTCCCGGTTGCGATCGACCCCCTGTCGCAGCTCCGGCCACGACGGGCTGATCGACGCGCTGATGCCACTGGCCGGCCGCCAGGCGCTGGTGTTCCTGGTGTCGGACTTTCATGGCTACGGCAGTGATCTCGACGCCGCCCTCGATCTGCTGGTTCGCGCCCGGGTGACGCCGATCGTGGTATGGAGCCCGGACGAGATCGAACCGCCCGACCAGGACGGGCTGCTGCGACTGCGAGACCTCGAGAGCGGACGGCTGCGCGACCTGTGGCTGCGGCCGCGACTGCGCAGTCGCTGGCGGGCTGCGGTCGCCGAACGCCGCCGCACGCTGCAGGCGCGATTCCTGGCGCGCGGCATCCGTCCCTTCTTCCTGACCGCGCCGTTCGACGGCGACGCCCTGACCCGCCATTTCCTGGAGGGAGAATGAAGCGACTGGCGACCTTCGCGCTGCTGCTGCCGGCGGTACTGCCGGCCGCCGCGGCGCTGTCGCCCCATCCCGCGGAGGTGGTCCAGCCGCGGGCCTTCGGCTACCAGCTCGGCGACGTGCTCGAGCAACGCATCCGCCTCGAGGCCGACGGCAAGGCCTTCGTGACCGATCAGCTGCCGCCGCTGGAACGGGTCGGCAACTGGTTTGCGCGCCGCAGCGCAGCACGGGTCAACGACGAGCGCGGCACTGCCTGGCTGGTGGTCCGCTACCAGTTGATCAACGCGCCGGCCCGGCTGCAGGTCGTCTCCCTGCCCGACCTGATCCTCGAGGCTGCCGACCGCGGCCCCGGCCTGAGGGTCGCGGCATGGCCGGTGTCGGTCGCCCCGCTCGGTCGCAGGGATGCATTCAGCGAACCCGGCCTCGGCGAGCTGCGCCCCGATCGGCCACCGGCGACGCCACCGCTCGGCCCGCTCGCCGCGCGGCTGCAGCTCACCCTGGCGGCCCTCGCCGCCATGCTGGCGGCGTGGCTCGGATGGTGGTTGTGGCGCAGCCGCCACGACCGCAGCACCCTGCCCTTCGCTCGCGCCTGGGCGACGATTCGCCCGCTCGGGGACGACGACCCGCAGGCCTGGCGGGCACTGCACCGGGCCTTCGACGCCGGCGCCGGCAGCGTCGTCGACGCCGCCTCGGTCGACCGGCTGTTCGCGCAGCGGCCCGAACTCGCGCCGCTGGCCGACGACATCTCGCGCTTCTATCGGGCTTCCGCGCAGCGCTTCTTCGCCGGGCGGGCGGTGGACGGCATCTCGCCGCGCAAGCTGTGTCGTGCGCTGATGCACATCGAGCGGCGTCACGCGGGATGAGCGTCGACATCGACTTCCTGCGGCCGGCGATGCTGGCGCTGATGCCGCTGGCAGTCCTGCCGCTGATCGCGCGCGCCACCGAGGCCGGTGGCTATCCGGATGTCGGCTGGCTGCCGGCGGATCCCCTTGGGCGCGGGATCGGCCTGGCGCTGCGCGCGATGGCGGCGCTGGCGATCGCCGCGCTGGTGATCGCGCTGGCCGCCCCCGGTCGTCCCCGGACCGTCGAACTGCGCACCGGCCGCGGTGCCGAGGTGTTGTTGCTGATCGACCGCAGCCGCAGCATGGACGAACGCATGCTGCCGAACGACTGGCGCCGGCTCGGCCCGTTCGAGATTCGCCACCAGACCCGATCGCGCGGTCGGGTGAAGTCCCAGGCCGCCCGCGAACTGCTCGGCGAATTCGTCGCCCGACGACCCGACGACCGCTTCGCGGTCAGTTTCTTTTCGGCCAGCACGCTGCACGTCGTGCCGTTCACCGACCATGACGAGGTGGTCCAGGCCGGCATCGCCGCCGGCGGCGTGCACCGCGGCTTGTCCGAGACCGATGTCGGCCGGGCACTGGTCTCCTCGCTGGCGCGCTTCGAAAAGCGCGCCTATACCGGCAGCCGGATCATTCTCCTGGTCTCGGACGGCGGCGCCCGCCTCGACCGCGACACCCAGATGGCGATCCGCGCCGGCTTCGAGCGCCAGCGCGTGACCCTCTACTGGATCTATCTGAAGGGTTTCGGCCGCCCCGATCTCGAGCAGGCCGGCGAGGCCAGCGCGGCGATCCCCGAAGTCGCGCTGCACCGCTTCTTCCAGACGCTTCCGACGCCGTATCGCGCCTACCAGGCCGAGAGTCCGGAAGATCTCGCGGCGGCGGTCGCGGATGTCGGCCGCGAGCAGAACCATCCGCTCGACTTCGAGGAACGGATACCGCGCAGCGATCACAGCCGGCGCTTCGTCGCCGCCGCGCTGCTTCTGGTCGCGTCGCTGCTGGTCGCCCGACGCTGGGAACTGCGGGGTACATCGTGACACGCCGCCGCGCCCACCTCGCCTTCGCGCTCACCGTCGCCACGCTGGCCGCCGTCGCAAGCCTGCAGGCCCTCGAATGGCGGCGGGCAAGGCAGCTCGCGACAGCGATCGCCAGCCCGATCGCGATCTCCGCTGCGACCTCGCCCGAAGCGGCCCTGATGCACGCCATCGCACAGGCCTCGGAAGGCGACTACGACGGCGCCCTGCTCGCCTACAAGGCGCTGATCGGCAGCCAGCGGGGCGCTCTCGGGCGGGCAGCCCGCTTCAACCTCGGCAACCTGCATCTGCGCGAAGCGTTGCGCCGTCGTCGAGATTCGGCCATTGACGCGCTGCCCTATCTCGAACTCGCGAAGCAGAGCTACCGCGACCTGCTGCGCATGGATCCGTACGACTGGGACGCGCGCTACAACCTGGAGCGGGCCCTGTGGCTCGCCCCGGAGGAAGAGCGGGTGATGATGGATGCCGCCGCACCGCTATCCAGCGAGCGGGCGATCACCACGATGCGTGGCGGCCGCGGGGCGCTGCCATGATCGCCCGCCGGGCTGCCGCCGACTGGCGCCTGACCGCCGCCGGTGCCCTGCTGGTGGCGGCGCTGCTGATGCCCCCGCTGCCTTGGCCGCGCAGCAACTACGACTTCCTGGCGGTATTCGACATCAGCCAGAGCATGGGCGTCACCGACTACCGGCAGCAGGGCAGGCCGGTCGCCCGCCTCGACTACGCGCGCCGCGCGCTGGCCGCGGCGCTGACCGAACTGCCCTGTGGCTCGCGGCTCGGCCTCGCCGCATTCACCGGCTATCGCAGCCTGATGCTGCTGGCGCCGGTCGAGGTTTGCGAACACTACGGCGACCTGCTGGCCACCCTCGCACAGATCGACGAGCGCATGCGCTGGGCCGAGGCCAGCGAGATCACCAAGGGACTGTATTGGGCCCTGCGTGCGGCGCGCGACATCGGCGGCGAGCCGGAACTGCTGTTCTTCACCGACGGTCACGAGTCGCCGCCCCTCGACGGCCCGCCCCCGGCGCTGTTCGGCGACCTCCGCAAGGGCCAGATCCACGGGCTGGTGATCGGCACCGGCGGCAACCTGCCGCGACCGATCCCGAAGCGCGATTCGGCCGGTCGCGACCGCGGGTTCTGGCTGCCGGACGAGGTTGCCCAGGGGCGCGGCCCTGACCGGCGCAACGAGCACCTGTCGGCCCGGCGCGAGCCCCATCTGCAGGCGCTCGCGTTCCGCACCGGCCTCGACTACCTGCGGCTGGAAGACTTCCACGGCCTGTCGGCCGCGATGCAGGCCGCGCCGCGGGTACGCCGCCGCGAAGTCCCGACCGACCTGAGCTGGGTGCCGCTGGCGCTGGCGCTGGCGCTGCTGTGTGCGGCACCGCTCGGCGCGCTGATCGGGAACCGAGGCGTGCGCGGCTCGCACCGACCGCATCCGTAGTCGCGCTCGAGCGCGGCGTCGGTCGCCCGCGAGCAAGCCTCGCGACCACCCGGCGCCCCCTCTGCAAGGCAAGTGGCCACCTCGCGGCCCGGTGCCGATAGTCAGGCCGGTTCGAGCACCGGCTGACAGCGCACTTCGGTGCGCACCGAATTGGCGATGAAGCAGTCTTCATGGGCTTCGCCGTGCATTGCCTCGAGTTCCGCCGGGTCGGGTCCCTCGCCGGCGAAGCGCACCTGTGGACGCAGCGTGACCAGCGTGATCGCCAGCCGGCCGCGCTCGTCCCTGCCCATCAATCCGGTAGCCGCGTCCCGATAGACCTCGACACGATATCCCCGGCGCGCGGCGATCGACAGGAACCACAACATGTGGCAACTCGCCAGCGCGGCAACGAAGGCCTCTTCCGGATCGACCCCGAGCTCGTCGGAATAAGGTACCGGCACCACCTGCGGCGAGGACGAGCCGAGGATCTCGGCACCGCCGTCGAAGCGCCAGACATGGCGCCGCGAATAGCGATTGTCGAGAAAATCCTGGTCGCCCCGGCGCCAGATCACTTCGGTGCGGTACTCCGACATTCCACTGTCTCCCTGTCCATACGTGACGCGTGCCACCCGCCCGCTGCGAAACGCTCCCAGCGACGACCTCTGCCGGCGCCGGCCCGGATGAACACCGGCCAAGCGTGGCGCGCGTCGCATCGAAAAGCAACTGGCGGGCCAGATCCATATGGCATGGCCGCAGGGCCGGCGCAGCGATCGATGCACCGCCCGGCCACTGCAAGAATCGCGCGAACCGGATACTGATGCCGCCTGCGCAGCACCGGCAGGAAAAAACGCCCTGCCGGCGTAGCGGCGCAGTACCGTGCCCCGCGTGCGAGATTCTGCTGCCGGTGATGCACCATTATTGTGCAAGCGGCGCACCAGACGCGCCTCGACGAGCGGGCCTGGAAGCGGCCGCGACGGCCCCCGGGTCGCGACCGGGCGCCAGCAACCGCCAGCATCTACGCCGGGGCCACAAGCCATGCGACCGGCCCCGTCGTGGATCGCCGGCGACGCCGCGACCGGTCCAGGACAACGGCATCCGCGCGGGGCACGCGCGGCGGTGGTCCGGCCGGCGGCAACCCGGCACGGACTTGCCTGCGGGCGATCGAGGGCGCAGACTTCAAGCAGAGCGACGACAAGCAATTGCGGATCTTTCCGCAGCCAGGCAGGAGCCCCTGTGCCTTCCATCAACTGGAACAAGTACGAAAGCAAGACCTATGACGAATTGCTCGCGGCGCCGGGCATCCCGCGCGACGCCGCGGTAGAACTGGTACGCCACCTCGCCGGGCTCGCGGCGGACGAGGTCGAGGATCTGAAGACCACGGCCGAGGTCGCGATCCAGGTGATGGGCATCACATTCACGGTCTATTCCGATGCCGGCATGATCGATCGGGCGTGGCCGTTCGACATCATCCCGAGAATCATCCCGGCGGATGAGTGGCGACGTACCGAGGCCGGATTGGCGCAACGGGTACGCGCGCTGAACATGTTCATCGACGATCTCTACCACGATCAGCGCATCGTGCGCGACGGCGTCTTTCCGGCCGAGTTGCTCCACGAGTCGGTCAACTTCCGGCCGCAATGCGTCGGCATCTCGCCGCCCAACGCGGTGTGGGCCCATATCTGCGGCTCGGATCTGGTACGGAACGGTGACGGCACCATCTATGTACTCGAGGACAACCTGCGCATTCCCTCGGGCGTGTCGTACATGCTCGAAAATCGCAATGTTTCCAAGCGCGTGCTTCCCGACCTGTTCGCGACCGGCAGGATCCTGCCCGTGGACGACTATCCCGCCCAGCTCTACGACATGCTCGCGTCGATGTCGCCGCGGAAGGGCGTCGAGCCTTCGATCGTCGTGATGACGCCGGGCGTGTTCAATTCGGCCTACTTCGAACACGCCTTCCTGGCGCAGCAGATGGGTGTGGAACTGGTCGAGGGTTCGGACCTGATCGTCGGCAGCGACGACTGCGTATACATGCGCACCATCGAGGGCCTGTCACAGGTCGACGTGATCTACCGCCGGGTCGATGACATGTTCATCGACCCGGAAGCCTTCCACCCGGAATCGGTGCTCGGCGTGCGCGGCCTGATGCGGGCGTGGCGGGCCGGCACGGTGGCCCTGTGCAACGCACCGGGGGCCGGCGTCGCCGACGACAAGGTGGTCTATGCCTTCGTGCCGAAGCTCATCAAGTACTACCTCGATGAGGATGCGCTGATACCCAACGTGCCGAGCTATCTGTGCATGAACCCGAAGGAGCGCGACTACGTGCTCGCCAACCTCGACAAGCTGGTGGTCAAGCCGGCCAACGAGTCGGGCGGCTACGGCATGTTGGTCGGCCCGCACGCCACCGCCGAGAAGCGCGCCGAATTCGCCGAGCTGATCAAGGCCAATCCCCGCAACTACATGGCCCAGCCAACCCTTTCGCTGTCCACCACGCCGACCCTGTGCGACGGCAATGTCGAGCCGCGCCATGTGGACCTGCGGCCGTTCATCCTGTCGTCGGAGCAGGACGTCTATGTCACCACCGGCGGACTCACCCGGGTCGCCCTCGTCAAGGGTTCGCTGGTCGTCAACTCGAGCCAGGGCGGTGGCAGCAAGGACACCTGGATCGTGGCCAGCGAGGACGCCTGAAAAATGCTATCCCGCGTTGCCGAAAACCTCTACTGGATGGCCCGCTACATCGAGCGCGCCGAGGATACCGCCCGCTTGTTGCGGGTGACCCGCCACCTGATGCTCGATTTCCCGGGAACGCCGACCCTGGGCTGGTCGTCGCTGATAACCATCAGCGGTGCCGAGCGCCTGTTCGACGAGAACTATCCGCGGCGGGACGAAGCCAGCGTGCTGTCCTTCCTGTGCGCCGATCGCAATCACGGCGGATCGATCCTCGCCGCGTTGGGTGCCGCCCGCGAAAACCTGCGCACCACCCGCGAGGTCATGCCGCGCGAGATCTGGGAGGAGATCAACCAGTTGTACCTGACGGTCGGCAACCATCTGACCGGAGGTATCGCCCAGCGCCGGCGCGACGATTTCCTGCGCATGGTGATTCGCGGCTGCCAGACGCTGGTGGGATTGATCGAAGGCAGCGTCAGCCACGGACCGGTGCGCCGCTTCTGCGAGATAGGCCGGTTGCTGGAACGAGCCGACATGACCACCCGAATCCTCGATGTGCGCTCGGCCAACCTGTTGCCGCGCAGTCCGGAGGTGTTGACGCCGCTCGAAAACCTGCAGTGGATGAGCGTGCTGAAATCGCTTTCCGCTCACCAGATGTACCGCCAGCGGGTGCGCAACCGGGTGCGGGGACCCGATGTCGTGCGATTCATCCTGCAGGACGCGGATTTCCCCCGTTCGGTCTACCGCTGCCTCGACGACCTGTGTCGCACTTTCACTGCGCTGCCTCGCCACCACGACGTCGTGGACACGACAGCGGCAAGCCGGGATGCGCTGCTTGCCGCCAGCGGCGACGAACTCGCGCGGGCTCCCGATCATCTCCACGAGTTCGTCGATGGCGTGCAGATCGGTTTCCAGCACATCGACGATGCGATCCGCGGCACCTGGTTCGCCGGAGTCGATGCGCCCGCGCCGGTGATCTCGGGCTGAGCGCCAGCGCGGCGCCCGCCCGGGGGCGCCCGAGACCCGCAGGTGCCGATTGCTGACGATCGTCTACCGCGACGAACGACTGATCGCGATCGACAAGCCTCCCGGATTGCTGGTCCATCGCTCGGATGTCGACCGTCGCGCGCGGCAATTCGCGGTTCAGATGCTGCGCGACCAGATCGGCCAGCGCGTATACCCGGTTCACCGCCTCGACCGCGCCACCTCCGGTCTGTTGCTGTTCGCCCTGGACCGGGAAGGCGCGACCTTCCTCGGGCGTCAGTTCGAAGCCGGCGACAAGCGAAGCCGTTACCTGGCGATGGTGCGCGGCCATACCGGCGATTCGGGCTGCATCGACAGGGCCCTGGTCGATCCCGAGGATCCCAGGGTCGCGAGCACCACCCGGCCGCGGCAGGCACGCACGGGCTTCACGACGCTCGCGCGCATCGAACTGCCGTTCGCCGTGGACCGCTATCCGACGAGCCGATACTCGCTGCTGGCGATCACCCCCGAGACCGGCAGGCGGCACCAGATCCGCCGCCACCTCAAGCATGCTTCCCATCCGATCATCGGCGACACCACTTACGGCAAGGGCCGGCACAATCGCTTCGTCGCCGAGCGCTTCGGCGTCCGGCGCCTGCTCCTCGCCTGTGTCGAGCTGGCCGTCGCGCACCCCGATGATGGCCGGCTGCTGAGCCTGAGGGCGCCGCCGGGCGACGAATTTCATGCACTGCTGGCGCAGTTCGGCTGGCTCGCCGCGCTGCCACCCGGCTGGCGCCGCGACGAGATCCCACCCGCGACAGGCGCCGTCTGCTTGGAGTCGGGCCCCCTTCGTAGGAAAATGCGCGATTGCGAAGGATGTCCAGGAACACCGAGATGAACCCACTGCGTGAAACCCGCCGGCTCGGCCAGCAGATCTGGCTCGACAACCTTTCCCGCACCCTGCTTTATGACGGCGAGCTGGAACGTCTGGTGCAGGACGACGGGGTTGCCGGCATCACCACCAATCCGGCGATCTTCGAGAAGGCGATCGCCGCCGGCCGCTATTACGAGGAAGAGCTGGCCGCGCTGAGATCCCTCGACCTGGACGCCGAGGAGCGCTACGAGCGGCTGGCCATCGCCGACGTCCGCCGGGCCTGCGATCTGCTTCGCGACGAGTACGAGCGCAGCGATTTCGACGCCGGCTATGTCAGCCTCGAAGTGTCACCCGCCCTGGCCCACGACACTGCCGGCACGGTCGACGCTGCGCGCCGGCTGCGGACGGCAGTCGCGCGAGACAATCTGCTGATCAAGGTACCGGCAACACCAGCCGGCATCGCAGCCGTCGAACGACTGGTCTCGGAAGGCATCAGCGTGAACGTCACGCTGATGTTCTCGCTGGCTCACTGCGAAGCCGTGGCTGCGGCCTTCGAACGCGGAATCGCGCGCCTGCTCACCGCGGACGGGAATCCGTCCCGGGTCAAGTCGGTGGCCAGCCTGTTCTTGAGCCGGGTCGACACGCTGGTCGACCAGATGCTCGAGGAATTCGGCGCGGACGGTCGCGAACTGAGCGGCAGGAGCGCCGTGGCGATGGCCAAGCTCGCCTACCGTGCCTACTGCGAACGCTGCGAGACACCCAGCTTCAAGCAGCTGCGCGCCCACGGGGTACGGCCGCAGCAGATGCTGTGGGCCAGCACCGGCACCAAGAATCCCGCCTACAGCGACTTGCTCTACGTCGAGCCGCTGATCGGGCCCGAGACCGTCAACACCGTCCCCGACGCCACCCTCGAGGCACTTCGCCGCCACGGCCGCATCGCGTCTACGCTGGCCGACGGCATCGATCAGGCGCAGCAGGTCTTTGCCCGCCTCGCCCACCTCGGCATCGACATGACCGAAGTCGGGGAGCGCCTGCAACGGGACGGCCTGATCCAGTTCGAGAAGGCGTTCGCGAGACTGCTCGAGACCACCGCTTGAATCGCGGCCGGGGTCAGTTGTCGGCGTCGCCGGGCTTTCGCATCAGGCGTGCGAGTCCGTCGGTTTCCGCCTGCAGGGACAGCAGTCGCTCGCGCAGCGCCTCCAGTTGTTCTTCCATCATGCCCATCATCATGCGGGTCGCCCGCAGCGGGCTGCCGGCCTGGGCGCGGACGCGGTCGATCTGGAGCTGAAATTCGCGCAGGCGCGCCTGCTGCTGCGGCGGATGCGAGGAAATATAGCCTTCGATGAGGCGTTTGCGCTCGCGAAAATACTGTGCCGGCTTGTGCTCGGCCAGTTCACGCAAGGCATCGAAGTCGAGATCTTCCACCCACGGGCTCCACGTCCATCGAAGCAGATGCTTCTCACGGGACCATCCTAGGGCAGTTCAAACGCGCGAGACAAGCCGCATCCGACCACGAACGTGAAGGATGCGGCAACGGGAGGATGTCGGCGCCGGCGCGCCGCCGGGTCATGCGGCGAGCGCGGTCCTCGCGATTCTGGTCAGGTGGCTGCGCGGCACGCCACGCTGCTCGCCCGCGGAACCGAGCAATTCCTTCATGTCCAGGATCAGCACGATCTGCCCGTTGGACAGTGTCGTGACACCGGCCACGCCCCGCGGGCGGAAGTCGTCGAGGGATTTGATAACCGCATCCTCGCGGCCGGCGAAGCTGTCGATCGCCAGCACGAAGCTCTGCTCTGCGGTCTGCATCAGCACGCCATATTCGGGCACGAGCTCCATCGGCCAGCCGAGCAGGCTGGCAAGCGGCAGCACCGGCAGCACCTCGCCACGCACCACCATGGTCGCCCGTCCGCCGACCTCCTGCACCTGTTCGAGCTCGATCGGCAGGATCTCGCGCACCATCGACAGCGGCACCGCGAGAGGCTGTTCGCCGAGACGCACCAGCAGCACCGGCAGGATCGCCAGTGTCAGCGGCAGGTTGATCACGAAGGTCGTGCCCTTGCCCAGCGCCGACTTGATGTCGATGGTGCCGTTGAGCTTCTGGATGTTGGTGCGCACCACATCCATGCCGACGCCACGCCCGGACACGTCGGACACATTTTCGGCCGTCGAGAAGCCGGGCATGAACACCAGATTGAAACTCTGGCGCTCATCCATCGTATTGGCTTCCTCGTCGGTGATCAGGCCCTTGGCAATGGCCTTGCTGCGAAGCTTCTCCGGGTCCATGCCGCGACCGTCGTCGGCCACCAGGATCACGATATGGTCGCCTTCCTGCCGTGCCTCGAGGCGCACCGCGGATTTCGTCGGCTTGCCGCTGGCCTTGCGCTCGGCGCTGTCCTCGACGCCATGGTCAACGGCGTTGCGGATCAGGTGGATGATCGGATCCGACAGGTCCTCGATCATCGTCTTGTCGATTTCCGTTTCCTCGCCCGCGAGCACCAGTTCGACATCCTTGCCGAGGTTGCGGGCGAGGTCGCGGGCGATCCGCGGATACTTCTGGAACAGCCTGCCGATCGGCTGCATGCGGGTCTTCATCACCGCGTTCTGCAGGTCGGACACCAGCAGGTCGAGCTGGCTCACCGCGACGTCCAGCGCGTGGAAGGTTTCGTTGTCGGCGCTGCCGGCGAGGATCTCGCTGCGCAGCGCGTTGAGCCGGTTCTTGGTCAGGCCGATCTCGCCCGAAAGGTTCAGCACCTGGTCGAGGCGGGAAGTGTCGACCCGGATCGAGTTGTCGCGCGTGCGCTCGCTCTCGCGGCGGCCGACCGGTCCCGAGTAGCCGGGCTTGTCGCTGGCACGCCGCCCGATCGCCGCCTTGACGATCTGCTCGGGGGTCTTGTCGGCGACCTCGCTGTGGACCGGCGGTGGCGCGGCCGCGGCGGCGGGCTGCGCCGGTACCCCCGCGACCGCCTCGTGCAGGGCTGCCCAGTCGGGCTCGCCATTGTTCGCCGGGCCGGCCACGCTGTCGACCAGCTCGCCGGCCGACTTGTGCACCTCCGCTGCGCCAGTGTCGAGCTCGCCGGCAAGCGCCGCCTTCAAGCGGGCGATCAGGCCGGGATCCGCCGGCCGCGGCTGGGTCGCGCTCTCGAGAAAGCCGAACATGTCGCGCACCGCTCCGGTCGCCTCCAGGATAACGTCCATGACGTCGGGCGACACCGCGAGCTCGCCATTGCGGAGCTTGTCGAACAGATTCTCGGTGAGATGGCACAGCGTCACCAGTTCGGTCGCGTTGAGAAAGCCGGCGCCGCCCTTGATGGTGTGGAATCCCCGGAATATGTCGTTGAGCAGGCCACGGTCGTCGGGCGCTCGTTCCAGATCCACCAGCTTGTTGTCGACACCGGACAACAGGTCTCCGGCCTCCACCAGGAAATCCTGCAGCAGGTCATCCATTCCCGCGAAATCACTCATCGTCCGCTCCGCAAACGGTTCGTTCGTGCCTGGTCAGAAGCCCAGGCTTTCCAGCAGATCGTCCACCTGCTCCTGACTGGTCACGACGTCGTCGCGACCTTCCGAGCTGATCACAGGACCATTCATCAGGCCGTCGCCATGCTCGGGCTTGCGATCGGCGGGCATCGCCTCGATCAGTACCGCAAGCATCTGCTGCTCCAGGTTCTGGGCGAGATCGACCACCCGCTTGATGACCTGGCCGGTGAGATCCTGGAAATCCTGCGCCATCATGATTTCCATCAACTGCTCGCCGGTCGCACGGCTGCCCTCGCGCACCTGCCCGAGGAACTGGCGCGTTTCGCCGGCCAGGACCTTGAAGTCATCGACCGACGCCTGCTGCGCATACACTTTTTCCCAGCGCGACTCGAGGTCGGCGGCATCGCCCTGCAGCTTGTCCTGGATCGGCTTGGCGACATCGGTCGCGTTGAGCACGCGGCTGGCCGCCTGTTCGGTCATCTGGGCGATGTAGGTCAGACGCTGGCGGGCATCGGGAATCGCCTCCGCAGCTTCCTGCAGGGCCTGGTCGTAACCAAGCTGGCGCAACGCATCGTGTAGTTGACGGGTCATCTTGCCGATCCGGTTGAACACGGCACTGCCGCCGGCCGCCTTGTCCGAGATCTCTCCGGCGTCGTCGCCACCGGCATCGACATCGGCCGCTAGTGCTGCGGCCGTTGGATCGGCGGCAACGCTGTCGCCGAACTCCTCGGCCACCGCGTCGAACAGCGCCTGCAGTTCGTCGTTGTCGCCATCGTCGGCCTTGTCGTCCACGACTTCGAGCTTGGGCTGAACGCGCTCCGAAGCAATGCTGTCGAACAGTGCCTGCAGTTCGTCGCTGTCTCCCGTTTCGTCGAACTTGAGTCGTTTCGCCATATTCGTTACTCCCGTGTGTTCCGAAACGACCAGCCGTCAGGCGGCGGCCTTGCCCATCTTCTCGAAGATCTTCTCGAGCTTCTCCGCCAGCGTCCCCGCCGTGAATGGCTTGACCACGTAGCCGCTGGCACCGGCCTGCGCTGCCGCGATGATGTTTTCCTTCTTGGCCTCCGCGGTCACCATCAGCACCGGCAGGTGTTTCAGGCCGGCGTTCGCCCGAATCGTCTGCAGCAGCGCGAGCCCGTCCATGTTCGGCATGTTCCAGTCGGTGACGACGAAGTCGAACGGCGTGCTCTGCAACTTCTGCAGGGCAGCGACGCCATCCTCGGCCTCTTCCACGTTCGTGTATCCGAGTTCCTTGAGGAGGTTGCGGACGATGCGGCGCATCGTCGAAAAATCATCTACCACGAGAAACTTCATTTTCGAATCGGCCATTTCTTTCTCCGGATTCAGGCTCGTCCCCCCCGCATCAGCAGGGGGCGCAACGTGTCTGCAAGCACGTCTGCATCGAATTTGGCGACATAGGAATCGACACCGACCTGCTGACCCATCGCACGGTTGGCTTCCGAAGACAGGGACGAATGCATGACCACCGGGATGCCGTCGAAACGGGCGTCGTTCTTGATGTTGCGGGTCAGGACGTAGCCGTCCATCTCGGGCATTTCGGCGTCGACGAGGATCAGGTCGAGATCGTCCAGGAGCAGCTTGCCGCTGGTCTGGGCGTGATTGGCCATGCCCTCGAGCCGCGTCCATGCCTCGAGTCCGTTCATCGCGTGCTTGTGATGGACGCCGAGCTTGTCCAGCACCTCGGCGATCTTCTTGCGCGCCACCGAGGAATCGTCGACGAAGAAGACATTGACGTCGGAGTTCGTGCCGAGGGGCGGGATGTTGCCGACCAGAGCCTCGCCGAAGGTGTTGGCGAGAATCGTTTCGACATCCAGGATCGACACCAGCTTGCCGTCCGGCAACTCGATGATCGCGGTGATGAAGCTATGCACCGTACTCGATACGTTTTCTGGCGTGCGCACCTTGTCCCATTCGACGCGAATGATGCGATCCACCTCGTGCACCAGGAAGCCCAGCGTGCGCTTGCTGTATTCGGTGACCATCATCGATTCGCCGAGGGCTTCGCCCGACTCCGCGACGCCCAGCACGTTGGCCAGCGCCAGTACCGGGATCACGTTGCCGCGCAGGGATATCAACCCTTCCACCCCGTCGGGCATGTTCGGCGCCTTGGTGATGAAGGGCGTCTTGGAGACCTCCCGCACCTTGAAGACGTTGATGCCGAAGGTCTCCTGGGTGCCGAGGGAGAACAGCAGGATCTCCATCCGGTTGGAGCCGGCGAGCTTGGTACGGCCATCGACGGCCTCGAGCAGCGACCTGCCGGTCGAGTCCACGGAATTCGGTGTCTTGACTATCGCGTTCATGCTGCCTCATCCACGTCTTTCTTGCAGAGCATGCGGCGCAGGGTGTCCGAAAGACGCTGCGGTTCGAATTTGGGAACGTACTCGTCGACTCCGACGGAAAGACCCAATTGCTGGTTCGACATGCCGGAAAGGGACGAATGCATCAGCACCGGTACGCCCTCGAAGCGGGGATCCGACTTGATCATCTTGGTCAGGATGTAGCCGTCCATCTCGGGCATCTCGACGTCGGTGAGCACGAGCTTGACCAGGTCCTTGACCTTGCGCCCGGTCGCCTCGGCGGTCTTCGCGACCTTCTGCAGCTCGTTCCAGGCGACCCGGCCGTTGACCGAACCGACGTAGTTCGCACCCATCGCGTCGAGGGTGCGTTCGATCTGCCTGCGGGCCACCGACGAGTCGTCGGCAAAGAAGACCGTGACGTCGTCGTCCTGCAAGCGCTCGATACCCTTGAACAGGAACTCGTCATCGATGCTGGTGGTCTCGGCCAGGACCTTTTCGACGTCGAGCATCATGATCAGCCTGCCGTCTGGCAGTTCGGTCACCGCCGTCACCAGGCCACCCATGTTCGCGGTCATCATCTCGGGCGGAACCCGCATCTGCGCCCAGTCGAGGCGGAGGATGGTGTCGACCGCCTCGACCAGGAATCCCTGCGTGTGGCCGTTGTACTCGGTGACGATCATGACTTCGCGCCTGTCCTCCTGCCCGATGCCGACGTACTTGGCGAGGTCCACCACCGGCACCAGGACCCCGCGCAGGCTGACCATGCCCTCGACCGACGCAGGCATTTCCGGCGCAGCCGTGACCGGCGGCGTACGCATCACCTCGCGCACCTTGAATACGTTGATTCCGAAGGTCTCACGCCTGCCAGTACGGTGGTCGGTACCGAGCGTGAACAGCAGAATTTCCAGCTTGTTGGTACCCGCAAGCTTGGTCCTGGCGTCAATGTTCTTCAGCAGACTCGACATCGGCATCTCCGTGAGGCATTGCCCCTCAGGCTCATCGGAACCCTGGAACATATTGGACCTCTTTACGGCAGGGTCCGACGCGACTTGAGCCATATCCGGCGCCCCTTCCGAGGCCATCGCCCGAACCGTGAACGACTCGGCTGGGAAGGCGTGGCCGGCGACCGGACGTGGTCGATCAGGGGCGCTTTGCGGCTGCCGCTCGCGAACCGTCACGGGGAGCCGGGCCGCCGTGGCGACCGGGCCGGGCGTGGCAGGGTATGCAGCGGGGGGAAGGGTGTTGTTGCCGCGGAAGATCCGTTTCCCGCCCACGGCATGGACCGTGGATCGGACCGCCGGTGCGACAACTTCGGACATCAGCGCAGCGCGCGGCCACAGCCGGGCCCGATGCAGGGGCCGGCATGCGGCGATGATCCGGGATCAGCTGATCGAGAACAGTTTGCCGAAGTTGGCGATGTCCAGTACTTGCTTGACGTTGCCCTGCGCGCCGCTCAGCGAGACTGCGCGATTCGCCGCCTTGGCCTTGTCGCGCAGCATCAGCAGCATCCCGAGGGCGGAACTGTCGAGGTAGGTGACGCCGCCGAGTTCGACGCGAATCGGCTTGGCGACGGCGCCGTCGAGCGATTTCTCGACCGCGTCACGAAACTCCCGGTGGGAATTGAAATCGAATCGACCGGCCAGTCGAATCACCGCCGCGTCATCGTTTGAATGAACCGATGCATCCATGTTCTGATCTCCACTTGTTTCCAGGTTCCGCCGCCCTTGGCGGGCGCCATTGCATTCATGCCGTCCGTCTGGCATCTCCAGCCAGACGCCGAAGCATCCGTCCGGCCACATCCCTGAGGCCGACGATTTCCGACGCGGCGCCGATTTCCGCAGCCTCGCGCGGCATCCCATAGACCACGCAACTCGCCTCGTCCTGGGCGATCGTCCAGGCCCCCGCGCGCTTGAGACCCAGCATGCCCTTGGCGCCGTCCTTCCCCATGCCGGTCAGCAGCGCCGCGATCACCTTCGCGCCGACCAGCCGTGCCGCCGACTCGAACAGCACGTCCACCGAGGGACGGTGGCGATTGACCGGCTCCCCGCGCGACAGCTCGCACTGGAGGACGCCGCCCCGCCGGGCGAGCAGCAGGTGGGAATGACCCGGTGCGAGATAGGCGACGCCCGGCCGCAATGCCTCGCCGTGCTCGGCTTCCTTGACGGTCAGTTCGCACAGGCCGTCGAGCCGGCGGGCGAACGAGCCGGTGAACATTTCCGGCATGTGCTGGACCATCATCACCGGCGGACAATGGCCCGGCAGCCCCGTCAGCACGTCCTTGATCGCCTCGGTTCCGCCGGTCGACGCGCCGATCAGCAGCAGGCGATCCTTGAGGTCACGCTGGTCCAGTTGAATCCGGACGGCTTCCCGCCGGATGGCGCCGCCCTCCTGCCGATGGCCGGATCGGACCCGTGCCTGATAGGCGGCCCGGATCTTGTCGCGGATCTCCTCGCCATATTCGAGGATCTCGACCGAGCGACCGGGCTTCGCGAGGAAATCGACGGCGCCCAGTTCGAGCGCACGCAGGGTGATCTCGGAACCCTTCTCGGTCAGCGTCGAGACCATCACGACCGGCATCGGACGCAGTCGCATCAGGCGCTCGAGAAAATCCAGCCCGTCCATCTTGGGCATTTCGACGTCCAGCGTCAGCACGTCGGGATTGAGGCTCTTGATCATCTCCCGCGCAGCGAGGGGGTCGGGCGCGGTGCCGACCACGACGAGATCGGGTGCGGCGGCAACGAGCTCGGCGAGCAGGCTGCGCATGACCGCGGAATCATCGACGATGAGTACCTTGATCGCCATTGCAGTCAACCGAAAAGTTCCACGTCGCCCTCGATCGAATCACGGCTGAGGCGGCGTGCGTATTCGGTTTCGCGCTCGGCCACTGTGTCGTTGTGCATCGTCACCAGCTTCTTCTGCATCACCCGGCCGTTGGCGGGAAAGTAATAGACCTTGCGCGGATAGACGTCGAGCAGGTCCTTTGCCACTACCGGTATCGACTCCATTCGCAGGTAGTTGAGCACGAATTCGACATTCTTCTCGCCCACCTGGCTTCTCGTCAGCGATGCCATCACCTGACCGCCACCGAACACCTTCGCTTCCAGTGCCTGACGTCGCGCACCGAGCTTCAACAGGTGGTTGAGCAGCACCTCCATCGCGTAGGCGCCGTAGCGGGCCGAACTCGACGCCAGGCCGGCATTGCCGCCTTCCGGCAACATGAAATGATTCATGCCGCCGATGCCCTTGTCCCGATCGCGGATACAGGCCGAGACGCAGGATCCGAGCACGGTCACCATTACCAGATCGGTCGTCGCGACGAAGTATTCTCCCGGCAGGACCTTGACCGCATCCCGTCCGAAGGTCCGGTCGAAGTAGCGGTTGGTGGCCAGATGCTCGGAGAAGGCCGGCTCATGTGCTGCTGGCATCGACCCTCTCGTAGACGGTTCGCCCGCGAGAGCGCAACAGATCGGCGGCGTGCATGAAACTCTCGGAATGCCCCGCGAACAGCAGGCCGTCGTGCTTCATCAGGGGAACGAAGCGCTTGAGTATCTGGTACTGGGTCGGCTTGTCGAAGTAGATCATCACGTTGCGACAGAAGATGGCGTCGAAAGGCCCCTGCAGTCCCCAGTTGGGCTCGAGCAGGTTGATGCGCTTGAAGCGGACCAGCTTCTGCAGTTCCGGGCGCACCCGGACGAAGCCCTCACGTTCGCCCCTGCCCCGCAGGAAGAAGCGCTCGACACGCTCGCGCGACAGGCGCTGGATGCGCTCCAGCGCATAGACGCCCTGCTGCCCGTGGGCCAGCACATTGGTATCGATGTCGCTCGCCCAGATCTCCACGGAAGGTGACGTCGTGCGCAATGCCTCGCAGGCCGTGATCGCGATCGAATAGGGCTCCTCGCCGGTGGATGCCGCCGAGCACCAGATCCGCAGCGGCCTGGCGGACGAGTGCTTGCGCAGGTGGTCGGCCAGGATGTCGAAGTGGTGGGACTCGCGGAAGAACGAGGTGAGGTTGGTCGTCAGCGAATTGACGAAGGTCTCCCACTCCGCAGGATCGCGCTCGAGACGTCCGAGATACTCCGCGAAGGTGGTGTCGCCGCGCGCGCGCAGCCGGCGCGCGAGGCGGCTATAGACCATGTCCTGCTTGACCGGCGCCAGGGAAATTCCCGCATGCTTGTATATCAACTGCCGGATCTTCTCGAAGTCGGCCTGGGTGAACACGAACTCCCGCGTACGCGCTGCCGCGCCGGAGTCCTCCGCGAGTCTGGCCTGGACCGCCCGGCTCAGATCCCCGGCATTGCCTGGCGACGCGCCACGCCGCATGTCCTTCCCGGCGCGGCCATCGCCGATGGAGCCGGCACGAGTGCTCAAAATGCCTCCCATTCATCCTTGAGGCCGGTTCCGCCACTGCGCACCGAAACCGACTTGCCGGTGCTGGAGGCGGCCGGCTTGGGGGCGCGTGCCGGGAACGACGTGACGTTCGACGGCGCCGACACCAGCGAATCCGGCGTCGGCACGCTGCCATCCATGCGGAACATCGAAACTGCGTTCTGCAGTCCGCGGGCCTGTTCCTCGAGGCTCTCCGCGGCGGCGGCGGCTTCCTCGACCAGCGCCGCGTTCTGCTGTGTGACTTCGTCCATCTGACCGATCGCCTGGGTGACCTGTTCGATGCCGGCACTCTGCTCGCGGCTCGCACCGGCGATCTCGGTGACCAGAACGGCCAGTTGCTGGAAGTTGTTAACCACCTCCTGCATCGTGTTGCCGGCGTCGTCCACCAGGACCGCACCGCTTTCGACCTTGCCGACCGAATCGTCGATCAGGCCCTTGATCTCCTTCGCGGCCTGGGCACTGCGCTGGGCCAGGCTGCGCACCTCGGAGGCGACCACCGCAAAGCCCCTGCCCTGCTCGCCGGCACGGGCCGCCTCGACCGCCGCGTTGAGCGCCAGGATGTTGGTCTGGAACGCGATCGAGTCGATCACGCCGATGATGTCGGCGATCTTGCTCGACGACTCCTGGATCGAGCGCATCGTCTCGACGACCCGCTGCATCATGTCACCGCCGCGCGCGGCCACCGCGTTGGACTGGTTGGCGAGACCGTTGGCCTGGCTGGCGTTCTCGGAATTCTGACGCACCGTGGCATTGAGTTGCTCCATCGACGACGCGGTCTCCTCGAGAGAACTCGCCTGCTCCTCGGTGCGGGACGACAGATCGGTGTTGCCTGCCGAAATTTCCTGGGCCGCGGTGTTGATCGCTTCGGTCGCCTCCTGGATTCGCCCCACCACTTCCCGCAGGCGTGCGACCGTGGCGTTGGCATCGTCCTTGATCTGGCCGAAGGTGCCCTGGTAATCGCGGGTGATCGACTGGGTCAGATCGCCGCGGGAAATCGCGTCGAGCAGACGCGCGACGTCGGCCAGGCCTTCCGCGGTGGTATCCATCAGGTCGTTGAGGCCGGAGCTGACCTGCAGGAAGAAGCCGTCCTTGCCTTCGGTAGCCAGCCGCTGGGTGAAATCGCCGGCCGCGGCCGCGCTCACGACGTTCGACACCTCCTGCTCGATCGCCGCCTCGACCGAGCGGTCGCGCCAGATGCCCACGCTGCCGAGCCGGGCGCCATCCTCGTCAACGATCGGGCTGGCGGTCAGCGCGTACAGGCGGCCGCCGATCACGAGTTCCGAGCGGGAGGTATCGCGCAGGTCGGCGAGACGCTGACGGGCGGCGGCCGGGTCGTCGTAGAACAGCGTGACGTCCGAACCGATGAAGTCGGCCGGCGAGAAATTCGGGATCTTCTCGCGAATCACAGCCTGATCCCTTTCGATCGCCGTCATCAGCGCCTTGTTGGCATACAGCACCCGCCCTCGCTGATCCGCGATTCGCACCGGATCCGGCACGTTGTCGAGGCCGATCTTGATGCGCATGGTCTCGGCCGCCCGCAGCTTCTGGTCCTGAACTTCGAAGCCGAGCTGGGTCTGCATTGCCTTCAGCCCGGCCATCATGTCGCCGATCTCGTCGTACCGGTCCACGGGGATCCGGTTGCCGAACTCGCCGGCTGCGAGCTGCCGCAGGTAGCCGACCGTGCGTACCAGCGGCGCGCAGACCGCACGTATCACCGAGATCCCGAGCCATAGCAGCACCGCGAGGGCAACCACCGCGATGCCGGCCTGCACCAGCTCGCCCCGTTCGCCGGCCGCAGTGATCCGCTGCGCCGCCTCGGACGCACCGCTGAACACGCCCTCGCGCAACTCGTCCGCCTGGGATTCGATGCCGTCGTACGCCGGCACCAGCACCTGGGCGAGATGAGCACCCGCGGCATCGAAGGCACCACGGCGCAGCATCTCGACGGCCGGTTCGAAGCCTGCACGGCGGAGCTTGGCGACGCTCTCGCGATAGGCGCGCAGGCGCTCGGCTCGGGCCGGATCCGGCTGCAGACCGATCAGTTCGCCGAGCACCTGGTCCATCTCGGTGAGCTTCTCGTCGATCAGATCCAGATGACGCCCGACCGGGTGGTCGTGCAGATTGCTGGACGGCAGCACCGGATTGTGCGAGAGCGCGAACTGCAGTTCGCCCATGCTGCCCATCAGCAGTTCGTCGACGTCACTGAACTTGCCGGCCTGGGCCAGGTAGGTGTCGTTGAGCTGGGCGACGCCGTCGACGCTGTCGAAGGTCGCCTTGAAGCCGACCGACGCAACGGCGGCGAGCCCGACGCCGGCGGCGACCATCAGCGTGACGAGGCGGGCCTTGATCGTCGTCGTGGCGAGGGCGCGACGGATCCGCCCGCGGGCGCGCACGACCTGTCCGTTCTCGATCGTCAGGCCCTTGGCCTTGCCCTCGCGAAACTGGCGGTAGGCCTCCGCCGCCGCCCGGATCTGTTCCGGCTGCGCCTTGGTCCGCACCGACACGTAACCCACCAGCTGCCCGTTCTCCCACAGCGGCGCGGCATTGGCCTCGACCCAGTAGAAATCGCCGTTCTTGCAGCGATTCTTGACCAGCCCGTTCCACGGCCGTCCGGCCTTCAGGTTGCGCCAAAGATCCGCAAAGGCTTCCGAGGGCATGTCCGGGTGACGCACGATGTTGTGCGGCCGGCCGATCAGTTCGTCTTCCTCGAAGCCGGAAATTTCGACGAAGTCACGGTTGATGTAGGTGATCTGCCCCTTGAGATCGGTCTTCGAAACGATGGTGTGGTGCTCGTGGAGCTGCACCTCGTTCTGGGTCACGGGCATGTTGATCTTCATGGTCTCTCTTCCTGCAGATTCGGATGTCTGTTTCTTGGGTTGGGGTGCGAGTGCCTCAGAATTCTTCCCACTCGTCCTGGATGGCAGCCGCCGAGATCGCGCCGCGCGCCACCTTCGCGGGCGCCGCTGCCGGTGCCGGCGCGGCGCGGCCCGCCGACTGGCTCGCGGCCTTGTCGGCGCTCGGCGCAGGCGGCGGCGCGGGAATCCGGGTGCCCTCCGCACGCTGTCTCAGCTCGCGGATCTCCTGAACGATGCTCGACGCCAGCCGCGGGAAATCCTCGCCGAGGGCACTCTCGGCCTTGCCCCGTTCGCCGCGATCGTGGAGCCGCACGATGCGTGCGGCACACTTGTGGAACCTGGCATGGGTCTCGCGCAGCCGGCCGAAGCAGGCGTCTTTCGCGAATTTCTGGCCGTTACCGTGGATCCAGCAACCCAGCTCGCATTTGTCGTCGCGTTCCACTTCGCCCGCGTCGAGCCGTCCGCCCTTGCCGTCGATATAGTCGCGAAGACGCACTTTCCACTGCATGTGGGCCTGGATGATCCGGTCGAAATCGGCACCACCCTTGCCGGCAGCGGCCACCGCCGGCTGCTCCACCGCGTTGGCGTCGAGGCGAAACGCGGAAACCGCCGCCACCAGCGAGTCCGCCTGGTCCCGCAGGGTCTCGGCGGCGGCCGCGGCCTCCTCGACCAGCGCCGCGTTCTGCTGGGTCGTCTGATCCATCTCGCCGACTGCGCGGGCCACCTGGTCGATGCCGTCGCTTTGCTGACGGCTGGCTTCGGCGATGCCATTGACGAGCTGGCTCAGGCCCTGGATGTTGCCGACGATGTCCGTCATGGTCTTGCCGGCGTCGTCCACCAGCACCGCCCCGTCCTCGACCTTGCCCACCGAATCGTCGATCAGGGTCTTGATCTCGCGGGCGGCCTGGGCGCTGCGCTGGGCCAGGCTGCGCACTTCCGACGCGACCACCGCGAAGCCGCGACCCTGCTCGCCGGCCCTCGCCGCCTCGACGGCGGCGTTGAGCGCGAGGATGTTGGTCTGGAACGCGATCGAATCGATCACGCTGATGATCTCCGCGATCTTGCGCGACGATTCCTGGATCGAATTCATGTTGGAGACCACGCGATCGACCGTCGCCCGGCCTTCGGATGCGACCGAGTTCGCCGTCGTCGCCAGATCGTTGGCCTGGCGCGCGCCGTCCGCGTTGCGGCGTACTGCGCCGTTGATTTCCTCCATCGAACTGGCGGTCTCCTCCAGCGAACTAGCCTGTTGCTCGGTCCGCGAAGAGAGTTCCAGGTTGCCGGCAGCGATTTCGCCGGCGGCGCCCTTGATTGCTTCGGCGGCTTGCTGGATGCGGGCCACGACCGCCCGCAGCTGGTCGACGCTGGCATTGACGTCGTCCCTGAGCTGCCCGAGGCCACCGGCGTATTCAGCCTCGACCTTGCGCGTCAGGTCACCACGCGCCAGCGAATTGAGCACCAGGCCCACGTCCTCGATGACACGGGCGACCACCGAGGTCAGCGTGTTCATCCCTTCGGCAAGCTGCCGGAAGAAACCGTCCTTGCCATCCAGTGAAATACGGTGACCGAAGTCACCGGCGATCGCCGCCTCGACCAGCGTGGCGAGTTCCTGCTCGGTCGCCGCCTCGGCCGTCCGATCCTTCCACTCGAGCACCGTCCCGTGCCGACGGCCTTCGCCATCGACCACCGGGCTGGCCTTGAGTTGCATCTGCAGCTTGCCGACCTTGATCTCGGTCGAATGCGTCTCCGTCAGGTTGGCCAGCAGACCACGCTGGTGGGCGGGGTTCTTGTGGAACTGGTCGAAGTTCGCTCCGAGCAGCCGGTCCGCCGAGAACGACGGCAGCGACTTGCGGAGTTCGGGCTCGGCGGCCCGCAGCATTCTCACGACGGCGTCATTGACATAGCTGATGCATCCATCGCCGTCCGCGAGCATCAGGTTCACCGAGGCCCGATCCAGCGCATTGCGGATGCGCAGGTTTTCGACCGCGACCTCCTCGTCGCGCGCGAGCCGCTCACCGAGCGACTTGCGCATGTCGTCGAGCGTCTTCGCGATATGTCCGAATTCGTCTGCGCTGTCCATCACCAGTTCCGAGCCGAGGTCCCCGGCGGCGATCTTGTCGGCTGACGAGGCGATGCGGTGGGCGGCGTCCGACACCACGGTACGCAGGGCCAGGAACAGGTAGATGACGACCGCCAGCATCGCGGCTGCGATGCCGGACACCATCCATGTCTCCGCCATCTGCCGGTCGATCCGCTGTTCAAGTCCGACATCGAGCTTCTCGAGTGCCAGTTGCCACAAGGCGATCGATCCGTCGACGGCGCGGGTGCCGGCGGCGAAGGTCTGGACCGGATCCTGGGCGACGTCGTCCGCATCGACGAAGGAGCCCTGGATCAGGGACTCGAAGCTCCGCCCCGCCTTGACGGCCACATCGCGCGTGCCGGCAAGTTCACCGGTCAGCGTGGCATTGGCGCTCTCGACCTTGGCGAGGCCCTCGTCGAGCACCTTCAGATTCTGCCGGTAATCGGAATTCAGGACCGCCAGCGCGATCCGCTCCTGCTGGAGAATCTGCTTGCGGGCCGCGATTCCGGCGGCCATGCCCCGTGCCCGGGCGGAATCTTCGATCATCACCGGCAGGCGGAAGACCACCGCATCCATCAGGTAGAAGGTATCGAGTTCC
Organism: Rhodocyclaceae bacterium; assembly: GCA_020445745.1. GTDB lineage: Bacteria > Pseudomonadota > Gammaproteobacteria > Burkholderiales > Rhodocyclaceae > Cognatazoarcus. The sequence goes on along the minus strand of JAGRGB010000029.1, from coordinate 145,944 downwards.
GGATCCAGCGTCAGGGTCGAGCCGTCGGCGACATGCCCGATCAGCGCGATGGTCTTGGCCACCAGTGTGGAATGTTGGGCGAAATCGTCTGCCGGCGCCTGCCGACCGACCGCGCGAAGCGTCTTCCAGGCACTTGCGATCGATCTCCATTCATCGTCCAGGGCGAAGGGCGAGAGCAACGCGGGAAGCACCTGCTCGGCCTTTGCAAAGGCTCCGTCAGCCTCGCTTCGGGCCTTGTCGACCGCGCCCTGTGCAGCGTCGTCGCCGTTCAGCAGGCGCGAGCGAAGCCCGCGGTGACGCTGCAGCGTCCGGATCACATCCACGGTCGGCTCGATCGCCGCGACACCCGCCCGCTCCTGCCGGGTGAGGGAGGTCGCGTCCAGGTGCGCGGTCAGGAACAGCGCTGCCAACAGGACGATGACGGCGAGGAAGCCGAGACCCATCAGCAGGATCTTTCCCGCCAGGGAGAAGCGCCCGAGTAGCGATGCAGCGGGCCTGAAGAATCCATTCATCACGATCCGAGTCTCCGCCTATCACGCAGTCGCTTCATCGACCAGGGCCATCTCCGGCGCCAGCATCAGGCGCTCGATGTCGACCACGATCAGCATTCGCTCGTCGATCGTTCCGAGGCCGCGTATGAACGCCGCACCGACCTGGGAAGAGAAGTTCGGCGCCGGCCGGATCTGCTCCGGAGTCATGCCGATGACATCGGACACGCTGTCCACCACGACGCCGACGACACGCTGGGCCAGGCTGAGAATGATCACGACCGTGAAAGGCGTGTATTCGACGGTGCCGATGCCGAACTTGATGCGCAGGTCGACGATCGGAACGATCGTGCCCCTGAGGTTGATCACGCCCTTGATGAACTTTGGCGCATTGGCGATCGCGGTCACGGTGTCGTAGCCACGGATCTCCTGCACCTTGAGTATGTCTATGGCGTATTCTTCGGGGCCCAGCGTGAAGGTCAGGAATTCCTGCTCGAGTTCCCGGTGGCTGTCGTCGCTGGCGACCGCCTCGCTGCCAAGTTGCATGCCGATCTCCCTGTCGAAGCTGCGTTGACCGGTTTACGGATGGCTGCAAGAAAGCTGAAGAATGAATTCACGCGTCATTTCCGCCAGGCGCCGCGGGGACCGTGCGTCGCAGATCAAGGACGGCACGGGGCCGATCCCCGGTGCCGGCGGATGCTTCCAGGCGTGGTTTCAGGCCGCGACGGCGAGTGTCTTGCGCGACTGTCCGACCAGCGCCGCGGCGTCGAGGATCAGGGCCACTCTTCCGTCGCCCATGATGGTCGCGCCGGAAATACCCGCGACCCGGCGATAGTTCGCTTCGAGGCTCTTGATGACGACCTGGTGCTGGCCGATCAGTTGGTCCACGAACAGCGCGATCTTGGTGCTGTCGGCTTCGAGAATCACCATGATTCCCTTCCGCCAGTCGGTGCACGCGCCGTCTACGTCGAAGTATTCGCGCAGGCTGATCACCGGCAGGTATTCGCCCCGCACCTGGATCAGCGAATCGACGCCCGAGACACTGCGCATCATGTTCGGCCCGGGCTGCAGCGACTCGACCACGTAGTTCAGCGGGATGATGTAGGTCTCGCCCCCGACACCGACCGACATGCCGTCGAGAATCGCCAGCGTGAGCGGCAGACGCACCGTCATCCGGGTACCCACGCCGCACATCGAGTCGATATCCACTCGGCCGCCCATCGAGGCGATGTTGCGCCTGACCACGTCCATGCCGACGCCCCGGCCGGACACGTCGGTGACCTGATCCGCGGTCGAGAAGCCCGGTTCGAAGATCAGTTGCCAGACATCCGAATCCGACATCGAATCGCTGGTTTCGATGCCGCGCTCGCGGGCCTTCGCGAGGATCTTGTCTCGATTCAGGCCGGCACCGTCATCGCCCACCTCGATGACGATGTTGCCGCTCTGATGATAGGCCTTCAGCGTGATCGTCCCGCTCTCGGACTTGCCGGCGGCGCGACGCTTGTCGGGTGACTCGATGCCATGGTCGAGGCTGTTGCGGATCAGATGGGTCAGCGGATCGCTGATCCGCTCGATCAGGCTCTTGTCGAGTTCGGTTGCCTCGCCGATGGTCTTCAATTCGACCTGCTTGCCGAGTTTCTTCGAAACATCGCGAACGACCCGAGGGAAGCGGGAGAACACTACCGAGATCGGCAGCATGCGGATCGACATGACCGATTCCTGAAGATCGCGGGTATTGCGTTCCAGTTGTACCAAACCGTTCATCAGGCGCTCGTAAAGCGCAGGGTCGAGACCCTCGGCGGACTGGGTCAGCATCGCCTGGGTGATCACCAGCTCGCCGACCAGATTTATCATCTGGTCGACCTTCTCGACGCTGACGCGGATCGAACTGTCGCCGCCACCGCGGGCGGTGACGGGTTTTTTTTCGCCGCCGCCGGCGTTCTTGGCCACGGCCGCCGGCTCGCTGGTGGCAGCCGCGGCGTGGATCCGCGCAGGCACCGCCGCGCCAACGGCTTGCGCCGGCTTGCCCTGGGCGAACAGACCGTAACTGCCGTCCGGAGCCTCGTCGTCGGCAACGGACGCCTGCGCGGCGGGCGACCTGAACAAGCCGTAGCTGCCGTCGTCCGCAACTTCTTCGTCGCCCTCGGCCGATGGTTCGAGCTGCGGATCGCCGTTGCCTTCGGCGGTCGCCCCGGTCTCGAAGAACCCGTAGGCTTCCTGTTCGCCGGCGCCGTCTGCGGGCATCGGTTCGAAAAAACCGTAGGCCTCGTCGTCGTCGCCGGTCTGGGGCACTCCGAGCGCGCCGTCATCGAATTCGCGGACGCTGACCGAGCCGCTCTCGGCAACGAAGTCGACGATGCCGGCGAAGACATCGAGGGCTTGCGGGCTGTCGATGACGATCCGCCACGGTTGGTCACCGACGGCGCCGTCGCGGTCGAAACTGAGCACCCGTCCCAATCGACCGAGCTCGTCGACGAGATTGTCGATCGATTCCGGACGTTGACGGCTCGCATCGTCAGGGCGGAAGCGGATCTCGTAGCGGCTGGCGCCCACGGCCACCGGCGCGGCCGCCTCAGGGGCCGGCGGCGCGACGTCTTGCTGACCCGGCGTGCAAAGTTCGTGCAGGCGCCGCGCGACCGCCGCCGCGGCCTCGGCGTCTGCCTGTTCCTCACCCATGTGCGCGGCGAGCAGGTTGCGCAGCACGTCGCCGGCTTCGAGGCACGCATCGACGATGCCCGAGGAGAGCGGCTGCTCCTGCTTGCGCACCATGTCGAGCAGCGTCTCCATGACATGGGTCACTTCGGTCATGTCGTTGAAGCCGAAGGTGCCGCTCGAACCCTTGATCGAATGGGCCGCCCGGAACAAGGCGTTCAAGTCTTCCGCGTCGGGCGCGTCCACGTCCATCGACACCAGCAGATTCTCGATGGACGCCAGGTGTTCTGCAGCCTCCTCGAAAAACACCTGGTAGAACTGGCTCATGTCGATGGCCATCGCCTGTCTCCTGTTGCTGGGTTGCGCGCGCTGTTCAGCCGATGACCTTCTTGACGACTTCGATCAGCTTCTGCGGATCGAACGGCTTGACCAGCCAGCCGGTGGCACCAGCAGCGCGCCCCTGTGTCTTCATCGAATCCGACGACTCGGTGGTCAACATCAGGATCGGCGTGCTCTTGTACTGGGGCGTCGCGCGCAGCGACTTGATCAGCGAGATGCCGTCCATGCGCGGCATGTTCTGGTCGGTGAGGACCAGGTTGACCGGGCGCGACTTGGCCTTGTCGAGGCCATCCATGCCGTCGGCGGCCTCGATGACCTCGTAGCCGGCACTTTTCAATGTGAATGACACCATCTGCCGGATCGAAGGCGAGTCATCCACGGTCAGTACTGTCTTTGCCATAACTGATGTCCTGATTGTCGTTCGTAATCAAAAGAGCTCGATGTCACCGCTCGTGATTTCTTCCTGCCGGACGGGCGTTCTCGCGCTTTTCTGTCGCGCCGCTTCGAGTTGCTCCTTGAGAACCTGCATCCGCGACGCCAACGCAGTGACGTCGGGTCGGTCATCCGTCGCCATACGCAGTGCATCGTTCAGTGCGTGGCCGGCTGCGTCGACCAGCGGCAGTCGGCCACCGATGTGGTTGATCAACTGCGAGACCATGTCCTGGAACTGCAGCGCGGTGATCGCCCGGCCTACTTCGGCCTCGATCTTGCCGACGTGCGAATTGATCGAATCGACCGATTGCTCGCGGTGCTGGTTGATCCCTTCGATCGCATTCAGGACCGTTTCCAGTTCGCGCTTCGATTCGAGGGCGAAGTTCATGTCCTGGGAGGCCATCCGGGCGATCGCGGTTTCGGTCTTGGCGACGCTTTCGCGCATGCCCTGCATGAGCTGGGCGATCTGTTCGCTGAAGTGGGTGGTGCGGCCGGAGAGGTCCCGCACCTCGTCGGCGACCACCGCGAAACCGCGGCCGGCTTCGCCCGCCCGTGCTGCCTCGATCGCGGCGTTGAGTGCCAGCAGGTTGGTCTGCTTGGCGATTCCGCCGATCTCGCCGAGGATGCTCTCGACGCCTTCGCTGCGCATCGCGATGTCGTCGGTCAGCTCCACCAGCTCCATTGCCAGCTTGCTGTTGGCAATGACGCTGTCGACGATGCGCTGCATGACGTCGGAGGTGTTGCTGATGAAGCCGTCGAATTGCCGGGCCGATTCGGCGCTGACGGCCGCACCCGACACCTCCCCTGCCAGCAGGTGCTGGGCCTGGATATGCTCGCCCATTCCCTGGAAGCTGTCGGTCAGTTCGCTGATCGCATCGGCCAACAGGGTCTGCACCCGACGCAGTTCCTCGCCCAGAAGCGCGGCCTCCTGGCCGAGTCCGCCAGCGAATTCCTCGCCGAGGGCGCGAACGTGCTCGACGCTTGCCGCAACCGAACGGGCGCGAACGGTTTCCGCTGCAGCGTTCGACGCGCCTTGCGCCGAGGCTCTCGCCAGCCAGAGCCAGCCCACCGCGACCAGCACTCCGGTCGCCACCGCCGTCCACGGCGACGCCGGCGCCAGGGCTGCGGCGAGGACCACTGCCACGGTCCAGGCAGCGGCACTTCCATGCGATCGCAAAGGCGGTCTGTTCATTGGGAATCCACGGCACCAGGTTGCACTGCAGGGGTTATCGACTTCGAAGGCACCATCTTTATGCTCATCGCCTTTTCATCGCTTCGAAGCGTTCGCGGAAACTGCGACGCGGCTCACGGGGGGGTGGCGCCGACGGGGCTCCGTCGTTCTCCTCGCCGACCGCCTCGATGCGCCGCGCGACTTGGCCGTCGGCGATTTCGCCGGCATCGCGGACCGCCATTTCTCCGGCCGCCTCTTCGGGGCTTCGGGTGAGCACCACGATCGCGATGCGGCGGTTCTGGGCGGCGCCGGGGTCCTCCTCGATGAAGGGCTGGGTGTCGGCCAGTCCCACCACACGAATGATCTTGCCCGGATCGAGCCCGCCGGCGACCAGCTCGCGGCGGGACGCGTTGGCGCGGTCGCTGGAGAGTTCCCAGTTGCTGAATCCGGTCTCGCCACCGACGTACCGGGCGGCGTCCGTATGGCCGGTTAGGCTGATCCGGTTGGGCACCGCGTTGAGACTGCGACCGATCACCTGCAGCAGCTCTTTCGTATAGGGCTTCAGCACCGAACTCGCGACATCGAACATCGGCCGGTTCTGCTCGTCGATGATCTGGATCCGCAATCCCTCGGTGGTGAGTTCCATCAGCAGCTGGTTGCGAACTTCCCGCAACGACGGACTGGCCTCGACCAGGGCCTCGATCTGCCCCTTGAGGTCGATCAGCCGCGCCCGTTCCCGCCGCTCGAGGGTGCGCCGCTCCTCTTCGTCGATCGGTGATTGTTCGCCGGTGTTCCTGTTCCGTGTGGTTCCCGACTGTTCGCGATCACCGCCGCCCGCATCGACCTCGCCCCGCCGGACCTGGCCGACCGAGCGGGTCAGGTCTTCGCCACCACCCTTGATGATGCTGCTGCTGTCGCCACTGCCCGAGCCACCATCCATCGCCACCTTGAGCGGCGAGTTGAAGAAGTCGGCGATGCCCTCCAGGTCTCCCTGGGCAGTCGAGCCGAGCAACCACATCAACAGGAAGAAGGCCATCATCGCGGTGACGAAGTCCGCATAGGCGATCTTCCACGCTCCCCCGTGGGCACCGCCGCCGCCCTTCTTGATGCGCTTGACGACGATCGGCTGCTGCGTGTCGTCGCTCATCCCCGGTCACCGTCGGGCGTCGTCAGCATCGGTGCGTCGCTCACTTGCGGCTCTTGATCTCTTCCTCGAGCTCGCTGAAGCTCGGGCGGTCGGTCGACAACAGCACCTTGCGGCCGAACTCGATCGCGACCTGCGGCGCATAGCCGTTCATGCTCGCCAGCAACACGACCTTCATGCACTGATAGATCTTGCCACCCTCCTCGACCCGCTGCTCGAGCTGACCGGCGATCGGCGCGATGAAGCCGTAGGAGATCAGGATCCCGAGAAAGGTGCCGACCAGCGCGCCGCCGATCATCTTGCCCAGCACCGCCGGCGGCTGGCCGACCGAGCCCATCACGTTGACGACACCCATCACCGCCACGACGATGCCGAACGCCGGCGTCGAGTCGGCCACCTTGGAGACGATGTGGGCCGGCCCGTGGGCTTCCTGATGGTGGGTTTCCATCTCGGCATCCATCAGATTCTCGATCTCGAAGGCATTGAGGTTGCCGCCGACCATCATCCTCAGATAGTCGGTGAGGAAGTCGACCGCGTGATGGTCGGCCATGAAATTCGGGTACTTGCTGAAGATCGCGCTGGCCTCGGGATTTTCGACGTCGCCCTCGATCGACATCAGCCCTTCCTTGCGCACCTTGGACAGGATCTCGTAGAGCATCGCCAGCAGATCCACGTAGAAGGTCTTGTTGTAGGGCGAGCCCTTGAAGATGCTCGGCAGCGCGCCGACTGTCGCCTTGATCGACTTGATGCCGTTGCCGGCGATGAAGCCGCCGATCGTCAGCCCGATGATCGCGACGTATTCGGTCGGCACCCACAGGGCCGCGAGACTGCCGTGAATCGCGTAGGTCCCCAGCGACGCGGCCAGGATCACAACGTAGCCGATGATCAGAAACATGCCTTGGTTTGGTCCTCGAGAGGATTCGGTTGGCTGCGCGCCGGCGCCGACTGGATTGACAGACCGGCTATCGGTCGCGTGCCAGCAAACTTGAGGCCCCCAGCCGCGCCGCGAAATGACGCTGGCGATGGTCCCGACGCTCCCCCGTCGCAGGCGCGGGCGACAGGAATGCCGCGGGGACGGGGGCACCGATGCGCCCGCCGAGGAAGTCCCGGGCACAGGCCACATGCCGCGACCCACAGCCGATCGCTGCCGGTAGGCGGAGCGCTTCGAGCGAATCCACCGTCACGGCCGCCACCGCCCTCGCCCTGCCAAAAAAAAACCGCTGACACGGTCAGCGGCATGGAACCCCTTGCGTAGCAAGGAGGAGGTCAGAGGGGTGTTCGGGACGAGCTTGAATTCTTGCGGCCCTTGCCGGCACGAGACGGCATATTGCACAGGCCGCAGACATAGTCTTGTACCGGATCGTAGGCGTGGGCCACGAAACGGCCGCCACATGCCGAGCAGGTGGCGAACTGGAGCAGATCGGCATCGAAGAAGCGGACCAGGGTCCAGGCCCGGGTCAGGCTCAGCACTTCTTCCATTTCCTCCGCTGCAATGTGCTCGAGATACAGGCGGTAGGCCTTCAGGATCGCATCGAGGCCGGCCAGGCCACTGGTATCGCACATGAAGCGGTAGAGCGACATGAACAGCGACGAATGCACGTTCGGTTGCCAGGTCATGAACCAGTCGGTCGAGAACGGCAACATGCCCTTCGGCGGCGACACGCCGCGCACCTCCTTGTACAGTTTCAGGAGGCGTTCCCGGCTCAGTGCCGTTTCCGCTTCGAGCATCTGCATGCGCGCGCCGAGTTCGACCATCTCGATCGCGCGCTGGATGTCTTCCGCTTCCTGGATGACGCTCTTGTTCTTCATGGATTCGCTACCGTGGCTCAGGCCAGCACTTCGACCGGCTTGTTCGCCGCGATGATCGCGGCGTGGATGCCGGCGGCGGCACCTTGCCGGCCCTTTCCGGCCATGACGCCCAGCATGTTGCTGTCGTCGAAGCGGAAGCGGCACAGCAGCATCTGCGCGCCGGCCATCTTCAGAAGCTGCCCCGGCGACAACTCTTCGAGCAGTTCCGCGACGTCCGAACCGATGCCCAGGCGGAACATCGCCGACTCGCGATCCTCCCGCAGCAACTGCTGGGCGAGCATCAGATAGGCAAGATTGAGATCCCTGATTTCCTCGTGAATCGCGGTGACCTTCATCGCGACCTCCGTTCGATCGTATTCGTCCGACGTGGTCAATTGTCCTGCGGGCCGGAAAGCCGCACCATCAGGGCGTGCGGCAAAATCGAGTGCGAATCGCCGGTCTTGTAGGGTAGGAATTGATCTTACAAATTGAGAGATTCTGTTACGAAGACGTTGGCATCAGCCCTGCACCCGGTGCGCGGATCCGACTCCGCCTCGAACCCGGGAGCCGCGGCGCAGGATCGGTGCGATGCGGCGCCCGACCGGTGGCGCGCCACGTCGCACGAGCATGCCGGTCCGAAGGCACGTCGGCTGTTAAACTCGACAGTCGATCACGGAAGCCAGACCATGCGCTACTGCTCCAAATGCGGCCGGGAAGTCGATCGCAAGGTGCCGGCAGGCGACACCCTGCCAAGATTCGTCTGCGAGTCCTGCGGCACGATCCATTACCAGAACCCGAAGATGGTGGTCGGCACGCTGCCGGTATTCGAAGACCGGATCCTGCTCGCACGGCGGGCCATTGCGCCACGCCATGGCCTGTGGACACTACCGGCGGGCTTCATGGAGAACAACGAGACCACCGGCGAAGCCGCACTTCGCGAAACGCGCGAGGAGGTCTGTGCGGAGGTCGAACTGGGCATGCTGTTCTCCCTCGTGAACATCGCCCACATCAGCCAGGTGCATCTGTTCTACCTGGCGAGGATGTCGTCGCCGCATTTCGCGCCCGGTGCGGAATCCCTCGAGGCACGCCTGTTTGCCGAAGACGAGATCCCGTGGGACGAGATCGCCTTCCGCTCCTCGACACTGACGCTGAGACATTTCCTGGACGACCGCCGCCGCCAGGCGTTCAGCGTGCATCTGGAAGACCTGGCCGGCAACAGCCGGCACTGAAGACCCGGCGCCTGGCGCGATCGTAAAGATTGGTGCCACGAAGGAATCCGGGCCCCGGTGGCCGTCCGCGCGTCCCCGCGTCGTGCCCAAACCACTGCGGCGAAATTCCCATCTTCCGGAAACGAGAAGGCCGGTTTCCCAACCGCGGGGAAACCGGCCTTGCCGGACCGTGGCCGAATCGTCGGCCGGCTCTCGGCCTACTTGACGTGGCAGGTCATGCAGAGGCCACTGCCGTTGTTCGACACGCGCAGGAAGGTCGCGTTGAACTGACTGCCAGGACCGGCGCTCTCAACGCCGTGTGGGTCATGGCAGGAGCCACATTCGACCTCGGGACCGTCGCCGGTGTTGTAGAGGCGCACCTCACCCTTGTCCATCCGGCTGTCACCGTCGAGATCGAAGTAGACATCGCCCCGCGCGGTAGTGCCGGTGGTCGTGTTGAAGTCCGGATTGGCGGTCGGGAACACGATGCCGACCGGGTGATCGTTGCGCAGGTCGGTACCGATCGCGAAGGTCGAGAAGCTCTGTGCCGCGACGATCCCGTCCGGGCTGTGGCAGGACAGGCAGCTGTCCGGATTGCTGGTGTCGGCATCCAGCTTCATGTGCTGGAAGGTATCGCCCTGTCCGGGTACCCAGGTACCGAGGAACGCATTGATCGCAGTGTCGTCGTCCCGCGTTGCCTGTGCGGGATCGTAGTTGCCGGAACCCGGCATGTTGATGATCGAATCCACTGCGGTGGTGCCGTCATGACAGGACAGACAGGTCAGCGAGTTGGCACCCGGCTGGGAAATCGCCTGGGTCAGCGTGACCGTCCCGAGCTCGGCGTAGGTCTGGAAGGTGTGCGACTTGCGCGTGCGGTTCCACAGCGGTGCCCCGACCGCGGCGCTGGCGCCGTGGGGCGTATGGCAGTACACGCAGATCTGCCCGTAATTGTTGCGGAAGGCATCCATCAGGCTGCCGTTCGGCGTCTTGGTCGCGTCGGCTGGCGCCCGCTGCGTCAGATTGTGCCGGGTGTACGCGATGCCCTTGTTGTTGTCGAACTCGGTGTCCTTCCGATTGTTGACCTGGCCAAACGCGCTTCCCATCGACACGATGCCGGCCACTAGTACCGCCCGACCCGTCCAGTTGATCTTGCTCATCCTTCCCCCTGAGAAATTCCGCCCTTGGCTCGACGATTGGACTGCTACCGCCGACGATCGGTACGCAAGTCGCGTGCCCACTATCGTGCCGGCATGTAGCGGGCGGCTTGCGCATCGGACAGGTGGTCGTACACTTCGACTTTCCGGAAGAACAGATCGGCCACGTACAGATAGCCGGACGCGTCCGCCGCCAGTTGCCCGATCAGCGAGAATTCGCCGGGCGCGCCGCGCGGATCCGGCCGACCGATGGTCATCAGGAGTTGCCCGTCCCAATCGAAGATCTGCAGGTTGTTGAAGTTCGCGTCGGAGACGTAGATCCGGCCCTCCCCATCGACCGCCAGTCCCCGCGGCCGCGAGAACTGGCCGAGACCGTTGCCCGCGCTCCCGAACTGGCGCACGAACGTGCCCTCGCGGTCGAAGATCTGTACCCGGAAATTGCCCGCGTCGAGAACGACCAGCGCGCCATCCGGCCCGACCTCCGCCGTCAGCGGGATGCTGAACTCGCCGGGGCCCTCGCCGCGGCTACCCAGTACCAGTTTCCGCTCGCCCGACGGCCCAAACACGACGACCTTGTGGTCGTCACCATTCAGACTGCCCCGATCGACGACATAGATACGCTCACCAGCCGGATCCACGGCGATACCGACCGGCTTCGCGAAGTCTTCTTCGAGTCGAAATTCGGACTGGTACAGGCCGAGCCCATCGAACACCATCACTTTCTTGGCCTGGCTGTCCAGCACATAGACCCGGCCGAGCCCGTCGATCGCGAGTGCCGCCGGCCTCTGCAGCCGGTTCGGCTCGCGCACGCCGAAGCGGAAGACCTTGCGCCGCGGGACATCGAACACGACAATCGCGTTCTGCAGCGGATCGGCAATGTAGATGCGGCCATTCCTCGCCGCGACGTCGGCCGGCGAGCCGTAGATCCGCTCCTCCCGTGCGGAACGTCCCGTCAGCACACGCTGCAGGCGTTCGTCTTCGTCCTCGGCGCGAATGTCGGAAAGCGAACGCAGGAAGGTCACGAAGCGATAACGCGGACGCTCCGGCGGCTCGGGCCACAAGGTCTGGATCTTCCGCTCGTCCGCCTTCTCCTGCGGCCCGGCGCAGCCTCCGAGCAGGGCGATCAACACCAGCAGCAACGCCGCGAAAATCGAGGACACTTCAAGCTTCGCCGCCCTCGGATCGAATGTCACCACTATCAATTCTCCAATCTTGCGTTCTGCGGGCAACCGCGCCTCCGACGACCGAGACCATCGCCGCCGGCCCACGTCGAACGGCTGGCATAGCGAGTTGCATGCCCGCTACGCCGGGCCCGTCTATTTAGAGATCGATGGCTCCGGCATAATCACGATGACCGCACCCGAATGCAAGATCACGCAGGCCACCCGATGACCGACAACGCCAAAGCCTCGCCCGCCAAAGACGCCGCCCGCAAGCTGCTCAGGCAATTGCAGAAGCAGTTTCCCGTGATCGACCAGGCCAAGCCCCTGGCGATCGGGATCGATGCCGAGATCAGCGCCGCGCTGCCCGAGTTGGACACCAAGTGCCTGCGAGCCGCCCTGCGCATGCACACCGGCTCGACCCGCTATCTGAAGGCGACGGCCAGCGAGAACCGCCGCTACAGTCTCGCTGGTGAAGCCGTCGGCGAACTGACCGAGGAGCACCGCAAACGCGCCACGACGATGCTCGAGCAGCGTCGCAAGCGGCGCGAGCAACAGGAACGCGAACAGCGCGAACAAGCCGAACTCGAGCGCCGCGCCGAAAAGCTTCAGCAACTGGCGGCGCGATTCTCCCGTGACGGCAAGTGAGCGTCCGCCCTCCCATCAGCCCAGCCAGGCCCTCGCATTGGCGAACATCCGCGCCCACGGCGAGTCCTCGCCGAGCCATTCGGGCGCCCAGCTCATCTGTACGGTGCGTGCCGTCCGCTCCGGGTGCGGCATCATGATCGTGAAGCGCCCGTCGCGGCTGGTGAATCCGGTCAGGCCGTCGCGAGAGCCGTTCGGATTGAACGGATAGCGGCTGGCGACGCGCCCGTCGTTGTCGACATAGCGCAGGCACGCACCGACCTCGCCGGACTGCGCGCCGGCCGCGAACTCCGCCCGCCCCTCGCCATGGGAGACCACGATGGGCATCCGGCTGCCGGCCATGCCGGCGAGCATTATCGATGCGCTGTCGACCACCTCGACCATCACCAGGCGCGCTTCGAACTGTTCGCTGCGGTTGCGATGGAAGCGCGGCCAATGCTCCGCGCCGGGGATGATCGGCGCGAGATGGGCCATCATCTGGCAACCATTGCACACGCCCAGCGCGAAGGTGTCGCGACGCTCGAAGAAGGCCGCGAACATGTCGCGCGTCTGCGGATCGAACAGGACCGACTTGGCCCAGCCCTGACCGGCACCCAGCACGTCGCCATAGGAGAAGCCGCCGCACGCCGCCAGACCCTGGAAGTCGTCCAGCCGGCTGCGGCCGGCCTTCAGATCCGACATATGCACGTCGATCGGCGCAAAGCCCGCACGAGCGAACGCCGCAGCCATTTCGGCCTGCGAATTGACCCCCTGCTCGCGAAGGATCGCGATCCGCGGTCGCGCGCCGGACATGATCATCGGCGCTGCGACGTCCTGCGCGACGTCGAAGCCGAGGGCGACGCCGAGACCCGGATTGCCCGGCGCGGCGAGCGACGCGAATTCCTCGTCGGCACAGTCCGCATCGTCGCGCAGGCGGGCGATGCGGTGACCGGTCTCCGACCATAGCTGGAGCAGTTCGGCGCGTGGCGCGCTGAACATCAGCTTGGCATTGCGCCACAGCCGGATCTCGTCCTTGTCGTTGGGCTCCCCGATGAAGTGATAGGCCAGCCCGGCTTCGCGCAGCGGTGCGGTGATCCGCGCGCGGTCGGCGCGGCGGATCTGGATCACCGCGCCCAGTTCCTCGGCGAACAGGCCACCGAAGATGCGGTCGTGGAAACGTCCCTTGAGGGTGTCCGGCCGCTTGTCGAGGCCATCGACGTCGTTCATGAACGGGTCGTAGCACACCGTGTCGAGCATCACCGAGAGGCCGCAGCGCGACGCGAAGGCCATCTCGCACAGGGTCGCGAACAGGCCGCCGTCACCCTTGTCGTGGTATGCGAGCAGCAGGCCTTCGCGGCGGTAGCGCTGGATCAGCGCGAAGAAGCGCGCGAGGTCCCCGGCGTCGACGTCCGGGGCATGTTCGCCGGCCGAGCCGTAGGCCTGGGCCAGTGCCGATCCGCCGAAGCGCTGGCGCCCCTGTCCGAGATCGATCAGCAGCAGCTCGGTGGCCTCGTCCGGGGGAAAGCGCAGCTGCGGCGTGAGGGTACGCCGTACGTCGTCTACCGGCGCGAAGGCGGTGACGATCAAGGACAGCGGGGCCACCACCTGCCGCGCTGCGCCGTCCGCCTCCCACGCGGTCTTCATCGACAGCGAATCCTTGCCGACCGGGATCGACAGCCCCGCCTCGCGGCAGAACGCCGACACCGCCGCGACGGTGTCGTAGAGCTTCGCGTCCTCGCCGCGATGCCCGGCCGCCGCCATCCAGTTGGCCGACAGCTTGACCGCGCCGAGATCGGCGATGTCGGCGGCGGCGATATTGGTGATCGACTCGCCGACCGCCATGCGACCGGAGGCCGGCGCATCGACGCAGGCCAGCGCGCAGCGCTCGCCGAGCGCGAACGCCTCGCCCCGGTAGCCGCGGAAGCTCATCGTCGTCACCGCCACGTCGGCCACCGGCACCTGCCACGGCCCGACCATCTGGTCGCGCGCCGTCATGCCGCCCACGGTGCGATCGCCGATCGTGATCAGGAAGCTCTTCGACGCCACCGCGGGCATCCTCAGCACGCGCCGGCAGGCCTCGTCGAGGACGATGTCGGTGACGTCGAAGGGTGGCAGGAAGACTGCCCGGCGCGAAACGCTGCGGGTCATCTTCGGCGGCTTGCCGAGCAACACCTGCATCTCCATGTCCACCGGCTTGTTGCCGAAGTGCCGGTCGGCGACCGTCAGCCGGCGGTCGCCGGCAGCCGCGCCGAGCACCGCGTAGGGGCAACGCTCGCGGGCGCAGATGGCGTCGAACTGCGCCAGGCTTTCCGGCGCGATCGCCAGCACGTAGCGTTCCTGGGATTCGTTGCACCAGATCTCGCGCGGGCTCATGCCCGGCTCCTCGATGTGCACCTCGCGCAGCTCCAGACTCGCACCGAGTCCGGCCGAATCGGCCAGCTCGGGCATCGCGTTGGACAGGCCGCCGGCGCCGACGTCGTGGATCGACAGGATCGGGTTGGCTTCGCCGCGCTGCCAGCAGGCGTCGATCACCTCCTGGCAGCGGCGCTGGATCTCCGGGTTGCCGCGCTGCACCGAAGCGAAGTCGAGGTCGGCGGCATTGCTGCCGGTGCTCATCGAAGAGGCTGCCCCGCCGCCCAGTCCGATCAGCATGCCCGGACCGCCGAGCTGGATCAGCAGCGTACCGGCGGCGAAGCGCTTCTTGTGACTCTGCTGCGCCTGGATGCTGCCGATGCCGCCGGCAATCATGATCGGCTTGTGATAGCCGCGCACCTCGCCCATCACTTCCTGCTCGAAGGTTCGGAAGTAGCCGGCCAGGTTCGGTCGTCCGAACTCGTTGTTGAAGGCGGCGGCGCCGATCGGGCCTTCGATCATGATGTCGAGGGCCGAGGCGATGCGTTGCGGACGTCCATGGGGGGATTCCCACGGCTGCGCGAAGCCCGGGATCTCCAGATTCGACACCGAGAAGCCCACCAAGCCGGCCTTCGGCCTGGAGCCGCGGCCGGTGGCGCCCTCGTCGCGAATCTCGCCGCCGGCGCCGGTCGCCGCGCCCGGGAACGGGGAAATCGCGGTCGGATGGTTGTGGGTCTCGACCTTGGCCAGGATATGTGTCGGTTCTGCCGAGAAGCGCCATTCGCCGTCGGCGTTCGGATAGAAGCGGTCCACCACGGCACCCTCGATCACCGAGGCATTGTCCGTGTAGGCCACCACGGTGCCGCCGGGATGCGCCTGGTGGGTGTCTCGGATCATGGCGAACAGGGTCTTGTCGCACGGGCGGGCGTCGATCACCCAGTCGGCATTGAAGATCTTGTGGCGGCAGTGCTCCGAGTTGGCCTGGGCGAACATCATCAGTTCGACATCGGTCGGATCGCGGCCGACACGCCCGAAGCTGTCCACCAGATAGTCGATCTCGTCGTCGGACAGGGCCAGCCCGAGCGCGACGTTGGCGGCGACCAGCGCATCGCGTCCGCCGCCGGCCAGATCGACGGTGGCGAGCGGCTGCGGCGGGTAGTGGCGGAACAGCGCCGCGGCATCATCCACCGAACCGAGCACCGACTCGGTCATGCGGTCGTGCACCAGCGCGCATGCGGCACGTCGCGTGGCGTCGTCGAGGCGGCCACGCAGGACCAGCCGGTAGGCGATGCCGCGCTCGACCCGTAGCACCGCGTCCAGGCCGCATTGATGGACGATGTCGGTGGCCTTCGACGACCACGGCGAGATCGTCCCGAGTCGCGGCGTCACCAGCAGCAGCGACCCGTCCGCCACGGCGTCGCGCGCCGGATGGGCGTCGAGCAGGTCCTTCAGCTTGGCGAGCGCCTCGGCATCGAGATCAGACTGCGTTTTGACGAAGTAGGCAAACTCGGCATCGACCGACCGCAGGCCCGGGAGGTGTGCCTGCAAGTCGTTGTGGAGACGGGAAAGGCGCGGCGCGGACAAGGCCGGCGCGCCGCGCAGGCTGAGGATCTGGGGCATGGACGACGTCGGGGCTCATGGCGGAAGGGAGCACTTCCGCGGGTAGGACGGGAAGCGCGGATTATACCCGAGCCGCCGGGCCCGGCCGGTGCCGGCGGGGCCGCCCGTGGCACGCCGCCGACGGGCCTTGAGATACAATCCAGCGTCCTGACTAGCCGCGAACATTCGTGTTGCCCCGAGCCTTCCGAGATGCCGCCGGCGCGGCGCAGGCGAGCCCGCCGTGGGATCGCTGAAACGGCTGCTGGCACTGCTGCTGAGCCTGGCCCTGCTGGTCTGGCTGGCGAGCGACGGTCGCTGGCGGACCCTCGGCGACAGCCTCGCCAGCTTCAGTCCCGGGCTGATCATGCTTGCCCTGGGCGGATTCGCGCTGAGCTATGCGCTGCGCGCGTTGCGCGTCAGCGACGAGTTCCGCGGCGACACCGGCGGCCGCTACCTAGCCTGCCTGCGCATCGTGCTGGTGCATAACGCGATGGTCAACGTGGTGCCCTTCCGTGGCGGCGAGGCCGCCTTCCCGCTGCTCCTGCGCCGCCAGTTCGGCACGCCGTTGCCCCGTGCGATCGCCTCGCTGTTCTGGTTCCGGCTGCAGGACGCCTTCGTCGTCGCGGCCCTCGCCGCCGCAGTCTGGCCCGGCCTGGCGCTGCCGCTGCGCGTCGCCGGTGTCGCGCTGGTCGTCGGTATGGCGCTGTGGTTGCCGCGCTGGGCACGCGCCCCCCATCGCTGGCACCAGGGCTCGGCGGTCGCCGCGCGCCTGGGCAGGCTGCGCGACGCCTTCGCCGATTCGACCCGCCATGCCCGCTTCGGCTGGCTGTGGACGATCGCCAACTGGTCGGTCAAGCTGTTGACCCAGGCCTGGGTACTGGCCGAATTGCTGCCGGCCGGCCTGCCGACCGGCGCCGCCGGCGCCCTCGGCGCCGAGCTGGCAGCGATCCTGCCGGTCCAGGGCGTGGCCGGCTTCGGCACCTACGAGGCCGGCGCCGCCGCCGCCATGCTGCCTTCCGGCGTCGCCCTGGCCCACGGCCTGCAGGTCGCGCTGGCCCTGCACCTGCTGGTCATCGCCAGTGCCGTGCTGGCCGGCTCCCTGGCCTGGATCGCCGGCCTGATGCGCCCGCTAACCGACCCCAACGAGACTTCCAACACACAATGAACGCTCCTGCCACCACGGCGCCGCCGCTGCCCCCAGCCACCCCCGAGATTCCCGACGACCTGCCGCCCCACCGGCTGTCGCTGGTCGTCCCGATGTACAACGAGGCCGAGAACGTCGAGCCGCTGCTCGAGCGCGTGCACCAGGCCCTCGACGGTTACCCCCAGCCTTGGGAGATCGTGCTGGTGGACGACGGCAGCTCGGACGCGACCCCTGCCGAATTGCGGCGTGCTGCGGCCGAGCGCGGCGCCCATGTGCGGGTCGTCGAATTGCTGCGCAATTTCAAGCAGACCGCGGCGATGCAGGCCGGCATCGACGCCGCCCGCGGTGACGTCATCGTGACCATGGACGGCGACCTGCAGAACGATCCGGTGGACATCCCGCGCATGGTCGGCCGCCTGCTGCGCGAGGACCTCGACCTGGTCGCCGGCTGGCGCAAGAACCGCCAGGACGGCCTGCTGCTGCGCAAGATCCCGTCGCGCATCGCCAACCGCCTGATCGCCCGCATGACCGGCGTGCGCCTGAAGGACTATGGCTGCAGCCTGAAGGTGTTCCGCGGCTCGGCGATCAAGAACGTCAAGCTGTTTGGCGAGATGCACCGCTTCATCCCCGCCTGGCTCGCCACCGTGACCACGCCGCAGCGCATCGCCCAGGAGGTGGTTAACCATCACGCGCGGGTGTTCGGCCAATCCAAGTACGGCATCTCGCGAACCTTCCGAGTCGTGCTGGACCTGCTCTTCGTCTTCTTCTTCATGCGCTACCGCACCCGGCCCGGGCACTTCTTCGGCGGCATCGGCATCGCCCTCGGCGCCCTCGGCGCTGCCATCCTCACCTATCTGGTGGCGGTCAAGCTGCTGCTCGGCGAGGACATCGGCACCCGCCCGCTGCTGTTCGGCGGCTTCTTCCTGGTGATCGCCGGCATCCAGATGGTCACCTCGGGCGTGCTGGCCGAACTGTTGACGCGGGTGCTGTTCGAGTCCGGCGGCGCCCAGGCCTACCTGGTGCGCCCGAGCGAGGCCCTGCGTGCCGACGAGGGCTGGCACGAACCGGCATGATCCGACGACCGACCACCCTCGCGCCAAAGCCGGACTGGTTCCGGATTCTGGTGTTCCTGCTGCCGCCGGTGATGTACCTGCTGTGCCTCGGCAGCGCGCCGCTGTTCGACGTGGACGAGGGTGCCTTCTCGGAGGCCACCCGCGAGATGTTCGAGCGCGGCGACTTCCTGTCGACCTATCTCAACGGCGAGCATCGCTTCGACAAACCGATCCTGATCTACTGGCTGCAGGCGCTCGCCTATCTCGCGCTGGGTCCCAGCGAATGGGCGTTCCGCCTGCCGTCGGCGCTGGCCGCGATCGCCTGGTGCTACGCCACGTGGCACTTCGCCCGGCAGCGTTTCGGTGCCGATGCCGCGCTCGCCGCGCTGGCGGTCGCATCGACCTCCCTAGGGCCGATGATCATCGGTCGCGCCGCCACCGCCGACGCGCTGCTCAACCTGTTGCTGGCGCTGACCCTGTTCGACGCCTGGCGTCACCTCGAGTCCGGCCGGCGCCTGCCGCTGCTGCGCAGCTTCCTGTGGATGGGACTCGGCGCGCTCACCAAGGGGCCGATCGCGATCCTCGTACCGGCCGCCGTCACCCTGCTCTACTGCGCCTCGCGCGGCCATTGGCGGCGCTGGCTGAAGGCCGTGGCCGATCCCCTCGGCTGGCTGATCTTCCTGCTGCTGGTGGTCCCGTGGTATGCCGCGGCACTGAACATCCACGGCCAATTGTTCATCGACGGCTTCGTCCTGAGGCACAACGTCGAGCGCTTCTCCGGCACGCTCGAAGGCCACGGCGGCAGCATCGCCTACTATCTGTTCGCGGTACCGCTGCTGCTGCTGCCCTGGACCGGCCCCCTGTTCGCCGCGATCAGGGGACTGCGGGACGACCTCGCCACCGGCGTGCGTCGCCTGCTGTGGATCTGGGCGGCCTTCGTGGTGGCCTTCTTCAGTCTGTCGGGCACCAAGCTGCCGCACTACGTGCTGTATGGCTGCACACCGCTGTTCCTGCTGATCGCGGCCCACCGCGACGACCTGAAGCGGGTCTGGGCCCACGGATTGCCACCGGCGATCCTGATGGCCGTCTATGCGATGCTGCCGTGGATCCTCGCGGCACTCGCCGCCAGCCAGGCCGGCGACGCCTACAGCCGCGCCCAGCTCGGCCGGGCGGTGGCCGAGACCAGCCCGTTCTACGTCCTCGCCACATTCGGCGGCATCGCGTGCTGGGCCGCGTTGTTCCACCTCTCGCGGGTGCCGATCTGGCGGCGGCTGGCGAGCGCCGGTGCGCTGCAGGGTCTGCTGCTGGTGGTGTTCGTGGTGCCGCTTGCCGGCGAACTCGCCCAGGGCCCGGTCAAGCGCGCGGCGCTGGCGCTCCGCGAGACCGGCGAGCCGGTGACCCTGATGAGCTATACCGCACCGAGTTTCAGCGTCTATCGCCAGGCGGTGACGCCTCGCCGCCAGCCGGAGCCGGGCGGCCTCGCCGTGACCCGCATCGATCGCGTACCGGACAGCGGCTACCGCACGGTGGGGGTCGAAGGCGGCGTCGTGATCCTGCGCCGGCAGATGCCATGAGCCCGAGCCGCGCCGCGCCGACACTGGCCGCGATCGCGGTCCTGCTGACCGCCTACCGGATGTGGGTGATCCAGCACCTGGGCATCGATCTCTACGTCGACGAAGCCTACTACTGGGGCTGGTCGAAGGCCCTCGACTGGGGCTACTTCTCGAAACCGCCGGTGATAGCGGCACTGATCGCGGCCAGTGGCGCGCTGTTCGGCGACGGCCTGCTGGCGATCAAGCTGCCGTCGCTGCTGTGCTATCCGATCGCCGCGCTGGTGATCTTCCGCCTCGCTTCGTTGATGTTCGACGAGCGCGTCGGTTTCTGGGCCGGCCTCGCTTTCCTGACCATGCCGCTGGTTGGCGCCCTCGGCCTGTTCGTGTCCACCGACGCTCCGCTGTTGCTGTTCTGGTCCTTGGCCATGCTCGCGTTGTGGTCTGGGCTTTACGAGGACGGCGGCTGGCGCCAATGGCTGCTGCTCGGCGTGTGGGTCGGGCTCGGCCTGCTGACGAAGTACACGATGGCGGCCTTCCTGCCTTCGGCTCTACTCGTGATGCTGGCCAGCGGCACCGGCCGACGCGCACTCGCCGGGCCACGGCCGTGGGTCGCGCTGCTGATCGCGCTGCTGGTATTCGCGCCCAACCTGTGGTGGAACTGGAGCCATGACTTCCCGACCTTCCGCCACACCGCAGACATCACCCAGCTCGACGACAATCCCGGGGATCGAAGCAATCTCGGCGAGTTCCTGGGCGGGCAATGGCTGTCGATGGGCCCGCTGCTGTTCCTGGGCATGCTGTGGGCGATCGTGCGGACCGTCCTGGGCGTGCGCGACCCGGTGTGGCGGATGCTGCTCGGCATGAGCCTGCCGCTGCTGGCGCTGGTCAGCGCGCAGGCGCTGCGCGGGGGGGCCAACGGCAACTGGGCGGCGCCGTCCTTCGTCGCCGGTGTCGTGCTCACTGCCGGCTGGCTGGGCGACACGCGGCGCTGGCGCACCCTGACGGCCACCGTGCTGATCAACCTGCTGCTGGTCAGCGCGGTCTATCACTGGCCGGACATCGCACGTGGCGTCGGCGTCGAGATCAGCCGCAACAAGGATCCATACAAGCGCGCGCGGGGCTGGCACGAGCTGGCGCAGGCAGTGGCGCCGGCACTGCACGAGCACCCGCAGGCGATTCTGGTGGCCCGCGACCGAGACCTGCTGGCCCACCTGATCTACTTCCTCGGGCCCCGCGAGTACGCCAGCTGGAATCCCGAAGGCCGGGTCATCGACCACTACCAGCTGACCACCAGCCTGGCCGGCGCCCGCGGTCGCGACCTGCTGTTCGTCAGCCGCGAGCCGCTGGACGAGTCGGTGCTCGCGCGCTTCGATTCGGCCAGCGATCTCGGCGAGCGAGTCGTACGCGTGCACCGCGACTTCGAGCGGCGCGTCCATCTTTACCTGCTCGCCGGATTCCGCGGCTACGCCGCGGCGCCGCTCACCGCGCCTGGCTGAAGAGGCCTTTCAAGGCCTCGCGGATGTCGCCCGGCAGCACCACCAGCTTCGAGTTGTCGGATTCGCCGAGGGCGCGCAGCGCCTGAACGTAGCGCTCGCCGAGCATGTAATAGACGGGCGCGGTCTCGCTGCCGATCGCCTTGGTCACCCGGCGGATCGCCTCGGCCGAGGCCTCGGCCAGCATCACCTGGGCACTGGCATCGCGCTTGGCCGCCTCGAGCCTGGCATCGGCTTCGAGGATCGCCGACTGCTTTTCGCCTTCGGCCTTGGTCACCATCGCCTTGCGTTCGCGCTCGGCGGCGGCCTGCATCTCCATCGCCTTCTGCATCGACTGGGACGGGTTGATGTCCTGGATCTCCACCGACTTGACCGTGAGGCCCCAATCCACGGCCTCGTCGGCGATGCTCTCGCGCAGCCGGGCCTTGATCTTGTCGCGCGAAGACAGCGCCTCGTCGAGCTCCATCTCGCCGATGATCGAACGCAGGGTGGTCATGATCAGGTTGCGGATCGCCTCGGCGTAGTCGGTCACGCCATACACCGCCTTGACCGGATCGGTGACCTTCACGAAGGCCACCGCATTGGCCAGGATCACTGCGTTGTCGAGCGTGATCACCTCCTGTTCCTGGACGTCGAGGATGATGTCCTTGGTGATCAGACGGTAGGCGACCCGGTCGATGTACGGCACGATGATCTTCAAGCCGGGCTTGAGGGTGTCCTGGTACTTGCCCAGCCGCTCGACGATCCACTCCTCGCCCTGCGGAATGATCCGCACGCCCTTGGCAATCGTGACCACCACGAACACCAGGATCGCGATTACGACGATCAGACCTTCGCTCATGTGCCCCCCTTCGCGCTGCGCGCCACCTTGAGAATGCTGCCTTCGATCGCCACTACCCGGACCCGCTCGCCGGCGGCGATTCGCTCGTCACCGATGCACGCCCATTCGTCGGCACCGAGCAACGGCTTCTGGAAACGCACCTTGCCACGCTGGAAAGGCGCCACCTCGCCGACCAGCAGGCCGACCTCGCCGACAACCTCGCCTTCCGCCAGGCCGATCCGCGTCTTGTGGCGCCCGGAGCGGAACACCCGGAACCACGCGAAGACCATTGCCAGCGACGCCAGAGTCCAGATCGCCAGTTGCTCGGCCAGCGACAGGTCGCGCACGACCAGCATCGCCAGCCCGACCAGAGCAGCTCCGGCGCCGAACCAGATCACGAAGAAGGAAGGGATCGCCAGTTCGGCCACCGCCAGCCCGACGGCGAGCACGATCCAGTGCCACCACTGCAGTTCGAATTCCACGATTGGAAGAGGAAAAGTCCCGGCGGCCGCGCGGCTAACCGTGGCTGGTGTTGGTATTGGTCAGTTCGACGACCTTCTCGTCGCTCTTGGACCCGGCCTTGGTGACAGCTTCACCTTCCGACTCGCAGGTCAGGGTTCCGGATACCGAGGCGCCGCAATCCATCTGCAGCCGGCGATAGCGAATGTCGCCGGTGATCCGCGCCTTGGGCTGCAGCTCGAGAAAATGCTCGACGCTGACGTCACCGACGATGACGCCGTTGATCACCGCGTCGTGGACCTGGACGTTGCCTTCGATGCGGCCACGCTCGCTGAGCACCAGCAAACCCTTTTCCCCCGCCTTGTTCGACAGATTCCCGCGTACCGAGCCGTCCACCCGCAGCCCGTCGGAAAACGCGAGATCGCCGGTGATCTCGACGTTGTCGGCCACCAGGCTGGAGAGCTTGGTGACCTCGATCGATTGGGTTTTCTTGCGACGCAGCATAGTTCTCCTCCGTTGTCTCTCGCCCGCGCTCGTCACGGCTTCGATTTCTTGGCCTGCCTGAAGAAGGTCAGTTCCTCGTTCGCCTCCTTGAGCTGGGTGTTCAGCTCTTCGAGCTGTCGCTCGAGTTCGGCCCGGGTCGCCGCGTCCATTTCGGCCTGCAGGCGTGCATCCGTCAGTTGCTCGCCCAGGCGCCCCGTTTCGGTGACCAGCCGCTGGCGCAGCTGCCGGTTCTCGGCCTCCAGCTGGCTCACCCGCGAGGCTGGAGCGAACTGCTCGCTGAACACCTGGAATGTGGCGTAGCCGGCGAGCACCAGGCAGCACACGGCAAGCACGCTCGACACGACCCTGGAACCGCCACCGCCGCGCTCGACCGTATAGGTCGTTGCGGTCAATTCCCTGGTGTTCCGACCAGCGCCGAACAGACCCGGCATGCGCGCTCTCAGCCAGCGCGCAGATAGTCCTCGGGATCGACGAATCTGCCGTTCTTGAGGACCTCGAAGTGCAGGTGCGGACCGGTGGAACGGCCGCTCGAACCGACGTCCGCGATGTGCTGTCCGGGAGTCACCACGTCGCCGGGCTTGACACGCAGTCGGCGGGCGTGGGAGTAGCGGGTGGTCAGACCGTTGCCATGGTCGATCTCGACCTGACGACCATAGTCGCCGCGATAGCCGGCGTATATCACGACACCGCCGGCACTGGCGTGGATCGGTGTACCCGATCGCCCCGGGAAGTCGAGTCCGCTGTGGAATGCACGCCGCTTGGTGAACGGGTCGGAGCGATTGCCGAAGCGCGAACCTATGTGCGAGCCGATCACCGGCGCACGGCTCGGAAAGATCATCGACTCGACGACCTGCCGGGCGGCCATCTCGTCGATCGTGGACAGCGTCTCCGACAGCCTGCGCAGGTCGGCCTCGAGCATCTCGATGCTGCTGCCGACCACCGCCATCGCCTCGTCGGAACTGCTCAGACCTTCGCCGATCGCCGGGATCATCGGGCCGCCCTCGGCGGGCTTGCCGGTGGCCTTCGAATCCTCTTCCGGATCGTCCTCGACCTCGCCATCCTCGTCGCTTTCCAGGCCCAGGCGCTTGGCCAGCAGGATCGCTTCCGCCTCGAGCCGGAGCAGCCGGCCCGACAGTTCTCCGACGCGCCCGATCAGGAAACGGCTTGCCGGCTCGCTCGACGGCATCTCGACGATCGCCGTCTCGTCCGTGGCATCCGCTTCGGCCTCCGCCGCGGGCTGGTCGAGCACGACCTGTACCGCACGATCAGCGTGGGCGAGGTCGTAGCCCAGCCAGAACCCGCCGGCGAGCGCGCCGGCAACCAACGCCGCGACTCCGACGACAAGCCGCCGCGCCGAAACGGTCCTCACCTTCGATTCCGCGGCCGTATCCGCCGATAGAATGACTAGCGCCATCCAGCCTCCCGACGTGGTTCATCTTCGGGCGTGCCTGTCATGGCCGCCCGTGTGCTCGGTTGTTGTAGAGTGTATCTACGGTCGCAATTCGCGAAAGTTTTGCAGTATAGCACTTCGCCCCCCCGAATCGGCTGCCGTCGAGGCAGCCATCGAAGCGTCGAAACATCCTGCAAACGCATGATTAAGAATCACTTTACGCCATGCGCGGCGAGTCTCAACCAGGTATCGACAACGGTATCGGGGTTGAGCGATATGGTCTGGATGCCTTCGTCCATCAGCCATTCGGCAAAGTCCGCGTGATCCGACGGTCCCTGTCCGCATATGCCGACGTACTTGCCCAGGCGGTTGGCCGCCTGGATCGCCATCGACAGCAGCTGCTTGACCGCGGGATCGCGCTCGTCGAAGGCGTGGGCCACCAGGCCCGAATCGCGGTCCAGGCCGAGGGTGAGCTGGGTCAGGTCGTTGGAGCCGATCGAGAAACCGTCGAAATGGTCGAGGAAGCGCTCGGCGAGCAGCGCGTTCGACGGGATCTCGCACATCATGATCAGCTTGAGCCCCCTTTCGCCGCGCTTCAGGCCGTGCTCGGCCAGCAGCTCCACGACCGCGCCGGCCTCCTCCAGATTGCGTACGAACGGCACCATCAGCTGCACGTTGGTCAGGCCCAGCTCGTTGCGCACCTTCTTCATCGCGATGCATTCCATCTCGAAACAGTCGCGGAACGAGTGGGCGATGTAGCGTGACGCGCCGCGGAAGCCGAGCATCGGATTCTCTTCTTCCGGCTCGTAGATCTCGCCGCCGAGCAGCTTGCGATATTCGTTGGACTTGAAATCCGACAGACGAACGATCACCGGCCGCGGATAGAACGCCGCTGCCAGCGTCGCCACGCCTTCGACGATCTTCTCGATGAAGAACTGCTTCGGCGTCAGGTAGCCGCGCGAGCGGCGCTGGATCTCGTTGCGCAGACTGGCCGGCACCTGGTCGAGTTCGAGGATCGCCTTCGGGTGGATGCCGATCATGTTGTTGATGACGAACTCCAGCCGCGCCAGGCCGACACCGGCGTTGGGGATCTGGGCGAACTCGAACGCCAGTTCCGGATTGCCCACGTTCATCATGATCTTGACCGGCAGCTCGGGCAGGTTGCCCATGTCGGTGGTGGTCACTTCGAACTCGAGGCGGCCGCGATAGACGTAGCCGGTATCACCCTCGGCACAGGACACCGTCACCGACTCGCCTTCGTCGAGCACCTCGGTGGCGTTGCCGCAGCCGACGATCGCCGGAATGCCCAGCTCGCGCGCGATGATCGCCGCGTGGCAGGTCCGTCCGCCGCGGTTGGTGACGATCGCGCTCGCCCGCTTCATCACCGGCTCCCAGTTCGGATCGGTCATGTCGGTGACCAGTACGTCGCCGGCCTGGACCCGGTTCATCTCGCTGGCCGACTGGATCACCCTTACCGGACCGACGCCGATCTTCTGACCGATCGCGCGGCCGTGGGTCAGCCGCTTGCCGTACTGCTTCAGGCGGTATTTCTCCATGACGTTGCCGCTCTGGCGGCTCTTCACGGTCTCCGGACGCGCCTGCAGGATGTAGATCTTGCCGTCGTCGCCGGACTTGCCCCACTCGATGTCCATCGGCCGGCCGTAGTGCTGCTCGATGATCACCGCGTAGCGGGCCAGTTCCAGCACGTCGGCGTCGCTCAGCGAGAAGCGGTTGCGGTCGGCTTCCGGCACGTCCACGGTGATCGTCGAGCGGCCCGCCTTGCGATCCTCCGAGAACACCATCTTGATCAGCTTGGAGCCGAGATTGCGGCGCACCACCGAGGGCTTGCCCTCGGCCAGCGTCGGCTTGTGCACATAGAACTCGTCCGGGTTGACCGCCCCCTGCACCACCGTCTCGCCGAGGCCATAGGAGGCGGTGATGAACACGACATCGTCGAATCCCGACTCGGTATCCATCGTGAACATCACGCCGGATCCGCCGATGTCGGACCGCACCATCCGCTGCACGCCGGCCGACAGCGCCACTTCCGCGTGGGTGAAACCCTTGTGCACGCGGTAGGCGATGGCACGGTCGTTATACAGCGACGCGAACACTTCCTTGATCGCGTGCAGGATGTTGTCGTAACCGTGGATGTTCAGGAAGGATTCCTGCTGACCCGCGAACGAGGCGTCCGGCAGATCCTCGGCAGTGGCCGACGAACGCACCGCGAAGCTGCCCTCGCCCTCTGTCGTCAGCCGTTCGTAGGCGGCCTTGATCTCGCCTTCGAGCCGCTCCGGAAACGGCGTGTCCACGAGCCAGCTGCGGATTTCCGCACCAGTGCGCGCGAGCGCATCGACGTCGTCCACATCCAGCGTTTCGAGCGCTGCGTGGATGCGCCCCGCCAGCCCCTCGTGCTCGAGGAACTCCCGGTAGGCCGCGGCCGTGGTCGCGAAGCCGCCGGGCACGCGGACACTCGCCGGCAACTGGCTGATCATCTCGCCGAGCGAAGCATTCTTGCCGCCGACCTGCTCGACATCGGTCATGCGGAGCTCTTCGAACGGAATGACAAAACGGGTCATGGGAAAACCTTCCGTAAATGTTGTCGTAAAAGCAAAATCGCAATTCTATCCGCTGGCGTGCGCCGCCACATCATAGGTTAACCCTCCGCAAGCACCGACCACAGGCCATGACCACCACCGACACGCGAACCGTATTCTTCATCTCCGATGGCACCGGCATCACCGCCGAGACCTTCGGCCACAGCCTGCTCGCGCAGTTTCCGAACATCCGTTTCCGTCAGGTGCGGGTCCCCTTCGTCGACAACCTCGACAAGGTCATCGACTGCGTACGCGCGATCCGCGAGGCTATCGAACGCGACGGCGTGCGCCCGATCGTCTTCAACACACTGGTCAGTCCGGAATCGGTCAAGCTGCTTCGCGAGACCGGCGCGATGCTGATCGACCTGTTCGAATCCTTCATCGACCCGCTGGAGACCGAGCTCGGGCAGCGCTCGACCCACGCCGTCGGCCGCTTCCGCGGCATCGCCGAAAGCCTCGAATACAAGGGCCGGATCGAGGCCATCAACTTCACCCTCGCCCACGACGACGGCGTGGTCGACGCCGGCCTCGAGCAGTCCGACGTGATCCTGGTCGGCGTGTCACGCTCCGGCAAGACGCCGACCAGCCTCTATCTGGCGATGCAGTTCGGCGTCAAGGCCGCAAACTACCCGCTGATCCCGGAGGATTTCGAGCGCAACCGCCTGCCCGGGGATCTCCAGCGCCACCGCAAGAAGCTGTTCGGCCTGACCATCTCGCCCGAGCGCCTGTCCCAGATCCGCCAGGAGCGCCGCCCCAATTCGCGCTACGCGTCGGTCGAGAACTGCCGCTACGAGATTGAGGAGGCCCAGCGCATGATGCGGCGGGAAGGCATCGAGTGGATGGATTCCACCGCCAAGTCGATCGAGGAGATCTCGGCCAAGATTCTGCATGAGGTCCGCCTCAACAAGCACGTATACTGAGGGCGGGCCGCCAGGCGGCTACAATGCCGCTCCCGGGCCACGAGTGCGCTCGCAGCCGACCCAGGTATGGACATGAAACGCAGCCGATTCGGCCGCCGCAGCGGCCTTTCCCCCGACGCCGAGCAACTGGTCTGGCTGGCCAACGGCCTGGCCGAATCCGGCAGCCGCCAGGAAGACCGCTTCTGGGAAAAGCGGCTGGTCGACATCGTCGACAGCCTGCTCGATGCCAACGACGACGAGATCTTCAACGAGGCCTTCGACCATCTGCATCCGGTCAGTTCGCGCGCCTACGACGAACTGGCGGATTTCGTCGAATCCCGGGCCGAGACGGCGTTCCGGCGTCGCGGCGAGCAAGACGTGCTGCTGATCGCCGCCCCGGTGCTGGCGTGGTCGCGCTTCCGCATCCCGGCGGGCACGATTCCGCCCGCGGTTCTCGCCAACCTGCGTGTTCATCTGCAGGCCCATGTGCTCGCCGACGAGGTGCGCATGGCGATGGCGGATCACCTGTTCAGCCCGGACCAGTTGCCGGTCGGCTACTGCGCCACCGCCGGCTTCGCCGAAGAACTCGGCGCCGAGGCACTGAACAACCGGGACATGCGGGTCGACGCCGAGGGCATGCCGGAGACCAACCAGTTCCTGTCCGACCTCCGCTACCTTCTGGCCGCGGTCGCGGTACCGCGTGGCGCGCCGGTGTTTCGCTGGCAGGAGCAAGGCGGCAACCGCGAGCACAGCCTCGAACAATGGCGCAACCAGGGCGGTGCCTGCCTGGCACCACTGCTGCCGGGCTGCGCGGTCGAGGTGGTGCTGCCCGAAACCTATTTCGCGGCCAGCCGCCAGGCCGACCGGGAAAGCCGGCCATACTCGGTGCGCGCCTCGGTGGCTTTCCTCGGCACCACCCTCGAAGCACCGGCGTCGGGCCTGCGGGCCGTGGTCGCGCCGTTTCACGACCGTCAACTGGAAGAATTCCGCATCGGCTTCACGCTGAAACCGAGCAACGACGTCGTGCACGGTGTCGTGTGGCCACTCCTTGGCGCCGAGGACGACGAGGCCGAGTCGATCGCCCAGATCGAAGCCACATTGCGCGATTGCGGCGTGCAGGAGATCCTGGTGCTCGACCACCCGTTCCCCCTCGAATACTGCGACGACTGCGGCGCGCCCTACTATCCGTCACCGGACGGAGAGGCAGTGCACGCCGAGTTGCCGGAGGAGCCCGCCGAACACATGCCGCGACACCTGCATTGAGCGCGGCGACGGCGGCTTGCCGCCGATCACCTCACTGGGCCAACAGGAAGTCCCGTACCTCGCCGATCTGGACCTCGTCGAGCAGCATCGGCGCATGGCCGACGTCGGCCACTTCGACAACCCGCGCGCAGGGCCCGCGCCGGGACATCTCCTCGGCCGTTTCGCGCTCGAGCAGGTCGGATTCGGCGCCGCGCATCACCATGGTCGGGCAGCGGATCGCGTCGTACACCGGCCACAGGTCCACGTCCTCGACGAGCGGATTCTTGCGGAACGGCTCGCCGATGCCCGGATCGTAGGCCATCGCCAGCCCGCCTTCGACCTCGATCACCGCATTCTCGGTGAGGTGGCGCCACTGCTCGTCGCTGAGCGCGCCGAACGGAGCGCACACCACTCGCAGATAGGCCTCCGCCTGTTCGATGTCGTCGAACCTGGGAGCGCTGCCGACGTACTGGCCGATGCGCTCGATCGATGCCACGGTGACCACCGGGCCGACATCGTTCAATACCAGGCGATGGATAGGGTTGCCCGGCTGGCTTGCGATCAGCATGCCGATCAAGCCGCCCATCGAGGTGCCGACCCATTGGACCGTGTCGACGTCGAGTCGGGCGATCAGGGTGATCATGTCCGCCACGTACTGCGGCAGGGCGTAGCCGTCCTTGACCCTCAGCCACTCGCTGCGCCCGCGTCCGACCACATCCGGGCACACCACCCGGTAGTCGCGGCTCATGACGGCCGCCAGGGAGTCGAAATCGCGCCCGTTGCGGGTCAGGCCATGGGCGCAGATCAGCACCCGCGGGTTGAGCGGGTCGCCCCATTCGCGATAGGCCATCCGGTGCAGGCCGTGGGCACCGATGCACTGCACCGTGCGTTCGCGCATCTGCGGCGGCCGATCGGCACTCTCGGCACCGAGGAATCGGTCCAACAAGGTCGACAAGTTCATCAACAGACTTCCCCCGCGGGGTTTCGGCTGCCGCCAGTTTAGCCCGATTGCCGCCGCTACGCGCCCGTCGGAGCGATCCGGGAGGTGGCGGTGCCCGGTGCCGGGAAGAAGGCCGCTCCGCCGTCGGGCGGTCGCGCCCGGCGCGGCCCACCTCCGGATCCGCCGGCGGCACGTCAGCGACCGTGCCAATACCGTTCGCGAAGCTCGCGCTCGGCCGTCAGTGCCAGCCCCGCACGGGTGAAGCTCGCGCGAACCGCACCCTGGCTGTCGGTGCGCAGCCCCCGGGCTCCGATCGCGGTCCAGCGCGACCAGACATCCGGCCTGGGATGGCCGAACTGCGATCGGTGTCCCACCGAATACACCGCCGCGGCAGGAGCGACCGCCGCCACGAACGCCGGCGACGACGACGACGCGCTGCCGTGATGCGGCACCAGCACCAGGTCGGCACGCAGCTCGCTCGCGGCATCGGCCAGCAATCTCGCCTCTGCAGCGGCACCGATGTCGGCGGCAATCAGCGCCGCCCCGGCGGCGCCGCTGACCCTCAGCACGCAGGACCGGTCGTTCCGGCTGGCCGCAGCAGCCGGCAGCCCGCTCAGCGGATTGAGCCACTCGAAATGCACGCCATCCCAGCTCCAGCCCTCGCCGGCTCGGCACCGGCGCCAGTCACCGCCGAGCTGCGCCGTGTCGACCCCGGCGATGGTCGCGCCGTGCGCCACCGGCAGCGCCGCGGCGATGCTGCGCGCGCCACCGGCGTGGTCCCGGTCGGCATGGCTCAGTACCAGCAGATCGAGTCTCGCGACGCCACCGGCACGCAGGTACGGCACGACTGCCGAGCGGCCGGCGTCGCCGCCCAGCCATGCCGGCCCGGTGTCGAACAGCATGTCGTGTGCGGCCGTGGCGACATGTACCGCCAGGCCCTGGCCGACGTCCAGCACCACCAGCTCGAACTCGCCGTCGCCGGGACGCTGCGGGCGGTACAGCAGCAGCGGCACCAGAAGGGTCAGGGCCGCCGCCCTGCCCGGCGTCGCCCGTGGCAGCACCGCCCACGCGCAGCCGAGCATGGCCGGCAATGCCAGCGCCAGGGGCGGCGCGGCCTGCTGCCAGTTCGCGACGTCGCCTGCCAGCAGCCGACTCAGCAGGACCATCGACCACTCGATGACGGCATCGGCAGTCAGCAGCAGGATATCGAACGGAAGCACCACGTAGGCCAGGCAAAGCGGCAGCGCCACCAGGCTGAACACCGGGACCGCGATCAGATTGGCGATCGGCGCGACCAGCGAGAACTGCTGGAAGAAGACCAGCAGCGCCGGAATCATCGCCAGATTGATCGCCAGCTGGCAACGCAGCAGTGCCACCGGCAGCCGCCGCCAGCCCCCCTCGTCGACAGCGCGCCGTCCGACCACCAGCAGGATCCCGACGGCGACGAACGACAGCCACAGGCCCGGCGAAAGCACCGCCCACGGGTCGAACACCAGCACCGCCAGCAGCGCGGCGGCAAGCACCCGCCCCGGCCGCATCCGGTGGCCGGCCAACCAGCCCAGCGCGACCACGCTCAGCATCAGCACGCTGCGCTGCACCGGCAGGCCGAATCCGGCCAGTGCCGCGTAGCACCAGGCCAGAACCAGCCCGGCAAGTGCCCCGGCCACCGGTGTCGGCAGCCTCAGGCATAGCCGGCTGCGCCGCCACAACCAGGCCACCGCGAGGCCGCCACAGGCGGCCGCCATGGTGACGTGCAGACCGGATACCACCGCCAGGTGGACGATGCCCAGGTCGCGCAGCACCTGCCATTGCCCGGCATCGATCGCCGACTGGTCGCCCAGCGCGACCGCCACCGCGATCCCGCCCCAGGGCCGTCCGGCGAGCACGGTCCCGAAGCGCTCGCGCACTTCCAGACGCCGCGCCGCGATCCACGCCTTGATGCCCCCACCCCGGCCCGGCAATCGTTCGCTGGTCTGCGGGGTGCGCACGTAGCCGACCGCGCGGATGCCTTCCTGCAGCAGCCGCCCGCTCCTGTCGCTGCCATGGGGATTGAGGCGGCCATGGGGACGCTTCAGCCGCACCGTCAGGCGCCAGCGCTGGCCCGGCACCAGCTCGGGCGGCGGCGGCAGGCGCTCGCCCGATGCATACCAGCGCAGGCGCAGCAGGCGAGGCACGCCGACGATCGCGTCGTCGAGCGCGAAATCGAATCCTACCGATCCGGACAGGTGCGTCGGCAGGCTGACGATCGCGCCAGCGACCGACAGATCGCGCCCCTCCAGCGTGGTCGCGAGTTCGTCGGCGAGCCGCCACTCGGCGCGCCAGCCGGCCCAGGCGAATGCCAGCGCGAATGCCGCCGGGAACGCCACCGCCGGTGCCCAGCGGCGGCACCGGCACAGCCGGGCAGGCACGGCCAGCAGCACGCCGACCGCGGAGATCGCCGCCAGCGAGGTCGCCGACGGCAGCACCGGCAGCGACTGCAGCATCTGGCAGGCAACGACCACTGCCAAGACAATGGCATACATCCCGCCATTAGAACGCAGCTCGCGTGCCCGCACCAAGCCCGCCACCGAGCAATCCGTCGCCGCACCCCATGGCGGCGGTCGCGGCTGCCGGCCCGACGCGACGGGGCGGGTTCCAGCACGTCTGGCGGCCGGGCGGCGGACACGGGATAGAATCCGCCATCCGTCACCATCGAGCCCGGATCAACCGCAGGGCCACCATGCAAGCCAGCCTCGTTTCCGGCCACCGCCGTCATCTCCCGGGGGGCGCGCCGTGCGCCGACTGATAAGAAGGCATCTGCCGGATCCGTCCGCCGTGCGGCACAACCGCTGGATGCGCCCCTTTGCCGGCACCCTGCTCCATCCGCGGCTGTGGCACCTGAACCGTCATTCGGCAGCCGGCGCGATCGCCGTCGGCCTGTTCTGCGGCCTGATCCCCGGCCCGTTCCAGATGCCCGGGGCGGCGCTCGCGTGCGTCGTCTTCCGGGTCAATCTGCCACTCGCGCTGGTGACGACCCTCTACAGCAACCCGTTCACGATCGTCCCGCTGTACCTCGCGGCATTCACCCTGGGCGACTGGCTGCTGGCCAGCGGCGGAACATTCACGCCGCCACCGCCGAAGGGCGACGCCAGCCTGGGGGAGTGGCTGTCGGCAGGGCTGGACTGGCTGCTCGGCCTCGGCGAGCCGCTGGCGCTGGGCCTGCTGATGCTCGCCAGCGGCCTCGCCGTGCTCGGCTATTTCGGCGTCAAGTTTGCCTGGCGCATCCACCTGCTGCGCGCCGTGGCACGCCGCCAGGCGAGGCCTCAGACACGGAAGCGCGACACCTGATCGAGCAGCTCGCCGGCGACGCCCTCGAGCCGGACGGCGGTCTGGGAGGTGCGCTTGACCGATTCGTTGTTCTCCTCGGCCATGCGGGCGATCGCCTCGACGTTGCGGGCAATCTCGGTGCTCGCCGAGCCCTGCTCGCCGAGTGCATGGTTGATGTCGCGCACCGACGCCATCACCCGGGTCGCCGCCGAGCTTATCTGCTGCATCGCCTCGCCCGAGCGGCCGCTCAGCTCGACGCCTTCGCGCACCTGCTCGACGCCCTGCGACATGGTATCGACGGCTTCCGACGTTCCGGACTGGATCGCATCCACCATGCCGGTGATCTCGCCGGTCGCCAGCGCGGTCCGCTCGGCCAGCTTGCGCACCTCGTCGGCGACGACCGCAAAGCCGCGGCCGCTCTCGCCGGCACGCGCCGCCTCGATCGCCGCGTTCAGGGCGAGCAGGTTGGTCTGGTCGGCGATCTCCCGGATCGTGCTGACGATGTTGCTGATCTGGCTCGACTGGGTTCCCAGCTTCTCGATCACGCGCGCCGAGCGCTCGACCACTTCGGCCAGTTGTTCCATGCCGCTGACGGCACGCGCGGTCAGATCGCTGCCTTCGTTCGAGAGCTTGCCGGAGACCTCGGACTTCTCGGCCGCATCCTCGGCATGGCGTGCGATCTCGCCGATGCTGACGGTCATCTCCTCGATCGCGGCGGCCATGCTGGTTGCCGCCTCGCTCTGGCGCTCGGAACTGCCGGTGATGTTCTGGGCCGCGCCGCTCAGGCTGGCGGCGGCGGAAGCGAGTTCACCGGCCCGGGCCTTGACCTGTCGCACCAGGCCACCCAGGTTTTCGGTCATCTCGTTGAACTGCCTGGCGACCTCGGCAAGCTCGTCACGCGCGCTGAAGCGCACGCGCACGGTGTAGTCACCGTCCGCGAGTTGCCGCGCGCCCTCGGTCAGTTCCCGAACCGAGCCGAGGATCGCGAAGTACATGCCGAACAGGATGTAGGTGAGCAGACCGAGGGCACCCGCGGCGATGCCGAGTTCCAGCGCCAGCCGTCCTTCGAGTCGCTGGAGTCGTTGCGCCAGCAGCTCGGCGACGGTCGGACGCAGGCTCTCGTCGAGGTGGCGGAGGACGACGTCGATGACGGCCGTGCCTTCGGCGAAGAACTGGCCCGACGGCAGGCTCATCCGGCCTTCGACGATTTCTTCGGTCGCGATCCGGCGCAGCTTGTCGACGGCCCCCTTCATCTCCCGTCTCGCGCCCTGGAGCCGCCCGGTGTCGGCGGCGTCCATTTCTGCAGCGCGCCGCAGGTTTTCGTCCAGGGCACGGGCCGTCACGGACAGCTCGGCCAGCTGGGCGACCACCGCGTCGCGATCGCTGACGAGGGTGGAGCCGCTGGCCAGGATCCCGGTGCCCTTGCCCCGCAGCCTGCCGAGGCGCTCGGTGATTTCGGGAATCGAATGCAGCATCGGCGTGATCAGGTTCATCGACGCGCCTTCCGGATCGAGCCCCAGACTCGAGCGCTCGCCGAGGTCGGTGATCAGCGTCAGCATGCCCTCGACCATTGCGGTATGACGGGAAAAGTTCTCCGCCTGGCCAAGGCCACGCCCGCCGTCGCGCAGCGCGGTCCATTGCTGCTTCAGCGCACGCCATCCGGATTCGAGCCCGAGATCCGCCGCCGGCCCCGCAAGCACCGCGTCGAATTCGTCTACCGCGTCGTCGACGGCCCGTGCCTTGGCATCGACCTTCGCTTCCAGTTCGCGGTTGCCGCCGAGCAGTCCGGCGCTCAGGCCGCGATGCTGCTGCATCTGCGTGAGGACGCCGACCGCGGCCGGGTAGCTCGCGAGGCCACGCTGTTCCAGGCGGGCGGCTTCGATGTCGCGATCGAGCTGGACATATAGCTGCCCGGCCATGATCACCCCGGTGGCTGCCGCGATGGACAGAACGGCGAGAAATTTCGCCTTGTAATTCAGTCTGTTGAGAAATCCAACGACGGGGGCGAACAGAGCCTTCACGAGTATCTCCGGAATGGTGGGCATGGCCGTCAGGCCTTAACCAGCCTACGGTCGGCGTTCCGGGAACTTTAGGCCCTGCCGGATGGATCTCGGCGATGTATATCTTTAGTTATATCAAACGCTTGTGTCGCTCGACAGCCTGCCGTCCTCCAGCCGCAGACTGCGTCCGGCCCGGGCGGCCAGCGTGCTGTCGTGGGTGACGATGACGAAGCTGGTGTTGAGCCGACGATTCAGCGACAGCATCAGGTCGAACACGGTCTCGGCGGTGCGCCGGTCGAGGTTGCCGGTGGGTTCGTCCGCCAGCACGCAGGCGGGTTCGGTGACCAGTGCCCGGGCGATCGCGGCCCGCTGGCGCTCGCCGCCGGAGAGCTCCCCCGGGTGGTGATCCAGGCGATGCGCCAGCCCCACCTCCGAGAGCATCGCGGCGGCCCGACGCTCGGCCTCGCTGCGCACCATGCGGCGGATGTAGAGCGGCATCGCGACGTTTTCGAGGGCCGTGAATTCGGGCAGCAGGTGATGGAACTGGTAGACGAAGCCGAGCGCCTGGTTGCGCAGCCGGCCGCGCCGGGCCTCGGCCAGCCGCGCCAGGTCGTGTCCGTCCAGCAGCACCTCGCCGGCGCTGGGCACGTCCAGCCCGCCGAGCAGGTGCAGCAGCGTGCTCTTGCCGCTGCCCGACGCGCCGACGACCGCGACGCGCTCGCCGGCGCGCACCTCGAAGCTGATGCCGCGCAGCACCTCGACCGCGTCCGGACCCTCGCGGAAGCGCTTGACCAGATCCCGGCATTCCAGCACCACTGCCATGTCACTCATAGCGCAGCGCTTCCGCCGGATTGACCCGCGACGCCCGCCAGCTCGGATAGATCGCCGCCAGCAGGGTGAGCACGAAGGACACCGTGACGATCGTCGACACGTCGCTGGCCAGCACCGTCGACGGCATGTCGGTGATGTAGTAGACCTCCTTGTTCCACAGCGTCGTGCCGAGCATCCGCTCCAGAAAAGGGATGACGACATCGAGGTTGCTCGCCAGGGCGATGCCGCCGGCCGTGCCGATCAGCAGTCCGACCACGCCGATCACCGTCCCCTGCAGCACGAAGATCGCCATCACCGACGACGGCGAGGCCCCGAGGGTACGCAGGATCGCGATGTCGGCGTACTTCTCTTGAACCGCCATCACCAGGGTCGAAACGATGTTGAAGGCCGCCACCGCGACGATCAGAAACAGGATGATCGCCATCATCTTCTTCTCGAGCGCGACCGCCCGGAAGAAGTTGGCGTGGCTCATCGTCCAGTCGCGGATCGCCAGCCGCCCCCCCATCTCGCCGGCCAGCTCCCGTGCCACCCGCGGCGCCTCGAACAGGTCGCCGACCTTGATGCGCAGGCCCGACACCTCGTCGCCCATGCGGTAGAGCACCTGGGCATCGGCCATGTGGATCAGCGCCAGGCCGGAGTCGAACTCGTACATCCCCGCCTCGAAGATGCCGACCACGGTGAACCGCTTCAGGCGCGGCAGCACCGCGGCCGGCGTCACCAGCCCCTGGGGCGCGATCAAGGTCACCTTGTCGCCGACCTGGGCGCGCAGGGCGTGGGCCAGTTCGAGCCCGAGGACGATGCCGAACGAGCCCGGCGCCAGCGCATCGAGGCTGCCCACCCGCATGTATCGGGCGAAATCGGCGACGGTCTCCTCGTCGGACGGCAGCACCCCACGCACCAGCGTGCCGCGCACCGCGTCGTCGAGGGAAAGCATGCCCTGCGCCTGCACGTAGGGCGCCGCGGCGAGCACCTCCGGGTGCCGGCGCACTCGTTCGGCCACCTGCTGCCAGTTCGTCAGCCGGCCATCGAATCCCATCACCTCGGCGTGGGAGGCGACGCCGAGGATGCGGCTGCGCAGCTCGTCCTGGAAGCCGTTCATCACCGACAACACGGTGATCAGGGCGGCCACGCCGAGCGCGATGCCGAGCATCGACACCAGCGAGATGAAGGAGATGAAGCGGTTGCGGCCCTGCGCCCGCTTGCGCGAGCGGGTGTAGCGCAGACCGACCAGCCATTCGTAGCGCATCCGGGCGGAACCGATCGAAAGCCGCCATTGTGCCTGAAGCCGGCGCGGCGGCCGGTGGACGCGGATGCCGCCGCCGCCCGTGGTAGCATCCGGGGCCGCCCGAGCCAACCACGATGCACATTCAGTTTTTCGTCCCCGGCCTGCTATGGCCCGGCCTGCAGACCGAAGCCCCCACCCGGGGCCTGTCGACGCCGGCACTCGAACGCCTGCTCGGCATCGCCGCCTGCGAATTGACTCCGGGCCGGGGAAGCGAAGCCGCGCTGCTGGGCCTGTTCGGCCTGCCGCCGCGCAGTTCGCTGGCCGCCCTGCGCCGGCTCGGCGAAGCGGCGATGCCGGTCGCCGAAACCGCCAGCTGGCTGTGCGCCGATCCGGTGGGCCTGCGCTTCGCCCGGGAACACCTGTTGCTGATCGAGGGCGCCGAACTCGACATCGCCGCCGACGAGGCGACCGCCCTGGTCGAAGGCCTGAATCGCGAGTTCGGCGACATCGGGCGCTTCGAGATGGCCGGCCCGAGCCGCTGGTACCTGCGTCTGACGCACCCGACGCCGACCGAATTCGCGCCGCTCGCCGACGTCGTCGGACGCCCGGTGGCCCATTTCATGCCAAGCGGCGAAGGCGCCGCCGGATGGCACCGGTTGATCAACGAGACCCAGGTGTGGCTGCACAATCACCCGGTCAACCAGGCGCGGGAGGCAGCCGGCCGCCAGACCATCAACAGCCTGTGGCCGTGGGGCGGTGGCGAGGCATTGCCCCCGGCCACGGCGCCGGCCGCCACCGTGGTGGGCGACGGCACGCTGCTGGGCGGCTTGTGCCGCAGCGCCGGCACGACGAGCCGGGACAGCTCGATCGGCGCCGTGCTCGACGCGGGTGCCGACGTGCTGGCGTGCTTCGACGGCGCCGCCGAAGCCGCCCGCCATCTCGACCTCGGTGCCTGGCAGCGGGCACTGGCGCAGTTCGACGAAGGCTGGCTGGCACCGGCGATGGATGCGCTGCGCAGGCGCCGCCTGCAGGGCATCACGCTGCTCGCGCCGGGTGACCGCGCAAGCCTCGTCGCCCGCCTCGAGCGGCCCCGCCTGTGGCCGGTGTGGAAGCGGCCAACGCCGCTGCAGGCCTTCATCGGCCGACAGCGATGACCCTGATCCAGCGCCGCGGCGCCGATCCCAGTCAGGTCCAGGCCCTGATCGACAGTGGCCTCGACCCGCTGCTGGCCCGTATCTACGGCGCCCGCGGCGTGACCGCCCGCGCCGAGCTCGAGTACGGCGCCGAAGGCCTGCTGCCACCGGGCAGCCTGAAGGGCGCCGGCGAGGCCGCGACCCTGCTCGCCGACGCGATCGAGGCCGGCGCCCGCCTGCTGATCGTTGCCGACTACGACTGCGACGGCGCCACCGCCTGCGCGGTCGGCCTGCGCGCGCTGCGTGCCTTCGGCGCAGAGGTCGGCTACCTGGTGCCGAACCGCTTCGAATACGGGTATGGGCTGACCCCGGCCATCGTCGAGCTGGCCGCGCCGCTGCAGCCCGACCTGCTGATCACCGTCGACAACGGCATCGCCAGCGTCGACGGCGTGGCGGCCGCACGCGACGCCGGCATCGCCACCCTGATCACCGACCACCATCTGCCGGGCGAGGCGCTGCCTGACGCGGAGGTGATCGTCAACCCCAACCAGCCGGGCTGCGGCTTCGCCAGCAAGTCGATCGCAGGCGTCGGAGTGATGTTCTACGTGATGCTGGCGCTGCGCGCCGAGCTGCGGGCGCGCGGCGCCTTCGCTGCGCGACCCGAGCCGAATCTCGGCACCCTGCTCGACCTGGTGGCCCTCGGCACCGTCGCCGACGTCGTGCGTCTCGATCGCAACAACCGCATCCTGGTGGCCCAGGGCCTGCAGCGCATGCGCAGCGGCCGTGTCCAGCCGGGCGTGCGAGCGTTGTTCGCGGTGGCCGGCCGCGAGGCCGAGCGGGCCGCCACGTTCGACCTCGGCTTCGCGCTCGGGCCGCGGCTCAACGCCGCCGGCCGGCTTGCCGACATGTCGCTCGGCATCGAATGCCTGGCCACCGACGATTTCGGCCGCGCTCTCAACATCGCCCGCGAACTCGACGGCCTGAACCGCGAGCGCCGCGCGATCGAGGCCGACATGCAGGCCGACGCGCTGCTGGTGCTCGAGGGCGTCGACCTCGGCGGGCGGGCCAGCGTGGCACTGTTCGAACCGAGCTGGCACCAGGGCGTGATCGGCATTCTCGCCGGTCGCATCCGCGAGCGCGTACATCGACCGACGATCGCCTTCGCCCGCAGCAACGATGGCGAACTGAAGGGCTCCGGTCGCTCGATCGACGGCGTCCATCTGCGCGACGTGCTGGATCTGGTCAGCAAGCGCGAGCCCGACCTGCTGCTGCGTTTCGGCGGCCACGCGATGGCCGCCGGCCTGAGCATCGCGGAGAGCGCTTACCCGCGCTTCTGCGAAGCCTTCGAAGCCGCCGTGCGCGCCTTCGTCGGCGAACAGCCCCCCGAGCACACGATCGACAGCGACGGCCCCCTCGACCCCGGCTACATGACCCTCGTCTCGGCCCGCCGGCTGGAGCAGGAGATCTGGGGCCAGGGCTTTCCCGGGCCGGTGTTCGACGACGTCTTCGAGGTGGAAGGCCAGCGCCTGCTCAAGGACCGGCACCTGAAACTCGCGCTGCGCAAGGGGCGCACGCGCTTCGACGCGATCCGCTTCAACCATGCCGAGGCCGCGCCCGGGCGGATCCGCGCCGCCTACCGGCTGGCGGTAAACGAGTTCAACGGGCGCAGCAGCGTGCAGTTGATGATCGACTACTTCGAACCGGCCTGAGCACGAGCCGGCCCGGGTGGCACACCGGCCGGCAGCGGTCGGCCGGCACGCCGGCTCAGTTGCGCGCTTCCGGCGCCAGCTGCAGGGATGGCGAGCCCAGCGTGCCCGACACCACCACCGGCAGCGACACGCGGCGCTCGCCGGTGGCCAGCGTGCTGGTCAACCGGCCCGACAGCTCGTCGTCCGGCGCAATCGACAGCCCACCGCCGACGTGCAGGTTGCCGGCATCGAATTGGCGGATCGACGCCTTCAGCCGGCGATCGGACATGTTCATGCTGACCTCGAGCTTCATCGATTCGAAGCGCGTCGCACCGCCGCGCACGACGCCGTTGCCACGCTCGCGCATGATCGCGCCGACGTCGAGCCCGCCGAAGCGTCCGTTCTCGATCTCGACGCGGCCGGTGAGCGCCATCGCCTCGCCGAGACCGCCGAAGTTCCCGGCCTCGGATGCCAGCTGCAGCGTGCCGGTCATGCCACCCTCGAGATCGCCGCTCTTGCGCAGCGCCGGCATCATGCGCTCCAGCCGCAGGCCCTCGAGCAGGATCTCGCCCTGCAGTGCCACCGGCGCCTGCCAGGCGATCTCCAGCCTGCCGCCGTAGCGCCCCCCGTACAACGCGCCACCGGCAGAGACGACCTGGATGCCATTGTCATGGAGCAGGCCGTCGAACTGGAGCGACTCGATGGTCACGCCGGCGAGGAAGGGCGGCTTCCACTTCTCGGCGGTACCCGACACCTCGATCGGAGAGGACAGCGGCAGCGGCACACGGTAGCGGATGCCGTCGCCGCCCTCCGAGCTCAGGTCGAGGCGCTGCAGGGCGCCGTATTCGACCTCGCCGTCACCGCTCAAGGTCATCGACAGATCGTTCGCGAGCAGTATCCGCAGATCGTCCACGGAGATTCGCAGGACATCGACGGTGCTGAAATCGGCCCGGTTGACGAGCGCCGCGAGCTGCGTCGGCGTGCCCTCGATGCCCGACACATGGACGCTCAGCGCGACGTTGCCGACGCGCCCCAACGCGTTCCAGTCGGGCTTCACGTCCACCCGGGAGATCGGCATCGCCTGCTCGCCGTCTCCCACCAGCAGGCCGCCGAGCCGCAGCACCGGCCCGTCGTCCCAGCCCGGCCGCAGATCCTCGATCTTGATGTCTGTGCCCGCCACGGCCCGGGCACTGGCCTCGATCTCGCCGCGGAACCACTCCGGCGCCTGCCACAGGATGACCAGCAGCACGCCGATCACCGAAGCGATGCCCAGCATCACGGCGCCATGGAACAGCCGCGCCAGCTGGAAGCGCAGTCGATCCAGCAGCAGCACCAAAAGCGGGGGCTCGTCGGGATCGCGCTCCTTCACAGGCTTGGGCGCTTTCTTTTTCTTCGTCGGCCGGTCGTCTGCGTAAGCCGCGCTGATCGACGCATCGACGTCCAGTTCCGGCTCGAGCCGGCCCTCGGTGAGCCGGTCCGGCGGCAGTTCGATCGGCGCCATGTCGTCGATCACCGGGTCCATCGGCGTCTCGGTCGGCGTTCGACCGGCCAGCGAGAATCCCGGCGGAATCGACACCTCGGGGTCCGGCGGCGGCTCGGTCGGCGGCTCCTGCTGGGGCTCCAGCCGATCCTCGATCTCGATCTCCTCCTCGAGATCGGACACCGCATCGTCACGATCGACCGCCAGGCCATCGCGCAGCAGCTCCATCAAGGCGTCCTCGACGTCCAGCGACTCGCCGAAGCGCCGCTTCATTTCCCCGACCGAGAGCTGCCCGTCGAGCAACAACAGCGCTGCCCTCGCCCGGTTGGACGCCACCCGCCGGGGCTGGCGCGCGGCGGCCTCGCCCTCGTCGGTGCGCACCAGCACGGAATCATTGGTAAACAGTGCCATCGGCCATCACCACTCGTTCGTCGTCGTCGACATTGTCCCCGAAATCCTAGATGGCGCCTCGAGTCGCGCCGTGTTGACCGCCTCCAACGCGCTGACTATACTGCGCGCTCTTTCGATCCCCGATAGCTCAGTTGGTAGAGCGACGGACTGTTAATCCGCAGGTCCCTGGTTCGAGCCCAGGTCGGGGAGCCAAGACACAGCACGAGGCCCAGCCGGATGGTTGGGCCTTTTTGCGTTCACCCGTCGACGCAATCCCGACTTCCCTCGTCCGGGCACTCCCGGTCTTCTCCTGCAGCAGCAACCGCCATCGTCAACCGCCGACCGGCCTGCCCGGCTCCAGCCAGGGTCGTTCCGGTCATGCTATCGGCTTGTCTACGGCCGCGATTCGGAAAGATCAAGGCGGGCGCATCCCGGCGTCGGATCCGGGGCGATGGCCGGCCCCGGACCGATCGGCGGCTCGAATCGCCCCCGCGGTCGCAAATGCCCCAGGTGCCGGAAACCCGGTGTGCGAGATCGGCGAAGCTCTTGGCGCAGATCCAGGAACTCACGATGACGATTCGTGCCTACGCTGCCGGACTGCCCTGCGTCGCGCCCTTTCTACGCGACCGGCGCGGGAAGGCGCTCGCAATCGTCGATCAGGCGCTCGATGCGGTCGAGCAGTCGGTCCCGGCACGCCTCGATGTCTTCATGGGTTCGATCGGGCCCAGCGTCTTCGGCGTCCCATTCGAACGATGTCCGCACCAGGCGGTGGAGTTCATGATGCTGTGTCGCGACGTCGGCAAATGTCGCCTTGCTGCCGTAGTTCGCTTCGCCTTCGGTGGCCAGCCAGCGCCCAAGACGGCAGCAATAGGGGCTGATCTCTTCGCCCGGCGGTTCCCGGCGGGAGAGGCGTCCCACCATGCGCTCGACCCAGGTTCGCAGTTCGATCTGAGCCGCGATCAGGGCCACGTTGGCGCGGCCCAGCCGACGCTTGTCCCGCCAGCCTTCGTGAGGCTGCCAGGCCTTGATCCAGGCCGACAACTGTCGGGCAGGCATCGGGCGCGCGATGCCGTAGCCTTGCCCATATTCGCAGCCCAGCCGCAGCAGCATCGTGCCGTGTTCGACCGTCTCGACGCCCTCGGCAACGACTTCGCGCTTGAACGCGGAGGCGAGCGCGATCACGCCCTCCAGTATCGCCAGGTCATCCGGGTCGCGGAGCATGTCCCTGACGAAACTCTGGTCGATCTTGACGGTTGCCACCGGCAGACGCTTCAGATAGGACAGTGACGAGTAACCGGTGCCGAAGTCGTCCAGCGAGAAGCGGATGCCCAGTCGGGAGCA
This sequence comes from Rhodocyclaceae bacterium, assembly GCA_020445745.1. GTDB lineage: Bacteria > Pseudomonadota > Gammaproteobacteria > Burkholderiales > Rhodocyclaceae > Cognatazoarcus. The sequence continues at coordinate 102,346 of JAGRGB010000029.1, read as the reverse complement.
ACTGGCGATGAGTTTCGAGATCCGGGCCATGTCTTCGAGGGCGCTGGTCTCGAGCACCTCGAGTTCCAGCAAGCGCGGCGGCACGTCCGGATGCCCCGCCAGCAAGTTCTCGAGCCTGTCGAAGAAGTCCGGCCGTTGAAGGTGCCGCGCGCTGATATTGACGCTGACGGCGATGTCGCTTCCTTCCGCTCGCCATCGCCCGATCTGGCCGAGTGCCGCATCGATGACCCACTCGCCGATGTCCTCCGAGATCGGATGGTTTTCCGTGACGGGCAGGAATCCGGCCGGCGACAGCACGCCGCGTTCCGGGTGGTTCCAGCGCAACAGCGCCTCCGCCCCGATCACCTCGCCGCTGCGCATGTGCACCTTCGGCTGGTAGTGGAGTTGGAACTGCCCCTGTTCGAGCCCGACGCGGACGGCTTCGATGCTCTCGTGAGTGCCACGCTCGCTGCGGTCCTTGGCAGTATCGAAAAAATGACAATGGCTGCGGCCCGACAGCTTCGCCTGGTACATCGCCTGATCGGCCTGGCGGAACAGCTGATCGGCATCGACGTCGTCCTCCTGGGGATAGGTGGAGACGCCCATGCTCGCCGTGATCGAAACCGGTGCGCCCTCGATCGTGAAGGGCTCGGCAACGACCTTGAGCACTCGTGCGAGGAGCAACGCGCAGGTCTCGTCGCTCGTGAAATCGCCGATCACGAGGGCGAACTCGTCGCCGCCCACGCGCGCGATGGTGTCACCCTCCCGCAGGCAGCTTCGGATGCGGACGGCGGCCTCGGCGAGCAACAGGTCCCCCGCTTCACGGCCCAATCGCTCATTGATCTCGCGAAATCCGTCAAGATCGACGTAGGCGATCGCGAGTCTCTGGCCGTGTCTTTGCGCGAGCATCATCGACTGGTGGAGTCGGTCGCTCAACAGCAGGCGGTTCGGAAGGGACGTCAGACTGTCGTAGTGTGCCGCGTGATCGAGCTGTCGTTCGTGTTCACGTTGCAGCGTGATGTCCGTGAACAGCGCGACGTAGTTCGTGGCACGGCCGGCCTTGTCACGAATCGCGGTCACGGCGAGCGATTGCAGGTATTCGCCACCGGACTTGCGGCGATTCCACAGCTCGCCATACCAGTGGCCCTTCTTCTTCAGTTCGTGCCACATTTCGCCATAGAACTGCGGGCCCTGGCGGCCGGACCGGAGGATCCGCGGATTCTTTCCGATGGCTTCGTCTGCGGCGTAACCGGTGATGCGCGTGAACGAGTCGTTGGCTTCGATGATCGTCCCTTCGGTATCGGTGATCATGATCCCTTCGCGCGCCTGTTCGAATACCTGCGCGGCAAGCCGGAGCTTTTCCTCGGCGGCTACGCGGGTTCGAATGTCCCGGATGAAGGCGCACTGCCTCGTCGTACCAGGTATGGCCGCGACGCTCACTTCGACAGGTATGTCGACGCCGTCGGCGGAACGGTGGGCAGACTCGAAACGATCACTGCCGAGCGCCGTAATCTCGGCAATCCGTGCTGGAACCGACGCCGGCGGCACACAACTGTCGAAGTCCGGAATGCTCCGGCCGATGACTGCCTCGCGCGGCCGGCACACCATGTTGCAGTAGGCGGCGTTGGTATCCATGATCACGCCATCCTGGTCGACCAGCCAGAAGCCGTCCGCGCTGGCCTCGAGAACACTGTGATAGCGAGTGGCCAGGGCAGTGGCCTCCTCCTCGACGCGGCGACGCCGGACGTTCTCCTCGGCGAGTTCGCTCGTTCGATCCGCCACCTTGTCTTCCAGCTCGACGTTCAGTTCCGCGATCGCCTTGGCCGCGGCCTGTTCAGCCCGCATCGATCGCCCCAGTCGCCACGCTCCGAGCGCGAGCAAGGCGAGGGCGGCCACACCGATCCACGCAACACGCTGCCGAATCGCGCCGATCGATCGAAAATGGCTGGCGCTGGACAGGTGGTGCACGACCTTCCATTGGTAGGCGTCGCTCTCCATCAGCGTGCGCGATGGCTGGTACGGTTCGCCGCTGCCCGTGCTGGTGGCCTGCCCCAGACTGAGGGGCTTCACGGTCAGGAACGACCATAGGCCTTCGGCGGTCTCGAAGTTGCCCTGCTCCGCGTTGCTGATGCGCGCCCATGCCTCGGGGTGGCGTACGCCCATGCGGCGCGATCGATCGCCAAGCATGAAGCCCCATTCGACCTCGGGAGACGGACCGGCGAGCCAATAGCCCTCCGAATTGAGGAGCCAGACGTCGGGCCCCGAAGAAATGCGGACCCTGTCGATCAAATCGGTGGCCAGATTGTTGACCAGGACGATGCCGCGCTTCCTGCCGGCCTCGTCGAACACCGGCGTACCGATCCGGATCATCGGCCGGTAGGGTTTCTCGATCTGCCCGTGCTCGACGTTCAGATCGAGCGGCGAGATGAAGATTTCGCCCCGATTGAGCTTGAACGCATCGGAAAAATAGTAGCGCCGGGATTTGTCCTGCAGCGCTCCTGCAGGCGCGATGTGCGGCGAACCGGACACGTGGTCGATCCGGACCCGCTCGCGACCACTTTCGTCGAGCCATCGAATCTGGTCGTAGATCTGCTTTGCCCGGGACAGCGACTGCCAGTCACTCGCCAGTTGCGCAATGGCCTGCGCCTGCCCGGGACTCCCGACCGCCGCATCCAGCGCCGCCTTCAGGCCGCGGCTGTTGGCCAGATAGATGACCTCGCGGGTCGCCCGGTCGATATCCCTTCCCAGGTGCGCGGCGGCGATTTCCACTGCGTTGCGGCCATGGGCGGCAGTCGATTCGTCGAGGGACTTGAGCTCGGTGAGGTAGACGCCGGTCAACGCCAGCCCGATCGCCAGCGCGGTCGGCACGAGAAGCATTGCGAGTCGCAACGCGACAGATTTTCGCTTCATGGGCTCGTCGCAATCAGCTTGAACATCGCTGTTGATCCCACCGGAGTCACCTTGCCGACAGAGTAGTTCTATCGGCACATCGCATGCCAACCTAAGGCGCGTGCGAGCCAATTGTCATTTGCGCAACCACGCCCGAAGGTTCGACGCGGGAGGGCCGCCATCCATCCGGCTCGAGTTATTATTATATTTCAATAATATGCTTATTGACCTCCTCACCGATTCCTCGTCGCGACAGGAACCATTTCTGGACCGTTGATAAGAGGTGACGCCAGCCAGCGCCCGAATCCTCCCCTGCCGACGACCTTCATCTACTCCTTACCACCTATATCCTAAGCCCTAAAATAGCACCGCCAAACATCACTAAATCATTGCTTTTCCGGGATTTTTATGAGGATCGCCAAAAACAACCCATGAATTCCATAAAGTGTTCTGCCGGCGACTCCGTTACATCACCCATCAACTCGGCACGACACCTTGGCGGCAGGATGTATCGCGACACCTGAACGACTGAATTCCCCCCAGGTAGCCCCCCGGCTATACCCCCCAGGCGCCCCTGGATGCTCAATCGGCATCCCGGGGCGCCACCTCTTCGGGACTGGTCACTCGCAACAAAGCGACCTTCGATGCCGCACCCGCGTCTCCGCTGCCGTCATCGGTCCGGTCCGGCGAGCACTACCGCTGCCTGCGGCGCATGCCGGCACGAGCTACGGGCCGGCGGTCGGCATCGGGAAGGCGTCGGAAGACTCGGCCGACGCCCGCAATGCTCACAGCGGCCATTGTCCGCGAAGCTCGACGAGATCCTTCAGCAGATGCTGCAACTGCGCGGCCGCAGCCTCGAGGTCCTCGATCGAGAATTCCATGACCGTCTGTTCGTTCGAGCCTGGCAGGCCAAGCACGTTGACGACCCGTCGATTGGCCACAGAAATCCCCCACCGCCCGTGAACGAATCGATTGCGAAGCATTCGTGCGGCGTGGGCCCGATCGATCCAGCGGCGGTAGGCCACGAGCGGTCCGGACCTGGCAGGAAACGACACCGCTGCAGCCTTGCTCAGGCAGGCGAGTTTCTTCGAAAAGGACATTCGTTCGACCTGGTCGATGACTTCTTCCCGGCGACGACCACTGTCAAGCCAGGCGATCGCCAGTGCGAGGTTGACTTCGACCCGGGAAAAATCAAACAGCATCCTTCCGATCAGCTCTGCCGCGCGCAGTTCGAGTTCGCGCGCAATGGCATGAATTTGGGCGCCGGTGCCTTCCTCCATCAGCGTCAACACCCGATCCGCCACATTCTTTCCTGCACCGACCGCTTGCTCGCGCGCAGATGATCCATCCATTGGGCCGTCCCGCCGGCTCGCTCCTGCGCTTCGATGTTCCTGATCTGGGCCTTCAGAGCGTCGCAGGTATTCTCCTTCGCCGGCCTGGCCGCGGGTTGCGCTCGCCGCCTCGAAGAACCGGCGACCACTGTCGCAGGCGCCCTGCCCATGGGTGTCTTCCTTGGCACGATCCGGGCGCCAGGCTGCGGCTGCACCACGCTGACGGTTCCGCCATCGAGCTTCATGGAAACCTGCCGCCCGGTGCAGGGCGAATCTTGATAGCTGACGCCGTCGGGACCGTCACATCGGTACAGTGCAGGCTTGGGGTCCGATCGTCGGGCGGGCGAATCGGTCCGCGTCGGTGGCGCCTGCGACGGCGCGGGGATCGGATGCCGGACCGATCGGGCGCCCGAGTCCACATCGACGCGTCCGCCATGGCGTTGGTAGTCGTACCAGAGATAGCCGCCGAGCAGCAATGCGGTGGCTGCCGCGAGGCCTGCGGCAAGCGCTGGGGAGACAGACATGATTCGGGGAGTCTTTTTCGAAATGCCTTCATCATATCCAAGGCGGGACCGCGGCGGCTGTGATGTTCGGTCTGATCAACCAGGCCTCGCCGCCGCCGGCACAGCTGCGATGTCGCTGTCGGTAGCAAAGCTCCGGGCACGACCACCTCGACGGATGGCCTGCCCGAGCCGGGCCGGGGCGCCCGATGGCCGGGCGGCGCCCCGGCCGATCAAGCGATTTCGCCCAGTCGCCGTCCCGCAGCCCGTCCGACACGGTGCGGCCCCTTGAAGCCGCCCGACATCCGCGTTGCCCGGCTCGTTTCGGTGGCCATCGCCGGCGCCGCCCTGGCCGCCACGACGGTCGCCTCCTTTCCGCAGACCGGCACCGACGCCGATCCGGCGATACGTGCAGCCATCGTCTCCGAAATGCGTCGCGAGTTGAGCGCGGAGGCGCTGCGCCTGCGCATCGCCCTCGCCCTCGACGACGGCCGGATCGAGCGCGCCGCCAATCTGATCCGGGCTGCCCGGATGGTGGCGCAGCCGGTGCCGGAGGACCTGGCTGCCCGATTCGAATCGGAACACGGCCGGTTCGCCTCGGCAGCGCGCCACGCCGCCAGTTGCGCCCGCGGCTTCGTCACCGGCCGATTCGACGACGCAGCCGGCCTGGCCTGCTCCGTCGGCGCCGATTTCACCGTAGTGGGCGACCTGCGGGACGTCCTGATCGAAGGCGGGAAACCGATGGCCGGCGGCGAGATGGACAAGCTCGTGTTCGGCCTGGCGGCAATTGGCCTGGCCCTGGAAGTTGCCACCCTGTCGTCGGCGGGCACGGCGGCGGGCGCCAAGCTGGGGACCTCGATACTCAAGGCATCCGCAAAGTCGCAGCTCGCCTCCCGCCACCTGCTCGACGAGGTCACGGCAGTGGTGACGCGAGCGGTCGATCCCTCCCGTTGGCGCAAGAGGCCGGCGCGGGCCGACGACACCGCCTCGCCCGGATACCAGGGCGAGGTCTTGCTGGACAATGCGAAACCGTTGATCGAAGCCGGCCACAGGCTTTCGGAGATCGAGGATCGGGCGTCGCTCGCGGGCGCCCTTCACGTGCTGCGCCACGCCGACACCCTGGACGACCTCGCCGCCGGGCGGACGATCGCCCGCCATTTCGGCAATGACACGGCAGCGGTCATGGAAACCCTCGGCCGCCGTGCGCTGAAGATCGCGGCACGCACCCTGAGACTGAGTTGGCAACTGGTCCTGCTGATTCTCGCTGGCTCGGCCTCGCTGATTTCCACGATCCTGATCGTCTGGCGTCTCGCGCGGCGTTTCCGTGGCCCACGCTCGGCACGGTGTCCGGCCGTCCGGAACCCCGCCCGACGCGATTCGAGGCGCGCGCACAAGGCCTGGGAGGAATGCTGCTCACGCCGCCGTTCGGACACTTTCCAACCACCAGGTACTCCCGGCGAGGCGTCGCAGGCCTGCGATGAAGCGCGAACACCTCATCGGCGGACTTCCGGTTGGAACGCTTGACGACCAGCCAGTGGTCTGTGTTGTCCGTCAAGGGACATGACGAAGGTGATGCATCGGGCCTCGTGGCAAGGCGCGAGCTGCAGCGATAGCTGGGCCTATCGCGCGGACCAGCAACGCCGCCACGGGACGCGACGGGCGCTTTCGAGTTCCGGCATTCGCGAAGACGACCAGACCTGCCCCCGAGGGACGGCCAGCACCTCGTTCGGGCGGCTGCGCCGAGGTGCTGGCGGGGGCTCCGACGGCCCGATGCGCAGCGCGCATCGGCGACCGCTGCCGCGCTGCGCCCCCCGAACGGTCAATCGCGGGGGCCGTCGTGGCCGGGGTTGGTGGACATGAACTCGTCGAATTCGCGTTGATCCTGACGGCGCCTGGCATCGTGGCGGAAATTGCGAAACGCCTCGGCGCGGCGCCGGATCTCTTCCTTGATCTCGTGAATCCGTTCGTGCTGGGTCTGCTGGTACTCGTCGAAGACGGCGTTGTCGCTGCCCTCCCTGGCTTGCGCGCCGAATGCCCTGATCTGCCGCCACCTGTCGCGCAGCCAGCGCGGCAGGTCGTCGATGGCATGCCCGGTGGCGGCCCACAGCAGGGTCGCGAAGCCGAGCGGCACCCAGACGATGAAGCCCAGCACGATCGCGCCGATGTTGGCAGCGCTCCAGTTTCCGCCCCAGCGGCACGACGAGCCGCGATGCGAACAGCTCGAGGCGGACTGCGACGACTGTGAATGGTGGGTCGATGACATGGTCTCTGGTCTCCAACGGTTAGCGGAACGCACGGGCCAACTTGTCTGCCGAGGCAATGTTAACGCCGTTCACATGCAATCTAAGGGAAGTCGCCGAAGATTTCAAGGGCATCGACAAAAAAAGTTAACGCCGTTCACATTCCGTGCTATCACTAGGCCCATGACGACAGAAAAGACGCGCTACCACCACGGCCACCTCGCCGAGTCGCTGCTCGAGGCCGTGGACGAGATTGCTTCCCAGTTCGGCATCGAGGCCGTGACCCTGCGCGCGTGCGCCAAGAAGGTCGGCGTTTCGCCCTCCTCGGCTTTCCGCCACTACGTGGACAAGCGGGCATTGCTGACCGCTTTTGCGACGCGGGCGCTGAATCAACTGGTGGACGCGATGGAAGGCGCAAAAGATCAGGCCCATCGGCACGACGGCAGTGCGTTCCACGCCGTCGGTCTGGCCTACATCGCCTTCGCGCTCGCCAAGCCGGCCTTCTTCCGCGCGATGTGGCGCGAGGAAACCATCTATTCCCAGGACGCCGGCTACCTCGCCGCAACGCGCAAGCTGGCCCGCTGCATCCAGGGCGGATTCGTGCAGACCCTCGAAGACGAAGACCCCGAGGCGTTCAGTGCGCAGGAACTGCTGGCCTGGTCTTCCGTGCATGGTCTGGCCAGTCTCCTGGTGGACGGGCCACTGGCCAAGGGCAAGAGCCGCGACGAGCTGCTGGCGGCAGCAAGCGGAATGATCCAGGCGCTGAATCCGGCACTCGACGTCCCGGGCTGACGGATCGCCGCGAGAAATGGGACGAAACCTCGCGCCACTTCGGCCGCCCGGCGGCGAAACGCCGCGCTCGCGCATGGCCGCACGCAGCGGCCCCGCCCGCCGCCGGCCGCGTCGTCGTCCTGCCGTCCCGCCCGCATTGCGGCGGGCGCACCTTCAGCGATGGGCGCTCAGGGTGCCGGCGGCCACGCCGTCCGGCCCCGCCAGCGCATAGACGGATTCGCCCTCGCGATAGGCGTGGAAGCAACGCTCGCCGGCGGTGCCCTCCTGCCAGGTGACGCAGTAGCGGTCGGCCGAGATGCGCCAGCGGCCACTGGCCTCGCCGGCGTCGCGAACGACGGTGACGGTGCCATCGCGCGCGAAGTGTAGGGTCTCGGCACCACCATCGGCGCTGCGCAGATCGAAATCCTGACCCGAGGTCAGCAACTTGAGCAATTCCGGGGCAGTCATCGGCTGCCGGCCTTCGGCCGACGGACCTTGCCCGGTCGTGGAACAGGCACCCAGCGCCAGCAACGTCACCGTCGTGGCACAGAGGATTCGCAATCGTGTCATGGCTCCCCTCCCGACGCCGCCCCCGCGCTCGCCTGACCCGGGCCGGCCCGCATCGAATCCTATCTTAGAACAAGCCGGCGGGCGTGACATTGACCCGGGCCGAGGTACTGGTCCGAACAGCCAGCTCGAACCGGCGCGGCAGATGCCGAGCGCGGCCCGACCCTCACCTGCCGCGGACAGGAACGGGCGTCGGCCCGCGCTCGCCGCCATGGTCGGTCGCGAGCCCCCGGGACCGACATGCGGGCGACCGGCGACAGGTGGGGGACCAGGGCGGAATGCATGACGCCCGCTTGCAATCGGTCGCAATTTCGCACGGCGCCCGCGCCATTGCGGAGACTATGATGAACGGGTCTTAGCCGGGCAGCCGCTGCCCGGCAGCGCATGGATTCGGAGGTGGTGTCAGCATGACGGAGCGCGAAGACGAAGCTGGCGCAGGCATCGTGATCAGCGCCCTGGCAAGCATCGCACTGGTCGCGTTGGCGATCGTGTACTCCGGCGACGCACTTGACGGCGCTTCCCGAGGCATGGCCGCGGGCAGCTTGTCGGGCCTGAGCACGATGTCGGGCGTGGAGGCCCTGTATGCCGACCAGGGCGCGAGCGGCGTGCCGCTGGTGGCGGCCACGAAAGTCGCCGAGGCCGACATCCCGCGCCGCGGCGAGGCGCTCGTGGGGCTCCCCTTCGAGCCCGGCAGCAGCGCCCTGCCTGCCGACGCCGAGCGCTGGTTCGCCACGACCATCGACGCGCTGCGCGCCCGCCCGGGAGCGATCGCCGTGATCTCCGGCTTCTACGACGGCTCGGGCAGCGCCGTGGCGAATGCCGCGATGTCGCGACGACGGGTCCAGGCGGTGGCGACGGCACTGGCCGCCCGCGGCGTGCCGCCGCACCGATTGCTGCTGCGCGAGCCGGCATCGACGCTCGGCGATGGCGGCGGTGCCGGGGCCCACCGGGTCGAGGTCCGCGTGCAGGGCCACTGACGCCAACGGCCAGCCGGAGCGGCCCACGCCCTGATGGACTGCTTCGTCAATCAGGGAGCATGAGGAAGGTGATGGATCGGGCCCCGTGGCAAGGCGCGAGCCGCAGCGATGGCTGGGTCTACCGCGCGGACGAGCAAGGCCGCCACGGGGCGCGAGGCGCGCTAGCGTGTTCCGGCATTGGCGAAGCGGACCCCCGGATCGCGCCGCTCCCGACCGGCCGATGGGCGAACCACCGCGATGGCGGCGGGTCCCACGCTTGTTGGCCGGCGACGGCCGACCGATAATCTGCCGAAGCCCGCTTGTCCGACACCCCGACACCATCTCCATGCCCAGTCGCCCGACCATCCCGATCATCGACGAACGCTCCCGGCTGCCGGGTGCCAGCCCGGTCGATCCGGGCCACGACCTGGCCGACCGCCGCGGGCGGGTGTTGCGGGACCTGCGCGTGTCGGTCACCGACCGCTGCAATTTCCGCTGCATCTATTGCATGCCGAAGGGCGTGTTCGGCAAGGACTACCCCTTCCTCAAGCGCCAGGAGTTGCTGAGCTTCGACGAGATCACCCGACTCGCGCGGATCTTCTCCGAGCATGGCGTGCGCAAGATCCGCATCACCGGCGGCGAGCCGCTGCTGCGCCGCGGGGTCGAACACCTGGTCGCCGCGCTGGCGCGCCTCGGCGGGCTCGAGCTGACGCTGACCACCAACGGCGTGCTGCTGCCGAGGATGGCCGAGCGCTTGCGGGATGCCGGTCTCGACCGCATCACCGTGAGCCTCGACGCCCTCGACGACGCGACCTTCCGCCGCATGAACGACGTCGATTTTCCGGTGGCCGACGTGCTCGCCGGCATCGCCGCGGCCGAGCGGGCCGGCTTTCGTCAGGTCAAGGTGAACATGGTGGTCAAGCGCGGTGTCAATGACCACGCCGTCGTCGACCTGGCACGCCATTTCCGCGGCAGCGGCCATATCGTGCGCTTCATCGAGTATATGGACGTCGGCAGTTCCAACGGCTGGCGCATGGACGAAGTGCTGCCGTCGCGCGAGGTGATCGATCGCATCTCGGCCGAATTCCCCCTCGAACCGGCCGAGTCCAACTACGCCGGCGAGGTCGCCGAGCGCTGGCGCTACGCCGACGGCGATGGCGAGATCGGCGTGATTTCGTCGGTGACCCAGGCGTTCTGCGCTAGCTGCACCCGCTTGCGCCTGTCCACCGAAGGCAAGCTCTACACCTGCCTGTTCGCCCAGCACGGCCACGACCTGCGAGGTCTGCTGCGCGGCGGCGCCGACGACGGGCGCCTGCGTGCCGCGATCGCCGCGGTGTGGCAGCAGCGCGAAGACCGCTACTCGGAGATCCGTACCGCCGCGACCGCCGCGGCGCGCAAGATCGAGATGTCCTACATCGGCGGCTGAACCCCCACGCCTCAGCTGCCACCGTCCACCAGCCGCGGCGATGGCTCGACATCGTCCACCGGCTGGTCGAGCCGCGCCGACTCGATGCGCTGGAAATGCGCGCTGATCTTGCGGCTCGACACCTGCACCTCGCGCACGTCATGGTTGGCCTGGGCGATGTGCGCGGCGAGCTTCTGCATGCGCTCGTCGAAGCGCGTGAAGTCCTTCGACAGCTTGCCCAGCGCATCCCGTATGACGTGGATCTGCTTGCGGGTCTCGACATCCTTCAGCACTGCCCGGGCGGTGTTCAGCACCGCCATCAGCGTCGTCGGCGACACCACCCAGACGCGCCGGGCCTGGGCATGGGCGACGAACTCCGGGTGCGCGGCGTGGATCTCCGCGAACACCGCCTCCGCCGGCACGAACATCACCGCGCCGTCGGAGGTCACGTCCGGCACGATGTACTTGTCGGCGATGGCGTCGGCGTGGCGCCTCAGGTCGGCGCGGAACGCGCTGCGCGCGGCGCGGCGCTCGAAGTCGCCGGCTCCCGGGTCCACCATGCGGCGGAAGTTCTCGAGCGGGAACTTCGAATCGACCGCCACCCGCCCGGTGGGTTCGGGCAGGCACAGCAGGCAGTCGACGCGGGTGCCGTTGGGCAGCGGCGCCTGGAACTGGTAGGCATCCGGCGGCAGCGCGTTCCTCACCAGGGCCTCGAGCTGGACCTCGCCGAAGGCGCCTCGGGCCTGACGGTCACCGAGCAGCTCCTGCAGGCCGACCACGTTGGTGGTCAGGCCGTCGATCTTCTTCTGCGCCTCGTCGATCGTCGCGAGCCGGGCCATCACGCTGGCGAAGGTCTCGTTGGTCTTGCGGAATCCCTCGTCGAGGCGCTCGTCCACGCGCCCGCCGATCGCGTCGATGCGTTCGTTGATGCTGCGGCTCAGGGCCTCGATGCTGGCGGCGAGCAACTCGCGGTCCTTGCGGCCGTGGTCGGACAGCGTTTGCAGCGTGCTCTCCAGCACCTCGCTGCGCATCTTCGCGAGGCCCTCGGTGAGGCTTGCCGCCAGCCCGGCGAGCCGGGTCGCGACGTCCTCCCGCTGCCCGTCCATGGCCTTGTGCAGCGCCAGCTGCAGCGCCTGCATCGCTTCGCGGGTGGCACCCAGCTCCTCCTGCATGCGCCGCCCCAGGCGCTCGGCATGCTCACCGGCGCGCAGGTCGAGGCGATCGCTCTGGCGCGCCAGCCCGCGGTGCACCTCGGCCAGCATCTCGCGCTGACGCTCGCCGAGCTCGAGCACCAGCACCTCGGCGATCTCGTCCGGCAGCATCTCCTGGCGGCGCTGCAGGCGGTCGAGGCGGATCGCCTGCCACAGCGTGGCCGCCACCAGCACCGCGACGGCGCCGAGCAACCACAGCTGGAAGTTCGGGATGTCGGTGACCACGGCGGCTGGATCCATGATGGCGGCGAGTATACCCGTCATGCCGGCCCGGCCGACGGCCCCGTCGTGGCTCAGGACAGCGCGCGCAGACTTGTCAACGGCGCCCGCGCCAACAGGCCGCGGGTACCGAGCCAGCCGGCCAGCATCACCCCCGCACCGCCGGCGAGCACACCGACCATGATCGCCGCGCCACCCGGCAGGTAGTCGTCGAGGCGAAACGCATGGTTGCCCAGCGCCCAGCCGATGGCGCTGGCGCCCAGGCCCGCCAGCACGCCGGCAACCACGCCGAGCACCGCGAACTCGGCCAGCAGGGCATGGCGCAGTTGGCGGTGGCGCGCGCCCAGCGTGCGCAGCACCGCCAGCTCGTACTCGCGTTCGTCGTGGGTGGACTGCAACGCCGCCCACAGCACCACCAGCCCGGCCAGCAACGCGAAGCCGAACACGAACTGCACGATCGCGATCAGCCGGTCGATCAGCATCCGGATCTGGTTCAGCACCGCGGTCACGTCGATGATCGAGATGTTCGGAAAGGCCGCCACCAGCCGGGTCGTGAAGTCGTGCTCCGCGGGCTGCAGATGGAAGGCGGTGATCATGCTCGCCGGCCGCCCCTCGAGCACCCCGGGTGAGGCAATGACGAAGAAATTGACCCGCATCGAGTCCCAGTCGAGGGCGCGGATGCTGCTGATCGCGGCCTCGATGCGCTCACCGGCGACGTCGAATTCGAGGCGGTCGCCGACCTCGAGATCGAACAGTTCGGCGATGCCCTTCTCCACCGACCACTCGCGGGCTGCGCCGGCACCGTGCCAGCGGCCGTCGATGATGCGATTGCCGGCCGGCAGCGCGGCCATGAACGACAGGTTGAACTCGCGCTCGGCGAGCCGCCGCGGCCGCCCCTCCGGGTAGTCCTCGAGGCGGACCGGCTCGCCGTCGATCGCGGTCAGGCGGCCCCGGATCATCGGCATCAGCTCCGGCCGGGCGATGCCATTGTCGACGAAGAATGCCTCGAAGGCCGTCGCCTGATCCGGCTGCAGGTTGATCACGAAGCGGTTCGGCGCGTCCGCGGGCGTGGCGCGGCGCCAGCTGTCGAGCAGGTCGGCGCGGATCACGGTCAGCAGCAGCAGCGCGGTCAGTCCCGAGCCCAGCGCCACCACCTGCACCACGCTGCCGCCCATGCGGCGGGTCAGCGCGGCGACGCCGTAGCGCCAACCACCACGCATCGGCCCGCCGCGCAGCCGGGACAGGGCCTGCAACACCCCCCAGGCGGCCAGCGCGAACAGCCCGAGGGCGACGACGAAGCCGCCGGCCACCAGCAGGCCGAGGCGCAGCTCGCCGGCAATCCACACCAGCAGCGCCACCAGCACCGCGGCGCCGATCGCCCAGGCGATGCCGGTGACCGGCGCCACCCCGCCCCACTCGCGCCGCAATACCCGCAGCATCGGCACGCTGCCGAGCCGGATCAATTGCGGCAGCGCGAAGCCCAGCAGCAGCGCCAGCCCGATCAGCAGGCCATGCACCAGCGGCAGCGCCGACGGCGCCGGCAGCAGCGCACCGAGCAGATCCGCGAGCATCCGCCCGAGGCCCCACTGCACCCCCCAGCCCAGCGCCGCCCCGCCCAGCGACACCGCCAGCGCCAGCACCAGGAACTCGAGCACGATCAGGCGCATGACGCGCCCTGCCGGCGCACCGAGGCAGCGCATCACCGCACAGCCATCGACGTGGCGCTGCATGAAGCGCCGCGCCGACAGGCCCACCGCCACTGCCGCGAGGATCACCGCCAGCAGGGCCGCCAGGCGCAGGAAGCGCTGGGCCTGATCGAGCGCGTTACGCACTTCGGGCCGTGCGTTGTCCACCGACTCGAGGCGCTCGCCACGCCCCAGCCGTGGCTCGACCCATTCGCGGAAGCGCTCGACCGCGGCAGCCTCGCCCGCCACCTGCAGCTGGTAGCTGACCCGGCTGCCGACCTGGATCAGGCCGGTGGCCGGCAGGTCGCCTGCGTTGATCATGATCCGCGGCAGCAGGCTGAAGAAGTTGGCGCCACGGTCGGATTCGAAACTCACCATCGCGGATGCCACCAGCGAGGCGTGGCCGAGGCCGATGCGCCCGCCCGGCGCGACCCCCAGCGCCGCGAACAGGCGCTCGTCGAGCCACGCCTCGCCGCGCGGCGGCACGCCCGGCGCCGGCGCATCCGCCCGGTTCGGCGCGGGCGCGATGCGCAGGCTGCCGCGCAGCGGATAGCCCGCCTCGACCGCCTTGACGCCGGCCAACTGGGCCGACGAGTCGGTGCTGGCCATGCTGGTGAACTGGGTCGTGGTGACGACCCGCAGTCCCTGGCGGCCGGCCGCGTCGACGATCGCCGCCGACCACGGGTGATCGGCCTTCAGCAGCAGATCGCCGCCGAGAAGCTGGTTGGCCTCGCGTTTCAGCGCCTGGGCGACGCGATCGGTCAGAAAACCGACGCTGGTGAGGCTCGCCACCGCTATCGCGAGGGCGAGCACCAGCAGATTGAGTTCGCCGGCGCGCAGGTCGCGGCCCAGCATCCGGCAGGCGAGTTTCAAGGTCTGCATCGCGCTTCCGACAACCCGACCGCGGGCGAGTTCGCAGCCGATACGTTTACCCGGTGGCGGCCGGCCCGCGACCTCACTGGGCGACGGTCGTCTCGAAACCCGCCTGGCGGAGGATCGTACGGCGGATCCGTTGCAGGCCGATCCTCCCCGGATCGTACTCGACGGTGGCCGAGCGGGTGGCGTAGCTGGCCTCGACATGGTGGATGCCATCGACGTGCCTCAGCGCCGCGGTGATCAGCACCGGGCAGCTGTCGCCGACCATGCCCTCGACATGCAGGGTGTGGCGGACCACCGTGGCCGGCGCGGGCGCTTCGGCGATGGCGGCGCCCGGCGCGGCAAACAGCTGGGCGAGGGAGAGGATCGTCGCTGCGACCCGGAATCTTGCGGTGTTCATGGCTCGCTCCCGAAGGTTCAGCCCAGCGTGGGCAGGATCAGATATTCGAAGGCGTTGATCGCCGCCGCGAAGGCCACCGCGATCCACAGCAGCGCACGGGCCCGCCGCCGCGCTGCACCGCCGCGGTCGCGGCGCCGGTACAGCAGGTGGAAGCCGAGCGCCAGCAGGGCCGCCGTCGTCACGCTCGCCGGCAGCTGCAGCGGGGCGTAGCGCGCCAGCCAGCCGAGACCGCCGACGCCGAGGGCGATGCCGATCATCGGGCCGATGCAGGCCGCGCCGGTGACCGCCGCGGCGGCCATGCCGGCCAGCGCGGCGACGGCGCCGGCGCGGTTCGCATCCACGGTAATTTCTCGTTGCTTCATCATGCTCGTCTCCTTGGCGTCACGGTCGGGGCATGCCGTCGTCGGCACCGCTCGCCGCGGCCCGTCCGGCATGGTTCGAGTGTCCGCTGCGGCCCGAATCCGCGCTTGTACTGCGCCTGTCGTAGTGCTGGAGAAATCCTGGAGAATCCCGACGACGTGGCACTGATCACCGGGGACGGTCCGCCGGCGGTGCCGTTCGCCGCCCGGCGGGACCGCCGGCATTGCGCGATGCCTGCTAAGCTGAACCGATCAGGGCATCGGCCCGGCCATCGACACGCCGCCAGAAGCGATGGATCCACACGAACACCGCTGGTTTGTCGCCAACCTGGGGGACGCGATGCTTGCCGGAACGGCAATCGACGCAGTGCGCGCCTGCTTCGCCGAGCACGGCAGCGTATCCGCCGTGCTGATGCGCCACGAATCCGACGGCCGCCTGCACTGCGAGCTCAAGCTCTACTTCCCGCCGGAGCTGGCCGCCCTCGCGTGTCGCCTCGATGCACGCCCCTGCGCGCCACCCTCGGCGGACGGATTGGGTGTGCTGATCGGCGCCGACGAAGCGCTCGCCCGCCTGCGCGAAGCCGGCCGGCCCCCGGGCTGAGCCCGCTGCCGCGTCGTCACGGCACGGCGCGGCCACGCGGTGGCGATCGGGCAACGGTCGCGTGCCGCCCGTCCGATCATCGCGGGCCGCCCGCGACGCCGACCTTGCGGGCGCGGCGAATCAGTCCGACGGCGCCATGATGATGCGTTGGGAGACCCGGTTCCTGCCCGCGTTCTTGGCCTCGTAGAGCGCCTTGTCGGCGACGGCGATCAACATTTCGATGCTGCCGGCGACGCCCGGGTCGATCGCCTGCACGACACCGGCGCTGATGGTGACCGGGATCTGCGCGCCTTCGAACGGAACCGCGCTGGCCGCCACCAGCCGGCGAAGCCTTTCGGCGATCGCCGTGCCGTGGGCACTGTCCTCGTCGCTCAGCACGACGAGGAATTCCTCGCCGCCCAGCCGGCCCAGATGGTTGTACGGGCGCAGATCGCGATGGATGCGTCGGGCCATTTCCTTCAGCACCGCATCGCCGACCGCATGGCCGTGGCGGTCGTTGACGGCCTTGAAATGGTCCACGTCGATCAGGATCAGGGCCATCGGCCCCTTGTTGCGGCAGGCACGCGCATACTGGGCGTCCAGTTGCTCGAGGATGCCACGGCGGTTGAGCACGCCGGTGAGGGCGTCGCGCGTCGCCAGTTGCTGCAGTTCCTGCTGCTCGATGGTCAGACGATGATTCAGCTCGACGATCTGCGAGCACAGGCGGCCCTTCTCGATCAGCGCCGACAACTGTGCCGCGATACGCAGGAAGATACCCTGGTGGACCGCCTCGTAGGCGTTGCGCTCGACGCTCGAGAAGAACAGGAATCCGATCGCCTTGCCATCGCTCAGGAGCGGGCAGGTCAGACTCGACCGGATGCCTTCGGCGACGATGAGCCGGGTCGAATGCGACAGTGGGTGGCTGTCGAGATAGCGCTCCAGATCGTTGATGATCCTCGGGTGGCCGGTGCGGATGATGTCGCCGAGGCTGCTCCCCTCGATCGGTGCGGAGAAACCGTTGCCGAGGCGGGTGTGCTCGAAGTCGGCACGGGCCCAGCACGCGCGTGCCGACCGGCCGTCCTCCGACAACAGGGCAAAACCGATGCGGTTGTACGGGATGACCGTCTGGAACGACTCGAAGATGCGATTCAGGACATCGTCGAGCAGCAGCCCGCCGACGACGTTCTCGGTGATCTCGTGTAGCTTGCCGGCGTGGGAGAGATGCCAGTCGAGATGGTCGGCGAGCGCCTTGAGTTCTTCGCCGAGCACGCCGAGCGCGTCGCCCACGCCGGTGTCCAGATCGAATACGAAGCGTCCTTCCCGCATGGCGCGAACGGCGTCGCAATAGGCATCGATGCGGGGATCTTCGGCGATCGCCTGTCTGGCGGATTTCACTTGGGCATACTCCAATGAGACCGTTGGCGGACCTGTCGCCGGGTCACATGGAACACGTCCATCTCCCCCTACGGGTGGCGCAGCGAAATCCCTCCCGGACAGGACCTGCGATTATGCTGCATTGCAGCGCATCTGCGCCCCGAAGCTGTTGACATGGATCAATAGTTCTCGACTATAAACTTGTGCTCGTTTGCGCCGTTAGGCTTCCCGGGACAACCATTCGCACCCCACGACGCGTGCCCGGCCACGACCGCAGCAAGCCCTATGCTCGACAAATCGTATTTTCACTTCCTGCAACGGCAGACCAGCGCCCTGTCGATGGCCCTGGGATATCGTGACCACCAGACGCAACTGCACTCGACGAGGGTCGCGCAACGCGCGGTGGCGCTCGGCGAACGCTGCGGCATGACGCCACGCGAACTGGCGATCCTGCATGTCGCCGCCGGGGTCCACGACATCGGCAAGATCGGCATTCCCGACAACATCCTGGCGAAACGGACACGGCTGACCCATGACGACTGGGAAGCGATCCGCAACCATCCGACGATGGGGGCCGAGATGCTGTTGGCGGGCGGTTTCGACGGCGCGCGGGAAGTCGCCGAAATCGTCCGCTACCATCACGAGAACATCGACGGCTCGGGCTATCCCGAACGACTGCGGGGCGAGGCCATTCCACTCGGTGCGCGGATCGTCAGCATCGTCGACGCCTACGACGCGATGGACGAAGCACGCCCCTATCACTGCCGTCGCGGCCACGATGAAATCATGGCGATCCTCGGCAGCGAGGCGGGAAGCCGTCGCGACCCCGAGATCCTGAAGGAATTCAGCGCCATCGTCGACACGCCCGATGCCGGCGTGATCTAGCAGCAGCGAACGCCGTACCCGGTCGACAAGCGCGCGCCGGTCCGTCCGGCGACGTCGTCGTGCGCGCCCTCAGGCCGGGGCTTTCGGCCCGACGTCGCTGCCGCTGGATGATTCCGCGCAGGTCGCCGGCGACCGGCGCAGCCGCGCCCGCAGCACTTCGTCGGCGCCGCCCCCGACCCGCTCGACGACGTGGTCGGCATTGCTGGCTCTCGCCAGCACGCACAAGCACGCGGCGCGTCGATCGAGCAGGCTCGCCATCCCTTCCATGAACGCGTCGTCGAGGCCGAAGTTGTCGAGGCCGCCGGCACTCGAACGCGCCGACGCCGCTACCAGCGAATGCCGTTGAAACATTCCCGCCAGCGTGCCCCACACCGGGGTGCCGGCGGGATCCGGTGGCCACTGGTCCACGAGATGCTGGAGACGGATGTGATGCCGACCGTCACCGGTCGCCACCACCGCATCCGCCACATAGACGAGATAGCGGCTGGCCAGCGCAACCAGTTGTTCGCGGGCGGCTTCGGCGGCGGCGACGCTGTCGAAGGGGATCACGAGCAGTTCGTACATGGTGTTCTCCAGTCGATCCGAGAGGTTTCCGTGCAAATCCGCCGAACGCCGGCGCAATCGACATGCCAGTTCGCAAGCCACTGAATCCCGGATTCTTTTCATGGAGTCGAGAAACACAGGCGGGGTGAACGGTTGATATCCACCATGCGAGCGGTTCAAATGCACCATACTGGCGGCCGGATTTCTCGCGAGGGGACCCGACTTGCGCTGATTCGCGGGCCACGGCGGCTGGCACGAGCGTTGCAATCGCAGTGAAAGGCGGCCTCGTTCGAGGCAGGCAATGGTGGAGAAGACAGTGAGCACGCCAGCCCAGCCGCGCGCAGGCGCGATCCAGAAGGCCCTGCTGCAGCCATCGCGCTTTGCAGCGTTGCTGGCGGTCGGGGCCGTCGTCCTGTCGCTGGGCTTTCTGGCCTACACAGCCGCGCAATCGTCACAGCGGCTCGATCCACTGGAGCGCCACATGGCGCACCTCCAGGACCTGCAGCAGATCAACATCGACATCCAGGAACTGCTGATCCACCATGTCCGATCGGCCACCGCCCCCGACCCTGCCCAGGTGCGCCGGATCAGCGCCGCGCTGGACACCCTGGAACGACGTGGCGCCCATCTCCACCCGGAAACGCCGCCCAGCCTGCGCCAGGCACGCAGCTTCCTGGACGATTCGACCGTCGACGCGAAGACCGGACTGCTGGCGGCGCTGTCGATCATCCGCCGCACCCTCGACCACGAGAATCGCCTGCAGCGCGAGGTGGTGATCGACAGCCGCCGCGCGGCGAAGCTGGAAACGGCAGTGGCCCTCGGCGCGATGCTGCTGACTCCCTTGCTCGCCCTCGCGCTGATGGCCGGCATGCAGCGTCGCGGCTTTCGTTCGATCGATCGCCTGTCGCGCCTGCTGGAGAACGTCGGCAATCTCGACTTCTCGGCCGCCGCGCCGGTGCCATCGGACGATCCCCTGGCCGACGTCTATGCCCGCTACAACGACATGGCCGCGCGCCTGCGGACCGCCAGCAGGGAGGCGGAAGCGCACGCCAGCGCGCTCGAAGCCCAGGTTCGCGCGGCCTCGGAGACCTTGCTCCGCCAGCAGGCCGAACTGGAGAACGGCGCGCGCCTGGCCGCGGTCGGCGAGTTCGCCGCCCGCCTTGCCCACGAGCTGCGCAATCCGATCTCGGGCATCTCGGCCGCCCTGCACAACATGGAGGAGGAGTTGCCGGCCGGCGAGGAACAGGACCGCGTGCGCCTCATTGCCGACGAGATGCAACGGGTCACCGGACTGCTCAACCGCATGCTCGAGCAGGGTCGCGCCCATCTGGAAACGCCGGTCCAGGTCGCCGCGCGACGGCTGGTGGACGACATCGTTCGCCTGCTCCGCTACCAGGTGCCGGCACCGATCGAAATTCGTGCGAGCGTCGACGACACCACCTGCCTGCTGCCGCGCGACACGCTGCGGCAGGTGCTGATCAACCTGCTGCGCAACGCCTCCGAAGCGATCGGCGACGCCCCCGGGACGATCACCATCGAGATGACGCGCGACGGCGGCCTGCTGACCCTGACGGTTGCCGACAACGGCCCCGGCTATCCGGAAGCGCTGCTGACGCGCGGCATCAGACCGTTCCAGACGAGCAAGGCCGACGGCACCGGGCTCGGGATGTCGATCATCCAGCGCCTGGTGCGATCCGCCGGCGGCGAGATCCACCTCGGAAGCAGCGTGGAGGGCGGCGCAAGGACCGTCGTCACGCTGCCGTGCGGAGACTGAGCACCATGCGAACGATGAGCATCATCGAGGACGAGCGACTGCTCGGCGCGGAACTGAAACGGCGCTTCGAGCGGGGCGGCTGGCAGGTGACGGTTTCCGAAACCATCGCCGATGCCCGCCACCTGATCGTCGAACTCGGACTGTCGCCGACCATCGTGCTGTCCGACATGAACCTTCCCGACGGCAACGGACTCGACTTCCTCGAAGAGGTGCGGGCGGCCGGCGGACACGGCGAATGGATCTTTCTGTCCGGCTACGGGACCCGTCGCGACATCGAGCGTGCCGCCGAGCTGGGGGCGCTGGATTTCCTCGCCAAGCCGCTGGACACCCACAAGCTCGACCTCACCATCGCCGCCGCAACCCGCGGAGCACGCGACCGCCAGCGCATCGCCGACAGCACCGAGCACGAGGCCCGACGATTTTCGCCGCAGGCCTTCGTCGGGACGAGCCCTGCGGCAGGCCGCGTCCGCGCGATGCTCGCCCAGCTCACCGGCGTACCGATCTCGAGCGTGCTGCTGTCCGGCGAGACCGGCACCGGCAAGGGCCTCACCGCCAAGATCCTGCACTACTCCGGCGGGCGCAGCGAAGGCCCGTTCGTGGACGTCAATTGCGCGGCGTTTCCGAAGGATCTGCTCGAATCCCAGCTGTTCGGCCACGAGCCCGGCGCGTTCACCGGCGCCAAGGGACGCCACCGGGGCCTCCTGGAGCAGGCCGACGGGGGCACCCTGTTCCTCGACGAGATCGGCGAACTCGATCCGGGCCTGCAGGCGAAGTTGCTGAAGGCGCTCGAGGAGCAGCGCTTTCGCCGGGTCGGCGGCGAGCACGAGATCGCGGTGGATGTGCGGCTGGTCGCGGCCTCGAACCGCGACCTGCGGCGATCGACGGCCGACGGCAGCTTCCGCAGCGACCTCTACCACCGCATCTCGGTGTTCGAAGTGCGCCTGCCCAGCCTGCGCGAGCGCAAGGAGGACATCCCCGCCCTGGTCGACACGATGGTCCATGAATTCAACACCCAGGCCGGCAAGCACGTCGCGTCCGTGCCGGATGCCGTGTGGGCGGCGCTTGCCGCCTACGACTGGCCGGGAAACGTGCGGGAACTGCGCAATGTGATCGAGCGCAGCGTGCTGCTGTCGACGGGTCGCGAACTGGCCGGCGAATGGCTCGGCCTGCCACGATCCGCCGGCAGCCGCGACGGCGGCGGGGACGAAGCCAGCGACTGGATCCGCCTGCCGCTGGACGGCTCGATGGCGCTCGAGGAAATGGACCGATTCATCATCCGCAGCGCGCTCGAGCGCAACGACTTCAACGTCATGGCCACTGCGCGCGCCCTCGGCACGACGCGCGAGACATTGCGCTATCGGATCCAGAAATACGGCCTCGCAGCCGACAGTCGCGGCTGAGCGGCCGCCAACCGCCGGCAGACGACAAGAGCAACCGCGGCGCCGCCGCGGCCCCGCAGGCGGCGATGCCCCGCGAACATGGGCGGCCCGCCCCGGCTGCATCGCAGCCGATCGCGCGACCGTTTCCGATCGTCGTTCGGCATGGCGCCGGTGGATCTGGCGGCGATGGTGGTTATTTCCGCCATCACCCCTCCGCTGCCACCCCGAAAAGACAAGTTCCTAACGTTTATTCATGCACTTACCAACATGGCACGGGCGATGCGAAAGCTGGTGTGGCCAGGCACGAAGTGCCGCGGGATGGCCAGGCGACCCGACACCCCGTCGCGACCACCCTGATATCCGAACCCGGGTGCATGGAGCCAGATCATGAAAGACGTTCTTCGCAACACCGTCATCGGCGCGTTTGCCGCCACCGCCCTGGTCAGCGCCGGCCTCGCCCCGCTCGGCGCAGCTGCGGGGGTGCCCGACTCGGCACCCGTCAAGGCACGCCAGGCCGAGAAGCAGAAGGAGATGAACCTGCAGGTCTCCCACGACGGCTTCGAGGCGATGCGCAATGTGCGCTCGGCCCGGCTCGCCCTGTTCAACGGCGACACCGATCGCGCCCGCGAACTGGTCCGACAGGCTCGACAGGCGCTGGTGAAGGCGGCCAGCGACGAGCACGCGATGGGGATCGGCAAGAGCCAGGACGCCAACCTGGTGCCGATCGATGGCCAGCTGGTCGTCGGCCAGGACTATGTCGGCACGCCGGAGAAGGCCGCCCATCTCGACAAGGGAGGACAGCACCTGAAGGCGGGCAAGACCGACGAGGCGATCGAGCAGTTCAGGCTCGCCGAGGAGGACATCGGCTATACCCAGCTGCTGATGCCCTTGAAGGAGACCCGGGCCCATGTCGACGAGGCTGCCGGCATGATCCGCGACAAGAACTACTTCGACGCCAACCTAGCGCTGAAAGCGGCCGAGGACGGCCTCACCGTCGACACCACGATGCTGGTGGACGTGCCGAAGCCGGCCAAGACGGCAGCGGCGTCCGACACGGCCTCGACCTCAACGCCGACGCCGCCGGCCACCCGGGTCGATTGACCAGCGACCCGCTTGCAGCCGTGGGGCCGGGCCTTCGCCCGGCCTCTTCGTCGATCCCGCTACCGCTCGCGCCGGCCGCTCACCGCGGATGCAGCCATTTCGGCAGGTAGCTGTAGGGATCCTCCTTGACCGAGCGGTCGAAGTGGATGTCGTGGCGGTCCAGGCGCTCGCCGAGGCTGCCGTCCTTCAACGCGTCGAACAGGTCGGTGCAACCACCGACGAACTCGCCGCCGATGAAGATCTGGGGGAAGGTGTTCCAGCCGGTCTTCGCACGCAGCGCCTCGCGCACCTTGCCGCCACGGTTGTCGGGCTGGTAGGCGACCGAGTCGAGATCCACCGAACGGTACTCGATGCCGTACCTGGCCAGCACCTTGCGCACCGACCAGCAGAATTCGCACCATTCGAGCGCGAACATCACCACCGGCTGGCTGCCGTCGGTGGTCAGTTCCTCGACCTCGGCCACCGCCTCCGGCTCGGGATCGGCCGCTGCCGCGGCCGGCGCCGTGGCCGGCGCCGTGACGTCGAAGCGATAGTTCGCGGTCGAGCGCGAGATCGCCATCTCCTCCTCGGTCATCTCCGCCGGAACGTCCTCGAACAGCGGCGTCGACAGGTAGCGCTCGCCGGTGTCCGGCAGCATACACAGGATGTTCGCGCCGTCGGGCGCCTGCTCGGCGATCGCCAGCGCGCCGGCGAAGGTGGCACCGGACGAGATGCCGACGAAGATGCCCTCCTTGCGGGCCAGGTCGCGGGCGCACTCGAGGGCGCGCGCGCCATTGATCGCCAGGAAGTCGTCGATGCGCCCGCCGCCGGTGACCTCCTCGGCCAGCTTCGGGATGAAGTCGGGCGACCAGCCCTGCATCAGGTGCGGCCGGAACACCGGATGGCTCTGGCTGTGGCTGCCGTCGTCGTTGCGGTCCTGGGGAATGCCGCTGGCGAGGATCGCCGAGTTGTCCGGCTCGCAGACGACGATCCGGGTATCCGGACTCTGCCGGCGCAGTGCCCGCGAGACGCCGTTCAAGGTGCCGCCGGTGCCGAAGCCGGTCACCCAGTAATCGAGCCCGATATCGGCGAAGGCCTCGAGGATCTCGACCGCGGTGGTGCGTTCGTGCATCTCGGCATTGGCCGGATTCTCGAACTGGCGCGACTGCCACCAGCCGTGCTCGCGGGCCAGCTCCTCCGCCTTGGCGACCATCCCCGAGCCCTTCAGCGAGGCCGGTGTCAGCACCACCTTCGCCCCCAGGAAGCGCATCAGGCGGCGCCGCTCGACGCTGAAGTTCTCGGCCATCGTGACCACCAGCGGATAACCCTTCTGGGCGCACACCATCGCCAGGCCGATGCCGGTGTTGCCACTGGTGGCCTCGACGACGGTCTGGCCCGGTCTGAGCTCGCCGCGCCGCTCGGCATCCTCGATCACGCCGAGGGCGAGCCGGTCCTTGACCGAGCCCATCGGGTTGAAGGACTCGACCTTGACGTAGAGGTTGACGTGGCCGGGCGCGAGATTGTTGATGCGCACCACCGGCGTGCGGCCGATGGTGTCGAGGATGCTGTCGAAACGCTTGTTCATCACTGCTCTCCTGTTGGCTGTCCCGCGCCGCCGCAGCACGCGCTGTCGGCTGTCTATTCGTTGACTGGTCCGGATGCCGCAAGTGCGGCGTCGCCGGCGCACAGCTCGCGCCCGATCGCGATCACCTCGTCCACCAGCTCGTCGGCGTGGATCATCGTCGCGCGGGCGCCGACGAAGCACGGCCGGATCGCCAGCCGGCCGTTGATCACCGTGGTGCTCGGCATCGCGCGGCCACGCCGCACCATCTCGCGGTACAGGCGCTGGTTCAGCGCGTCGAGATCACCCGTGCCGTCGCCACGATAACGGAAACAGCAGATCGACAGGGTCGGCCGCTGCAGCACTTCGAGTTCCGGGTGGGCGTCGGCGCGGCACGCGACATGGCGGGCCATCGCGTTGTGACGGCAGATGCGCTCACGCAGGCCCTCACGTCCGATCTCGCGCAGCAGCGCCCAAACCACCGCGCCGCGACACGGCGCCGACAGCTCGACACCGAAATCGGCGTAGGGAATGCCCAGGCTGTCCATCGAATGGGTCGCCCGGCCGTCTTCACAGGCACCCTCGAGGTAATCGGCGGCGGTCTGGGTGAAGGCCCGCGCCATCAGCGAGCGGTCGCGCACGAAGGTGGCACCGATGCCGACCGGCGCGCCGAGCCACTTGTGGGGATCGACGATCACCGAGTCGGCGAGCTCGAGCCCGCGGTACAGCGGCCGGACCTCGGGATCGAGAATGCCGGGCAGCCCGTAGGCACCATCGACGTGGAACCACACCCGATGCTCGCGGGCGATGTCGCCGAGCGCGGCGAGATCGTCGATCGCACCGGCGTTGGTGGTGCCGGCGTTGGCGACCACCGCCACCGGCAGCGCGTCATCGCAGGCCGCGAGCGCCCGGCGCAGGGCTTCGGCCCGCATCCGCCCGCACTCGTCGGCGTCCACCAGGCGCACCGCGTCGCGCCCGAGACCGAGCACCGCGGCGGCACGGCGGATGGTGTGGTGGCTGGCGGCGGTGGCGAACACGCGGCCCGGGCGGTCGATGCCGTCGCGGGCCGGATCGCGGCCGACCACCTCGAACGCGGCCTGACGGGCCGTGCCGAGGGCGACCAGGTTGGCCACCGAGCCACCACTGCTGTAGAGCCCCTTCATGCCGGCCGGCAGCTCGAACAATTCGGCCAGCCAGTCGAGCGAGAGCTCCTCGAGGAAGTTGAACGCGGTCAGGCCGATGCGCTGCGGCGCGGCAATCGCCCCCGCCGCGGTCGCCAGGGCGCCGACCGTGGTGGCGCCGGTGGTGATGAAGGCGCTCGACGCCGGATTGGGGATCTGCGAGCCGTTGGCGATCAGCCAGCGCCCGATCTCCGCGGTCACCGCCTCGATGCCGACGCCGCGTTCCGGCAGCGGGCACGCCAGCGCGGCCTGCCAGTCGCCGGCCCGCGCCATCGCATCGCCGTGCTCGAACTTCAGGAAATCGTCGAGATCGCGGCCGATCCGCCCCAGCCAGTGGCCCAGGTCGCCGCATGCAGCCCGATCTTGTTCCATGATGTCGCCCTCTTCCGCTTTGTCGCCAGCCCCGGCCGCGCTCGGCCGGGGCGATTCCGTCGAGGCTTACGCGAGCACTCGCGCACCGCTGTCGAGGAATGCCATCGTGCGCGGCGCACCGGCGATCTCGACGCCTTCGCGCAGGTCGTCTGCGGTGATGCCGCGCGCCTTGGCGCAGGCCGGGCACAGCCAGATCATGCCGCCGTTGTCGTGGTATTGCCGCATCAGCTGGTCGAGGGGCTCGTAGCCGTGGGCGGCGAGCCTGTCGGCGCCCCCCTTGATGCACAGGTCGGCGGCATCGGCGGTGGCGAAGACGGCGGTCTCGGCGGTCTTCGAGGATGTCGCCGCGAGGATGAAGGCGATCGTCGCGCGTTCGACGTCGTTGGCGCCGTGGGTACAATTGACGAGGAATTTCTGGCTGCGGGGGGTGGTTTCCATGACTGTTCTCCTGGGTGGATGTCGGTTGTCGTATGAAGCTCCTGGGAGCACCTTCATGCTACGGACAGCCGCCTCTCCGGACTTGCAGCCGAAGCGGTGTTGTTGTGGAGAATTCCTGGAGATTGGCCTAACATCTGGCCGAAAGCCCGCCTGCGCCGGGGCTTTGCGGGCCCCGCCCGCCGTTTTCCGAACTGCCGATCCGTGCCGATGCGCTATCTGTTCGACGAGTTCTCGCTCGACGCCGACCGCTTCGAACTGACCCGCGACGGCGAGCCGCTGCGCGTCGAGCCGCAGGTCATCGAGCTGCTGCTGCTGCTGATCGAAAACGCCGGACGGATGGTCTCCAAGGACGAGATCATCGACGTCGTGTGGCGCGGCCGGGTGGTGTCCGAAGCCGCCGTCAGCAGCCGCATCAAGTCGGCACGGCAGGCCCTCGGCGACGACGGCCAGGCCCAGCGCTACATCCGCACGGTGCACAAGAAGGGCTTTCGCTTCGCCGGCGAGGTCCGGCGCGACCAGGCCGACGGAGACATTCGCACCGACGCCGAGGCGGCGGATCCGGCACCGCTGCCCGCCGAGCCGGCGCCGGGTGCCCCATCCGCCGGCCGGCCCGCAGTGGCGGTGCTGCCGTTCGTGAACCTGTCCTCCGATGCCGAGCAGGAATACCTGTCGGACGGCATCACCTCCGACGTCATCGCCCGCCTGTGCAAGCACCGCTGGATCGACGTGGTCGCCCGCAACACCAGCTTCGGCTTCAAGGGCCGAGCGGTGGACGTGCGCGAGGTCGGTCGCATCCTGTCGGTGGCCTACCTCGTCGAGGGTAGCGTGCAGCGGGCCGGCAACCGCATCCGCGTCGCCGTGCAACTGGTGGACGCGGCCAGCGGCCACAGTCGCTGGACCGAGCGCTACGACCGCGAAATGTCCGACATCTTCGCGCTGCAGGACGAGATCACCGAGATGATCGCGGCGCGGCTGGAGCCCGAGATCGGCCTTTCCGAGCGCAGCAAGCTGATCCACTCGCGCCCGCCCGACCTGCACGCCTGGGACTGCTTCCACCTCGGGATCTTCCACTTCTTCAAGTTCACCGGAGCGGACAACACCGAGGCGCAGCGTCTGCTGCGCCGCGCCCAGGAGCTGGACCCCCAGTTCGGCGAGGCCTTCGCGTGGTGGGCCTACGCGCTGATCCTCGGCATGGTGTATTGGGAGACCCCGCCGACCCGCGAACTGCTCGACGAGGCACTGGCGGCCTGCGACCGGGCGCTGGAGATCGACCGCCAGAATGCCACCTTCCATGCCCTCAGGGCCCGGGTGCTGCTGGCGCGCCGCGAATACCGCCACGCCATCGCCGAGAACCAGGCCGCGATCGAACTGAATCCGTCGTTCGCCGCCGCCCACTGCGGCCTCGGCGATTCGCTGGCCTACGAGAAGCGCTACGACGAGGCCGTCGAATGCTTCGACCGGGCGATCGCGCTGTCGCCCAACGACCCCCAGCTGTGGGCCTTCTACTCCTATGGCGCGCTGGCGCTGATCTTCAAGGGCGACTACGACACCGCGGTGGCGTGGACCGACCGTGCCGCCGGCATTCCCAACTGCCAGTACTGGGCCTGGGCGCACCGCAGCGTGGCGATGGCGCTCGCCGGCCACCTCGCCGCCGCGGCACGCGCCAGGGAACACCTGCTGCAGCAGATGCCCGGCTTCACGATCGAGTTCGCGCGCCAGAAGCTGTTCTACCTGCGCGAGGCCGAACACATCGATCGCTATCTCGAAGGCCTGCGGCTGGCCGGCGTGCCGGCAGGTTGACGGCAGCCGCGGCAAACGCGGTGGCCGCAGCCGGGCGCGGCCACGCGGTGGTGCCGTTCGAGCCGCAGGCACGGGCCGGCAGGCCGTTTCTGCGCGCCGGGCGCAACTCCGCCATCGGCCACGGCCTCGCACCTGGCCGGCAGCGCCACCCTCACCAGCACCCGCAGTGGGTGCAGAAGGGCGGCGCGGAACCGTGCGGCAGTGGCCTGGCCCGGCGCACCGGCCGGGTGCCGCGCTGCGAACTCGTCGACGCCGTCGTGGTCCAGTTCGACGGTGTCGACAACCTGCGCATCATCAGGGAAGGGATGCACTTGCGGCGAACCGACGGCGGGGCGGTGGCGGCGGTCGGCACCATCGCATGCTGCGCCGGACAGGAGTTCGACGGCGAAGGCAGGCTCGCCGCCGGGATGGCCGGCGACGGCATCCAGACGCACCGCATCGGCGCTGCCGTCCGCGCCGGCGAACCGGCTGCGATGCGGGCCGTGGACAAGGACCTGCGCCCCGCGCCCGCCCGCAGAACCCGCCGCGCTGGCCGCGCCGAACCTGGGAGAGATCAATGCTGACCGTCGTACCCGTGTGCGTGCTGATGCTCGCCCTGACCACGCTGATCCACTACGAGGCCCTGTCCTGGCTCGCCCGCCGCTTGCCCGCCCTGCCCCTGCGTTCGCGCTTCAAGGTGGTGGTCGTCCTCGGCGGCGCCTTCGTCGCCCACGTCGTCGAGATCGCCCTGTACGCCCTCGCCTTCCTGCTGCTCGTCCACCTCGGCGCCGGGTCGCTGGCCGGCGAGCCGACGCTGGCCTTCGACAACGCGCTCTACTTCTCCGGCGAGACCTTCACCTCGCTCGGCTACGGCGACCTGGTGCCCGGCGGCGCGCTGCGCTTGCTGGCCAGCACCGAGACCCTGAACGGCCTGCTGCTGATCGGCTGGTCGGCCTCGTACACCTATATCGCGATGGAGCGATTCTGGTCACGGCCGGGGCAGGAGTGAGCGAAAGGAAGGAATTCGTGCGGCGGAGTCGATCAGTACGGATGACCAGCGGCGGTTGCGGCCGTTGCCGACGGTCAGCTTGCGCAGCATGGGCCGCCGGAGCAAGCCCCGATCCACCCGCCCGGAGGCCACCCGAGTCGCGCAACCGGTGTCGCTTGCCGCCAGCCCACCATGCTTGCCCGCCCGACAGCAAGCGCCGAACAGACTACATGCTGATGAGTGGCGACCTTTCCAATCTTGCCAAGCCCCATCGTCTGGAACCGTGGCCACGATGAACATCACACTGGCCAACAGCCTGAAGGCGGTTGTGGACGAGCAGGCGGATACGGCACCAGCAGCTGCGGCTAAACTCCGAGTCCTACCGTCGAACGTCTGGTCATCCGACCGGCCGCTGAGGTTCGCTATGCAAATCTCTCCATAGCGACCCGTTGCTGTCGGCCGAGTCATTTCGAAGCGGCCATTGGGGACATTGGTCTAAGCGAAGAGAGAGGCCGTTTGCAGTGCCAAAGCATGGTTTGCGCCATTGGCGCCTGGATTCAGAGCAAATCGGCCGCTGGAAGTGGGCCGGGTTTAGTCACGGGGCGGCGAAAGGACAAGGTCGTTACGGCAGTAGGTGGGCGCACGGAAACCTAGGCCGACCAGCGATCGCAACTCCAGCTTTCCCGAGTCGGGCGGTCATCGAGTTTTCTATGCTATCCCCCTGGATAGGACAAACGACATGACGGTCCACGCTTCCCACCCCGAAATCATCAAGCGCCTCAAGCGCGCCGAGGGCCATCTGCGCAGCATCGTGGCGATGCTGGAAGACGGCCGCTCTTGCGTGGACATCGCGCAGCAACTCCAGGCGGTCGAGAGCGCCATCTGTAACGCCAAGAAGACCCTTGTGCACGATCACATCGACCACTGTCTCGAACATGTGGTGCGCCAGGTCGCGCAGGGCGCCGACGAGTCGGTCCGTGAATTCAAGGCGATCACCAAGTACCTCTAGGCGATGAGCGTTCGCGAGGAATGCCCGCCGTGGAATCCCGGATGCGTCGCCTAGCCATGCCGGGCGCGGCGGGCATGGCCCTGGGCGCCGCGCTGCTGTTCGGCGCCAGCACGCCGTTCGTCAAATTGCTGGTCGGCGAGTTGCCGGCCGTCGGGCTGGCCGGGCTGCTTTATCTCGGCAGCGGTCTCGGACTCACCGCGGCCCGTGGGGTGCGCGACCGGGGCTGGCAACCGAGCGGTCTTGCAGGCCCGGATTGGCTGTGGTTCGGTGGCGCCATCGTCTTCGGCGGCATCATCGGCCCGGTGCTGCTGGTGCTCGGCCTGTCCCGTACCGGCGCGGGGACCGCCTCGCTGCTGCTGAACCTGGAAGCGGTATTGACCGCGGTGCTGGCCTGGGTCGTCTTCAAGGAACACACCGACCGGCGCATCGTCCTCGGCATGGGCCTGATCGTCGCCGGCGGACTCGCCCTGACCTGGCCATCGCCCGGCGCCGCCGGCAGTGGCTGGGCCGGACCGCTGGCGGTGGCCGGCGCCTGCCTATGCTGGGCCATCGACAACAACCTCACCCGCAGGGTCTCCGCCTCGGATGCGCTGTTCATCGCCGGCGTCAAGGGGCTGGTGGCCGGGCTGGCGAACCTCGGGCTGGCGCGGGCGCTGGGCGAACCGCTGCCTGGCGGGTCGCTTGCCGGCGCGGTGATGGCGGTCGGCCTGCTCGGCTACGGCGTCAGCCTCGTCCTCTTCGTGCGGGCATTGCGAGAACTGGGGGCCGCCCGGACCGGTGCCTATTTCTCCACCGCACCCTTCATGGGCGCCGCGCTCAGCATCGTGATGCTCGGCGAACCGACGCCACCGCAGTTCTGGGTGGCGACTGTCCTGATGGGCGTCGGGGTCTGGCTGCATCTGACCGAGCGGCACGACCATGAGCATCTGCACGAACCACTCACCCACGAGCACATGCACGTCCATGACGCGCATCACCGGCACGAGCACGATTTTCCCTGGGACGGGCGGGAGCCCCATCGCCACGTCCATACGCACCAAGCCCTGCATCATGCCCACCCGCACTTTCCGGACCTCCACCACCGGCATCGACACTGAAAACCGAAAGCCGGCCCACCGATCAACTGCACTGGAAGGACCGTGCCCCCGGCGATTTCCAAACTGACCTCCGTCCCGCGCCGCACCCGCTGGCGTGGCGTCGTGCTCGCCGCGCTCCTCCTCGTCGCCGCGGTGACCGTCTTGGCCCACGGCGTCGCCGAGGGCGATGCCCGCTTCATCGAGCAATCCTCCGGCACCCAGCTGCTGCCCTTCGTCTATCTGGGTGCCAAGCACATGGCCACGGGATACGACCACCTGCTGTTCCTGGTCGGGGTGATCTTCTTCCTCTACCGCCTCAAGGACGTGGCGATCTACGTCACACTGTTCGCGGTGGGCCACAGTTCGACGCTGCTCTACGGGGTGCTGAGTGGCACCCACGTCAATCCGTACATCGTCGATGCCATCATCGGACTGTCGGTGGTCTACAAGGCACTCGACAACCTGGGGGCCTACAAGGTCTGGTTCGGCTTCCAGCCCGACACCAGGGCCGCCGTGCTGATCTTCGGCCTGTTCCACGGTTTCGGGCTGGCCACCAAGCTGCAGGATTTCGAACTGCCCGCGGACGGCCTGGTGGCCAACATCCTGGCCTTCAACGTGGGCGTCGAGATCGGCCAGATCCTGGCCCTGAGCGCGATCCTGATCCTGATGGACTTCTGGCGCTTGCACCACGCCTTCGCGCGCCAGGCCTTCGCGTCGAACGTGCTGCTGATGGCCGCGGGCTTCACGCTGGTCGGCTACCAATTCACCGGATACGCCATCAATTCTTGAGAGGCCGGAAATGAACGAACCACACCCCCATCACGAACTGCACGACATCGCCGACCTGGATCCCGACGGACTGCCGTCGAACAAGAGCCTCGTGAAGGCCAGCCTCGTCGCGCTGGCGATTGCCGGCGCGCTGCTGGTGGGCGCCATCCTGCCGGCCGAATACGGCATCGATCCGACCGGAGTCGGCAGGGCGCTGGGCCTGACCGCCTTGCATGCGGCCGATGCCGGCGCCACCTTCGGCGCGCCGGCTGCGCGCGGCCCAGTGCTGAAGAGCACAACTTCCTATCGCAGCGACGCCATCGAGCTGCCGCTCGCGCCACACCAGGG
This sequence comes from Rhodocyclaceae bacterium, assembly GCA_020445745.1. Taxonomy (GTDB): domain Bacteria; phylum Pseudomonadota; class Gammaproteobacteria; order Burkholderiales; family Rhodocyclaceae; genus Cognatazoarcus. Next base: position 69,823 of record JAGRGB010000029.1, on the reverse strand, counting down.
CGCCGAGATCAAGGCGGTGATGGAGCAGGGCCAGAGCTTCGTCTTCCAGTGGGAAGCCGAAGGCGGTCCGGTCTATTTCGATATGCACGGCGAACCGCCCAACGCCCCCAAGGACGTCTTCACCAGTTTCTGGATCGGCGAGTCTCAGGCAAGCGCCGGCGGAAGCTTTGAAGCGCCATTCAAGGGTGTGCATGGCTGGTACTGGGAGAACCGGGGGGACACGCCGGTGACAATTCGTCTCAAGACCAGCGGTTTCTACGAATCGCTCTACATGCCTTGAGCCGTAGGTGTCCGGCGGCTCGCTGCCGACTCCGTCGTTGGTGAAAATCGGCTTCTCATGCCGAATGGCCGCTTACGGGTTCAATTTCCGCTTGAGCGTCGTCTACTCGGAAATGCCGTCACCGGCGGGTTGTGGCCGGGGGGCTGTCCGACACGACACAGGGTTGGCCGACCGGTCCGCCATAGAACCTGCCGCTCAATCGACAACTTGTTTCGAATGTACCCAACGGCAGCTTCTTCGCCGATGGCTCTACCGACGAATGTCCGGTCTGGAAAGGGTCGAGTGGCCGCCATGGCCGAGTCGCTTCCATAGGCAGTCCGGCAGTTTCCGGAGTGGAGAAGCCAATCCAGTAACAGGTCTCTCCAATTCCTGATGTAATGGGCAGATGATGGCCGTTATGAACATCTGTCCATGACGGCCACGACCGGCCGATCACGCTCGTTCGGAAGGTGACATCCACGAGACCGCTCCACTCTTGAAGCTGCCGATGGCCTGCGGGATCGGCCCGTCCAATGGCACCGGCCAGGAGGGGTCGTTTGGCCGCCGGCTGCGCTGTCGACGGCTGCCGCAAATCGTTCAGCAGTCTGCTGGATGCTACTTTGCTAGACCGAACCCCTTGGTACCTTCTTTGCTAGACCGAACCCCTTGGTTCCTGGACGCGTTCGACCCATCGCGCCCGCCCCGCCGATATCTGCCGGGCAATTTCGGCCACACGCGGGATGACGCATGCGAAGTGCCCGCGCATCGCCGTCCGCGGCCCGCTGCTCGCCGCGCGTAGCGCGCAACCGCCAAGCTGCATGCCCGGACGCCCTGCGGTTGCTGCCAGGCTTCGGGTGGCGCCGGTCCATCCAACGCGTGCGACGGCAACCCAAACGGCATTCGGGCAGCGGCCGGAAACCCGCGTCGCTGGGTCATCTCACCAAGCAGCCCGGTCGGTCATTTTCTATATTTAATTCGTTGCCTGTGCCGGCCGCCTGACTCCGGCGCAGCGGCACCGCCCAGCGGCCAACGCCGCCCGTCCCGATCGAGGAGAACACCGAATGAAAACCCGCTCCCTTCTCATTGCCTCCACCGCCGTCGCGGCCCTGTGCACCCTGTCGCAAAGCGCTCTTGCCGAAACGACGCTGGAGAAAATCAAGGCATCGGGTGCCATCGTGGTCGGGCACCGGGAGTCTTCCGTGCCCTTCTCCTATCTGGACGCGGACCAGAAGCCGATCGGCTACATGATGGACATCTGCGCCGAGATCGTCGATGCGGTCAAGGGCGAGCTCAAGCTGCCTTCGCTGCAAGTGAAATACCAGCCCGTCACCTCGCAGAACCGAATCCCGCTGATGCAGAACGGCACCATTGACCTGGAGTGCGGGTCCACCACCAACAGCGTGGCCCGGCAACAGCAGGTGGCGTTCAGCGTCACTCCGTTCATTACCAGCGTGCGGATGGCCGTGCGCAAGGATTCCGGCGTCAAGGACCTTGGCGATCTCGACGGCAAGCCGGTCGCCACCACCACCGGCACCACCTCCGACGGACTGATCAAGAAGAACGAACGGGGCAAATCGATCGATGTCCGCAACCTCTACGGCAAGGACCACGCCGACTCCTTCCTGATGGTCGCCAGCGGTCGGGCCGCCGCATTTGTCATGGACGACATCCTGCTCGCCGGGCTGATCGCCAGCTCGAAGAACCCTGCCGACTTCGCCATCGTCGGCCCGTCGCTGCGCGACGAGCCCTATGGCGTCATGCTTCGCAAGGACGATCCGAGCTTCAAGGCGCTGGTGGACAAGGCCGTCACCGCGATAATGGCCTCGGGCGAAGTCGAAAAGCTCTACAACAAGTGGTTCATGAGCCCGATACCGCCGCGCAATGTGAACCTCAACTTCCCCATGAGCGCAGCGCTGAAAGAAGCCATAGCACACCCGACGGACAAGGGCGTCGAGTAATTTCCGGGGCGGGTCGCAGCGCATGCCGCGTTCCCGCCAGCCCCCCCGCGGCAGGAGAACCCCATGAACTACCACTGGAACTGGATGTTCTTCTTCCAGGAAGGCGACGACGGCCTGCGCTATTACGAATGGATCCTGAGCGGCATGACGTGGACCACGGTCGTGTCGCTGGGCGGGCTGGCACTGGCGATGGCTCTCGGTTCGGTACTCGGCATCATGCGCACCACGCCGGACCGTCGCCTGGTGGCCATCGGCGACATCTACGTCGACATATTTCGCAACGTACCGCTGATCGTGCAGCTCTTCATGTGGTTCTTCGTGTTTCCCGAGTTCCTGCCCGAAAAGGCGGGCATGTGGGTCAAGCAGGAGCTTCCCTACTACGTCACCGCGATCGTCGGGCTGGGCCTCTACACCGCGGCCCGGATTGCCGAACAGGTCAAGTCCGGCATCAACTCCCTGCCGCGGGGCCAGCGCAACGCCGGACTCGCGCTGGGCTTCACGGAGTGGCAGACCTACCGCTACGTACGCCTGCCGATGGCCTACCGCATCGTCCTGCCGGCCCTCACCTCGGAATCCATGAACATCTTCAAGAATTCCTCGGTGACCTACGCGGTGGGCATTCTTGAACTCTACTTCCAGTACAAGCAGATCATCGAGAAGACCTCGCAGGTGCTGGAGATCACCATCGTCGTGACCCTGATCTACTTCACCCTGGCATTCACCATGAACCGCATCCTGGCGGTGGTGGAAAAGCGCACCCGGGTCCCCGGCTACATCTCGGGCGGCCAAGGAGGTCACTGAGATGGAAGCGTTCGACTTTTCCGTCATCAGCGAAAACTGGCGCTTTCTCGCGGAAGGCCTGCAATACACGGTACAGGTCACGGTGGTGGCGATGGTCGGCGGGATCGTGCTCGGCACGCTGCTGGCGCTGATGCGGCTGTCCTCGAAGAAGGCCCTGCAATTGGTCGCGGCCGCCTATGTGAACTTCTTCCGCAGCATCCCGCTGGTGCAGGTGATCCTGGCCTTCTTCCTGATCATCCCGCTGGTGCTTCAACTCATCACCGGCGAACTCACCCCGATCGGTGCGGAGAAGTCGGCGTATTTCACTTTCGCCATCTTCGAGGCCGCCTATTACTCGGAGATCATGCGTTCGGGCATCCAGTCGGTACCCCGCGGCCAGGTCGGGGCCGGCTACGCGCTGGGCTTCACCTACGCCCAGACCATGCGCTACGTGGTGCTGCCGCAGGCTTTCCGCAACATGCTGCCGGTGCTGTTGACGCAGACCATCGTGCTGTTCCAGGACATTTCGCTGGTGTACGCCATCGGCGCCACCGACTTTTTCGGCGCGGCCGACAAGATCACCCAGCGCGATCTGCGGCCGGTGGAGATGTACACCACCGTGGCCGTGGTCTATTTCGTCATCTGCTTCCTGCTCTCCCGCCTGGTCAAGCGACTCCAGGCGAAAGTTGCCATCATCCGCTGACCGCCCGGAGCTGCCGACATGATCGAGATCAACAACATTTCCAAGTGTTACGGCCAGTTCCAGGTGCTCACCGACTGCACCACCAAGGTGGCCAAGGGCGAGGTGGTGGTGGTGTGCGGCCCCTCCGGCTCCGGCAAGTCAACGCTGATCAAGTGCGTCAACGCGCTGGAGCCGTTCCAGAAGGGCGACATCCTGGTGGACGGCACCTCGGTGGCCAGCCCCGGCACCAACCTGCCCAAGCTGCGCTCGCGCGTCGGCATGGTGTTCCAGCACTTCGAGCTGTTCCCGCACATGAGCATCACCGACAACCTGTCGATCGCCCAGATCAAGGTGCTCGGCCGCAGGCGGGAAGAAGCCGTCGAGCGTGGCCTCAAGATGCTCGACCGTGTCGGACTCAAGGCCCATGCGGCCAAGTTTCCCGGTCAGCTCTCCGGCGGCCAGCAGCAGCGGGTGGCAATCGCCCGGGCCCTCTCCATGGACCCCATCTGCATGCTGTTCGACGAACCGACTTCGGCACTCGACCCTGAGATGATCAACGAAGTCCTGGACGTAATGGTCGAACTCGCCAATGAGGGCATGACCATGATGTGCGTGACACACGAAATGGGTTTCGCCCGCAAGGTCGCCAATCGCGTCATCTTCATGGACGCCGGCCGCATCGTCGAGGACGACGGCAAGGATGCCTTCTTCGGCAACCCGCGCTCCGAGCGCGCCCAGCAGTTCCTAGCGAAGATCCTGGATCATTGACGCCTGCGGGGCAGGTCGCAGTTTTCCCGGCTTTGCAGGCATTCGATGCCTGCCCCGAGGGCGCCCGACCCCATCGCCCGTTCGAATGGGTCGATCTGCCTCTCTCCACGCGCCAATTCCCCTCACGACGCGCGGCTGGCTTCATGCGGCCCGAGAACCGGCGTGTCGCCGGATGCGCAAGAAAGGCGAACAGCTCCAGCAGCGTGCTGATCGTCAGAACGCTGAGATAGACCACCAGGCCCGCGATATCGACACTGGACGACCCGCCGTAGGGGCCGGAGGCCCCGCTCCACGCCCCCGGCCATGATCCTGCGGTACTCCTTAATGTCTTTGGTGCGCACCTTCGGCAGGTAATCGAAGTCGCCGGCGATCATGTGGCAGGACTCGATCTCCGGGATCCTCCGTACCGCCTCGTTGACCAGTCGCAGGTCGAGGGCGGTGGCGCTGTTCAGCAGCACCTGCACCATCACGATGTGGTCGACGCCCATTGCCTCGGGAGCGAGTTCGGCGCGGCTGCCACGGATCACGCCGCTGCGCTCAAGCCGCCGCACATGCTCGGCGCACGGCGTCTTGGTAAGCCCCACGCGGCGCGAAAGCTCGACCGTCGACAGTCGCGCGTCGGCTTGCAGATCCGCGAGAATCTTGAGGTCGATGCGATCCGTTCGAGTAGTCGATTCGTCTGAAACTGAGATTCAATTCAGATCAACTGGCCGTTTGAGGCCGAACTATGAATCCATTGACTGATGCAAATGACGAAGAATATAGGTCATTGATCCGGCTGCGCCCAGGCCTGCCGATCGACTTCCGGAGTTCGCCCGCGTGACCACCACCACCGACCCCACAGCAGCACGCCAGGCCGCCCTGCCCGCGGCGCCGCGTCCGGAAACCCGTCTGGCGATCGAAGCGGCATGGCGCACGCCAGAGCCGAAATGCGTGCCGCCGCTGCTCGCCGAGGCCCGTCTGTCCGACAGCGAGCGGGCACAGGCCGAAGCGCTTGCCAGCGAGCTGGTGCGCGAATTGCGCGCAACCCGCACGCGCTCGAGCGGTGTCGACGCGCTGATGCAGGAATTCTCGCTGTCGTCCCAGGAGGGCGTGGCGCTGATGTGTCTCGCCGAGGCGCTGCTGCGGGTGCCGGACCGGGCCACGACCGACCGCCTGATCCGCGACAAGCTGTCGGGCGGCGACTGGGAGGCCCATGTCGGCCACAGCCCATCGCTGTTCGTCAACGCCGCCACCTGGGGCCTGTTGATCACCGGCCGGCTGACCGCCACCAGCAGCGCGGCGGGGCTGTCGAGGGCGCTGGCCCGGCTGATCGCGCGCGGCGGCGAGCCGCTGATCCGCAAGGGCCTGGACCTGGCGATGCGCCTGCTCGGCGAGCAGTTCGTCACCGGACGCGACATCGACGAGGCGCTCGCCCGCGGCAAGCCGCGCGCGGTTCGCGGCTACCGCTACTCCTTCGACATGCTCGGCGAGGCCGCGATGACCGCCGACGACGCGGCCCGCTATCTGGCAGCCTACCAGCGGGCCATCGCGGCGATCGGTGGCGCCGCGACGGGCCACGGCGTGATCGACCGCAACGGTATCTCGGTCAAGCTCTCGGCGCTGCACCCGCGCTACACCTGGAGCCAGCGCGACCGCGTGTTCGACGAACTGCTGCCGGTGCTGCGCGGGCTGTGCCTGCAGGCGCGCCGCCACGACATCGGGCTCAACATCGACGCCGAGGAGGCCGAGCGGCTCGATCTGTCCCTCGACCTGCTCGAGGCCCTCGCCGAGGACCCGGCGCTGGCGGACTGGGCCGGCCTCGGGTTCGTCGTCCAGGCCTACCAGAAGCGTGCGCCGGCGGTGATCGATCATGTCGTCGGCGTGGCACGTGCCTGCCGGCGGCGGCTGATGGTCCGGCTGGTCAAGGGCGCCTACTGGGACGCCGAGATCAAGCGCGCCCAGCAGGACGGCCTCGCCGGCTACCCGGTCTACACGCGCAAGGTCTATACCGACGTCGCCTACCTCGCTTGCGCGCGCCGCCTGCTCGCCGCGCGTGATGCGGCCTATCCGCAGTTCGCCACCCACAATGCCCACACGCTGGCCGCGGTGATGGCCATCGCCGGCAGCGGCTGGCAGGCCGGCGACTACGAGTTCCAGTGCCTGCACGGCATGGGCGAGGGTCTCTACGACCAGATCGTGGGTCACCCCCAGCGCCACCGGCTGGTGCGCATCTACGCCCCCGTCGGCGGTTACCGGACGCTGCTCGCCTACCTGGTGCGCCGGCTGCTCGAAAACGGTGCCAACTCGAGCTTCGTCAACCGCATCGTCGACAGCCGCGTGCCGGTCGCCGAACTGGTCGCCGACCCGGTGGGCCGGGCCGCCGTGCTGGGCGGTTCGCCGCACCCGCGCATTGCGCTGCCGGGGGATCTCTACGGCAGCGAGCGCGCCAACGCCGCGGGGCACGACCTCGCCAGCGAGCGCGAACGCCTGGCCGTCGCCGCGGCCCTGGCGGTCAGCCGCGCGTCGCATCCTGTCGCGTGCGCCGGCGCGCCGCAGGCCGTCCGCGGGACGCGACTGGCGGTGATCAACCCGGCCGACCGTGGCGATCTGGTCGGCCATGTGGTCGAGGCCGATGCGGCGGCGATCGCGGCGGCGCTGGAACGTGCCGCCGGCGCCGCCGCGGCATGGGCGGCGAGCCCCGCCGGCGAGCGCTGTGCCTGCCTCGCGCGGGCTGCCGATCTGTTCGAGGGCGAGAGCCACGCGCTGATCGCGTTGGCGGTGCGAGAGGCGGGCAAGAGCTGGGCAAATGCCGTCGCGGAGGTACGCGAGGCGGTGGATTTCTGCCGCTACTACGCCGCCCGCGCGCGCGGCTTCGACGCCGCCACCCACCCGCCGCTGGGGCCGGTGGCGTGCATCAGCCCGTGGAACTTCCCGCTGGCGATCTTCACCGGCCAGGTGACGGCTGCGCTGGCGGCCGGCAACCCGGTGCTGGCCAAGCCGGCCGAGCAGACGCCGCTGATCGCCGCCGCGGCGGTGCGCCTGCTGCATCGCGCCGGCGTGCCCGGCGAGGTGCTGCAGCTGCTGCCGGGCCGCGGCGAGACCGTCGGCGCCTCGCTAGCGGCCGACGCCCGGGTGCGAGGCGTGATGTTCACCGGCTCCACCGAGGTCGCGCGGCTGATCAACCGAAGCCTCGCCGCGCGCGGCGGAGAGGTGCCGCTGATCGCCGAGACCGGCGGGCAGAATGCGATGATCGTCGACTCGACGGCCCTGCCCGAGCAGGTGGTGGCCGACGTCCTGGCGTCGGGCTTCGATTCGGCCGGCCAGCGCTGCTCGGCGCTGAGGGTGCTGTGCCTGCAGCACGACATCGCCGACCCAGTGCTCGACATGCTGCGTGGCGCCATGGCGGAGCTTCGCATCGGCGATCCGTCGGACGTGCGCAGCGACGTCGGACCGGTGATCGACGACGAGGCCCGCGACGCCCTCGAGCAACACGTATCGGAAATGCGCGCAGCCGGCGCCCGGGTGACTCGCGCGGCGCCGCCGGCGGCGTGCCGCAAGGGCAGCTTCGTGGCGCCGACGATCGTCGAACTGCAGCACCTCGGCCAACTCGACCGCGAGCATTTCGGCCCGATCCTGCACGTGCTGAGATTCGCCGCCGGCGAACTCGACGAGCTCGTCGCGCGCATCAACGCCACCGGCTATGGGCTGACGATGGGCGTGCACTCGCGCATCGACGAGACCGTCGCACGGGTCGCGGCGACGGCCCGGGTCGGCAATCTGTATGTCAATCGAAACATCATCGGCGCGGTCGTCGGCGTCCAGCCGTTCGGCGGCGAGGGGCTGTCCGGCACCGGGCCGAAGGCCGGTGGCCCGCTCTACCTGCATCGCCTGCTGCGCAGCAGTCCCGGGCCCGCGCTGGCCGAAGGCGCGCTGTCGGTGGCCCCGGCCGGCGCCCGGCCGGGCTTCGCGCCCATGCTGGCGTGGCTCGCCACCGGCGGTCGCAGCCGGTTCGACGATGACACCCTGTTGCGGCTGCTCGATGCCGCGGACGCGGCGCGCTCGCACGCCCTGAGCGGTCGCACCCTGACCCTGCCGGGGCCGACCGGCGAGGACAACCGCCTCGAGTTCGTGCCACGCGGCCTGTTGGCGGGTGTCGCCGACGACCAGGCCGGCCTGGTACACCAGTTGATCGCGGCGCTGGCCAGCGGCAACCGCCTGCTGCTGGCGGATTCGGACGAGGCCCGGGCGCTGCTCGTCGCCTTGCCCCAGGCCGTGCGTGCGCGAATCCGCTGCGACACGAATTGGTTCGACCAGGACTTCGCCGCGCTGCTGTTCGACGGCAACGGCGTCGACGCCGATAGATGGCGGCGGCGCCTGGCCGGCCGCGACGGGGCCCTGGTGCCGCTGTTGCGACCGTCGCCGCACTACGACATGAGCCGCCTCGCCCACGAACGCACGGTCACCATCAACACCACCGCCGCCGGCGGCAATGCCAGCCTGATGGCGATGGGCGCCTGAGCCGCCGGCGCACGCCGCCCGGCTGCCCGCGGACCCCGCTCAGGAACCGTCGAGTTCGCGCTGGTAGCGGGCCAGGTGGGCGCGCCCGCGGATCGTGCTGGCGACGACCCAGATGCCCACAACGGCGGCGCAGATCGCCACGAATGCAGCGAATCGCGGCACCAGCAGAGCGACGCCGCCGGTCACTGCCGCGGCCAGTCCGGCGACCACCAGCCCATTGCGGTAGAGGTTGCGGCGCATCGCCCCGACCTGGGCGGCGGTGTCGACACCGGCCGCCGCCAGCGTCGCCCGCAGGTTCTGGTAGTCGCGCTCGCGCTTGTCGGCGCTGCGACCGAACGGATCGTCCAGGCTCATGGCCGCGATCAGTCGGCCGCGACCGGCAACAGCGTCTCGACCAGACGCTGCCAGTAGGCCACGCCGTAAGGGATGATGTCGTCGTTGAAATCGTAGTTGGGGTTGTGCAGCGTGCAGCCGCCCTGGCCAGGTCCGTTGCCGATCCAGACATAGGCGCCGGGCTTTTCGCGCAGGAAGAACGAGAAATCCTCGGCGCCCATGCTCGGCTTCATGTCGGTGCGCAGATTGGCCTCGCCGACCACCTCGGCGGCGACCTTGGCGCACAGTTCGGCCTCGGCGCGGGTGTTGACGGTCGGCGGGTAGCCGCGGTGGTACTTGAATGCGACGTTGGCGCCGAAGCTGGCGCCGATGCCGGCGCAGATGCGCTGCATCGCCTGCTCCACCCGGTCCTGCACCTCCGGCTGGAACGCGCGCACCGTGCCGGAGAGCTGCGCGCGATCGGGGATCACGTTGCTGGCCTCGCCGGCGTGGAAGCAGGTCACCGACACCACGACCGGATCGAGCGGGTCGACGATGCGGCTGGCGATGGTCTGCAGCGCCTGCACCAGGGCGGCGCCGGCGGCCACCGGGTCGACCCCCAGGTGGGGCATCGCCGCGTGGGCGCCATGGCCCATGATCTCGACCTCGAAATGGTCGGCGCTGGCCATCGCCGGGCCGTGATGGACCGCCATCCTGCCGGCCGGCAGTCCCGGCCAGTTGTGCATGCCGAACACCGCGTCCATCGGGAAGCGCTCGAACAGGCCGTCCTCGATCATCGCCAGGCCACCGCCGTCGCCTTCCTCCGCCGGCTGGAAGATCAGAACCACCGTGCCGTCGAAGCGTGCCTCGCCGGCCAGCATCTGCGCCGCACCGAGCAGCATCGTGGTGTGGCCGTCGTGACCGCAGGCGTGCATCCGGCCGGGGTGCCGCGAATGATGGGGAAAGGTGTTGCGCTCGGTGATCGGCAGTGCATCCATGTCCGCCCGCAGGCCGATCGCCCGTGTCGACGAACCCTTGCGCACGATGCCGACGACACCGGTGCGGCCGATGCCGCGATGGGCCTCGATGCCGAGCTGTTCGAGGCGCTGGGCCACCACCTCGGAAGTGCGGTGTTCCTCGAAGGCAAGCTCCGGGTGAGCGTGCAGATCGCGCCGCAGCGCGGTCAGGGCCGATTGCATGTGGCGGATGGCGTGTCCGATTTCCATGGTTTCTGCTCCTGCTGCCGGCGCCCGTTTGCGCGGTGTCTGTTGCCTAAAACACTCACTGTGGACTTCCGAAGTAGCTTTCGCAACGCTCAGGCCCCAAAATGCGCCACTGAGGTGCAGGGGCTCCGCCTGCTGCACCGCAATCTGACATGCGATCGGCCGGAGTCCCACCCGAAAAGCCGGCCATCGCGACTGGTCTGGTCCTTGCTTTAACTCGCGGCAAACCCCAACGAGGCACATTCATGTCGATTCACGTGGCGCTCCATCACGTCACCCGCTACGAGTACGATCGTCCGATCAATCTCGGCCCTCAGATCATCCGCCTGCGTCCGGCACCCCATAGCCGCACCCGGGTGCTGTCCTACTCGATGCGCGTCAAGCCCGAGCAGCACTTCATCAACTGGCAGCAGGACCCCCAGTCCAACTACCAGGCGCGGCTGGTCTTTCCGGAAAAGACGACCTGCTTCCACATCGAAATCGACGTGGTCGCCGAGATGGCGGTCTACAACCCCTTCGACTTCTTCCTCGAGCCCCGTGCCGAACATTTCCCGATCAGCTACGAGGAATGGCAGAGCGAGGAACTCGCCCCGTTCCGCAAGAAATGCGCGGCGACGCCGCTCTTCGCCGAGTATCTGGCCTCGGTGCCGCGCGACAAGGTGCGCACGATCGACTTCCTGGTCGATCTGAACCGCAACCTGCAGCAACACATCGCCTACCTGATCCGCATGGAGCCGGGCGTGCAGACACCGGAGGAGACGCTGGAGACGCGCTCCGGCTCGTGTCGCGACTCCGGCTGGCTGCTGGTGCAACTGCTGCGTCACCTCGGATTCGCTGCGCGCTTCGTGTCGGGCTACCTGATCCAGCTCACGCCGGACGTCAAGTCGCTGGACGGCCCGTCCGGCCCCGAGCACGACTTCACCGACCTGCACGCCTGGTGCGAGGTCTTCCTTCCCGGCGCCGGCTGGGTAGGCCTCGACCCGACCTCGGGCCTGCTCGCCGGCGAGGGTCACATCCCGATCGCGTGCACCCCCGAGCCGGGCTCGGCGGCACCGGTGACCGGTGCCCTCGACAAGTGCGAGGTCGAGTTCGCCCACGAGATGTCGGTCACCCGGATCTGGGAGGCGCCGCGCGTCACCAAGCCGTATACCGATGCCGAATGGCGTGAAATAGAGGCCCTCGGCCACCTCGTGGACGGCGAGCTGCGCACCATGGACGTGCGCCTGACCCAGGGCGGCGAACCCACCTTCGTGTCGGTGGACGACCCCGACGGCGCCGAGTGGAACACCGACGCGATGGGCCCCACCAAGAAGCTGCTGTCGGCCGATCTCTACCATCGGCTGCGCGACAAGTACGCCGCCAAGGGACTGGTGCATTTCGGCCAGGGCAAGTGGTACCCGGGCGAACAGCTGCCGCGCTGGTCGCTGACCTGCTTCTGGCGGAAGGACGGCGAGCCGATCTGGGACAACAGCGCGCTGATCGCCGATGAGCGGGCCGGTGGCGTCGCCGACGAGGACATCGCCGGCCGCTTCCTGAACGAAGTCGCGCGCCGCCTCGATCTCGATCCGCGCTTCGTCTTCCCAGGCTTCGAGGACGTCTTCTACTACATGTGGCGCGAGCGGCGCCTGCCGGTGAATGTCGACCCCTACGATTCGCGCATCGACGACCCGATGGAGCGGGAGCGCCTGATGAAGGTGTTCACGCAGGGCCTCGACAAGGTCGTCGGCCACGTCCTGCCGGTCGCCCGCGACACGGTGACCGGCAAGTGGCAGACCGGGCCGTGGTTCCTGCGCGCGGAGCGCTGCTACCTGTTTCCCGGCGACTCGCCGATGGGCTATCGCCTGCCGCTCGACTCCCAGCCGTGGACGACCGAGGGCGAATACCCGTGGATCCACCAGCCGGATCCGTTCGACCACTACCCGGCACTGCCGTCCCACGCCGACATCCGCCGCCAGTTCGAGCCGGGCAGCGTGCGCGGCCTCGAAGACGCCGCACGTGCCGCCCAGGCCCGCCTCGCCGGCCGCCAGGGCCCCCACGGCCAGCTCGCCGTGGGCGAAGCCGGCGAGTTCAGCCCGGACGCGGCCGCCGCCGCGGTCTCCGACACCACGCCGGGATTCCAGCAGTCGGCCGGCTGGATCACCCGCACCGCGATGTGTGCACAGGCGCGTAACGGGGTGCTCTACATCTTCATGCCGCCGACCGTCACCCTCGAGGACTACCTCGAGCTGGTCGCGGCGGTCGAGGCGACCGCCGAGGCCCTCGGCCAGCCAGTGCTGCTCGAAGGCTACGAGCCGCCGCGGGATCCGCGGATCAAGCATTTCCGGATCACGCCGGATCCGGGCGTGGTCGAGGTCAATATCCACCCGGCCAGCGATTGGGACGAGTTGGTCGACCAGACCACCCACCTGTACGAATCGGCCCACTTTTCGCGTCTGACCACCGAGAAGTTCATGCTCGACGGGCGCCACACCGGCACCGGCGGCGGCAACCATTTCGTGCTCGGTGGCGACACGCCGGGCGACTCGCCCTTCCTGCGCCGCCCCGACCTGCTGCGCAGCCTGGTCAGCTACTGGCACAACCACCCCAGCCTGTCCTACCTGTTCTCGGGCCTGTTCATCGGCCCGACCTCCCAGGCGCCACGGGTGGACGAGGCACGCAACGATTCGCTGTTCGAACTGGAACTCGCGTTCCGGGAAATGGAGCGCCAATGCGGCCTCGGTGCCGACGGCTGCCCGCCGTGGATGGTGGACCGGCTGCTGCGCAACCTGCTGATCGACGTCACCGGCAACACCCACCGCGCCGAATTCTGCATCGACAAGATGTACTCGCCGGACGGCAGCACCGGGCGGCTCGGCCTGCTCGAGTTGCGGGCGTTCGAGATGCCGCCCCACGCGCGCATGAGCCTGACCCAGCAACTGCTGCTGCGCGCCCTCGTCGCGCGCTTCTGGGAACGCCCCTACGCCCCGCCGAAGCTGGCGCGCTGGGGCACCGAGCTGCACGACCGCTACCTGTTGCCCCATTTCGTCTGGCAGGATTTCTGCGACGTCGCCGAAGAGATGCAGCTCGCCGGCTTCCCGATCCAGGCAAACTGGTTCAAGCCGCACTTCGAGTTTCGTTTCCCGAAATACGGCGACTACGCCGTCAAGGGCATGGAGATCGAACTGCGCTCGGCGCTCGAACCGTGGCACGTGCTCGGCGAGCAGGGCTCGATGGGTGCGACCGTGCGCTTCGTCGATTCCTCGGTCGAGCGGGTTCAGGTCAAGGTCACCGGCATGGCACCGGACCGCTACCGGCTCACCTGCAACGGTCGCGACGTGCCGATGCAACCGACCGGCCGTGCCGGCGAGTTCATCGCCGGCGTGCGCTACCGGGCGTGGCAGCCACCGACCTGCCTGCACCCGACGATCGGCGTGGACGGCCCGCTCACCTTCGATCTGGTGGATACCTGGATGAGCCGCAGCCTGGGCGGCTGCCAGTACCACGTGTCGCACCCGGGCGGGCGAAGCTTCGACACCTTCCCGGTCAATGCCTTCGAGGCCGAGAGCCGGCGCCTGGCGCGCTTCTTCCGGATGGGTCACACGCCGGGCCGCATCGCACCGGCGGAAACACAGCACGGCAGCGAGTTCGCCTTCACGCTAGACTTGCGCACGAGCTGAACCGTCCACGGGGAAGCCGAGGCGGTTTCCACCGCCGCCGATGAACAACCCCGGAGAGCCGATGTCGCGGGAGATCCTGGCGACCTACCCCCACGCCCCGAACCGCTTCGACGAATTGGTCGACGGTCGGGGCGATGCCCGTCCGCACTGGGCGCCACTGATGCGGCGCCTGGACGGGATGCCGCCCGAAGTCCTCGAACGCCGCACCCAGTTCGTGCGCGAATCGATCGAGGCCGATGGCGTCACCTACAACATCTACCAGGACCCCGCCGGCCGCGGCCGCCATTGGCAGCTCGAACTGTTGCCCCTGGTGATCGACGCCGAGGAATGGCAGTCGCTGGCCGAAGCCGTCGCCCAGCGTGCGCACCTGATGAACCTGATCCTGGCGGATCTCTACGGCGCCCAGACGCTGATCGCCGAAGGCCTGATCCCGCCGGCACTGGTGTTCGGCCAGCACGCCTACCGCTGGCCCTGCCAGGGCATCATGCCGCCCGCCGGCATCTTCCTGCACCATTACGCGGCCGACCTGGCGCGGGCGCCCAACGGCAGCTGGTGGGTGCTCGGCGATCGCAGCCAGGGCCCGTCCGGCACCGGCTATGCTCTGCAGAACCGCCTGATCCTGTCGCGCACCCTGCCCGATTCCTTCCGTGAGATGCAGATCCGGCCTCTGGCCTCGTTCTTCCGCGCGCTGCAGGACGGCCTGGCGCGCTTCGCGCCGACCGACGGCGAGACGCCATTGACCGTGCTGCTGACGCCGGGTCCCTACAACGAAACCTACTTCGAGCACACCTTTCTGTCCCGCTATCTCGGCTTCCCGCTGGTCGAGGGGCAGGATCTGACGGTGCGCAAGGACACCGTCTACCTCAAGACCCTGCGCGGACTGCGCCGGGTGCATGCGATCTACCGCCGCCTCGACGACGATTTCTGCGACCCGCTGGAATTCCGCTCCGATTCGGCGCTGGGCGTGCCGGGACTGCTGCGTGCCGCACGGGCCGGCCGGGTGCTGATCGCCAACGCGCTGGGCAGCGGCCTGCTCGAGACCGGTGCCCTGCTCGGCTTCCTGCCGGCAATCGCCGAGCGCCTGCTGGGGGAGGGCCTGAAGCTGCCGTCGGTGGCCAGCTGGTGGTGCGGCGAGGAGCCGGCGCTGGAATACGTGATCCGCCATTTCGACGAGCTGGTGATCAAGCCGGCCTTCCCGTCGATGCGCATGGAGGCGATCTTCGGCCACCAGCACAAGGGCGAGTCCCGGCGCAAGCTGATCCAGCGCATCGAAGCCCAGCCCCATGCCTATGTCGCCCAGGAATGGGTGCGCCTGTCCCAGGCGCCGGTGATGAGCCCGCGCCATGTCAAGAAGATGCTGCCGCGCTCGTTCGGCATGCGCCTGTTCGCGGCCGCGACGCCGGAGGGCTATGCGGTGATGCCCGGAGCCCTGACCCGGGTCGCGCCGCGCGAGGGCGACGAGGTCGTGTCGATGCAGCGCGGCGGCCTGTCGAAGGACACCTGGGTCCGGGCAGAGGGACCGGTCGTCAAGCATTCGCTGCTGAAGACCCAGCTCGGCGTGATGGACCTGGTCTGCGCCGGCACCGACATCCCGTCCCGGGTCGGCGAGAACCTGTTCTGGATGGGGCGCTACTCGGAACGCAGCGAAGTGATCGCGCGACTGCTGCGCGCGGTGATGCTGCGGGCGGCCTCGAGCGGCTCGGAGGCCACCGTGGTATTGCCGGCGATGGTCTATGCCTGCCGCTCGCTCGGTGTTCTGCCGCTTCCCGACGACGACCCCGAGGCAGCGGAGCCCGACCTCGAGTCCAGCCTGCTGGCCGCGGTCAACGATCTTTCCCAGGCCGGTTCGCTGGCAGCCAACCTGCAGCGTCTGTCCGGCGCCGCGAACCAGGTCCGCGAACGCCTGTCGTCGGACAACTGGCACGCCCTGAACCGCCTGCACCAGCTGCTGCACAAGCCGAGCCCTGACTTCGAGGCGGCGATGGAGACCCTCGACGAGGCGATGCAGGAGGTGATTGCGCTGTCCGGCTTCGCGATGGACGACATGACCCGCGACGAAGGCTGGGGCTTCCTGATCGTCGGCCGGCGCATCGAACGGCTGGCCAACCAGAGCCTGATCCTGCAGGGCGTGCTCGGCGCGGAGGGGCGGCGGCGCTATCGCTCGCTCGAGTGGCTGCTCGAGGCCGGCAACTCGATCGTCACCTACCGCGCACGCTACCGCCGGAGCCCGGAGCTGCTCCCGGTGCTGCACCTGCTGACCTTCGACGCCACCAATCCGCATTCGGTGGCCTTCCAGCTCGAGAACCTGCGCCGCTACCTGCAGCGCAACACGAGGATGCTGGGCCAGCCCAGGCCGATGCAGCTCGATGTCGTCGCCGACCACCTCCACGCCTTCGACCTGACCCGCTTCGAGGCCAGCGACAGCGACGAGGCCTGCAGCGAACTTGCCGCGCTGCTGTTCGACATCGAAGGTGCCGCCTATGCGGTCTCGGACGAACTGCACCGCCAGTACTTCTCGCACACCGCGAAGGCCGAACGGATGGGAGGCTGGCAGTGACCCCGGTCCGCTATCATCTGCGCCACGACACCCGCTACGAGTACGACCAGCCGGTCGGCGAGTCGCACCAATTGCTGCGCCTGGTGCCCCGCGACATCGCCTGGCAGCGGACCCTGTCGCAGCGCATCGAGATCTCGCCGGAACCTACCCGCCAGGCCTTCTTCGTCGACGCCTTCGGCAACCAGGTCCGCACCGTCGACTTCGAGACCGACCACAACGCCCTGCTGATCCGTGCCGAGGCCTGGGTCGAGCTGACGCCCCGCGAACAGCCGCCGTCGGCGATCCTGCCATGGCAGGACGCCGCCCGCGCCCTGGACTACGTCGCGGGAAAGCATTACGACCCGGATCTGCTCGATGCCAGCCGCTTCCTGTTCGAGTCGCGCCACGTGCGCGTCAAGCGCGAGTTCGCCGCCTACGCCGGCGCATGCTTCGGTGCCGACGATTCGCTGCTGTCGGGCACGACGCGGCTGATGACGCGGATCTTCGAGGAATTCACCTTCGACCCCGAGGCGACGACGGTATCGACGCCGGTCACCGAGGTCTTCGAGAAGAAGCGCGGCGTCTGCCAGGACTACGCCCATTTCATGATTTCCTGCCTGCGCTCGATCGGCCTGCCGGCCCGCTACATGAGCGGCTATCTGCTGACCCGCCCGCCGCCGGGCAAGCCGCGGCTGATCGGCGCCGACGCGACCCATGCGTGGGTCGCCGTACATTGCCCACGCGCGGGCTGGATCGAATTCGACCCGACCAACAACCTGCAGCCCAGCCTGGAGCACATCGTGCTCGGCTGGGGTCGCGACTTCGCCGACGTCTCGCCGCTGCGCGGCGTGCTGATCGGCGGCGGCAGCCACGATCCCGAGATCGAGGTCACGGTCGTTCCGGAAGCGGATTTTCACGATGTCTATCGCGACGTCGAGGATGCACCGGCGCCGTTGCTGCCCGGCATCGCCTGAGCCGGCCGGCGGACTATCGTCGACGGGGCTTGCGACCGGGGGGCGGCAAGCCTTCACTGATCGCGACCGCCACCCTTGCCGATCTGCGACGCTCGGCGCGTCGACCAGCCGCTGCTGCCGCCGCGCGACCGTCAGCGACCGCCGCAATGACGCCCAGGCCGCGTCCGGTGAATCCGATCGGGTGGGTCGGGACTTGCCATCGGCACGTCCGGAAGGATCGCTGCGGTGAAGCTCTATTACTCGGACACCTTCGTCCTGCCATTGCCGCAGGGGCACCGCTTCCCGATGTGCAAGTACGCCATGCTGCGGGCGCACGTCGCCGCCAGCGGCCAGTTCGCCGACAGTGACCTGCGAGTGCCGGAGGCCGCCCGCGACGCCCAGATCCTGCTCGCCCACGATCGCCGGTATCTCGAGCGCATGATGGCCGGCGCGATGAATGCCCAGGAGATGCGCCGGATCGGATTTCCGTGGTCGGCGCAGATGGTCGAACGATCCCGGCGCTCGGCCGGCGCCACCATTGCCGCCTGCCGCAGCGCCCTCGCCGAAGGCGTCGCGGCCAACCTGGCCGGCGGCACGCACCACGCCCATCGCGGCTTCGGTGCCGGTTTCTGCGTATTCAACGACGCGGCCATCGCCGCCCTGGTGATGCTCGACGAGGCGCGCGTCGGCCAGATCGCGATCATCGACTGCGACGTCCATCAGGGAGACGGCAGCGCGGCCATCTTCGCCGGGGATTCGCGGGTGTTCACGTTCAGCATCCACGGCGCCGGGAACTTCCCGTTCGACAAGCAGCGCTCGGACCTCGACCTGGAACTCGCGGACGGCACCGGTGATGGGCCCTACCTGGAGGCGCTCGCCGGAGGACTCGACCAGGTGTTCGCACGCTGCGTGCCCGATCTGGTGATCTATCTGGCCGGGGCCGACCCCTATCGCGACGATCGCCTCGGCCGCCTGGAGCTGTCGATCGAGGGCCTGCAGCAGCGCGACCGGATGGTGCTCGGACGCTGCGCCGACGAAGGTGTACCAGTGGCGCTGGCGATGGCCGGAGGTTATGCTCGCAGCATCGACGATACCGTGCGCATTCATGGCAACACGATCCTCACGGCGCGATCCCTGGCGCGCGATTGATCGTTCGACGAACCGTCGGCGTCCGGCAGCGGGCGTCTTCCGCCGATGAGCGGCGGCGCGTTCGTCGGCGCCGTGTTGCGCACGCTTGCCGCGGGCCTCGCGGTGATCAGTGTTCCGGGCCTCGCGATGGCTGCCGCCAGCGATCGCGACCACGTCCTCGCGATCTTTTCCGGACACCGCGATTCACCGGCCGAACGGCTGATCGAGGATGGCCTGCGCGACGCCTTCGAGGCGGCATCCACCGGCAGGGGGGTCCGCCTCAGCACACTGTACCTCGACATGTTTTCGGCCTACGACGAGGCCGGCGCGGCAGCGTCCGCCGCGCGGCTCAGGCAGCGGCTCGCGGTCCGCGGTGACCCGGACGCGATCGTCACGGTGGCCGAGCCGGCGGCCCGCTTTCTCGCCGACTACCGGGCACTGCTGCCGGAGGCGTCGCCGGTGGCGATGTTGGGCGCCTATCCGGTCGGCAAGGCGCTGGCCGGACCGAATACCCGCACCTTCGAAGTCGAGATTGCGGTGGCCGAAACCCTGCGCCAGGCACTGCAGCTGTTTCCCGACACCCGCTCGGTGCTGGTGATCGCCGGTGACGGCGCCCAGGACCGCCACGATCTCGAAGTCGCCCGCCGCCAGCTGGCGATGCCGATTGCCGGCATCGACCTCGAGTTCGTGACCGGTTTCGACGCCGAATCGCTGATCGCGCGAGCCGGCCGCCTGCCGTCGGACGCGCTGCTGCTGATGACCGCCGTGACCCGTGACGCCGAAGGCCGGATCCTGATGCCGCCATCCGCCTACGCCGACCGGCTGGCGCGGAACTCGAGCGTGCCGACCTTCTGCGTCTACGAGGGAACGGTGCGCAATGCCGCGTGTGTCGGCGGCATGGTCACCGCCGGCCGGGACACCGGCCAGCGCCTGGGCAGCTATGTGGTCGCGATGATCGACGACGACGCTCCCGCCGACGCGGTGGTCCGGCTGCCGGCCCACGGCCTGTTCAAGGGCTCGGCGTTGCGGCGCTGGGGACTCGGCGACGACGGTCTCGTCGCCGGCAGTACGGTGATCGATGCCAAGCTCGGTGTCTACCAGCGCTACAAGGCGCTGATCTGGGGCGGGCTCGGCGTGATTGCCGCCCAGGGCCTGTCGATCGTCGCCCTGGTCGTGGCGCTGCGCAACAGCCGCCGACATCGGACCCGGCTGCGAGAACTGCAGCAGCGCTGGGCCTTCGCGCTCGAGAGCGCCGGCCACGGCGTGTGGGACTGGGACATCGCCGGCCGACAACATTTCTTCTCGCGGGGCTGGCGCGGGCTGCTCGGCACCGACGACCACGGCAGCCGGGACCGGAAACACTGCCGCGACCTGCTGATACACGGCGACGACAGGCCCGAGGTCGATGCCCGCCTCGCGGTCGTGCTCGACACGGATGCCGAGCAGTACCACAGCGAGCACCGCATGCAGCACACCGACGGCCACATGCTGTGGGTGGTGGAGCGCGGTCGGGTGGTGGCGCGCGGCGGCGACGGCAGGCCGCTGCGGCTGGTGGCGACGCTGGAAGACGTCACCGCGCGACGAGCCGCCGCTGCGCAGATCGAATACCTGGCCACCCACGACGCCCTCACCGGCCTGCCCAACCGCACCCTGCTCGCCGACCGTATCGAGCGTGCGATCAGCCGCGCCCGCCGCGAGGACCACAAGGTCGCGGTGATCTTCCTCGACCTGGATCATTTCAAGCAGGTGAACGACACCCTAGGCCATCACATCGGCGACCTGCTGCTGGTGGCCGTGGCCGGACGTCTGATGCCCCACCTGCGCGAGTCCGACACCGTCAGCCGCCAGGGCGGCGACGAGTTCGTGGTCCTGTTGCCGGAACTCGCCGAGCCTGGAGACGCCGCGCTGGTCTGCGACAAGCTGATGCAAGAGCTGGCCGATCCGGTGCAATTCGACGGCCACGAGCTGCGGATCTCGGCATCGATGGGCGTCGCCATTTTTCCCGACGACGGTCGGGACCGCGAGACGCTGCTGCAGAAGGCCGACGTGGCGCTGTATCGGGCGAAGGACTCCGGGCGCCGCGGATATCGCTTCTTCTCCGCGGAAATGAACGCCGAGCTCAATGACCTGATCGCCCTCGATTCGCGCCTCGCGGCGGCACTCTCGAACGGTCGCCTGAGCCTCTGGTACCAGCCCCAGTTCGATCTTGCCAGCGGCGAGTTGTGCGGTGCCGAAGCGTTGATGCGCTGGATCGAGGACGACGGCGAGAGCATCCCGCCGTCCCGCTTCATCGCGGTCGCGGAGCAATTCGGACACATTCACGAGCTCGGCGAATTCGCACTGCGAACCGCCTGCCGCGAGGCGAGGCGCTGGCAGACCGCCTTCAATCGCGCGATTCCGGTCGCGGTCAACCTCTCGGCCGTGCAGTTCGGGCGTGCCGGACTGAGTGAACTGCTGGAACGGATCCTGACCGAGACCGGACTGCCGCCCTTCCTGCTGACGCTGGAGATTACCGAATCGGTGATCATGGAGGACGAGCATCAGACCCAGCAGACACTTCGTGCCCTCGCCGCCACCGGCGCCAGGCTCGCGATCGACGACTTCGGCACCGGCTATTCCAGCCTCGCCTATCTCAAGCGCTTCCCGGTCCACCACCTGAAGATCGACCGGGCATTCGTCAAGGATCTGGGGCGCGACCCCGATGACGAGGTGATCGTTCGAACGATCGTCCAACTCGGCCACAGCCTCGGCCTGCAGATCGTCGCCGAAGGGGTCGAGACCGACGAGCAATCCCGCATCCTGATGCGCCATGGCTGCGATTTCGCGCAGGGATTCCTCTATGGTCGTCCGCAACCCGCGGAAGCGTTCCGCCAGAGGCTGTCCGAGACGCATGCGATCGGTTCCTGATTTGTCGTTTGCGCGGAAAATCTGCATCATCGCGCCTGCCGCAGGGCCGATCGTCGTCGACAGGTCCTGAACTTGCGCCGGCGCACGCGATCCGAACGAATCATCGTGCCGCCGCACCGGCCAACCGAGGAGACCCGGCGTAACGCCGCAAGCATTGTGTCAGCATGAGCCACATCGAACCTGTCATCCGCAGCGCACGCGTGACCGACGCGGAAGCCATTGCCAGACTGCATGCCGAAAGCTGGCGTTCCAGCAACCGCGGCCTGATGTCCGACCGGTATCTGGAGGACGAGGTCTATGCCGAACGCCGATCGCTGTGGCGCGGCCGCCTCGGCGCCGACGATTCCCCGTATCTGACGCTGGTCGCGGTCCAGCGCGACGGACTGCACGGCTTCATCTGCCTGAAGCTGAGGGCCGATCCGAAATGGGGCACGCTGCTCGACAACCTGCACGTCGATCCGGAACTCTGCGGACGCGGACTCGGCGAGGCCCTGATGCGGGTCGGTGTCGCCCAGGTTGAGCAGATCACCCCAGGCCTGCCGATGTATCTGCTGGTATTCACCGCCAATCATGGTGCCCGGCGCTTCTACCGGAGACTCGGCGGGATCGAGTCCGGCGAGGTCGACATGCCGCTGCCGGAAGGCGATCGCAGTGCGCACGCGGTTCGCATCGCCTGGCCTGCACCGGTCCTCCTGCAGGCCAGCTGAGCGAAACGCGCGACCGCTAGATCCTGAAGCGGCTCACCATCTGATCCAGTTCGCGGGCGCTTTTCGCAAGCGTCTCGGTGACGCCCGCGCTGGACTCGATCGCCGTCCCGCTGCGATCGGCCATGTCGGCGATCTCTTCCATGTTCCTGGCGATGGCATTGGCGCCTGATGTCAGCTCGTGCATCGAGTTGGCCACGTCCGACAGTCGTGCGAGGGTCTCGGCCGCGCTGCCCTGGATGCTGCGCAGCGAATCCGCCGCACCGGACGCCAGTTCACTGCCCTTTTGCACGCGCGGCACGATCGCTTCGATGCTGGCGACGGCAGAGTGCGTTTCCGCCTGGACCGACGCGATCACCTCGGAGATCTGTGCGGTCGCCGTCCCGGTACGTTCCGCGAGCTTGCGAACTTCGTCGGCGACGACCGCAAATCCGCGCCCCTGCTCTCCCGCCCGTGCCGCTTCGATCGCCGCGTTGAGGGCCAGCAGGTTGGTCTGATCGGCGATCTCGCCGATCACCTTGGCGATCGAGCCGATCTCGCTGGAACGCTCCTTGAGGACCTGGATCTGGCTGGCGGCCTGCTCGACCGTTTCCGCGACGTTGGCAATGCTGCGCGTCGCCGCGGACGAATCGGACTCGCCCTGCTCCGCGACCCGGCAGGTCTGCTCGGATGTCGTGCGCGTCTGCTCGGAGGTGTCCCTGACGTGGGCAACACTGACCGCAATCTGCTCGATCGCTGCCGCTGTCGATTCGGCCGCGGAAGCCTGCGTACCGGCCGCCTGGCGCAGGGTCTCGGTCGATGCGGTGACCGATCCGACCGCTTCGGTGATGTTGCGCACCTGGGCCAGCACCGCGCCGATCATGGTCGTCAGATCGCTCTGCATCCGGCCCATCGCGAAGCAGACGCTGCTGGAATCCCCCTTGCGCAATGCCACCGGCGTGCGGAGGTCGCCATCGGCGATCCGCAACGCAGCCTCGGACAATGCTGCCGGTTCGCCACCGAGCTGGCGCACCAGGTTGCGGCCGATCACGAATGCGGTGAGCACCACCACCAGAAAGCCGATCGACACCAGCACCAGCGAATGACTCGCGTGCAGCCAGAACAGCGCGTTGAGGTCACTGACGTAGTCACCCGTGCCGACGATCCAGCCCCAGGGCGCGAAACCCTGGACGTAGGCGATCTTCGGCTGCGGCGCATCCTCGCCCGGCTTCGGCCACTGATAGTGGACCGATCCCGCCCCGGCGGCACGCACGGTCTTGACGAAATCGACGAACAACTGCTTGCCAGCGGGGTCCCGGATGTCCTTCAAGCTGCGGCCATTCAATTCGGGCTTGATCGGATGCATCACCATCGACGGGCCCATGTCGTTGATCCACAGGTAATTGCCGTCGCCGTAGCGCATCGAGCCGATGGTCTCTGCGGCGAGTCGCTTGGCCTCGTCTTCGCCGATCAGGCCGTCGGTCTGCATGCGATGGAAGTGCCCGAGAACCGAGTGGGCCACCGACACGACCTCCTCGACCTTCCTGCCACGCTCCTCGTGGAGCAGTTCGTCCAGCGTCTCGATCGCCTCCAGCGCGACGACGCCGAGCGCAAGCGTGGCGACGGCCGTGATCACGGCGAGCCGGAAAGACACCTTGAGATTGCCGAGGAATCGCATATCGACCTCCAGGCGAGCGGAACCCGCCTCCCTCCGATGATTTGTATCCTTCTCGGCCCCGGCACCGCGCACTTTATAGGCAGAGCGACGAATGGCAGGGCATTCGAGTTGCGGACGCACGCCGGCCGGATGGGGGATTCGACACAAATTCGTACACGTCCACCCTTGACGTGGGATTCTTTCCCACTATCATTGACATCGCACACATGACCCCCACTCGTGAGTTGCGGCCACCCCATCCAATCTTCCTGACACGGAGGCAAACATGCGCAATTGCAAATTCGTTCCCCGCGGCCTGACGGCGGCCGGCCTGGCTGCCGGCTTCCTGCTGGCGGCCTGCGGCGGTGGCGGTGGCGGTGGCGGAACGACCGTCGGGGGCGGTGCCGTAACGCCGTCCGACACCACAGTGGGCGCGATCAGCGGGTTCGGCAGCATCATCGTCAATGGCGTGCGCTTCGAGGACAACGCCGCGCGCGTCAATGACGACAGCGGCAACAGCATCTCGTCGGGGGATCTGCGCCTCGGCATGACGGTCGAGATCCATGGCTCGATCGGCGACGACGGCACCGGGGTCGCCAACAACATCAGCCTGTTCTCGGAGCTCAAGGGGCCCGTATCGAATATCGATACCGCCGCCGGCACCTTCAGCGTCCTCGGCTTCACCGTCGTCACCGACGGCGAGACCGTATATGAGGACATCCCGGGCCTGTCGGGCCTCGCCAACGGCGATTTCGTCGAGGTCTACGGCCTGCGTGACGGTGCCACGGTGATCGCCAGCCGCGTCGAGAAGAAGGATCCGGCCGTCGCCGCCGAGGTCAAGCTGCGCGGTCAGGTCAGCGCGCTCGACACCGACGCCGCCACCTTCATGCTCGGCACCACCACGATCGACTACGGATCCGCTCAGATCACACCCTCGATCAATGCGCTGACCGAAGGTGCCTTCGTCAAGGTGCGCTCGTCGGCCCTGCCGAGCGGGGGCGTGATCGATGCCAGCCGCGTCCAGGTGGTCGGCAACCTGCCGTTCAGCATCGACGACGGTGGCAAGATCGAGATCGAGGGCGTGGTCTCCGACTTCACTTCGATCAGCGGGTTCGTGATCAGCGGCATCACCGTCGATGCCTCCAATGCCACCTTCCTGCGGGGCAGCGCGGGCAATGTCCGCAGCGGCGTGCGCCTCGAGGTCGAGGGTCCGTTCGCCGACGGCGTGCTGACCGCCACCAAGGCCAAGTTCGAAGACGGTTCGGGCATCGACGAGTTCGAATTGCACGGCGTCGTCAGCAACTTCGTCTCGCTCGCCGATTTCCAGGTACGCGGAATCTCGGTCGATGCGTCGGGCAGCGTCCTGTTCGAGCGCGGCAGCGCCGGCGACGTCGCCAACGGGCGCTTCATCGAGGTCGAGGGCTCGGTCGAATCCGGTGCCGGCGGCACGGTGCTGGTAGCGAGCAAGCTCAAGTTCGAGGACGTCTCCGGCAGAGGCGACGGCGATGACGACAGTGGCGGCGGCGACAACTCCGGCAGCGGCGGCGACGACGACGACGACAGCGGCGACAACTCCGGCAGCGGCAGCGGCAACAATGCCGGCAACGGCAGCGGCAACAATGCCGGCAACGGCGATCGCGGCGGTTCCCCGGGCGACGACGACGAAGGCGAGTTCGAGTTCAAGGGCGTCGTCGCCAGTGTTGCCGGCAACACCCTGGTGGTGGCCGGCCGTACGGTGATCATCGATTCGGGTACGGTCTTCCGTCGCATTACCCAGCCGCAACTGGTGGCCGGCGCCTTCGTCGAGATCAAGGGCGACCTGCAAGGCGACGGCAGTGTCGTCGCCGACCGCATCAGCCTGGAAGACTGAAGCCCCCTGATCAACGGCCGACGGCCTGGACGGGCGCCCTGCTTGGGCGCCCGTTTTCTTTCGTCGCCGCGGCGGTTGCGTCGCATTGCACCACGTCCCGAGACCACCGACCCGCAACCGAAAAAGGGATAAAATGGGTTTCCCGCAAGGTGTCCGGATCCCCTGCTTTGCACAGCGCCCGCCTCATCCATACGGTCAGTGGCATCCGCTGGCTCGAAGACCGCCATCGTGATCTCAGCCCAGGCCTGATGGAGCGGGCGGGGGCCGCCGCTGCCGAGCGCGCGCTGCAGATCGCCAGGGCCGAAGGCCGGGTCCTGGTGGCCTGCGGCCCCGGCAACAACGGGGGCGACGGCTTCGTCGTGGCCCGCCTGCTGCGCCAGCGTGGCGTCGACGTGCGCACCGTCTTCACCGGCGACGAATCGACGCTGCCCGCGGATGCCGCCGCCGCCCTGGCCGCCTGGCGCGCTGCCGGCGGCGACACCGTTAGCGACCTCGACGAGGCAAGCGGCGGCGCCGTGTCGCTGGTCGTGGACGGACTGTTCGGGATCGGTCTCCAGCGTCCCCTGGCGGGTCCACATGCGGCGCTGATCGACCGCCTGAACGCGATCGATGCGCCGCGACTGGCGCTCGACATCCCCTCCGGCCTCGATGCAAGGACCGGCCGCATCCTCGGCTGTGCGTTGCGCGCCACCGACACCGTCACCTTCATCGGCCTCAAGCCGGGCCTGCTGACCCTCGATGGCCCGGATTGCTGCGGGACCGTAGTCGTCGCCGATCTCGGCATAGCGCCCACCGACACGCCCGGCTGCGGCCTGGAGCTGGATCGGTCGATGTTCGCTGCCGAGCTGCACCCACGGCTCGCCAACACCCACAAGGGAAGCTACGGTGACGCGGTGGTCATCGGCGGCGCCCGGGGCATGACCGGCGCCGCTCTGCTGGCCGGCCGTGCGGCGATCCATATCGGTGCGGGGCGCGTCTTCGTCGGCCTGATCGACGTCTCGGTGCCGGCGATCGATCCGGTTCAGCCCGAGCTGATGGTGCGATCGGCGACCAGCCTTGCCCAGGCGCCGGCGGCGATGGCCGTCGGACCGGGGCTCGGGCGCAGCACCGAGGCGATCGGTGCGCTCCGGCAGGCGATGCAGGGGCGGTCGCCGCTGGTGCTCGACGCCGATGCGCTCAACCTGATCGCGGAGCACGGCGAGCTTGCCGAGGCCTTGCGGACGCGCGGGGCGCCGGCGGTGATCACACCGCATCCCGCCGAGGCCGCGCGCCTGCTCGGCCTGACGACGGAGGCGGTGCAGGCCGATCGGGTGGCAGCCGCGCTGGCCCTCGCCGAGCGCTATCGCTGCCCGGCGCTGCTCAAGGGCGCGGGCAGCGTGGTGGCCCACGCCGACGGCCGCTGGGCGATCAACACCACCGGCCATCCCGGCATGGCCAGCGCCGGCATGGGTGACGCGCTGTCCGGCATCGTCATCGGCCTGGTTGCCCAGGGCTGGGCCGCCGAGCGGGCGCTGCCGGCAGCCGTCCACCTGCACGGTGCAGCGGCCGAAATGCTCGTCGACGAAGGGGTCGGCCCGATCGGGCTGACCGCCGGCGAAAGCATCGTCGCGGCCAGGCGAGTGCTCAACGGCTGGATCCAGGCCACTGCGGTGCAACGCCGGCAATGAACTCGCCCAGCGCCGTGGTCACCGACCAGCCGCTGGATTCGCTGATGCGCGCGCCCCTTTACCTGGCGCCGGAAACACCCCTGCGCAGCGCGCTGGCGATGATGAGCCGGCGGCGGGCGACGGCCGTCGTGACGGTATCCGACGGCCGCCCCTGCGGCCTGTTCACCGAACGCGACGCGGTGCACCTGTGTCTCGAGAGCGATGTCGCCGAGCATCTGCTGGGTGAAGCCTGCAGCCACCGCCCGCTGGTCGCCGAGACCGGCATCGGACTGATCGAAGGCTATCGCAGGATGCTGGCGGCGGACGAGCGCCACCTGCTGCTGGTCGACGCCGACGGGATCCTGCAGGGTGTCGTCGAGGAAAAGGATCTGGTGGGCCACTTCGGCATCGAGCACTTCGCCCACCTCGATTCCGTGTCGCGGTTGATGACCTGCAACGTCGTCACGCTGCGCCCGTTTTCGACGATGCGTCAGGCGGCCCGCGCGCTCGGTCGCCACGGCATCGGCTCGGTGGTGGTCGAGGACGATGCCAGGCCGGTCGGCATCGTCACGCTGACCGATCTCACCCGCACGCTGGCCGAGCACGATGAGCTCGACGATGTCCGCCTCGACCAGGCGATGAGCAGGGATCTGGTCACGGTCGACGTCGAGGAGAGCGTGTTCACGGCAGCCCAGCGCATGCGGCAGGCGGACCTGCGGCACATCGTCGTGACCTGCGAGGGTCGGACTGCCGGCGTCCTGACCGAGCACGACGTCCTCAAGACGATGGAAAGCCGGCATGCCGACGTGCTGCGCCAGATCATCAGCGAGCAGGCCCGCGAGATCGAGGCCCAGCGACGCCAGCTGCACGAGCGCGACCTGCTCGACCAGCTTCTGTCGCGCAACCAGGGGCTCGGCCTGGTGCTGTGCGGCAGTGACGGCGTCGTCGCCTACGTCAATCGTCCAGCCTACGCGCTGCTCGGGGCGGATTCGACCGTCGACCGCCGGCTCGACAGCCTGCTGTCGGCGATCGCGCCGGTGCATCGGCGGGCCCTGCTGGACCTGGCGGCCGCGCCGCCGCCGGTGGAGCAGTCGCTGCGCGTCGTCCGTGGCGGCATGGACATCGGCGTGCGCGCGATCGGCATCGAGCACGCGCCTTTTGCCGGCGTCGACCGTGCTCTGCTGCTGATCCTCAACGACGAGTCGCTGGCCCGCCACACTGCGGAAATCCTCGAGTTCAACCACCAGACCGTGCAGGACATCCCGCATATGGTGCTGTGGATCGACACCGAGGGCCTGGTGGTCCACGCCAACAACGCGGTGCACGAAGCGCTCGGCTTCTCGCCCGGCGAGCTGCTCGGGCGACCCGTCACGACGCTGGCCCCCCATTGCGAGGGCACCCGGCTCGACGAGCGGCTGATGGCGGTGCGCGACAAGCGCTCCCAGTACTTTCAATGCGAGGTCTGCACGCGCAGTGGAGAAGTCGTGCCGGTGGAGGTATTCGGCAGCCATCTCGCCCTGCACGGCAAGGACTTCTTCTGCGGTTTCATCCGCGACCTCACCGAGCAGCAGGTCGTCGAGCGTGCATTGCGCGACTCCCAGAACCAGTTGCTCGCCGTGCTGCAGGTCTCGCCCGATTTCATCGTCGTCAAGGACGGCGACAATCGCTGGCAGGTCGCCAACCAGGCGGGGCTGGAAATGATCGGCCTGGCCGGCTTCGACTATGTCGATCGCACCGATCGCGAGCTGGCCCGGCACTGCGCGCCGGCCTACGCCGAGTGCATCGATCGCCTGGCCCGCTCGTGTGAGCAGGCGTGGCACGAGAACCGGCCGCTGCGCGCGCTCCACACCCTTCCCCACCCCGACGGCGGAACGCGCTATCTCGACATGATCGAGGCCCCGATGGCGGGCGATGCCGACGAGCATCGGGCGCTGGTGGTGATCGGGCGCGACGTCACCGAGCGGGTCCGCGCCGAGCAGGAACGCGACCTCTCGGTCGAGCGCCTGCGGGCCGCGGTGGCGGCGATGGACGACCTGATGCTGGTCCTCGACGACGGCCACCGGGTGGTGGATCACTATCCCCGCGAGGGCGAGTCACTGCGACTGCACGCATCCGGGGCGCTGCTCGGCCTGCCGATCTCGCAGCTGCTTCCGGCCAACGTGGTGGCGATGTACCGCGACGCCTGCACCCGCCTGGCCGGCACCGGTCGGGCGCAGGGATTCGACTATGTGCTCGTGGACGGGCGCGGCGGCGAGCACTGGTTCGGCGCCAGGCTGACCGCCCAGTCGCCGGAGGGCACCTGCCCGCCCGGATTCACGCTGCTGATCCGCGACATCAGCGAACGCAAGCAGGCGGAAGCCCATATCCAGGAACTCAACGAGTCCCTCGAGGAACGGGTCGCCGCTCGCACCAGCGAGATGCGAGCGGCGATGTCCGAGCTGGAGTCGTTCAGCTATTCGATCTCCCACGACCTGCGCACGCCGCTGCGTGCCATCGAGGGCTTCGGTCGACTGCTCGAGATCGAGTACGGCGACGCCCTCGACGACACGGCCGGCGACTACCTGTCGCGGATCCGTCATGCGGCCCAGCGCATGGCCAACCTGATCGACGACCTGCTGGATCTCGCCCGGGTGTCTCGCAAGAGCCCGCAGAAGCAGACCGTCGACCTCTCCCAGCTGGCCACCGAAATCGTTTCGGACCTGCGCGACAGGCACCCGGAGCGGGCGGTGACGGTCACCGTCGCCGACGGCCTCGCGGCCCGGGCCGACCCGACGCTGATGCGCGTGGTACTCGAGAATCTGCTCGGCAACGCCTGGAAGTTCACTGAGCGTTGCCGCCCCCAGGCGAACATCGAGGTCGGCAGCGCGCGCGAGGATGGGCACGATTGGTTCTATGTGCGCGACAACGGCGCCGGATTCGACATGGCCTACGCGGACCGGCTGTTCAAGCCCTTCCAGCGCCTGCACTCGCAGACGGAATTCGAAGGTACCGGCATCGGCCTGGCGACCATCCACCGCATCGTCAGCCGCCATGGCGGCAAGGTGGTGGCGGAAGGCGCGCCGGGCCGGGGCGCCTGCTTCCGCTTCAGCCTCGGCGACTAGGCCCGCGGGTCTGCGCGATGAATGCCGGCTTCGAGCCATCCCCGCTGCGCGGCATCCTGCTGCTGCTGACTGCGCTGGGGTTCTTCGTGGCCCTCGACGCGACCGCCAAGCAACTGACGGCGACGCTGCCGGTGGCGATGCTGGTGTGGGCGCGCTACACCGTCCATTGCCTGCTGATGGTAGTCCTGCTGGCGCCGTCGATGGGCGGGCGCCTGCTCGGTAGCCGGCGGCGCAGCCTGCAGGTGCTGCGCGCCGTCAGCCTGCTGCTGGTCACCGGGCTGACGATGTCGGCTTTCCGCATCATGCCGATCGCCGAGGCCACCGCGATCCTGTTCCTGGCCCCGCTGCTGGTCACCCTGGCTTCCGGCCCGCTGCTCGGCGAGCGGGTCGGCCGGATCCGCTGGCTGGCGGTCGCGGTGGGCTTCGTCGGGGTGCTGATGATCGCGCGGCCCGGCAGCGAGTTGCCGCCCGCCGGCATCGCGCTGGCCGCCTCGGCGGCGTTGTCCTTCGCCGCCTATCAGTTGCTGACGCGCGTGCTCAGCCCGACCGAACACCCGGTCACGACGCTGTTCTACACCGCCCTGGTCGGCAGCCTGGTCAGTGCGCTGTCGCTGCCCTGGCTGTGGCCGCTGCCGGCGCTGGATCCGGTCCAGGCATTGAAGATTGTCTCGCTGGGGGTGTACGGTGGCGCCGGCCACTTCCTGTTGATACGGGCCTTCCGCGAGGCACCGGCATCGACCCTGTCGCCGGTGATGTACGCCCAGCTCGGATTCGCCACGCTGGCCGGCGGCCTGGTGTTCGGACAATGGCCGGACGCCGCCGCGCTGGCCGGCATCGCGGTGATCGCGCTGGCCGGCGTGATGACGGCGCTGCAGGCGCGGCGCGACCACGCACGCTCCCGGCCGGCAGCGCCTTCGGTCAGCGGATCGGCTCGGATGCGAAGCTGATCCGCCCTTCCGACAGATCCACGCAGATGCGCTGCTTCGGTCCGAAGCGCCCTTCCAGGATCGCCTTCGACAACGGATTCTCGATGCGCTCCTGAATGGCGCGCTTCAGCGGCCGCGCGCCGAACACCGGGTCGAATCCGGCCTCGGCGATCGAGGCCAGCGCGGCATCCGAGACCGACAGGCCCATCTCCAGCCGTGCCAGCCGTTTCTCCAGGCCGCGCAGTTGAATGCGGGCGATGCCGGCGATGTGCTTCTCGTCGAGGGCGTGGAACACGACGACCTCGTCGATGCGGTTGACGAACTCGGGACGGAAGAAGGTCTTGACCTCGGCCATCACCGCCAGCTTGATCACCTGGTAGTCGTCGCCCGCCATCTGCTGGATCATCTGGCTGCCAAGGTTCGAGGTCATCACGATCACGGTGTTCTTGAAGTCGACCGTGCGCCCCTGGCCGTCGGTCATCCGTCCGTCGTCGAGCACCTGCAGCAGTACGTTGAAGACGTCCGGATGGGCTTTCTCGACCTCGTCGAACAGGATCACCGAGTACGGCTTGCGGCGCACCTGCTCGGTCAGGTAGCCGCCTTCCTCGTAGCCGACGTACCCGGGCGGCGCGCCGATCAGGCGGGCCACCGAATGTTTCTCCATGAACTCGCTCATGTCGACCCGGATCAGGTGCTCCTCCGAGTCGAACAGGAACTCCGCCAGGGTCTTGCACAGCTCGGTCTTGCCGACGCCGGTCGGGCCCAGGAACAGGAACGATCCGTAGGGCCGGTTCTCGTCCGACAGTCCGGCACGCGAGCGGCGGATGGCATCCGACACCAGGCGGATCGCCTCGTCCTGTCCGACCACCCGACGATGAAGCTGCTCCTCCATCTTCAGCAGCTTGTCGCGCTCGCCCTGCATCATCTTGCTGACCGGGATGCCGGTCGCGCGCGATACCACCTCGGCGATCTCCTCGGCCCCCACCTGGGTGCGCAGCAGTCGATTGGGCTGGCCCGCCTCGCCGACGTTCTCGGCCGCCTTCAGTTGCGCTTCGAGCTTCGGCAACTGGCCGTACTGGATCTCGGCCACCTTGTCGAGCTTGCCCTGGCGCTGGAGTTCGGCCATGCGCGCGCGCAAGGTGTCGATCTCCTCCTTGATGTGGGTCGTGCCGTGGGCCTTGGCCTTCTCCGACTTCCACACCTCGTCGAGGTCGGCATACTCCTTCGCGAGCCGGCCGATCTCCTCCTCGATCAGGCCGAGTCGCTTCTGCGAGGCCTCGTCCTTCTCCTTCTTGACGGCCTCGCGTTCGATCTTCAACTGGATCAGGCGGCGATCGAGCTTGTCCATGACTTCCGGCTTCGAATCGATCTCCATCTTGATCCGCGACGCCGCCTCGTCGATCAGGTCGATCGCCTTGTCCGGCAGGAAGCGGTCGGTGATGTAGCGATGGGACAGCTCGGCGGCGGCGACGATCGCCGGGTCGGTGATGTCGACACCATGGTGGATCTCGTATTTCTCCTGCAGTCCGCGCAGGATCGCGATCGTCGACTCGACGCTGGGCTCGTCCACCAGCACCTTCTGGAAGCGGCGCTCGAGGGCCGCGTCCTTCTCGATGTACTTGCGGTATTCGTCGAGGGTGGTCGCGCCGATGCAATGCAGCTCGCCGCGGGCAAGCGCCGGCTTGAGCATGTTGCCGGCGTCGATCGCGCCCTCCGCCTTGCCGGCGCCGACCATCGTGTGAAGCTCGTCGATGAAGACGATGATCCGGCCCTCGTCGCGGGCGATCTCCTTCAGCACCGACTTCAAGCGCTCCTCGAACTCGCCGCGGTACTTGGCGCCGGCCAGCAGTGCCGCCATGTCGAGCGACAGCACCCGCTTGTCCTTCAGCGTCTCGGGCACCTCGCCATTGACGATGCGCTGGGCCAGGCCTTCGACGATCGCGGTCTTGCCGACCCCGGGTTCGCCGATCAGCACCGGATTGTTCTTGGTCCGGCGCTGCAGGATCTGCACCGCACGGCGGATCTCGTCGTCACGCCCGATCACCGGGTCGAGCTTGCCGATGCGCGCCCGCTCGGTCAGGTCCAGCGTGTACTTGGACAGGGCCTCGCGTGCGCCCTCGGCCTCCTGGCTGCCCACCGCCGCGCCACCGCGCACGGCCTCGATCGCCGCATCCAGCGGCTTGCGTGCCAGGCCGTGCTGCCGGAGCAGGCGGCCGGCCTCGCCCTTGTCGTCGGCCAGCGCCAGCAGGAACATCTCCGAGGCGATGAACTGGTCGCCGCGCTTCTGCGCCTCCTTGTCGGTGAGATTCAGCAGGTTGGACAGTTCGCGGCCGATCTGGACCTCGCCGCCGTGCCCTTCGACCTTGGGCAACCGGGTGATCGCCTCGTCGAGCGCCTTGCCGAGGGAGCCGATGTTCACGCCGGCCCTCTGCAACAGCGAAGCCGTGCCGCCGTCGTCCTGGGCGATCATCGCCTTGATCAGGTGGACGGGTTCGATGAACTGCTGGTCATTGCCGACCGCGATGCTCTGGGCATCGGCCAGTGCCTGCTGGAATTTGGTCGTCAGTTTGTCGAAACGCATGTCGGCACATCCTTGCGGGAGTCAGTTGCTTCGGATGTGGGGCGCGATTCCGCGATTTCAACGGCGGCATCGCCGCGGGGCCGGCGGAACATTGTTGCTGCAATGCAACAAATGCAGCCAACTCATGAGCTTAAATGGTGCACCTACGGTGACGCGGCCGCAACATGGTGATATCTTGCGGCCTGAGGCGGAGGAACAGAACCAGCACGCCCGGTTTCTGTGTCGGGACACTCTCGAGCCTCTGGCAAAATTGACACTCATTCGTGGAGGGAACCATGGCTACCAACCAGCAGGAACAATTCACCGCAATCCAGAAGAAGAACCTCGAGACCGCGATGCGGCTTGCCCAGATGTCGATCGAGAATTCCCAGCGCATCATGGAAGTCCAGGTCCAGACCGCCAAGGAATTGTTCGACGACAGCGTCGCCAATGCCAAGGCCCTGTCGGCCGTCCGCGACCCGAAGGACATGCTGAACCTGCGCAGCGAATATGCGCAGGTCGCCACCGAGAAGATGATGGCTTGCGCCCGCCAGATCGCCGAAATCACCGGCACCGCCCAGGCCGAGGTCGGTCGCATGGTCAGCGAGCAACTCGCCACCGGCAGCACCGATGCGATGGAAGCCATGCAGAAGATGTTCAGCGGCATGCAATTCGGTGACCAGAACGCGATGAACGTGCTGCAGAACGCGATGAACCAGGCACAGAGCGCTTTCGAGCAGATGACGCGGGCCTCGACCGAGGCCTTCCAGGCCTTCACCCAGGCCGGCGGCGTTCCGGCGAAGCGCGGCACCAAGAAGTAAGCACACCCGCCCCATTGCCGTATCGGCAGAAGGCGCCTCCGGGCGCCTTTTTCTTTTGTCTTCGTGGGCGCGCCCGGTCGCATTGCGCAGCGACACCACGGCACCAGCCACCGCCGATTGCCCGGACTCGGCACCCGCGCAATCGAACGCGGGCCGCAGCATGCTGCGACGAAACACCAGCGGGGCATGAAATGGTCACGACGGTCGGGCGCTGGCGATGGCCGGCCACGCCATCGTCGGGGCCGCGGCCCCGACACCCGCCACGCCGACCGGCGACGTCGCGAGCGACACGACCGGATGCGAGACTTCCGGCCAGCGTCGCAGCTCGGCGGACGGCGCTTCCGGTGACGTTCGCCGCGAGACGGTGAACGCCACCGCTGGGACGGCGAGCGAACCCCGGCTGGAGAAACCGCGCGGGGCGCGGGATCGTGCCCGCCGGCTCGATCGGCGATTCGCGCCGTCGCCACCGTACGCCGGCCAGCCGGCGAGTGACGCTGCAACAAAACGGTCATCCGACGCGTCTAGACTCGACGTGTTGGCGAAACCCGTGAATGCCCAGCCGGAACCCCCGATGTTGTTCTTCGATTTCTTTCGCGACGACCCCGATCTCGTCTACCTCGCCGTTGACCAGCAGCTCCTCGAGCGCGACGACGACAACGCGTTCATGTACGTGCTGCTGGACGGACACATGGCGCTGTGCCACGGCGATGGCCATGTCGAGTCGCTCGGCCCCGGCGACTTCTTCGGCGAGGAAGCATTGCTCGCGCCGGGCCCGTCGCTTGTCGCGGCAACGGCACAGTCGACGTGCACCCTCGCCCGCATCTCCCACGAGCGCTTCCTGTTCCTGGTACGGAGTTCTCCGGGCTTCGCGATCGACGTGCTCCGCGTGATGTCCAGGCGCTTGCGCAGCCGGCCGATCGGCGCCGAACACGACGCGCGGGGCGGCACGCGGTGAGCGCTGCCGGCGCGCGCTCGCGGTCAACGGCCGGGACGCCCGATGCGGACCCGCAACAGCGCAATCGCTTCGATGATGCCGGCCACCACCACACGGGCGAACGTGGCCGCCACGAACATGCGCACCCGCCGGCGCTCCGCCCCGCGCGAATGCTCACCGCGGTTCATGGCGGCACCTCACCCGCAGCACCCCTGCCGTCGGCCACGCCGATCGCCGAGTCCCCCGCTGCCAGTCGTTCATCGCACGCTCCACCGCTTCGAGCGTCCGACAATACGCCGGGCGCATTGCATGCGTGTTTCATGCCGCGCTAATGCAGCGGCGCCGCACGGAAGGCGTGCCCGACAGCGAGGCCGCGGCGACGCTGCCCGAACTCGTCCAACTCGAAGCGATCCTGTCCACTGCGCCGCCGGAGCTCGGTATCGACACCGCATGCGAGGTCCGGGTCGGTCGCCACCGCCTTCCGGTGCCGGTGATCCGGCTCGGCAGCACGTCGCCGGACAGCCCGGCGATCGCCTTCGTCGGCGGCGTCCATGGACTCGAACGCATCGGCTCCGCGCTGGTCCTCGAATGCCTGCGCCAGATCGTCAGGCGGCTGCCGTGGGACGACAGCCTTCATCATCTGCTCGAAGGCCTGCGCATCGTCTTCGTGCCGATCTGCAATCCCGGCGGCATGTGGCTGGGAACCCGCGCGAATCCAGGCGGGGTCGATCTGATGCGCAACGCGCCGATCGAATCCGGCGAGCGGGTACCTTTCCTGGTCGGCGGTCAGCGCATCAGCCCGGCGCTCCCCTGGTATCGCGGTCGGTCCGGGCAAGGCATGGAAATCGAGGCTCGCGCGCTGTGCCGAACGATCCGTGAAGAGCTTCTGACCCGCCGATTCAGCCTCGTGCTGGATTGCCATTCGGGCTTCGGCATCCGCGATCGGATCTGGTTTCCCTTCGCCTGCAGCCGTGAGCCGATACCGCATCTTGCCGAGATGCACGCCTTGAAGGGCCTGCTCGACGAGGTGCATTGCCACCACGACTACATCGTCGAACCGCAGAGCCGCCAGTATCTGACCCACGGCGACCTGTGGGACTACACCTACGTCGCCTCCCTTGATCACGCGGACCGGGTGTTTCTGCCATTGACCCTGGAGATGGGCTCCTGGCTGTGGGTCAAGAAGAATCCGCGGCAGTTGCTGTCGCGCGAGGGGATCTTCAATCCGGTTGCGCGGCACAGGCTGCGGCGCGTGATGCGGCGCCATCTCGGGTTGATGGACTTTCTGCTGCGCGCGGTCGGCAGTCATCGCCGATGGCTGCCCCGTCGCGACGGCCGCGAATCGCTGCGGGCCGCGGCGGTCGACCAATGGTATGCGGACGGTCGCCGGTGACGACCTGGATCCTGCTCCGCGGGCTCGCCCGCGACAGCCATCATTGGGGATCGTTCGCCGGCGATTTCGCGCGAGCCGTCGGCGAAGCCGTCGTCACCGTCGATCTCGCCGGCAATGGCGCACGCCATCGCGAAACCAGTCCGACGACGATCGCCGGCATGCTCGCCGACTGCCGCGCCGACCTCGCCGGTCGTAACCCGACCTATCCGCTGCGGCTGCTGGCACTGTCGCTGGGTGGCATGATCGCAACCGAGTGGATGCTGCGCCACCGGCAGGAAGTCGCATCGGCCGTGTTGATAGGCACCAGCATGCGTCCGCTCGCGCGCTGGCACCAGCGAATCCGCCCGCAGGCCCTGCCCGCCCTCGGCCGCCTATTGCTGCACGCGCCGGCGGCGCCATGCGTCGAGCGCGAAATACTCGACCTCACCAGCCGCCTGCGGCGACACGACGCCGCGCTGCTCGACGACTGGATCGCCTGGCGCGAGCGGCACCCGGTGACCCGCGCGAACGCATTGCGCCAGTTGCTGGCGGCCCAGCGCTTCCACCTGCGCCGCCGATCACCCGCAGCGCCGGTGCTGGTGCTCGCCGGCGGGCAAGACGAACTCGTCGACCCGTGCTGCTCGGCACGCATCGCCGAGGCGTGGCAATGCGCGGTCGCGATCCACCCGACGGCGGGCCACGACCTGCCCCTCGACGATCCGCAATGGACCATCGAGCGGATCGTCGCGTGGCATGGCTCGCATCCGGTGCCGGCACCGTCATGATCTCGTCGGCATATCGCAATCTGCCTGTCGCGCTGCTGCAACTCCGCTCGTCAAGACTGTCGCTCCCAATGCCAACCGTGGAGCTCACGATGACCGATCAAAACCCACCGACCGCGCGGGAAAGCGCATTCCTCGACAATCTTGGCTGCATCCAGTCCGCCTGGCTCGACGCCCTGGGGACCGCGAGCGGCGCCTGGCTCGGCCTGTGCCGGGATGCGAGCGCCCATGCCGGCGACCTCGTGCATTCGGCCCTTGCCGGCCGGCTGCCCGAAAGCCTCGCCAGCGATCGCGCGCCGAGGCTCTGTTCCGACGCGATCGACGCCCTCTGCAACGACTACCTGAGACTGCTCGGGCATCTCGAAAGGCAAGTCGCACTGATTCAGGAGGCCGCCGGCGAGGCGATCGCCGATGCCCACGACCGATGGGACGCCGGCGCGAAGATCGGCGCGGCAGCGACGGCGGCGGCGACGGCCGAGATCGACGAACCCGCCGTCCGTGCCGGGCGCAGCGATGGGGAGGATCAGGATGCGGCGGTCACGCTGGCAGGCAGTGACGCCACCCGGCGTACCGCCTCGCGCCGCAAGGCCGCCTGACCCGCGATCCGACAGCGCCTGCGGTGCGCCCGCGGCGTCACAGCGCCGTCATGCGGGCTTCACCGCAGTGCAAAGTCGCACACGTAGATTGGCTGAGCCCACGAACATTGGAGCCGAGCCATGCTGCAGATCGAGTCACAGCCGCGCCAGCGCGGCGCACGCAAGCTGAGCGTCGCTCTCGCCAGTAGCGAGGACGACATCCTGGCGGCGCAGAAGCTGCGCTATCGGGTCTTCGTCGACGAGCTCGGCGCTCGCCTGAACAGCCGCACCCCCGGTGTCGATCACGACATCTACGACCCCTACTGCGAGCACCTGGTGGTACGAGACGACAGCCGCGGCTGCATCGTCGGCACCTACCGCATCCTGTCGCCGCTGGCCGCGGAGCGCATCGGCGGCTACTACTCGGAGAACGAATTCGATCTGACCCGCCTGCGCCATCTGCGCCCACGCATCGTCGAGATCGGCCGCTCGTGCATCGATCCGGACTATCGCAGCGGTGCCGCGATCGCCCTGCTGTGGTCCGGACTGGCGCGCTACATGGCGACGATGCGCTACGACTACCTGTTCGGCTGCGCATCGATCAGCATGGCCGACGGCGGCCATGCCGCCGCCAGCCTCTACCGCTCGCTCGGTGAACGGCACGCGTGCCCGGCCGAATATCGCGTCTTCCCGCGCTGCCCGCTACCCCTCGGCGCGCTGCGCGCCGACCTCGAATGCGCCGTGCCGCCGCTGCTCAAGGCCTACCTGCGGGCTGGGGCCTGGATCTGCGGTGCGCCGGCCTGGGATCCGGATTTCAATACCGCGGATCTGCCGATCCTGATGCAGATGAACCGGGTCGAGACCAGGTACGCCCGTCACTTCACGGAGCGTGCCGCCTGAGACCGCCCGCCAACACCTCCCGGTGCCGCCGCAGCTGGCGCTGGATTCGCCTCGGTGCGCTGCTGCTCAAAGGGGCCGCGACGATAATCGTGGTCTATCCGATCGTCGGCGAAGCCCGGCGCCTGGACCTCCGACGGCGGTGGTCGCGGGACGTGGTGCGCGCCCTCGACATTGCCATCGTCTGTGACGGCCCCCCGCCGCCCGCGGGCAGTTTCATCGTCGCCAACCATGTCTCGTGGCTGGATATCTTCGCGATCAACGCGATCGCCCCGGCGAGCTTCGTCGCCAAGTCCGAGCTGCGGGCCTGGCCGCTGATCGGCTGGCTTGCCGCGCGCAACGAGACGGTCTTCGTGAAGCGCGCCAGTCGGGCACATGCCCGTGGCGTCAATCAGGAGATCGCCGGCCTCATCGCTCGCGGCAGGCACGCGGCGCTGTTCCCCGAAGGCACCACGACGGACGGCGCCGACGTGCTGCCGTTCCACGCGGCGCTGCTGCAGCCGGCGATCGACACCGGCGCACCGCTGGTGCCCCTCGCGATCCGCTACGAAACCGACGACGGCCGCCGCTCGCCGGTTCCAGCCTACCTCGGCGACACATCGCTGCTCACCTCGATGGCCGCGATCTGCGGCGCGCACGGCCTGACGGTGCGGCTGCTGTGGTCCACCGCCCAAGATGTCCGCGGCGCTCATCGCAAGCGCGTCGGCGTCGACGCCCGGCAAGCGATCTGCCGGGCCCTGGCCGGCCGGGAAACGGATCCCGTCGAATTGGCGGCATGACCACCGGCAAGCCACTGCGACAGCCCGCCGGCGCGGCGGGAATGCGGACCTCAATGCCTACCAGCGCGCCGCGGCCTCGTCGTCGCTGCCGCGGGCCTCGACCCAGCGCACGCCTTCGGCGGTCTCCTCCTGCTTCCAGAACGGGGCACGGGTCTTCAGATAGTCCATGATGAACTCGCAGGCTGCGAATGCCTCGCCGCGATGACCGCCGGCCACGCCCACGAAGACGATCTGGTCGCCGACCGCCAGCCGCCCGACGCGATGGATCACCCGCACCCGGACCAGCGCGGGCCAGCGCGAGCGCGCCTCGGCAACAATCGCTTCGAGGGCCTTTTCGGTCATCCCCGGATAGTGCTCGAGGGTCATCGCCGCGACGTCGCCGTCGCCGCGCACGACACCGATGAAGCTCGCCACCGCACCGACGTCGTCTCGCCCGGCGAGCAGGTCCGCGCATTCGCGACCGGCGTCGAAATCGCCGGTCTGCACGCTGACACTCATCTCAGCCTCCTGTCACCGGCGGAAAGAACGCCACTTCGTCGCCGTCGCCGATTGCCGTCTGCGGACCCGCCATGACCTGATTGACCGCAGCCCGCAGCTTGTCGGTGTCGCCCAGCGCGTCGGCCCCGTGGGCGGCGAGATGTTCGCGCAGCGCGGCCACGGAGATCTGCTCGCAGGGCAGTTCGATGTCCTCGCCGGCACGGCCGATCGATTCACGAAGGCTCGCGAAATACCTTATGTGCAGCTTCATCGCGTCACCCCAATAGCTCCGAAAAGGCGACATAGGGCAATGGATCGCCGACCGACACCCGGGATTCGGGCGGCACGCTGGCGAGTCCGTCGGCCCACACGCAGGAGGTGAGCACGCTCGACTCCTGGTTGGCAAAGCGCTCCAGGTGCCCCGCGGCATCGACCCGCACGCGCAGGAACTCCCGCCGCGCTCCGGTGTTCCATGCGAATCCGGCGGGCAGCTGCAAGGCGGCCGTGGCGACGTCGCGGACCCCGCAACGGCGCAGCAGGTACGGGCGGACCAGCGTCAGGAAGGTCACCAGCGCCGACACCGGGTTGCCCGGCAGGCCGACGAAGGCCGCATCGACGACGCGACCGAAGGACAGCGGCTTGCCCGGTTTCACGGCGATCTTCCACATCGTCAGTTCGCCCTCGGCCTCGACCGCCGGTTTGACGTGGTCTTCCTCGCCCATCGACACGCCGCCGCTGGTGACGATCAGGTCGTGGCCGGCTGCCGCCGCACGCAGGGCCTGGCGGGTCGATTCGAAGGTGTCGGCGACGATGCCGCCGTCGCTCACCTCGCAGCCGATGCGCTCGATCGCCGCGCGCAACATGAAGCGGTTGGAATTGTAGATGCCGCCCGGCGGCAGAGGTTCGCCGGGCTCGGTGAGTTCGTCGCCGGTGGACAGCACGGCCACCCTGAGGCGACGGTAGACCGGGACCCGGGCGATGCCGATCGACGCCGCCTGGCCGATTTCAGCAGGGCCGAGCCGGGTTCCTGCCGGCAGCACCACGTCGCCGGCACGAATGTCGTCACCCTTGTGGCGGACGAAGTCGCCGGCGGCGGGCTGCCGGCCGATCACCACCGACTCACCGTCTGCCCGGCAATCCTCCTGCATCACCACGGCATCGGCGCCGGCCGGAATCGGCGCGCCGGTGAAGATCCGTGCCGCGCTGCCCGGCGCGAGTCGACTGCCGACGCTTCCAGCCGGGATGCGCTGGCTGACCGGCAGGCGCGTCCCGTCCGCCGGCACGTCCGCGCAGCGCACGGCGTAGCCGTCCATGCCCGAATTGTCGTGGGGCGGCACGAACAGGGAACTGCGCAGATCGGCCGCCAGTACCCGTCCATGGGCCGCGGCGAGATCGAGGGTTTCGGTTGCGGTCGGCGGCTCGGCGGCCGACTCGAGCCGCGCCAGCGCCTCCTCGAAGGACAGCATCGGAAGCTTCATCGTTGCCAGTTCGTCCCGTTGATTGCGGTGGCCGGCGGCAGGATGCCGCGTCGTCACCGTCGACAGCCCACCCGGATCAGCGCCCCAACAGGCGACGGAAAGTGGTGACGATGCCCTGCAACAGTCCGACTCCGGAGGCCGGTTCCGGTGCCCCGGCGCGCCTGCGTTCGCCGCGCGCCAGGTCCTGCTCCATCTCTTCCGCCTGCCACGCGGGAACCGCCTCCACCTCGTGACGGCCGGCCAGTTCCGGATTGTCGCGCATCTGGCGGTGCTTGTTCTGCGCCGAGCTTACCACCAAGCGCATGTAGCCTGCCCGCACCGGCTTCGGCACGTAGCGGTATATCTGCCCCTGGTTGATCAGCGAGGTGATGGTTTCGGCGTCGTGTTCGCCGGACAGGATCACCGACACGATCTCCGGCTGCTTGGCCTTGAGCATGCGGATCAGTCGCGTCGCGTCGAAGCCGCCGACCCGAACCTCCGAGACCAGCACGCCGATCTGCTCACGGTCGAGGACCTCCAGCGCCTCGG
Organism: Rhodocyclaceae bacterium; assembly: GCA_020445745.1. GTDB lineage: Bacteria > Pseudomonadota > Gammaproteobacteria > Burkholderiales > Rhodocyclaceae > Cognatazoarcus. Next base: position 27,075 of record JAGRGB010000029.1, on the reverse strand, counting down.
CCAGGGTGCGTGCATGGAACACCGTCACGGCGACCTCTTCGAGCGCGTCGTCGAAGGCCTGATGCACCGAGGCGTCGCCATCGACGAGCAGGATCGGGTCCGCCAGCCGCTGCGGAGCCGCGTCCTCCTGCTCGTCCTCCACCCTGGGCGCCGCGGTCCGCGACAGACCGACCGCCTGACCGACCACCACCGGCAGCTCGTCCACGTTCCACGGCTTGTTGATGAAGCGGAAGACCTCGCCCTCATTGACCGACGCCAGCACCGCCTGCAGGTCGGAGTAGCCGGTCAGCAGGATGCGCATCGCCCGCGGCGCGAGCTGCCGCGCCGCCTTCAGCAGTTCGACCCCGGTCATGCCCGGCATCCGCTGATCGCTGATGATGACGTCGAAATCGTTGTCGCGGATCAGGTCCATCGCCATTTCGCCGCTGTTCGCGGTCACCACATCGAAATGACGGCGCAGCAACCAGTCCAGAGCCCGCAGGATGCCCGGTTCGTCGTCGACGCAGAGTACCTTTCCGCGTTGCGACGAATCCGGCTGGGCCGCGTGAGTCATGCAGTGCTTCTCCGTATGTCAGGCCGCCAAGTCTATGATGGTATGTTCGTTTGCCTGCGGAAATTTGACAAGGAAGGTCGTACCTTCGTCCGAAGTAGATTCTACTTCGATCGTCCCGCCATGGTTCTCGACGATCTCGCGGGCGATCGACAGGCCGATGCCGGTCCCTTCGCCCTTCGGCTTGGTGCTGAAGTACGGTTCGAAGATGTGGGGCAGCACGTCGCCGCGGATGCCGTGGCCATTGTCCCGCACCCGGATCTCGATGGCGTCGGCGGTGACCTGCGACGAAACCGTGATGCTGCCGTCCTTGCCGATCGCCTGGGCGGCGTTGTTGATCAGGTTCAGGAAGACCTGGTTCATCTGCGACACGTTGCAGTTCAGGATCGGCGCGTCGTCGAATCGCTCCTCGATCGCGATGGTGGTCGGGATCACGCTCCTGGCCACGTAGATCACGTTGCGCAGGCTCTTGTTGAGGTCGAAGTCGACGGTCTTGTTGCGGTCGAGCCGGGTGAAGTCGCGCAGGTTGGTGACCATCTCGCTCATCTGTTCGATGCCGCCGAGAACGTCGCCGAGCATGGTGCGCATGTCATCCACGTCACTGCCGCGCAGTTGCATCCCGGACAGCCTGCGGCGCGCCCCGGCGACCTTGAGCGTGACGACGTCGTCGTGGGTCTCGCGGGTGATGGCGGCCAGCCTGGCCGCGATGTCGACCGGCGCCGACAGCTCGCGCATGCCCTCCATCGCCATCGTGACGTTGCTCTTCGAGAACGCCAGCGGCGTGTTGAGCTGATGGGCGACGCCGGCCACCATCTGGCCCAGCGACGCCATCTTCTCGGCCTGCGCCAGTTGCTGCTGACTGCGCGAGCGCTCCGCCTCGTGCTGGCGCAGCAGGCGGTCGGCCCGGCTCACGATCAGGAACAGGATCGCGAACAGCACCGCCAGCAGTCCCAGCAGCACGCCCACCAGCCGCTTCACCGAACCGTCGATCAGGAGCTGGCTGTTTTCGGATGCCGCCGCGATGCTCTGCAGATTGCTGGCCTGGGCGGCGCGCGTCTCGGCCTGGGTCTGGTTGATCCGGTCGACGAAGCGGGTGACGTCGGAATACACCTCGAAGACGGCGATGATGCTGTCGCCGTCCTGTCCGTAGAGCGGCAGATAGCTCGAGATCAGGTCGCGGTTCTCGACCTGCCCTTCGAATGCCGAGAACTTGTCGCGGTGGGTCAACTCGCTGGTCGGGGTGCCGACCATCGCGCCGAGGAAACCGGCGTTGGCGATCTTGTCGTCACCGACCTGGGCATGCTCCGACGAGTAGATCGTCACACCGCGCGTGTCGTACACCTTGATCTTGAACACCGAGCTGCGGTGCATCGCCCGATACACCTTGTCGTTCAGGAAGGCAAATTCCGGCAGCGCGCGGATCTGCGCGCCGATCTCGGCGAAGCAGGCCTTCTTCTCCGGTGGCGCGACGGTCCTGCCGTCGGCGTTCTGCCCGTCGGGGATCGCCCGGCATTGATCGACGTCGATCTCGCCGGCACGCTCGAGCAGGGCCGACAGGCCCTGGTCCCACAGCGTGTTGGCGAACAGGCGGGTCAGGTTGACGTTGCCGCCCTCGTGGATGGCCAGCAGATCGCGCCGCGCCGACCTGGCCTGCTGGTCGGCGAACGAGGTCTGCACCTCGCCGAAGAACTTCGCTTCTTCGGATTGCACCGAGCGGAACAATTCGCCCTGTTGCTGCTGAAAGAAGACCAGCGCCGCGGCAACCGCCAGGAAGGCGACGCAACTGGTCAGAACGAAGTAACGGACGAGACGAAATCGCATGACAATTCTCCGAATGCTTCCATTTCGGAAGGTGACCGTTTTTCCCGGGATCGATCGAGAAGGCAGACCTATCCGCCCTGCACCTCGAATGCATTGGCTTTCATAACGGAGTGGAGACCTTATTGCTTTAGTAGGAGGATTTCGCTGCCCGCGCAAAGGCCGGCACTGGTTCACGCTGCGCCCTCAGTCGCCGTCTCCGATCGTCCCCATCGCCGCGACGAAGTCGAGTGCCTGGGCAAGCTCCCGCGTGCGCGCCATCGGCGGCAGGCTGCGCCAGACCCGCTTGCCGTAGGGCTTGTCCACCATCCTCGGGTCGCACACCACCAGCACCCCGCGATCCCGTTCGCTGCGGATCAGACGGCCGGCGCCCTGCTTCATGCTGATCACCGCCCGGGGCAACTGGTATTCGAGGAAGGGGTTGCCGCCGCCGGCGCGCAGATGTTCGATGCGCGCCGACAGTACCGGATCGTCGGGCGGCGCGAACGGCAACTTGTCGATGACGACGATCGACAGCGCGTCACCGGGCACATCGACGCCTTCCCAGAAACTCTGGCTTGCGACCAGGATCGCCTTGCCCGAGCGACGGAAGCGGGCGAGCAGCTCGGCCCGCGACTGTTCACCCTGGATCAGCAGCAGCAGATCCTCGCCGCTCTCGGCAATCGCCCGCGACAGTGCCTCGTGAACCCGGCGCATCGCCCGCAGCGAGGTACACAGCAGAAAGCTTCGACCTCTCGCGGCCCGTACCACCGGCCACGCGCAGGCCGCGACCGCATCGGGATAGTCCGGGTGATTCGGATCCGGCATCCCGGCCGGCGCGTACAGCAGGGCATGGCTCGGGTAGTCGAAGGGGCTGCCCCAGCATGCCGTCCGGGCGGCCGGATCGATGTGGTCGAGACCCATCTCGGCGAGAAAGTGGGCGAAGTCGTTGCCCACCGCCAGGGTCGCCGAAGTGAAGATCCAGGCCTTGGGCTGCTGGCCCATCTCGCGCCGGAATATCTCGGCGATCGACAACGGTGTCGCGTTGAGCGCCAGCGACTGACTGAACACCTCGCCCCAGCGGATCATTTCGGGCACCTCCGGCCCCTGCCACATGGAAAGCCGCGACGCCAGCTCGGCACAGCGCTCGTGGCATTTGGCCAGGCCCTCGGAGCGCACCGCCTGGCTCTCGAGAACCTCGCCGAGGGCGGCCAGCCGCTCGCGGACGCGGGCCAGCGCGGCGTCGAAGGCCGGCTGTCCCACCAGTTGCCGGTAGCGCAGCCGCAGGTTCTCGCCCGACACCGCCAGCCTCAGGTCGCGCGCCGACTTGTCCACGGCGTGGCACGCGTCGATCAGTGCGGTGCAGTCGCGGGCCGCGGCGATCGTCTCGTTGCGGGTGTCGCGTCCCAGGTCGAGCAGCTGGCCGGTGGTCAGGTTGGTGCCGAAGAACAGGCTGGCGGTCTCCGGCAACTGGTGCGCCTCGTCGAAGATCACCGCGTCGGCTGACGGCAGCAGCTCGCCCATGCCTTCGTCGCGCAGCATCACGTCGGCGAAGAACAGGTGGTGGTTGACGACCACCAGGTCCGCCTCCATCGCCTTGCGACGCGCCTTGTGCACGAAACATTGTTCGGGAAAATGCGGGCACTCCTGGCCCAGGCAGTTGTCCCGCGTCGAGGTCGCCGCCGACCACGCAGCCGATTCCTCGGCGACCTCTCCGAATTCGGACTTGTCGCCGCTGCGGGTGACTTCGGCGAAGCGCATGATGGCGCGCAGATCCGCCGCCTCGCCGGGGCTGCGAAAGCGCGCGTCGCTGGCATTACGGGCGAGATGGTAGGGGCAGACGTAGTTGGCGCGACCCTTCAGCAAGGCCACATCGACCTTCGCCTGCAAGGCGTCGCGCACGGTCGGCAGGTCGCGTCGGAAGAGCTGATCCTGGAGGGTCTTGGTCCCGGTGGACACGATCACCTTGCCGCCGGCGAGCAGCGCCGGCACCAGGTAGGCGAAGGTCTTCCCGGTGCCGGTACCGGCCTCGACCACCAGTGCCCGCCGCTCCCGCATGGCAGCGGCGATCGCGCCGGCCATCTCGAGCTGCTGCGCGCGCGGGCGGAACCCGGCGATCGCACCGGCCAGCGGCCCGTCGTCCGCAAAACACTGCTGAATCGATCGATCGATGCTCATGGCGCGCGCGGATGATAGCACTGCGGCAACGTGGCAGATGCGCGGAGCCCCGTCGCCAGGGACCACGGCAGCTGACCGTCGGAGGGCCATGGTCTCACGACGCACCTCGGCACGGGGCTCGGGCGCGGCGGCAGCGAAGCGCTGACGCGATCCCGATACGCGACATGATCGCCGGCAGCCACGGCGGGACTTCGCGACCGACGAAAACCCGGCGCGATGCGCAGGGCGAGCATCCACCAGGCCCGCATTCGGGAATCGGCATGGATCCAGGCATATCCGCCGGCGGCTCCGTCAAGCGATGCGGTCCTGGACATCATGGGTGATTTCTCCTTCGGCCCACGGCGAGCCCCATCGTACAAGGCCGCGGACGAGGTCGAACGTCGCGGGGCCGAGGCCGGCATCCGCGGCATTTTCGCCCCGTCGTCAACTGATAGTAATATCCCGCCGTGCATTCTTCCGCTGCCTCCGGCCAATGATCGCTGCCCTGCGGCGCCTGCGCCATGTCGTCGTCCTGCTGGCGTGGCTGCTGGCGCTCGGCTGCGCGGCGGCCGTCGCCACCACGCTGTTCTGGCACTATGCGGCGCCGCCCAGGACCGTGCTGCCGGTGCGCTCCGACACCGACCCGCGCGCCGTGGCCCAGCGCATCAACGGCCAGCGTCCGTTCGCCAGCGATGCGCCGGCGCCGATCGCCACCGCCCCGGCCGCGGACGGCCGGCGCTTCGCCGTGGTCGGCCTGGCGACCGGGTTCGCCGGCGGGTCGGGATTCGCATTGCTCAAGTCCGGCGACGATCCGCCGCAAGCCTATGTCGAAGGCGAGACCGTGGCGGACGGCGTGATGCTCAAGCGCATCCTCGACGACGGCGTCGAACTCGAACGCAACGGCCGCGTCGAGCGCCTGAGCCTGCCCGCCACGCCGACCGACGGCATCGTCGCCGCATCGGACGCGCACGATCCGGCAGGTCCGTCCACCGTCGTTCCACCAAGCGAGGCCCCGAGCCGCCGATGAGATTCCCTGCCAAGCACCTGGTCGCGGCAAGCGCGGCGCTGTTGATCCTCGCCGGCCCGGCGATCGCCACCGACGACGACGCGGTGTCGCTGAATTTCGTCAACGCGGAGATCGACGCGGTGATCAAGGCGATCGGCAAGATCACCGGCCGTAACTTCCTGATCGACCCGCGGGTGCGCGGCAATCTGAACATCGTCACCAACACGCCGGTGCCGAAGTCCCTGACCTTCGACATCCTGCTCTCGGCGCTGCGACTGCAAGGCTACACCGCGGTGGAATCGGCCGGCGTCATCAAGATCGTGCCGGAGGCCGACGCCAAGCTGCATTCGGTGCCGGTCGGCCGCGACGGCCGTGCGCTGGCCGGCGCCGGCCTGTCCACCCAGGTGTTCATGCTGAAGAACGAGTCGGCCGCGCAGCTGGTTCCGGTGCTGCGCCCGCTGATCTCGCCCAACAACACCGTCACCGCCTATCCGGCCAACAACGCCCTGGTGGTGACGGACTACGCCGACAACCTCGAACGGATCGCCCGCATCATCGCCTCGGTGGACGTGCCCCAGGGCGACCTCCAGGTGATCACCCTGGCCCATGCGGCGGCCGCCGACCTCGCCGATACGGTGTCGCGCCTGCTCAACGAGACCGGAGACGGCAAGCTCGGCGCCGGCCAGGTGGAAGCCAGCCAGCGCGTCACCGTGGTACCCGATGCCCACAGCAACAGCCTGCTGGTGCGTGCCGACAATCCGGCGCGGATCAGCGCCGTCCGGCAACTGGTGGCGGCCCTCGACAAGCCTGGCGCGGGCGGCAACATCCACGTCGTCTACCTGAAGAATGCCGAGGCCGAGGACGTCGCCGAGACCCTCGGCGCGGTGCTGTCCGGAGCCGCGACGACAGCCGCCGCGCGGTCCGCCGGCAGCCTGTCGGGCGCCGGCCGCGATGCCACCGCCGGTGCCGCCGCGGGCACCCGCGGCGCTGCCCCGGTGGCGAGCAGCGGCAACAGCATGATCCAGGCCGACGTCGCCAACAACGCGCTGATCATCACCGCGCCCGATGCCATCTACCGCAACCTGCGCGGCGTCATCGAGCAGCTCGACCGCCGTCGCGCGCAGGTCTATGTCGAGGCACTGATCGCCGAGATCAGTGCCGAGCGCAGCGCCGAATGGGGCCTGCAGTGGGCTGCCGGCGCCGGCGCCGGCAGCGGACGCAGCGGCATCGGCATCATCGGAGGCACCTCGTTTACGGCCAACGGCAACAGTCTCAACGGGCTCATCGCCAACGCCGCGTCGGGTACGCCGACGCTTCCCGGCAACGGCGTGAACATCGCCATCGGCGGCGGCAGCGTCAGCATTCCCGGGCTCGGCAGCATCCCCAACCTCGCGGTGCTGGCGCGCTTCCTCGAGGGCGACACCAAGGCCAACATCCTGTCGGCGCCGAACCTGGTGATGCTCGACAACGAGGAGGCCAAGATCGTGGTCGGGCAGAACCGCCCGTTCGTCACCGGCCAGTTCACCAACACCGGCGGCGGCTCGCTGCCCGAGAATCCATTCCAGACCATCGAACGGCGCGACGTCGGCCTGACCCTGCGGGTCAAGCCGCAGATCACCGAGGGCGGGGTGATCCGCATGCAGATATTCCAGGAATCCTCGACGCTGTTCGAAGAGACCGCCAACGGGCCGATCACCAACACCCGCTCGATGGAATCGGTCATCCAGGTGGACGACGGCGGCATCATCGCGCTCGGCGGCCTGGTCGAGGACAGCTACGCCTCCGGCGAGGAAAAGGTGCCTGTCCTGGGCGACCTGCCGATCGCCGGCGCGCTGTTCCGCTACGACACCCGCCGGCGCACCAAGACCAACCTGGTGATCTTCCTGCGCCCGGTGATCCTCAGCGACGCCGCCAGCTACGGTCGCATCACCAATGCCCGCTACGACTACGTGATCGGCCAGCAGCGGGCGCTGCGCGGTGACGACGAACTGCTGCGCGGCGAGCCGGCGCCGCCCGAGCTGCCGCCGCGGGGCACGCCGGCGCCGGTGATGCCGGTGGACCGTCCAGCGGTCTCCGCCACCGCGACGGCCACGCGGCCGGCCGCCGCTGATCGCATCGAGCCGCCGTTCGTCGAACCATGAGCGGCGCCAGCGTCCCGTACGGATTCGCCAAGGCCCACGGCGTGCTGCTGGGCAGCAGCGACGGCGAGTCGGCGACCGTGCTGCTGCGCGAGGATGCCAGCCTCGCCGCGCTGGCCGAGCTGCGCCGCAGCCTCGGCGTGCCGCTCGCGGTCGAGACGGTCAGCCGCAGCACCTTCGAGGCACGCCTGGCGGAGGCCTACAGCCATGGCGACGGCGACGCCGCCGAGGTGGTCGCCGACGTCGGCGCGGAGGTGGACCTCGGCCAGCTGATGACCGAGCTGCCGCCGGTCGAGGACCTGCTCGAAAGCCAGGACGACGCACCGATCATCCGGATGATCAATGCGCTGCTGACCCAGGCCGTGCGCGAGGGCGCGTCGGACGTGCATATCGAACCGTTCGAGGCCGCATCGTCGGTACGCTTCCGCCGCGACGGCGTGCTGCGCGAGGTGGCCCAGCCGCACCGCGCGCTGCATGCGGCGATGGCCTCGCGGATCAAGATCATGGCGAGTCTCGACATCGCCGAGAAGCGTCTGCCCCAGGACGGCCGCATCGCGCTGCGACTCGCCGGCCGCCAGGTGGACGTGCGCGTGTCGTCGCTGCCGACCTCCCATGGCGAGCGCATCGTGCTGCGCCTGCTCGACAAGGGGGCCGCGCAACTCGGCCTCGATCACCTCGGCATGGCCGGCGCCACCCGCGAGCGTTTCGCCGCGTTGCTCGACCAGCCCCACGGCATCGTGCTGGTCACCGGACCGACCGGTTCCGGCAAGAGCACGACGCTTTATGCGGCGCTGCAGGCGATGGACACCCGCAGCCGCAACATCGTCACGGTCGAGGATCCGGTCGAGTACGACCTGCCCGGCGTCGGCCAGACGCAGGTCAACGCGCGCATCGACCTCTCCTTCGCGCGGGCCCTGCGGGCGATCCTCCGGCAGGACCCCGACGTCATCATGATCGGCGAGATCCGCGACCTGGAGACCGCCCAGATCGCCGTGCAGGCCAGCCTCACCGGCCATCTGGTGCTCGCGACGCTGCACACCAACGACGCCGCCGCCGCGGTCACCCGGCTGGTGGACATGGGGGTCGAGCCCTTCCTGCTGGCGTCGACCCTGCGCGGCGTGCTGGCCCAGCGCCTGGTCCGCCGGCTGTGCCCGGCCTGCAGCCGCGAGCGACCGGCCGCCGACAGCGAGCGCACGATCTTCGGCGCCGCCTGCCCGCCGCTGCTCAAGGCTGCCGCGGCCTGCGATGCCTGCGGCCAGACCGGATACGCCGGGCGCACCGGAATCTACGAGCTGGTGGTCGCCGACGCCGGCTTCGAGCGGCTGGTGCACGACGGCGCCGACGAGGCCGGGCTGCGCCGCCACGGGCGCGCCGCCGGCGCCCACAGCCTGCGCGAGGACGGCCTGCGGCTGCTCGCCGATGGCACCACCTCGCCGGAGGAACTGCTGCGGGTGACCCGCGACTGACGGGGCGATGCACGACCGGATGCCTAGCCAATGACCGCCTTCCGCTACCGCGCCCTCGATGCCGACGGCCAGGAGTCGAGCGGCGTCGTCGAGGCCGACACCTCCCGCGCCGCCCGCGGCCTGCTGCGCGAGCGAGGCCTGTTCCCGCTCGACGTCGCCAGCGTCACCCAGGCCGACGGCTCGCGTTTTTCGCGACGTCGCCGGTTGTCGGATTCCGCCCTCACGCTGGTTACCCGCCAGTGGTCCACGCTGCTCGCCTCCGGCCTCACCGTCGAACAGGCGCTGGCCGCGCTGATCGAGCAGTCGGAGACCGAGACCCAGCGCCAGCTGCTGGCCGGCGTGCGCTCCGAGGTGCTCGCCGGCTACTCGCTGCGGGCCGCCCTCGATCGCTTCCCACACGCGTTCCCGCCGATCTACCGGGCGTCCGTCGCCGCCGGCGAGAAGTCCGGCGAGCTGCCGACCGTGATGAACCAGCTCGCCGACTACCTCGAGCGCGCCGACGGCCTGCGCCAGAAGACCCTGCAGGCGCTGCTCTACCCCCTGATCGTCGCGGTGGTCGCGCTGCTCGTCGTGATCGGTCTGATGACCTACGTGGTACCCCAGGTGGTGACCGTATTCCAGCAGGGCAAGCAGGCGCTGCCGTGGCTCACCCGGGCACTGATCGTCGCCAGCGACCTGCTGCGCAACTGGGGCTGGCTGATCGTCCTGGCAGCCGTCGGCGGCGCGCTCGCCGCGCGCACCGCGCTGCGCTCGGTCACGGTGCGCCGCCAATGGCACCGGCGGCTGCTGGCGCTGCCGCTGATCGGGCGCCACCTGCGCACCCTCGATGCCACCCGCTTCGGCAGCACCCTGTCGATCCTCGCCGGCAGCGGCGTGCCGCTGCTCTCCGCCCTCGACGCCGGCCGCCAGGTGATCTCGCTGCTGCCTTTGCAGGATGCGGTGGCGGTAGCCGCCGACCGGGTGCGCGAAGGCCAGGCACTGTCCCGCGCGCTCGGCGCCTCGCGCCAGTTTCCACCGCTGATGGTGCACATGATCGCCAACGGCGAGGCCACCGGCCGCCTCGGCGAAATGCTCGAGCGGGCGGCCCGCCTGCAGCAGCAGGAGCTGGAGAACCGCACCGCGGCGCTGACCGCGCTGCTCGAACCGCTGCTGCTGCTGATGATGGGCGGCATGGTATTGCTGATCGTGCTGGCGGTGATGCAGCCGATCATCGAGATCAACACACTACTGAAATGAAGAGGCCCATGATGTCCGCGACTCCCAGCCAACCGCGCCGCCGCGATGCCGGCGGCTTCACGCTGATCGAGGTGATGGTGGTGATCGTCATCCTCGGCGTGCTGGCGGCGCTGATCGTGCCGCGGGTGCTCGGCCGCCCGGACGAGGCCCGCATCGTCGCCGCCAAGCAGGACATCGCCTCGATCATGCAGGCGCTCAAGCTCTACCGGCTCGACAACCGTCGCTACCCGAGCACCGAGCAGGGTCTTCAGGCGCTGGTCGTGCGGCCATCGGTCGCGCCCCAGCCCGAGAATTGGAAGTCCTACCTCGAGAAGCTGCCGAACGACCCCTGGGGCTCGCCCTACCAGTACCTGAGCCCGGGCCTGAAGGGCGACGTGGACGTGCTGAGCTTCGGCGCCGACGGGCGCGCCGGTGGCGACGGCATCGACGCCGACATCGGTTCCTGGGACCTGTAGCCGCGACGACACGATGAATCGCAGGCGCGGCTTCACGCTGATCGAGGTGCTGGTGGTGCTGGTCATCGTCGGGCTGGTGGCGACCGGCATCGGCATCAGCCTGGCCGCCCTCGAAGGCCGCGAGGCAGCACGCGCGGTGGAGCGCCTGCGGCTGGTGCTCGAGGCGAGCGCCGAGCGTGCGGCGGTGCGCGGCCAGCCGATCGCCGTCGAATTCCTCGCCGACGGCTACCGCTTCACCGCCTTCGACACCGACGGCAACTGGCGCGCGCTGGTGGACCCGCCGCTGTTCGCCGAACGGGTGCTGCCCAGCGATGTCCACCTCCGCCAATTGCTCATCGAAGGGCGCGAGGCGTCCACGCAGCCGCGGCTGGTGTTCGCCAGTGCCGCCCCGGACTTCCGGCTCGCGCTGGACACGCCGGACGGGCCGGTGTGGCTGATCGGGCGGGCGACCGGCGCCGTGGACAAGCGCCGCGACGGCGAGCGCGACGAACCGTGAGGGCGTCTCGGAGCGGCGGTTTCACGCTGCTGGAAACCCTGGTGGCACTGGCCATCCTGGCCATCGCCCTGTCCGCCGCCTTTCGTGCGGTGGGCGCCACGACGTTGTCGACCGCCGACCTGCGCGAGCGCACCCTGGCCGACTGGGTCGCCCAGAACCGCCTCGCCGAAACCCGCGCCAGCGAGCGATTCCCGGCGCTCGGCCTGACCCGGGGGCGCAGCCGCCAGGCGGGCGAGGACTTCGTCTGGCAGGAGGAAGTCAGCACCACGCCGAATCCGCTGTTCCGCCGGGTGGACGTCACCGTCTTCGACGCCGACGGCAAACACTCGCTGGCGCGACTCTCCGGATTTGCCGTGAGGCCGCTGCGATGAAGCGGCTGCGCGGATTGACCCTGATCGAGCTGATGGTCGCGGTGGCGGTGTTCGCGGTGCTCGGCGTGCTGTCCTACCGCGCGATCGCCCAGATCGGCGATCACCGCGAGCGCATCGGCGCGGAGCTCGCGCGCTGGCGCGAGATCGGTCGCGGCATGCTGCGCATCGAGACCGATCTGCTGCAACTGGTGGCGCCGGACGCGCAGCCCGAGTCGGACCCTCCCCCGCCGCTGCAGCTGCTGCGACTGCCCGGCCGCGACAACGAATTGCGCCTGCTGGTGGTGGACGGCAGCCGCCACAAGGTCAACCGCGTGGCATACCGCTTCAGCGACGGGCACCTCGACTGGGTGCGCTGGCCCGGGCGCCTGGCGGAGGGTCGTCCGAGTGCCGACCGGCTGGTCGGCGATGTCGCCGGCGTGCGCTGGCGCTTCCTCCACAATGGCCGCAGGCTCGACGCCTGGCCACCGGATCACGCCCTGGCGACCTTGCTGCCGCAGGCCGTCGAGATCGAACTGGAACTGGCCGATGCCGGCACCATCACCCGCCTCGTACCGCTGCGCTGAGCGCGGCGCCGCGGTGATCACCGCGCTGCTGACCGTGGCGCTGGTGGCCGGCCTCGCGAGCGCGCTGGTCGCCGACTACGGCGCCGGCCTGGAGAGCCTCGCCGGTCGCCGCGACCAGGCCCAGGCGCGCTGGCTGGCCCGCGGCGCGGTGGACTGGGGGCGCAACGTGCTGGCCGACGACCGCCGCCGCACCCGAGTCGACCATCTCGGCGAGCCGTGGGCGATCCGGGTGCCGCCGATGGCGGTCGAGGACGGCGAGGTCGGGGGCGAGCTCAAGGATCTGTCCGGGCTGTTCAACGTGAACAATCTGGCGCCCGGCGGCAAGGCCAGCGAAGCCGACGCCGACGCCTTCGTGCGGCTGGCCGGTGTCGCCGGCATCACGGCGGTCGAGGCGACCGAGATCGCCCGGCGCATTGCCGACTGGATCGACAGCGACGGGTTGTCGATCCTCACCGGCGGCGACGAGGACGGAGAGTTCCGCGCCCTGGGGGCCAGCCAGCGCCCGCCCGACGGCCCCCTCGCCCATATCGACGAGATCGTCGCGATTCCCGGCATTGCAGCGGACGCCCTCGATCGCCTGCGTCCGTTCCTGGTGGCCTTGCCGGCGCCGAGCCGGATCAATGCCAACACCGCCGGCGCCGAGGTGCTGCATGCGATCATCCCGGGCCTGCCGCTCGACGCGGCGCGCATCCTCGTCGCCGAGCGGGAGCGGGCTTGGTTCAAGGACCTGCCCGACATCAACGCGCGCCTGCCCGAGGGCAGCGGGCCGGTGATCGCGGAGCGCACCGCGGTCGTCAGCGACTACATTCTGGCGACCGGACGTGCACGCTACGGGCTGTCGGTGGTAAGAATGGAAGTCCTCCTGCATCGCCACCAGAATTGGCCGGACATCCTCTGGCAACGGATCCTATGACTAGCCGCCTGATCGTTCTCGTCGACGAACACTGGCCGACCCGACCGTCGGCCCCCTGGGTGCTGGTCGGCGAAGACGGCCGGCTGCGTTCGGAGGGCAGCTCGGAACCGCGCCACTGGCCACCCGCGGACGAGTGCGCGATGGTGCTGGGCGGCAGCCAGTGCGTGTGGCACGAGACCCGGCTGCCCCGTGGCGCCCGACGCGAAGAGGGGCGCCTGCTCACCTATGCCCTCGAGGAACGCCTGCTGCGCGATCCCGACAGCCAGCACCTGGTGGTGGTCCGCCGCGAGAGCGACGAGGCGGGCGTCACGGTGGGCGTACTGGTCGTCGCCCGCGAGCGACTGCGCAGCCTGACTGCCCAGTTCGCCGCGATCGGGAGGCCACTGGTGGCAGCCCAGGCCGAACTCCAGTGCGCGCCGGGCGGCGCCGACGGTTGGCATCTGTCGCTCGCCGAGCACGGGCTGGTGCTCAGACCGGGCTCCGGCCCCGCCCTCGCCTTCGACCCCCCGCTGGCAGGCGCACTGCCGCTGCTGCGCCACGCGCTCGCCGCGGCACGCTCGGCCAACGCGCTGCCGTCGTCGATTGCCGTCCATGCCGCGCCGGCCATCGAGCAGCCGGCCGCGGAACTGGCCACCGAGCTGGAATGCGCGCTGCAAGCGGCGACGCCGTATCTGTGGTGGCAGGGTGTCGGTGGCGCCACCAACCTGTTGCAAGGCGAGTTCGCGCCACAACATCGGCGGGGCGGGTGGACCAGCCGCCTGCGGGCTCCGCTGCGGCTGGCGGCAGCGAGCCTGGCGGTGCTGCTGCTCGCCAGCGCCGGCGAGGTGATGTGGCAGCGCCAGCGGCTGGGCGAGATCGAGGCCCGCATCGAGCGCCTGTTCGAGACCGCCATGCCGAACACGCCGCCGATCGCGCCTGCTGCGCAACTGGAGCGCCGGCTCGACGAGCGGCGGATGCGCCACGGCCGACTTCGCGACGACGACCTGCTGGCCCAGCTCGCCGCCTACACCAGGGCCCGCGGCGTCGCCACCCGTGATTCGGTGGCCACCCTCGACTATCGCGACGGTCGGCTGAAGCTCGTGCTTCCCGCGCTCGACCCGGCCGAGCGCGCGCGACTGGCGTCACGGCTGGCAAGCCTCGGCTATGGCACCCGTGCCGGCGACGCCAGCAACGAACTGGTGATCACCCCGGAGCTGATCCGATGACCCTCGCGAGCCAACTCCGCGCCCGCCTGGCGGCCGCTAGCCCGCGGGAGCGCCGCCTGCTGGCGGTCGCTGCCGTGGTGCTCGCGGCGGCCGCCCTGTCGAGCCTTTCCGAATGGCTGTGGCGCGAGCGCCAGCGGCTGGCAGCGGCGGTTCCGGCAGCCGAGGCGAGACTCGCCCGGATGCAGGACCAGGCCGAGGAACTCGGCCGCCTGGCGCGCACGGCGGCCCGCCCGGCGGCTCCGCTGGCGGTGCGCGCCGCGGCTGCGCGGGCTGCGGCGGTGGCGCGGGGAATCGACCTCTCGGTCGAGGAACAGGCCGACGGCGTCACCGTCGCGGGCCGCGGCCCGGCGCCGGCAGTGATCGAATGGCTGGCGGCGATGCAGGCCGACGAAGGCCTGCGCCCGCTCGAACTCGAACTGCGCCCGTCGCCCGCCGCGCTCGAGGTCCATGGTCGCCTGCAGGCGGTCGGCGGCGACGACTGATGGCCTGGCGCATCCTGCTGTTGGTACTGGCGCTCGCGGTGCTGGGGTTGTGGCGCATGCCGGCCACGGTGCTCGATCGGGCACTGGCCGGCAGCAGCGACGGCCGCCTGCGGCTGCTCGACGCGGCCGGCTCGGTGTGGTCGGGCAGCGGCACCCTCGCCAGCCTGAGCGGCGACGGCCGCGCCGCCCAGCCGTGGCTGCAGGGCCACTGGCGTGCCGAGTTCGCCGGCCTGCTGGCCGGGCGCGTGGGCTGGCGCCTGAGCGAGCGGGACGACACGGTGGTGCATCTGCAATTCACGCCCGGCGGCATCGAGATCGTCAGCGCAGCGCTGGACACGCCGCTCGGCCCCCTGCTCGATTCGCTCCCCCACCCGCTGGCCCGGGCCGGCTGGCGCGGCGCCGCCCGCCTCGAATCGCCCGGCATCCGCTGCGACTGGCAAGGGGCGTGCACCGGACCGCTGCGGCTGACCTGGATCGATGCCGGCGTGGATCTGCTGCCGGGCCGTCGCTTCGGCGACTACGAGCTGACCGCGACCGCCCGCGGCAAGGCGGGTTCGCTGATTGTCCGCACGCTGGCCGGCGAACTGCGGATCAGCGGCGACGGCGGCTGGGACGAACGGCAGCGGCTGCGCTTCGATGGCCGCATCGAGGGACCGGCCGAGATCGTCGGCCGGCTTCCCAACGTGATGGACGGCATCGCCTTCCCGACCGGCTCGCCGGAGGCGGCCGACATCCGTCTGCGCTGAGCCCGCCCGGGCCCGGCGCTACCCCCTTGCGGAAGCAACCACCAGGAGGACATGCGATGGGCTGGTTTTCCAAGCAGGACAAGAGTTTCTTTCTCGCCACGGTGATCCCTTCGCCCGAGCATGCACGCATCAAGCGCTACCTCGGCGTGGTGCACGGCGAGGCGATCATCGGCGCCAATATCTTCCGTGACATGTTCGCGTCGGTGCGCGACGTCGTCGGTGGGCGCGCCGGCGGCTACGAGCGCGCCCTGTCCGGCGCGCGCGACGCCGCCCTCGAAGACATGATCGAGGCCGCCCGCGACATCGGTGCCGACGGCGTGATCGGCATCGATTTCGACTACGAGGTGCTCGGCGAGAACAACGGCATGATGATGGTCGCGGTGAGCGGTACCGCCGTCGAGCTCGACTGAGGGTGGCGGGCCGGATGGCGCCGGGCGGCGCGCTGCGCCGCCGCGGACCCGACGTCCGGCAATCACGCCGCTGCCCGCCATCCGCGCTGCCGCGCACGCCTTGCCGGTCGACATTGCGGCCGCCGCCTGACCGCGATCGAGCCTGCACGCCGCGGCTCGACGGCGGCATCGGGCGCCGGGGCCGCAGCCGGCCCGTCGCTCAGTCGACCCGGTGGGCCGCCGCCAGATACTCGTGGGAGCGCATCTCGATCAGGCGCGACACGGTGCGCACGAACTCGTGGGCGTTGTGGCCCTGGAGGTACAGTTCGTGGGCCTCGACCGCCGCGCTCATCACCAGCTTGACGCGGTGATCGTAGAGCACGTCGATCAGCCAAGTGAAGCGCCGCGCCTCGTTCGACATGCCGGCGTCCATCTTCGGCACCTTCGAGAGCAGCAGCGTATGGTATTCGCGGGCGATTTCGAGGTAGTCGTTCTGGCTGCGGGGGCCGCCACACAGGTCGGCGAAGTCGAACCAAGCCACGCCCGGACCGTGACGCCGCACGCGCATCGACCGGCCGAGCACCTCGATCGTGTCGCCGGCCTCGTCGATCGCCGCGATGTGGCGAAAATCATCGAGCATCTTGGCGTCGGCGGCTTCGTCCGCCGGCACCAGATAGGTCTCGATCTTCTCCATCTGGCGCAGCCGGTAGTCGGTGCCGTGATCCACTTCGACGATGTCGAAGCGGCGCTTGATCATCTCGATCGTCGGCAGGAAGTTGATGCGCTGCAGACCGTTCGGATAGAGCCCGTCCGGCGGATAGTTGGAGGTCATCACGAACACCGTGCCGCGCACGAACAGCGCCTCGAGCAGGCGGCCGAGGATCATCGCGTCGGCGATGTCGGAAACGTGGAACTCGTCGAAGCACAACAGCCGGGTGTGGCGGCTGATGCGATCGGCTACCTTCTGCAGCGGGTCAGGTTCGTTGTTGAGCTGCCGCAGGTCGTTCTGGATCTCCTGCATGAACGCGTGGAAATGGACCCGGCGCTTGCGGTTGTAGGGCACCGAATCGAAGAAGCAATCCATCAGGAAGCTCTTGCCACGACCGACACCGCCCCAGAAGTAGACGCTCTTCGGCATCGTCGGCCGGGAGAGCAGCTTGCGCAGCTGCGTCCGCCGCGCTGCCTTGAAGCCGATCAGCTCGGTGTAGAGCCCCTGCAGGCGCTGCGCTGCGGCGCGCTGGGCGGGGTCGCTGCGGTAGCCGCGGGTCTTCAGTAGCGCTTCATAGGCGTCCAGCATGCCCTTCTCGGGCACTCTCAGGATCGAATGGGGCATTTCGGAACCTTCGTCTATGGGCTCTTTCGCATGGTCGAAAAAAAACGGGCAAGAAGCGAATCCGCCCCTTGCCCGTGATTCTGACAGACCGCCTCAGAAGTGCAGCGGGCGCTTGTCGCAGGCCAGGGCAGCTTCGTGCACGACCTCCGACAGGGTCGGGTGGCCGTGGCAGATCCGCGCCAGATCCTCGGATGCGCCGTTGAACTCCATCGCGACGACCGCCTCGGAGATCAGCTCGGAGGCGTTGGCGCCGATGATATGCACGCCGAGGATGCGATCGGTCTCCGCGCACGCGAGCATCTTGACGAAGCCCGTCGGGTCGCCGGAGCCGAGCGCGCGCCCGTTGGCGAGGAACGGAATCTTGCCGACCTTGTAGGCGATGCCGTCGGTCTTCAGCTGCTGTTCGGTCTTGCCGACCCAGGCGATCTCCGGCGAGGTGTAGATGATGCCCGGCACGGTATCGAGATTGCAGTGGCCCGCCTGGCCGGCAATGATCTCGGCGACCATCACACCCTCTTCCATCGCCTTGTGGGCGAGCATCGGACCACGGACCACGTCGCCCACCGCATATACGTTGGGCAGGTTGGTCGCGCAGTGCTCGTCCACCAGGATCTGGCCGCGCTCGTCCATGTCGAGACCGACCGCGGCGGGATCCAGTCCGTCGGTGTTCGGCACGCGGCCGATCGAGACGATCAGGCGGTCGACCTCGAGCGAGTTTTCCTTGCCGTCCTTGCCGGTGTAGGTGAGCGACACGCCCTTCTTGCCGACCTTGGCGTCGGTGATGTTGATGCCGGTGATGATGTCCAGGCCCTGCTTGGTGAACACCTTCAGCGCTTCCTTGGCGATGTCCTTGTCGGCGAAGCCGAGGAAGTCGGGCAGCGCTTCGAGCACCGTGACTTCCGAACCCAGGCGACGCCACACCGAGCCCATCTCGAGGCCGATCACTCCGGCGCCGATGACGCCGAGCTTCTTCGGCACCGCATCGAAATCGAGCGCGCCGACGTTGTCGCAGACAATCTTGTTGTCCACCGGGATGTTCGGCAGGTGGCGCGGCGACGAACCGGTGGCGATGATCACGTGCTTGGCCTGGACGGTGTCCTTGCCGACCTTGAGCTTGTAGCCGTCGGCACCGCCACTGACGAAGCTGCCGTGGCCGGGCAGGAAGGTCACCTTGTTCTTCTTGAACAGGCCCTTGATGCCCATCGTCAGCTGGTCCACCACCTTGGACTTGCGCTCGACCATGGCCGGCACGTCGATACTGACCTTGCCGCTGACCTTGATGCCCTGGCTCGGGAAGGCGTGCTCGGTCTCCTCGAACAGATGCGAGGTGTGAAGCAGGGCCTTGGACGGTATGCAGCCCACGTTCAGGCAGGTACCGCCAAGGCGCGGTTCACCCTTGGGGTCGGCATAGGGATTGGACTCGGCGCAGGCGGTGTTGAAGCCCAGCTGGGCAGCGCGGATCGCCGCCACGTAGCCGCCCGGACCACCGCCGATCACCAGTACGTCGAATTGCTTTTCAGCCATTGTTTGTCACTCCGGTGCATAGGCCGGTGCGCGGGTCGCCGGCGGCGACCCGCGCACGCGTGCGGTTGGTCTTAGACGTCGAGGATCAGGCGGGACGGATCTTCCAGCGCTTCCTTCATCGTCACCAGGCCGAGCACGGCTTCGCGGCCATCGATGATGCGGTGATCGTAGGACATCGCCAAGTAGTTCATCGGGCGCACGACGACCTGGCCGTTCTCCACCATCGCCCGATCCTTGGTGGCATGGATGCCCAGGATCGCCGACTGCGGCGGGTTGATGATCAGTGTCGACATCATCGAGCCGAACACGCCGCCGTTGGAGATCGAGAAGGTGCCACCGGTGAGTTCCTCGATCGAGATCTTGCCGTCCTTGGCCTTGACGCCGAACTCGGCGATCTTCTTCTCGATGTCGGCGATCGACAGCTGATCGGCATCACGGATGATCGGCACCACCAGGCCCCGCGGCGAACCCACCGCGATGCCGATGTCGATGTAACCGTGATAGACGATGTCGTTGCCGTCCACCGAGGCATTGAGGATCGGGAACCGCTTCAGGGCGGCGACTGCGGCCTTGACGAAGAAGCCCATGAAGCCGAGGCGCACGCCGTGGGCCTTCTCGAACTTGTCGCCATACTGCTTGCGCAGCGCCATCACCGGCGCCATGTTCACCTCGTTGAAGGTGGTCAGGATGGCGTTCTCGTTCTTCGACTGGATCAGCCGCTCGGCAATGCGGGCGCGCAGGCGGGTCATCGGCACGCGCTGCTCCGGGCGCTCGCCGGCGGCCACCTGGGGCATCGCCGGTGCAGCGGCGGCAGCGCCGGCAGCCTTCGCGGCCACCGCGTCTTCCTTGGTGACGCGGCCGCCACGGCCGGTGCCCTTGACGTCGGACGCGTCGATGCCCTTCTCGTCGAGGATCTTGCGCGCCGCCGGGCTCGCGCCCGAGGCCGCCGCCGGTGAAGCGGCTGCCGGCGCCGCCTTCTTCTCTTCGGCAGGCTTCTCGGCGGCAGCTGGTGCGCCCTTGGCCGGTTTGGCGTCGGTGTCGATCTTGGCGATCAGGTCACCCGAGGTCACGCTTTCGCCATCGCCCATGAGGATCTCGACGAGGACACCGTCGGCCGGAGCCGGGGTCTCGAGCACGACCTTGTCGGTCTCGATATCGATCAGGTTCTCGTCGCGGGTGACGGCATCACCCTGCTGCTTGTGCCAGCTCACCAGCGAGGCTTCCGAGACCGACTCGGACAGTTGCGGAACTTTGACTTCGATCAGCATGTTTTCTCCCTATCCCTTATTTCAGCTGAACCTCAGGCCTTGATGTCGCCGAATGCATTTTCGACGACGGCTTTCTGTTGCATGTTGTGCTTCGCGTAGTAACCGACGGCAGGCGACGCGGCGGCGGGCCGCGAGACCAGCAGCAGTTTGCGCTTGCCGAGAACGTTGTCGAGGTGGTGCCGCGAGATCAGCCAGTACCACACGCCCTGATTGCGCGGCTCTTCCTGGCACCAGACGAGCTCCTTGGCGTTCGGATATTTCCCCAGTTCCTCGGCGAAGGCGTCCGCCGGGAACGGGTAGAGCTGCTCGATGCGGATGATCGCCGTGTCGGTGATGTCGTTGGCACGGCGGTGCGCCAGCAATTCGTAGTAGATCTTGCCGCAGCACATCACCACCCGCTTGACCTGCTTGGCGTCGATCTCGTCCACCTCGCCGATCACGGTGTGGAAGGTCCCCTTGGCCAGCTCGTCGAGGGTCGACACCGCTTCCTTGTGACGCAGCAGCGACTTCGGCGTCATCACGATCAGGGGCTTGCGCTGCTGGCGCAGCATCTGCCGGCGCAGCATGTGGAACACCTGGCCCGGCGTGGTCGGCACGCAGACCTCGACGTTCATCTCTGCGCACAGCTGCATGTAGCGCTCCAGGCGCGCCGAGGAGTGCTCCGGCCCCTGGCCTTCGTAGCCGTGCGGCAGCAGCATCACGAGGCCGCACTGGCGACCCCACTTGGCTTCGCCGGACGTGATGAACTGGTCGATGACTACCTGGGCACCGTTGGCGAAGTCGCCGAACTGGCCCTCCCAGACCACCAGCTGGTTCGGTTCGGCGGTCGAGTAGCCGTATTCGAACGCCAGCACCCCTTCCTCGGACAACACCGAGTCGAAGGTGCGGTACGGGGCCTGGCCCTCGGCGATGTGGTTGAGCGGGATGTAGGCACCGTCGGACCAGTGCTCCCGGTTCTGGTCATGGAGCACGCCGTGGCGATGGAAGAAGGTGCTGCGCCCGACGTCCTCGCCCGAGATCCGCACGCCCAGGCCCTGTACCAGCAGCGACGCATAGGCGAGGTTCTCGCCCATGCCCCAGTCCACCGGCACTTCGCCCTCGCCCATCTTGCGACGGTCGTCGATGATCTTCTTGACCCGCGAGTGCATCTTGAATCCGTCGGGCACGGTCGTGATCGCCGTTGCCAGACGCTTCAGTTCAGCCATCGGTACCGTGGTGTCGCACTTGTCCGTGTACTTGCGGTTGACGAAGGGCGTCCAGTCCACCGCGAACTGCGGCTTGTAGCCCGGCAAGGCGGGGTGCTCGAGCAGCTCGCCCTCGTCCAGCGCGGCACGGTAGTCGGCGATCATCTGATCCACCTCTTCCCCCGTGCACACCCCCTCGGCGACCAGCCGGTCGGCATAGACCCGGCGGCTGCCGGGATGGGCGTTGATCTTCCGGTACATCAACGGCTGGGTGACCATCGGCTCGTCCTGCTCGTTGTGACCGAGCTTGCGGAAGCAGATCAGGTCGACGACGACGTCCTTCTTGAACTCGTTGCGGAACTCCATCGCCAGGTTGGTGACGAAGGCGACCGCCTCGGGATCGTCGCCATTGACGTGGAAGATCGGCGCCTCGACCATCTTGAAGATGTCGGTGCAATAGAGGGACGAGCGGTAGTCGCGCGGATCGGAAGTGGTGAAGCCGATCTGGTTATTGACCACGATATGCACGGTGCCGCCGGTGCCGTAGCCGCGGGTCTGGGAGAAATTCAGCATCTCCTGGTTCACACCCTGGCCGATCACCGCGGCGTCGCCATGCAGGATCACCGGCAGGACCTGCTTCTTCTCGTCGTCGCTGCGCCGCACCTGTCGGGCATAGACCGACCCGGCGACCACCGGGTTGATGATTTCCAGGTGGGACGGGTTGAACGCCAGCGTCAGGTGCACCGCGCCGCCCGGGGTCATGACATCGGACGAGAAGCCCATGTGGTACTTCACGTCGCCGGCCGACAGGTCGACGCTGCCCTTGCCCTCGAATTCGGCGAACAGCATCTTCGGCGACTTGCCGAGGGTGTTCACCAGCACGTTCAGGCGTCCGCGGTGGGCCATGCCGATGACCACTTCCTGGACGCCTAGCTTGCCGGCGGTATTGACCAGTTCGTCCATCGCGACGATGCTCGACTCGCCGCCCTCGAGCGAGAAGCGCTTCTGGCCGACGTACTTGGTGTGCAGGTACTTCTCCAGCGTCTCGGCGGCAGTCAGGCGCTTGAGTATGTGCTTCCGGTTGTCGACGCTGTAGGCCGGGCGGCCGCGCACCGCTTCGAGCCGTGCCTGGATCCAGCGCTTCTGCGCGACGTCGGTGATGTACATGTACTCGGCACCGATCGAACTGCAGTAGGTCTGCCGCAGCGCTTCCAGGATCTCGCGCAGCGTGGCGTGGTCGCCGGAAAAACCGTGGAAGGAACCGACGTTGAACTTGGCGTTGAGGTCGCCCTCGGTGAATCCGTAGTACGACGGCTCCAGTTCATGCACTTCCGGGCGCTCGTGGCGCTTCAGCGGATCGAGCTGGGCCCAGCGGTTGCCGAGAAAGCGATAGGCGTTGATCAACTGCAGCACGCTGACCTGGCGCTTGTCGTCGCCGACCGAGACGACCTTGACCGGACCACGCTTGGCCATTTCGGCAAAGGCGCCGATCACCGGGAAATGGGGGACGTCGCGTTCGGCCGCGCCGGGCACGTTCTGCAGCCCGTCGAAATAGGCCCGCCACTCGCCCGACACGGCGTCGGGATTCTCGAGGTAGGCCTCGTATAGCTCCTCCACGAACGGCGCGTTGCTGCCGAACAGATAGGAGTTGCTGAAGAGTTCCTTCATCATGGAAGTCACCTGCGATCAATATGTTATTTTGGTTCGCCGGGACCATCGGCCCGGCCGGGCAACACTTTGGTCTGTACCGCAAGTCGCTGCCGGGCGGCCCCGTGCAGGGGTCCGCCCGGCAATCCCTCGTCTTTGTGTTGCCTCCCTCCCTCTCGCGCTTCCTAGCGCTGGTCGATCGGCTTGACGTCGCGGCTGGCGGCACCGACGTAGAGCTGGCGGGGACGACCGATCTTGTATTCCGGATCGGTGATCATCTCCTCCCACTGCACCATCCAGCCCACCGTGCGGGCCAGCGCAAAGATGCAGGTGAACATCGAGGTCGGGATGCCGAGCGCCTTCTGGACGATGCCGGAGTAGAAATCGACGTTCGGGTAGAGCTTCTTCTCGACGAAATATTCGTCTTCCAGCGCGATCTTCTCGAGCTCCTTGGCGAGCTTGAACAGGCGGTCGTTTTCGAGGCCGAGCTCGCCGAGCACTTCGGAGCAGACCTTGCCCATCAGCTTGGCACGCGGGTCGAAGTTCTTGTAGACGCGGTGGCCGAAGCCCATCAGCTTGAAGCTGTCGTTCTTATCCTTCGCACGCTTGATGTACTCGCCGACGCGGCTGACGTCGCCGATCTGCTCGAGCATGTTCAGGCAGGCCTCGTTGGCGCCACCATGGGCCGGGCCCCACAGGCAGGCGATGCCGGCCGAGATGCACGCGAACGGATTGGCACCCGACGAACCGGCCAGGCGCACGGTCGACGTCGAGGCGTTCTGCTCGTGATCGGCGTGCAGCGTGAAGATGATGTCCAGCGCCCGCACCAGCACCGGATTCGGCTTGAACTCGTCGCACGGCGTGCCGAACATCATGTGCATGAAGTTCGAGGTGTAGTCGAGGTCGTTGCGCGGGAACATGAACGGCTGGCCGATGTTGTACTTGTAGGCCATCGCCACGATGGTCGGCAGCTTGGCGACCAGGCGGTTGAACGAGATCGCACGATGCTCGGCGTCGGAGAAATCCATCGCCTCGTGGTAGAACGCCGACAGCGCGCCGACCACGCCGACCATGACGGCCATCGGGTGCGCGTCGCGCCGGAAACCCGAGTAGAACTTGCTGATCTGGTCGTGCAGCATCGTGTGGTTCTTGATGGTGCGCTCGAACTCGTCTTTCTCCGAGACGTTCGGCAGCTCGCCGTTCTTCAGGAGGTACGCCACCTCGAGGAAGCTGCAGTTCTCCGCCAATTGCTCGATCGGATAGCCGCGGTACAGCAGCTCGCCCTTGTCGCCATCGATGAAGGTGATCCTGGACTGGCAACTCGCGGTCGAGAGAAAGCCGGAGTCATACGTGAACAGGCCGGTCTTGCCGCCCAGCGTGCGAATGTCGATTACGTCGTTGCCGTGAACCCCGGTCATCACCGGAAATTCAACGGTCTTGCCATCCACGGAAAGCGTAGCGGTGCGTTGTGTCGTCATGGTTCGTCCCTTTTTTCCCCGTGTGTACTCTCGTGTATTGCGTTAAAGAACCGGCCCGGGCGTCAGGTCTGACGCAGCAGGCCGATCATCTCCCTCCAGCGGGCGTTCTCGCATGGCTTTCTGCCATTCACCATCGCCCACAAATCGTGGTCCTCGCACAGCAGCAGGTCCGCCAGATCGGCCAACTGCGCCTCGCTCAGATCATCGAAGTGCTTGTCGAGAAAGCGCGCGAACACCAGATCGAGCTCGAGCAGAGCCCGACGGCAGTGCCAGCGCACGCGTCCCCGGTTGATGCTCATACCGCGCGGCGCAGCATCATGTCCTTGATCTTGCCGATCGCCCGGGTCGGGTTGAGGCTCTTCGGACAGACGTCGACGCAGTTCATGATGCTATGGCAGCGGAACAGCCGGTACGGATCCTCGAGGTTGTCGAGGCGGTCGTTGGTGGCCTGGTCGCGGGTGTCGGCGATGAAGCGATAGGCGGCCAGCAGGCCGGCCGGGCCGACGAACTTGTCGGGATTCCACCAGAACGACGGACAACTGGTCGAGCAGCACGCGCACAGGATGCACTCGTACAGGCCATTGAGCTCCTCGCGATCCTCGGGCGTCTGCAGCCGCTCGCGCTCGGGCGGGGGGTCGTTGTTGATCAGGTAGGGCTTGATCGAATGGTACTGCTTGAAGAACTGCGTCATGTCGACGATCAGATCGCGTACCACCGGCAGCCCCGGCAACGGCCGCAGCGTGATCGGCTGCGGCAGCCCATCCACCTCGGTGAGGCAGGCCAGGCCGTTCTTGCCGTTGATGTTCATGGCATCGGAGCCGCACACGCCTTCACGGCATGAGCGGCGGAAGGACAGGGAGTCATCCTTGACCTTGAGCCGCACCAGCGCGTCGAGCAGCTTCTTGTCGGAAGCCTCGAGCTCGACCGAGATGTCCTGCATGTAGGGCTTGTCGTCCTTGTCCGGATCGTAACGGTAGATCTTGAATTGAACGGTTCGCTTGCTCATTGGGAATTCTCCGGTCGCATCAGTAGGTGCGCTTGGCGAGCGCGATCGGCTCGACATTCGGCGAAAGCGGCTTCAAGTTCACCGGCTTGTAATCGAGGTGGTTGTCCGCGCTGTACCACAGCGTGTGCTTGAGCCATACCTCGTCGTTGCGGCCGTTCGGGTGCTCCGGCGTGTCCGGTGCATCGTCGCGCACGTGGGCGCCCCGCGATTCCTTGCGTGCCTCGGCCGAGATCATCGTCGCCTTGGCCACCTCGATCAGGTTGTCGAGTTCCAGCGCCTCGACGCGGGCGGTGTTCCAGACCTGCGACTTGTCGCCGATTTCGGTGGCCTTGGCACGCTCGGCGACCCCCTTGATGGCTTCGACGCCTTCGCGCAGCAGATTGTCGAAACGGAACACACCGGCATGCTTCTGCATCGTGCGCTGCATGTCGAGGCGCACTTCGTGCACGTTCTCGCCGTCCTTCTGGCCCTCGAGGCGGGCGATCCGGGCCAGCGACACGTCGGCCGCGTCGTCGGGCAGTGCCTTGAGCGACAGCGCTCCGGAGCGGAAATCCTCGACCACGGTCTCGCCGGCGGACTTGCCGAATACCAGCAGGTCGAGCAGCGAGTTGGTGCCCAGCCGGTTGGCGCCGTGCACCGATGCGCAGGCGCACTCGCCGGCGGCGTAGAAGCCGGCCACCGGCGCATTGGCGTCGCCGTCCTTCGGGATCACCACCTGGCCACGGTAGTTGGTGGGGATGCCGCCCATCTGGTAGTGGCAGGTCGGCACCACCGGAATCGGCGCCTTGATCGGGTCCACCCCGGCGAACTGGATCGAGATCTCGCGAATGCCCGGCAGGCGCTTCAGGATCGTCTCGGGCGACAGGTGGGTGATGTCCAGCAGCACGTGGTCCTTGTCCGGTCCGCAGCCGCGACCCTCGTTGATCTCGGTGGTCATCGCACGCGACACCACGTCGCGGGAGGCGAGATCCTTGAGGTTCGGCGCGTAGCGCTCCATGAAGCGCTCGCCGGCATCGTTGCGCAGGATGCCGCCCTCGCCACGCACGCCCTCGGTGATCAGCACGCCGGCACCGGCCACGCCGGTCGGGTGGAACTGCCAGAATTCCATGTCCTCGAGCGGAATGCCCGAGCGCGCGGCCATGCCGACGCCGTCGCCGGTGTTGATGAAGGCGTTGGTCGAACTGTAGTAGATGCGGCCGGCACCACCGGTCGCGAAGATCGTCGCGCGCGAATGGAAGATCGAGATCTCGCCGGTCTCCATCTCGAGGGCGGTCACGCCGAGCACGTCGCCATCGGCATTGCGGATCAGGTCGAGGGCCATCCATTCGACGAAGAACTGGGTGTTGGCCCGCACGTTGCGCTGGTAGAGCGCATGCAGCATCGCGTGGCCGGTACGGTCGGCCGCGGCGCACGAGCGCATCACCGGCGCCTGGCCGTAGTTCATCGAGTGGCCGCCGAAGGGGCGCTGGTAGATCTTGCCGTCGTCGGTGCGATCGAAGGGCATGCCGTAGTGCTCGAGCTCGACCACGACCTCGTTGGCCTTGCGGCACATGAACTCGATGGCGTCCTGGTCGCCCAGCCAGTCCGACCCCTTGACGGTGTCGTACATGTGCCAGTGCCAGTTGTCCTCGGTGGAATTGCCGAGAGACGCGGCAACGCCGCCCT
>JAGRGB010000195.1 GCA_020445745.1 Rhodocyclaceae bacterium | reverse complement strand
TGAAGGCCGAGGGGGTCGGCGTCGGCGACCGGGTGGCGGGCTTCGTGCCCAACATGCCGGAGACCATCGCCGCCACGCTCGCGGCCACCTCGCTGGGTGCGACCTGGTCGTCCTGCTCGCCCGATTTCGGCGTGCGGGGCGTGGTCGATCGGTTCGGCCAGATTGAGCCCACCGTGCTGTTCTGCGCTGACGGCTACCACTACGCCGGCAAGCAGATCGACAGCCTGGGCCGGGTGGCGGAATTCGTGGCCGAGCTGCCGACCCTGAAGAAGGTGGTGGTCTGGCCTTACACCCGCGACAGCTACGACGTCTCCGGCATCCCGAACGCGGTGACGCTCGCCGATTTCATCAAGCCGTATCCGGCGGGCGAGATCGATTTCGTCCAGGTGCCGTTCAACCAGCCCCTGTTCATCATGTTCTCCTCGGGCACCACGGGCGTGCCGAAATGCATCGTCCACGGCGTCGGCGGCACGCTGCTGCAGCACCTGAAGGAGCACCAGTTGCAGACCGACGTGAAGGCCGGCGACCGGCTGTTCTATTTCACCACCTGCGGCTGGATGATGTGGAACTGGCTGATCTCGGGCCTGGGCAGCGAGGCGACCCTGCTGCTCTACGACGGCTCGCCGTTCCACCCCTCGGGCAACATCCTGTTCGACTATGCCGATGCCGAGCAGATGACCGTGTTCGGCACCTCGGCCAAATATATCGACGCCTGCGCCAAGGCCGAGTTGAAGCCGGTCGAGACCCACAGCCTCGCCAGCGTGCGCACCATGACCTCCACCGGCTCGCCGCTGGTGCCGGAGGGCTTCGCCTACGTCTATGACGCGATCAAGCGCGACGTGTGTCTGTCGTCGATCTCCGGCGGCACCGACATCCTGTCGTGTTTCGTGCTCGGCTGCCCGATCCTGCCGGTCCATGCCGGCGAGATCCAGTGCAAGGGGCTGGGCATGGCGGTCGAGGTCTTCGACGACGACGGTCGCCCGGTGATCGGCGAGAAGGGCGAGCTGGTATGCACCCGGCCGTTTCCGTCGATGCCGCTTGGCTTCTGGAACGATGCCGACGGCTCCCGCTACCGCGCCGCCTATTTCGAGCGCTTCGACGAGGTATGGTGCCACGGCGATTTCTGCGAGCAGACCGAACACGGTGGCCTGATCATCCACGGTCGGTCGGACGCCACGCTCAATCCCGGCGGCGTGCGCATCGGTACCGCCGAGATCTACCGACAGGTCGAGAAGCTCGACGAGGTCGTCGAATCGCTGGTGATCGGCCAGGACTGGGAGCGCGACGTGCGCGTCGTGCTGTTCGTCAAGCTGCGCGAGGGAATCGCCCTCGACGACGCGCTGGTGGATCGCATCCGGCAGACCATCCGCGCCAACACCACGCCGCGCCACGTGCCGGCCCGGGTGCTGCAGGTGGCCGACATTCCCCGCACCAAGAGCGGCAAGATCGTCGAACTGGCGGTGCGCAACGTGGTCCACGGACGGCCGGTCAAGAACATCGAGGCACTGGCCAACCCGGAGGCGCTGGCGTACTTCGCCGAGCGGCCGGAACTGGCGAACTGAGGAGGCGGTGAGATGCTGATGCAACGACAAGGCGCCGTGCTGCTGATCGTGGACCTGCAGCAGCGGCTGCTGCCGGCCATCGACGACGGCGAGGCGGTGATCGGCCACGCGGTGTGGCTGGCCGAGGTGGCGGCCCGTCTGGGGGTGCCGACGGTGGTCTCCGAACAGTATCCGCAAGGCCTCGGCCATACCGATGCGCGGGTGATCGCGGCGGCTCCCGGGGCCGCCGTGGTCGAGAAGCTGAGCTTCTCCTGCGCCGCCGACGGCTGCCTCGCCGGCTCGGCGGTCGATGCCGCCAGCCAGGTCGTGGTGTGCGGCACCGAAGCCCACGTCTGCGTGCTGCAGACCGCGATCGGGCTGCAGGCCTCCGGCAAGGCGGTGTTCCTGGTGGCCGAGGCCTGCGGTTCGCGGCGGCCCTCGGACAAGGCGCTGGCGCTCGCGCGGATGGCAGCGGCAGGCGTCACCGTGGTGTCACGCGAGATGGTCGCGTTCGAGTGGCTGGCGCGGGCCGGCAGCGAGGAGTTCCGCGAGATCAGCAAGCGCTACCTGCGCTGAGGGGGGGGCGGCGGCGGCGGTGACGCGGATGGGCGGGGCGCTCGCGGTCGGGCTGGCGATTGCAGCCGGCCTCTACGGGCTGCTGGCGGCATGGCTGTATGCCAACCAGGGGCGGCTGCTGTATTTTCCGTTGCGCGAACTGGAGGCCACCCCGGCCGCGATCGGGCTGCCATTCGAGACGGTCCATCTCGAAACCGAGGACGGGCTGCGGCTGCACGCCTGGCTTGTGCCGGCGCCAGCGCCGGCGTCCGCGCCGGTGGTGCTGTTCTGCCACGGCAACGCCGGCAATATCTCGCATCGGCTGGAATCGATCGCGCTGTTCCATCGGCTCGGGCTGTCGGTGCTGATCTTCGACTACCGGGGCTATGGCGAGAGCGAAGGTGAGCCGGACGAGCAGGGCACCTACCGCGACGTCCGCGCCGCGTGGCGCTACCTGCGCCGACAGCGGCGAGTCGCGGCGGCAGACATCGTGGTCTTCGGGCGCTCGCTCGGCGCCGCGGTCGCCGCCTGGCTCGCCGCCCGCGAACAGCCACGGGCGGTGATCCTCGAATCGGCGTTCACCAGCGCGGTGGCGCTGGGCGCCGAGATCTACCCGTGGCTGCCGGTGGATCGACTGCTGCGCCACCGCTACGACACGCTCGGCCAGCTGCCGTCGATCGGCGCGCCCCTGCTGGTGATCCACAGCCGTGATGACGAGATCGTGCCGTTCCACCACGGCCGGACACTGTTCGACGCAGCGCTCGCCGGGCGCAAGCAGATGCTCGAGATCCGGGGTGCTCACAACGACGGTTTCCTGTCCAGCGGAACGGCCTATCGTGACGCCCTGGCGGCCTTTCTGGCAGCTTCCGGCGAGACCCGGAAGCGGGCCCCGGAGCTGGCCGCGGACCGTCCCTGAGCGGCTCAGTGCCGCCTTTCGGTGGGTTCGCCGTTTCGGTTATCATCGCGCTTTCCCGCAGTCGCCATGCCATGACCAAATACGTCTTCGTTACCGGCGGTGTCGTATCCTCGCTGGGCAAGGGCATCGCCGCCGCCTCCCTGGGCGCCATTCTCGAATCCCGCAGCATCAAGGTCACGCATCTCAAGCTCGATCCATACATCAACGTCGATCCGGGCACGATGAGCCCGTTCCAGCATGGCGAGGTGTTCGTCACCGAGGATGGTGCCGAGACCGACCTCGATCTCGGTCACTACGAGCGCTTCACCAGCGCCAAGATGAGCAAGCGCAACAACTTCACCACCGGCCAGATCTACGAGTCGGTGATCAAGAAGGAGCGGCGCGGCGAATACCTCGGCAAGACCGTCCAGGTCATTCCCCACATCACCGACGAGATCAAGCTGTTCA
>JAGRGB010000028.1 GCA_020445745.1 Rhodocyclaceae bacterium | reverse complement strand
GATGATCTGGCTGACGATGCCGAACGCCGGCAGGATCATGATGTAGACCTCGGGGTGCCCGAAGAACCAGAACACGTGCTGGAACAGCACCGGGTCACCGCCACCGGCGGCGTTGAAGAACGCAGTGCCGAAATGCCGGTCGGTGAGGATCATCGTCACCGCGCCGGCCAGCACCGGCATCACCGCGATCAGCAGGTAGGCGGTGATCAGCCAGGTCCAGACGAACAGCGGCATCTTCATCATCGTCATGCCCGGCGCGCGCATGTTGAGGATCGTGACGACGATGTTGATCGCCCCCATGATCGAGCTGGCACCCATGATGTGGACCGCGAAGATCGCCATGTCCATGCCCATCCCCATCTGCACCGACAGCGGCGCATAGAGGGTCCATCCTGCGGCGGTGGCCCCGCCCGGCACGAAGAACGACCCGATCAGCAGCAGGCCCGCCGGCGGCAGCAGCCAGAAGCTCCAGTTGTTCATGCGCGCGAACGCCATGTCGGAAGCGCCGATCATCAGCGGAATCTGCCAGTTCGCGAAGCCCACGAAGGCCGGCATGATCGCGCCGAACACCATCACCAGGCCATGCATCGTCGTCAGCTGGTTGAAGAACTCGGGTTGCACCACCTGCATGCCCGGCTGGAAGAGTTCGGCGCGGATCGTCAGCGCCATCACCCCTCCGGCGAAGAACATGACCAACGCCAGCACCAGGTACATGGTCCCGATGTCCTTGTGGTTGGTCGTCGTGATCCAGCGCATCAGGCCGGTGGGGCCATGGTGATGGCCGTGCAACTGGTCCGGGGTTATGGCTGCCATGCTGCCTCCTGGGCTCGGTCTTGACCGCGTGCAGATTGAAGAAGAATCAGTTCGCCGAGCGCGCAGTGCCGATCTCGGCAGGCGCGATCATTTCGCCGGTGCTGTTGCTCCAGGCGTTGCGGGTATAGGTGATCACCGCGGCCAGATCGGTGTCCGACAGTTGCTTGCCGAAGGCCGCCATCGCGGTGCCCGGCCGGCCGTTGAGGACGGTCGCGATCTGCTCCGACGCCGGCCCGAGCACGATCGCCGCGCCGTCGAGCGGCGGGAAGGCCGGCGGCATGCCTTGGCCGTCGGCCTGGTGGCAGGCCGCGCAGTTGCCCGCGAACACCGTTTCGCCACGGGCGATCAGTTCCTGCAACGTCCATTGCCGCGCCGGATCCTCGGCGGTCGCCGCGACCCGGGCGTGCTGCTCGGCGACCCACGCGGAGTACTCGTCCGCGGTCACGACACGAACCTCGATCGGCATGAAGCCATGGTCCTTGCCGCACAATTCGGCGCAGTTGCCGCGATAGACGCCGACCTTGTCGGCCCGGAACCAGGTGTCGCGGATGAAGCCCGGAATCGCATCCTGCTTGACGCCGAAGGCCGGAACCCACCAGGCGTGGATGACGTCGTTGGCGGTGGCCAGGATGCGGATCTTCTTGCCGACCGGCACCACCACCGGATTGTCGACCTCGAGCAGGTAGTTCTCGCCCTTGGCGGCACGGCCGTCGATCTGGGCCTGGGGCGTCGACAGCGCCGACACGAAGCGGATGCCTTCACCCTCGCCCTTGAGATAGTCGTATCCCCACTTCCACTGGTAGCCTGTCGCCTTGATCGTGATATCCGGGTCCGAGGTGTCCTTCATGGCGATTACGGTACGGGTCGCCGGATAGGCCATGCCCAGCAGGATCAGCACCGGAACGATCGTCCACACGATCTCGACCGTGGTGTTCTCGTGAAAGTTTGCGGCCACCGCGCCGCGCGACTTGCGGTGCGCGTATACGGACCAGAACATCACGCCGAACACCGCGATGAAGATCACCAGGCAGATCAGCAACATCAGCGTGTGCATGTCGTAGATCTGCTCGGCGATCTCGGTCACCGGCGCCTGAAGATTGATTCCGCCTGCGCACGCGGCGGACGCGCCCAGGCCGGCCAGAACGAATACCGCGAGACGAGCATGAACGCTCATGCACAACCTCCAACCTTATGTGTGCGGGGGCGCAAAGCACGGGGAGCCGCCGGTTGCCCCGTCCGCCGCGAGCGGCAGACACGGGGTACGGCAGACCGGATTGCACGCTTGCGCCGGTAGCGACCCATCAGGGAACACAAATGCGCACCTTGCGCCGCGCGGCGTTCCGTGAATTCGGACGGATCATGCCACACCCGTTTTGCGCGTCGCAAGACGAATTTTGATAAAAATCAGAATACTGCACCGCAAAATCAGGTAGGCGCCCCAATCATGTGCCCGCCGCTGCAGTTCGCTCCCGTTTTGCTGCATGTGCACAATCGTGACGCATGGCCAAGCCGGCCGCCGACCGGCGTCGCCGACGACGCGACCCGCCGCCGCCGCTGGTCACATCCTCCGGGCCGACCACGGCAGCGCGGTGGAATTCGGCCGCGGGGCCGCGCCGTACGATCCCCTGCCCGCGCTGCGGCGCGGCGCCACCCCGATCG
Organism: Rhodocyclaceae bacterium; assembly: GCA_020445745.1. GTDB lineage: Bacteria > Pseudomonadota > Gammaproteobacteria > Burkholderiales > Rhodocyclaceae > Cognatazoarcus. The sequence continues at coordinate 150,132 of JAGRGB010000028.1, read as the reverse complement.
CCGGCCCGCGGGTTAGAATCCGCTGCCCGATCGATCCGGCACCACCATGTCAGACTCCCCCGAATTCGAGAATCGCATCTGCGAGCCACAACGGTTTCGCGAGGCGGTCGCGCGATTGCCCCGGCCGCTGGTGTTTACCAACGGTTGCTTCGACGTGCTGCATCGCGGCCACGTCACCTACCTGGCCCAGGCCCGTGCTCTGGGCGCATCGCTGGTGGTCGCCGTCAACAGCGACGAATCGGTCCGGCGCCTCGGCAAGGGGCCGGACCGGCCGGTCAATGGGCTCGGCGATCGCATGGCGCTGCTGGCGGCGCTCGCCAGTGTCGACCTGGTCACCTGGTTCGACGAGGATACGCCGATTGCCCGCATCCTCGAGTCCCGGCCCGACATCCTGGTCAAGGGCGGCGACTGGCACCCCGACAACATCGTCGGAGGGCGCGAGGTGGGCAGCTGGGGCGGCAAGGTCGTGTCGCTACCGTTCCTCCATGAACGATCGACGACCGCCCTGATCGACCGCATCCGGTCGACCCGCTGATTTCATGCGAATGGCCTAAAGACCCTTCTGCCTGCGCCGTTAAACGGCGCCATGGCTGACCTTCCCGCGAAAGATCGGCGCCCGGCACGGCCGGCGCGCGGACTGGGTGCGGCGCTGATCGTGCTGTGGCTCGCCACGATCGCGTCGCCCGGCCTCGCGCAGACGTCGGCGCTGCAGGACGGCAAGCGCGTCCTGTTGCTGTATTCGTACGACCCGTCGTTTCCGACCTCGGCGAAGATCCTGAGCGGTGTGCGGGCGATTCTGAATGCGCCGGGCCTGCTGCTCGACCAGGAGTACCTCGACGCCCGTCACCTGGTCGGCGAAAGTGGACGACAGCGATACCGGGATTGGCTGGCCTTCAAGCTGTCCACCCGCCGGCCCTACGATGCGGTGATCGTCTCGGACGACGCCGCATTCGAGCTGGCGACGCGCGAGCGCGACATGTTCGGCAACGCGCCGACCGTATTCATCGGTGTCAACAACGTCCGGGCGGCACAACGCCAGTCCGGGCGGCCCGGAATCACCGGTGTCGTCGAGCACGTATCGATCACCGAGACCGTGCGCATGGCCCGCAGGCTGCAGCCCGCACTGAAGCGCCTGTGGGTGGTCAGCGACGCCACGCCGGGCGGCCGCGGCGACCTCGCGACGCTGCGCACCGAGCAGGGCGCGTTTGGCGGGATCGCGGTCGAGCACCTGCTGCTGACCGAGCTGAGCTGGAAGGAGCTGGCGTCCAGGCTGCGCAGCCTGGACGCCGGCGACGCCGTCCTGCTGCTGGCCGCCTACCTCGACCGCGACGGTGCGCCGAAGCGCTTCGAGGAATCACTCGCGCTGTTGCGCGAGAACACCGCGGTTCCGATCTACCACCTGTGGGAACACGGCATCGGCGAAGGCCTGCTGGGCGGTTACGTGATGAGCCATCGCGTCCATGCCATCGAGGCTGCGCGCCGGGTCCTGGACATCTGGAGAGGCATCCCGGCCGAGCACATGCCGGTGCTCGAAGCCAGCCCGAACCTGCCGATCGCGCATCTGCCGACCCTGCAGGGCTTTCGCCTCGACCCGGCCGATCTGCCCGACGATACCGAGCTGCTCGGTCGCGAGCCGGGCCTGATCGAGCGCTACCCGCTGCAGGTTGCCACGGCGATCGTGGCGCTGTCGCTGATGGGCCTGTTGCTGATCCTGTTGGTGCGCAAGGGACGCGAGAGCCGCCGACTCCTCGCCAAATCGACGCGCGGCGAGGCGATGCTGAGGACCCTGCTCGACGCCACCGCCGACTCGATCTTCTTCAAGGCCGAAGATGGGCGCATCCTGGCCTGCAACAGCGCCTGTGCCGCCGCCCTCGGCCGCGCGGCGGATGACATCGTCGGGCGCCGGGCGACGGAATTGTTGCCGCGAGAGTTGTCCGAGAGCATCGAACGCCATGACCGCAGGGTGATGGAACAGGGCGAGAGCGTGCGCTATCGGCAGGCACTGCCGCTGCCGGACGGCACCGAGATGCTCTACGACACGCTGAAATCGCCGGTGCGCAACGGCAATGGCCAATGCCTGGGCCTGGTCGGCGTGGCCCGCGACATCACCGCGGATCAGCGCAGCATGCGACGCCTGCAACTGGCCGAGGAAGTGTTCATGAACACGTCGGAGGGCATCATGATCACCGACCCCGACGGCGTGATCGAGCGCATCAACCCTGCCTTCACGACGATCACCGGCTACTCGCCGGAAGACGTGGTCGGTCAGCGCCCGAACCGGCTGGCCTCGGGTCGTCAGGATCGGGCGTTCTATCGCAAGCTGTGGCGCTTGCTGCTCGATTGCGGGCAATGGCAGGGAGAGATCTGGAACCGACGCAAGTCGGGCGAATTGTTCCCGGAGTGGCTCAACATCTCTGCGGTGCGGGACACGGCGGGCAAGCCGATCCACTACGTCGGCATCTTCTCCGACATCTCGTTGATCAAGTCCCACGAGGCCAAGCTCCAGCACATGGCCCATCACGACGCACTCACCGACCTGCCGAACCGCGTGCTGCTCGAGGACCGGATCGAACTTGCGCTGCGCCGCGCGCGCCGGGATCACCACATGGTGGGCCTGGTGTTCATCGACCTCGACAATTTCAAGGACATCAACGACTCCCACGGCCATCTGGTGGGAGACCAGGTGCTCAAGTCGGCGGCCACCCGGATCGGCACCGCGCTGCGCGATGGCGACACGGTCGCGCGCCTTGGTGGCGACGAGTTCATCGTACTGATCGAACGGCTCGACTCTCCCGCCGACGCCCATCTGCTGACCGACCGCATCTTCGCCGCGCTGGCCGAACCGCTGCTGGCGGGCGGGAGCGAGTTCTACATCGGTGCCAGCATCGGCATCAGCATCTTCCCCGGCGACGGCGACGACAGTTGCGAACTGATCCGCAATGCGGACACCGCGATGTACGAGGCAAAGAAGACCGGCCGTTACACCGTGAAGGCCTATTCGGCCGACCAGACCGACCAGGTGCGGCAGCGCGCGAAGATGGAGAACGCCCTGCGTCGGGCGCTGTCGCACGGCGCGATCGACGTTGCCTACCAGCCCCAGTTCCGCCACGGAGGTCGGTCCCTGGTCGGCATCGAAGCCCTCGCCCGCTGGCACGACCCGCAGCTCGGCGAGGTGCCGCCTTCCCAATTCATACCGCTCGCCGAAAGCATCGGCCTGATCGTGCCGCTGGGTGAGTTCATCCTGCGGCGCGTGTGCACGCAGATGGTCGCCTGGCGGCAGCAGGGCGTCGAGCCGCCGCGGGTTGCCGTCAATGTGTCCGGCCACCAACTGCGGCGGGCGAACTTCGTGTCGATGCTGCGGGAGATCCTCGCGGAAACCGGCTGTCGCGCCGAACAGCTCGAAATCGAGGTCACCGAGTCCGACATGCTGGATCGGGCACAGGATTCCATCGCGACGCTGGCCGAGATCCGGGCCCTCGGCGTCGCAGTGTCGATGGACGACTTCGGCACCGGTTATTCCTCGCTGAGCTACCTGAAGAAGCTCCCGATCCAGACCATCAAGATCGACCGCAGCTTCATCGATGGCTTGCCGGGGGACGACAACGATCGCGCGATCGTCGATGCGATCGTCGCCCTGGGCCGCAGCCTGAGCCTGAGGGTGCTGGCCGAAGGCGTCGAGACCGAGGCGCAGGCCGGCTTCCTCGGCGCCCATGGCTGCATCGAGATGCAGGGCTATCTCTACGGTCGCCCGACGACGCCCGACGCCATCGCACGCCTGCTGGCGACGGCGGTCGGCTGAAGCGCGGGCCGGCGCAGCGGACATTCGCGACGGCCGGGCTGGTGCGCCCCGAGCGTGAGCCTGACGGCAATGCGGGCTAGAATCCATGGATCTCCACCAGCCCACGGACAGCCATGAAAATTGCCAACGACGTCACCGAACTGATCGGAAACACGCCCCTGGTCAGGCTCAATCGGGTCGCCAGCGACGTCCCCGCGACGCTGGCCCTGAAACTCGAGTTCTTCAATCCGGCCCATAGCGTCAAGGATCGCATCGCCGCGGCGATGATCGACGCCGCCGAACGGGACGGCAAGATCAAGGCGGACACGATCGTGCTCGAGCCGACCTCCGGCAACACCGGCATCGGACTCGCGATGGTGTGCGCGGCGCGCGGCTACAAGTGCGCGTTCACGATGCCCGAGACGATGAGCCGCGAGCGCCGCTTGCTGCTCAAGGCCTACGGCGCGGAACTGATCCTGACTCCGGGGCCGGACGGCATGGGTGGCGCCATCGCGAAGGCACGGGAGCTGGCCGAGTCCGATCCCCGCTACTTCATCCCTCAGCAGTTCGAGAATCCGTCGAATCCCGAGATCCATCGCAAGACCACGGCCGAGGAGATCTGGCGCGACACCGACGGCCAGGTGGACATCGTCGTCTCGGGGGTCGGCACCGGCGGCACCGTGACCGGCGTCGGCGAAGTGCTGAAGGAGCGCAAGCCGGGCGTGCGGATCGTCGCCGTCGAGCCCGACGCCAGCCCGGTGCTGTCGGGCGGACAGAAAGGTCCCCACCCGATCCAGGGAATCGGCGCCGGCTTCGTGCCACCGATCCTCAACACAGGCATCTACGACGCGGTGACACGGGTCAAGAACGACGATGCCTTCGAGACGGCCCGCCGGCTGGCTACCGAAGAGGGGCTGATGGTCGGCATTTCATCGGGTGCCGCGGTCTGGGCCGCACTCCAGGAGGCGGCCGATCCGGCCAACGCCGGCAAGCTGATCGTGGTGATCATTCCGTCCTTCGGCGAGCGTTATCTCAGCACTGCGCTCTACAGCCATCTGGAAGTCTGAGTGGTGACGCGGCGGACCCCGGGCCCTCAGGGTCCGCGGCGATCCGCCGCGGAGCTGCGCTTGCGGCGCCGCTTGTGGCGGTTCTTGCGGCCCGTGATCATCGCCATCAGGTAATTCTCCCGGTGCCACCACGACGCCCACGCGGTGCCCAGCAGATGGACGCCGACCAGGCCGGCGATCGCGTAGGCGGCATACTGGTGCAGGATCTCCAGGTCGTAATCCCATTCGACCGGCACCACGCCCGCCAGCGGGCCGGCCAGCTGCTGTGCCGCCAGCAGCATGATGCCGAGCCCGCAGGTCACCGGCAGGAACACCAGCAGCGCGAAGACCATCAACGCCCCCATCGGATTGTGGCTCGAGTACTCTCGCGCCTCACCCATGCGAAACGCCGACAGCATGTAGCGCAGGGTTTCGCCGGGCGAATAGACGAAGGCCCGAAAGCGGGCGTACGGCGAACCGACGAATCCCCACACCCAGCGCCAGAGAACGATCGCGAGGATGACGTAGCCGGAGATGTCGTGGCCGGGAAAGTCCGGCTCGGCGAACATCGAATAGCTCACGCAGCCTGCCAGGCTCCAGTGACCCAGACGGACGACGCGATCCCAGACGAGCTCGGTCTTCTCGCCTCGCGCCGGCGGCGATCGCCGCCGGTTGCCATCATCGCCCGCCTTGTCGGCCACAGTGTCCATTCGCCAGTTTCCGTTCGCGTGATGCCGCACCATCCGCCGGCGACGGCCGGACCACGGCAGCACCCCGTCAACGCCAGCCGATGATCGCCATCACCCCCACGAACACGACATTCTGGTCTTCGTCCTGGGACAGCGTGGTGCCGTCTGAATAGACGTAGTCCGCCCACTGCCAGTCGTTCGTCGTCCAGCGTTCGGCGACGAGGTCCAGGCGCATCGTGAAATCGGCACGCGCGCGGTACTTGCCATAGACCTTGACCGACTGCAGTTGGTAACCGACGTCCGGCAGCGATTCCGCCGTCTGGTCGACGGACGAGAACAGGAACATGCCGTCGCTGTGGGATTCCGACAAATCGGCACCCAGTTCCAGCCTGTCGCCGACAGTGCCGCGGACGCCGAGTCCGAAGGCGCGATCCTTGTAGCGAGTCCGGGCGGTCCAGGTGCTGCCGCCGCTCAGGCTGTCCTGTTCGAGGCGGGTTTCGCCGCGCTGCGCCCAGGCCGTGCCCTTCCAGAAGTCGTCGAAGGCATAGCTCGCGTCCAGGGCGAACATCTGCGAGGCGCCTTCGCGCGGCCCCAGTTCGCGGCCGCCGTAGTCATCACTGGTGAACTCGACCATGCCCTGCAGCGCGAGGTCCCGGGTCGGCGTCCAGTCGCCGGTCAGGCGGATCTTGTCGCGGTCGCGATCGGCCAGATGAATCGGTGCCACCAGGTTGCTGCCCTCCGAGCCATCGGCGAGCAGATTGGTGGCGAAGTCGGAGCCGTCGCGCCAGGACCTTTGCAGCAGCAGCGTGCCATTGACCGTCTCGGACATCATGCGCTTGAAGGCGACACGCACGCCCCGCTCCTCGGTCTCCTCGCGGAAGCTGACGACGCGCAGCGGCGAGGTGTTGCGTTCGCGCAGCTCGTAGTCGACGCCCCCGGTAATGCCGATGCCCGATCCTAGGCGGTAGGTACCCTCGAGCTTGCCGACCTTCGATTTGAGCGAGCGCGGCTCGTTGCGGCCATCGTAGGTACTTCCGCCCTCGTCGAAGTACTGCCGGATCGGCGTGTCGTCCTCGCGGTTCAGGTACCGACCATTGGCCAGCAAGGACAGCGCCGGGGTCGGCCGGGCCGTGACGCCGGCCTGCACCAGCGTCGTATCGACCTGCCCGTCGAGGCTGTTGGCGGTGATGCCCGGCGCCGGGTCGACGAAGAAGCGGTCGTCCTGGGCCGCCCGCGCGCGCGACACCTTGAACGTGCCACGCGTGCTCGGCGTGAAGTCGTAGCCGCCGGTGACGTAGAGCTGGTGCGCGTAATTGTCGGGCGGCAGACCGATCGGCGAGAACGAGGCGATGTCGCGCAAATTGCTCGGATCCCCGGCCGGGTCGTCGATCCCCAGCGCCTGGTGGCGATTGAGGAAGAACGATCCGTAGTAGCCGGTCTGCATCTGGAAACGTTCGCCGGTGAAGCCGAGGATCACGTCCACCTGCTGCATCGTGTGGTCGATCGGTTCGGCGAGCCACTGCTGGCTGCCAGGGGTGCCGCGGCCGAACAGCCGCGTACCGTCCTTCTCTTCGTTCTTGAACCGGATGCTGAGGTCCCAACCGGCCGGCAGGCTGTGGGCGAAGCCCAGCGCCAGGCTCTTGCGCCGGGTGCGCGGATCGACGTCGCGCAGCGCGGTGCCGTCGACGGTGAGGCTCGACGTGCCCACGCCGGCGAGACCGGTATTGACCGTGTACTGGGAGTGACGGACCAGTTCGGCGTACTCGATGTAGTAACGCCACGCCCCCTGGCGGGCATGCTCGACGCGCAGGTCCCGCGAATCGCGGCCCAGGTCGTGCCCGCTGACGAGCCACCAGGTGCCGCTGTCGTCGTCCCGTCGGCGGATATCGACGTCGAGCGCTGCCGACGCACCGCGCTGGTTGAGCCCGGTGTACTGTCCGAAGCGCATGTTGTCGTCGAACAGGTAGCCCAGCCCGAAGGACACCTGGCTGGCCGGCGTGATCAGCCGGTGCACCACTTCGTCGATGTCGTCGTCGGCGGCCTGCGCGCCAAGGCACGCAGCCACCGTCATGCTCGCTGCCGATGCCCGAAGGACGCGGCGCATCTTGTACTGATTCATGTCGTGGCCTCCCTCGATCAGCGGCGGAATGTCCGCTCGTTGGAAATGTCGACCGGATTGTTGGTCCCGTGGATGTTGGTGTGGCAGTTCAGGCAGGCCCGGCCCTGTGTCGCCCCCATGCCCGATGTCGAGTTGAAGCTGCCGCGGCTGTCGCCGAATCCCGGGATGGCCCCGCGGTGGCCGGTGGGCTCGTGACACTGCTGGCACAGCAGCGGCGGGCGCTGGCGCAGCAGATTGTCGTTCACGCTGCCGTGGGGGTTGTGGCAGATCGCGCAGTTCTCGGCGACCGGCTGGTGGGTTCGCACGGTCGGGCCGCGCTTTTCCATATGGCAGGTGTAACAGGTGTCATTGACGGTGTCGCGCAGCATCAGCTTGTCGCCGGCGCTGCCATGGGATGCGTGGCAGTTGGAGCAGGCCATCTTGCCCTCGCGCAGCGGATGATGGTTGGGCCGGTTGATCTCGCTGCGCTTCTCCTTGTGGCAGTCGATGCACACTTCCGGCTGCGTCGCAGCGTCGCGCACCTTGTCGTGGGCGCTGTGCATGGTATGGCAGCCACCGCACTCGACGTCGGCCGCCGAATGCTGGCTGCCCTGCCAGTGAATGAACTTGCCGCCCTGGTGGCAAGCGATGCACACGCGGTTGCGCTCGACGACCGGCGTCCCCGAGCGGCGGCCGAAATTGATCGTCGGCTCCGGCCGCCTGCCGGCGCCCTTGGGCTTGTTGATGTGGCTTTCGCTGCTGCCGTGGCAACTGACGCAGTTCGGCGCCCGACCATCGGCGGCCGTGCCGTGCCGGGTCTGCGCGATCGACAGCAGCGGCTTGAATTCGTTTTCGTCGTGACACCGCGTACAGACCTTGTCGCCGTCGATGTAGACGTCATGGACCTCCCGGGCCTGCAGGTCGGCCGGCATGCCGGCCGCCAATGCCTGGAGGCCCATGACGAAGACGATTCGTGAAAGTGCTGCGGAACGCAGTACGGTCATTCAGATCCTCCTGGAATCGGGTTGGCCGCCGCCGCGACCAACCGCTTGCGGTTCCCTGGCCGGCCCTCGGGTTCGGCGGCACGGACGACATCTTCAGAGCGAGAGAATCCACTCCACGACGTTCCTGACCGCAGCCGGGTCATCGGTGCGGAGGGTCTCGTGGTCCTCCTCCTCGCCGTCGACCTTGACCTTGCTCGGCACGGTCACGTGCTTGGTCAGCTTGTCGATCGCCTCGGGCTTGTCGCGATACTTTGCTGCCGTCTCTGCAAACGGCGGACCGTCCTTTTCCTTGACCTTGTGATGGCAGGTCATGCATTTGCTCTTGCGCACCAGGGCGTCGGCGGCCGCCGCATCGATGGCCGAAGCGGGCGCGGCCAGAAACAGCGGCAAGACGAGGCAGCAGGCAAGGACAAGGCGTTTCATCGGTCGCTCCCGAAGGCCGGCCGGCGGCGAATCCGGCTCCGTGCCGCCCCTCGCCGGCGCCGGCCTGGTGTGGTGTTCGAAGATCCCGACGTTCAAGTACGGCAGCGCGGCGGAAAACCTTGAGGCACTCGCCATGACGCCGGCCTATCGCTTTGGCAATACAAGGAAAGTCTCAATTTTCACGCCCGCGGTCCGTAGAACTTCCAGGTCTTGAAAGCGCTAGCGGCACGTCGACGGCTGCCCGAGAACGGACGGTGGAATTCCGATGATCGAACGAATTCGCAATACCCGGATCTGGGTTCGGCTGATGCTTGTCATCGGACTGCTGCTGCTCGCGGCCGGTGTCGGCCTGGTGGCCTGGGTGGCGGCCGAACAACGGGAGCTGGCGATCGAGCAGTCCCGCGCCTTTGCCGAGACGACGAACCAGCAGACGATGGCCGCCCTGGTCTTCATGAAGTCGGTCAAGAAGATGAACAAGCGCGCCATCTATCTCGACCAGATCAAGCAGTCCAGCGGCGTCGCCGACCTCAAGGTGGTGCGCTTCGAGCCGGTGGTTTCCCAGTTCGGCGATGGCGACCCGGACGAGATGGACGTGGGAACCGACGAGAGGATCGTCGAGCAGACCTCGCGGCCGTTCTTCGAGGTACGTCGCGACGAGAGCCGTGGCGAAGTCCTGAAGGCGGTCTTTCCGGCCATCAACCAGACCGACTATCTCGGCAAGGACTGCACCGAATGCCACGACGAACACCCGGTCGGAACCGTGCTCGGCGCCGTCACGATGGAAGTGAAGCTGGACCGGGCGATGGCCGCCGTCGACAATTCCGGCGCCAAGCTGGCAGGCGCCACGATGGGTGTTCTCGGTGTCGTGCTGCTGTCGATCTATGTGCTCGTACAGCGGGCGGTGTCGGCGCCGCTGCGCATCATGGCCGGGCGGCTCCGCGACATCGCGTCGGGCGAGGGCGACCTGACCCAGCGCCTGCCGGTCTGCGGCAAGGACGAGGTCGGCGAGGCGTCGACCTACTTCAACCAGATGATGGAGAAGTTGCAGGGCGTCATCGGCCGCGTCGCGCAATCGTCGAACGCGGTCGCCGGCGCCGCGACCGCGCTCCAGCACAATACTCGTGACGTTCGAGAGACCGCGACCGAGCAATCGGACCGTTCGGTTTCCGCGGCATCGGCGATGGAGCAGATGGCGGTCAACATCACCTCGGTCGCGAAATCGAGCGGCGACGTGCTCGAACTGGCCCGTTCCAGCCTCGACCGCGCCCGCGAAGGCAATCAGGACGTCACCGAGCTCACCGGGCGTCTGCACGACGTGGAGTCGGCTGTCGAGCTGATGACCGTGACGGTGGCGGACTTCATCCACCACACCGATGCAATCGCGCGGATGACCGGCGAGGTCAAGGAGATCGCCGACCAGACCAACCTGCTCGCGCTCAATGCCGCGATCGAGGCGGCGCGTGCCGGCGAACACGGACGGGGCTTCGCGGTGGTGGCCGACGAAGTGCGCAAGCTGGCCGAGAAGTCGGCCCGCTCGGCCAGCGACATCGAACAGGTGACCAGCAACCTCAACGATGGATCGATCCAGGTCAATCAGTCGATCAGCCGCGGCGTCGAGTCGCTGCGCCAGATCCGAGAGGCGATGGGGCGCGTCGCCGAGGGATTGAAGCAGAACATGGCCACCGCCAGACGTGTCTCCGAAGGCATGGACGACATCGCCCTGGCAACGGACGAGCAGCGCCAGAGCAGCAGCGACGCGGCCGGCAGCGTCGAGCAGATTGCCGATCTTTCCCGAAAGACCGCCAACTCCATCGATCAGGCGACCGAGGCAGCGACCGCACTGGAGAGACTGGCGGCGGACCTGAAGACCGAGATCGCCCGCTTCAAGACATGATCCGATCGCCGCGGCGGCCGGGCTGCCGGCAGGTCTCGCATGTTCCGGCCACCGGGTAGCCGACCGCGCCGGGGAAGCCTCGCACCCGGGCGGCCCGGCAGCCGTCGTCGGGGTCGAGCAGTTGCTGCAGGTCGAGGCTGACCGACCCGGGGCCCGGCAGGTGGCGAACCGCCATCATGTCGGTGGGCGCGAACAGCCCGATGCGCCCGACGGACGGCCGGATGACGACATCGCAAGCCGCGCCGACCGCTGCTGAGGTTTCGCAATTGTGGCCCGGACCCGGGCCGTGGCAGCCATCCCCGCCGCGCACCGGGCGATGGCGCATCAGCGCTCCAGCCCGCGCACGGCTCACCGCCCCGGCGGCGAACTCGTCGATCCCCTGCGGCATCGCCGGGTGATCGCCTAACAGCCTGCACGCCCCGGTGGGCACCGCGGAGATCGAAACCGGCCCGGCCACCGCCGACCATGCACCATCGCCGTCGCGCGACGCCGGTCTTCGCGGCCCCGAAGGCCGCCGATTGATGCCCCGCCGATCCGCCGTGCCGCGCTCAATCGAGCCGGGTATCGAGGCCGGACTCGGCCATTTCCGCGGCTCGCAGCATCGCCCGTGCCTTGCTCTGGGTCTCTTGCCATTCGGCGTCCGGATCCGAATCGGCGACGATGCCGGCACCGGCCTGGACGTGGATCATGCCGTCCTTGAGCACTGCCGTGCGGATGTTGATCGCCAAGTCCATGTCGCCGTGGAATCCGATGTAGCCGGTGGCGCCGGCATAGATGCCCCGCTTTGTCGGCTCCAGCTCGTCGATGATTTCCATCGCCCGCACCTTCGGTGCCCCGGAAACGGTGCCGGCCGGGAAGGTGGCGCGCAGCACCGCCAGCGCGTCCAGACGGTCGCGCAGCCGACCTTCGACGTTGGACACGATGTGCATGACGTGGGAATAGCGTTCGATGATGAACTGGTCGGTTACCCTGACGCTGCCCACCTCTGCCACCCGCCCGCAGTCGTTGCGGCCCAGGTCGAGCAGTTGCAGGTGCTCGGCACGCTCCTTCTCGTCGGCGAGCAGATCGCGCTCCAGTTCCAGGTCCTCGGCGGCATCGGCGCCGCGCTTGCGGGTGCCGGCGATGGGCCGCACCGTCACCGTGTCGTCCTCGAGCCGCACCAGGATTTCGGGTGACGCGCCGACGACGTGGAATTCCTCGAAATTGAAGAAGAACATGTACGGCGACGGGTTCAGGGAGCGGATCGCCCGGTACAGCGCCAGCGGGCTGGCGGAGAAGGGCTTGCTCATGCGCTGCGACAGCACCACCTGCATGACGTCGCCCTCGACGATATATTCCTTGGCCCGACGCACCGCCGCCTTGAACGGCTCCTCGCCGAAGCCCGACACCGCGGCGCGCGGTTCGCCGGGCTGCTCCACAGGCACCGCCACCGGCGCCCGCAGTCGGGCCAGCAGTTCCGACAGCCGGCGCCTGGCACGCTTGTACGCGCCGGGCACCTCGGGTTCGGCATAGACCACCAGCGTCAGCTTGCCGGAGAGATTGTCGACGATCGCGATCTCCTCGGACAGCAGCAGCAGGATGTCGGGCGTGCCCAGTTCGTCCGGTTTCATGCCCGCAGCCAGGCGCGGCTCGATATAGCGCACCGTGTCATAACCGAAGCAGCCCACCAGGCCGCCGGCAAAACGCGGCAGGCCCTCGCGGGGCGGCACCTTGATACGTGCCATGAACTCGGCGACGTAGTTGAGCGGATCGCCGTAGTCGCGCCGCTCCACCAGACGGTCGCCGGTGAGCAGCAAAGCCGAGCGCTCATAGACCTCGATGCGCGTCGGCGCGGCGAGTCCGATCATCGAATAGCGGCCGAAACGCTCGCCGCCCTGGACCGATTCCAGCAGATAGCTGTAAGGCTGATTGGCCAGCTTCAGATAGATCGACAGGGGCGTGTCGAGATCGGCGAAGGTCTCGAGAGTGACCGGAATGCGGTTGTAGCCCTGGGCCGCAAGGCGCAGGAAGTCTGATTCAAGCATGGGTGCTCCACAAAGTGCCTGGATTCGAGGAGAGCCGGCAGCGGCCCGGCCGCGACGACGGTTCTAGCAGCCCCGCCATGGCCGTCCGCCGCGCCCTGTCCAGCGGCGGGCGCGCAACGTCGCCCGCTCCTCGTTCGGCAATGCCTCGTGGTTCGTCCCTGGTTTCCTCACCGCCGGACCGCCACTTCGATCAGCGACAGGATCTCCGGCATCGAGGATAGCAGAGCATCACACGGGATGCTGTCCACCGGGCGCCCCTCGCTGTAACCGTAACGCATCAGCACGACCGGCATGCCGGCGGCCTGCGCGGCCCCGGCGTCGTTGGCCGAATCGCCGACCAGCAGTGCCTCCGTGACGGAAACGCCGAGCAACTCGCAGGCATGCTGGACGGTGGCCGGATCGGGCTTCTTGACGCTCAACGTGTCGCCGCAAACCACCGCGTCGAAATGGTCAGCGATGCCCATCCGCTCGAGCAAGGGCAGCGTGAAATCGCCCGCCTTGTTGGTCACGCAGGCGCACCTGACGCCCATCGCCCGCAACGCCTCGAGGGTGTCTACGACGCCATCGTAGATGCGCGTCCGGCGGCCGTTGACGGCGGCGTAATGGCGCTTGAAAACCTCCACCGCGCGAGCGATCTCGTCTTCGCCGGCATCGGCGTTGTCGGTCATGCAGCGCCGAACCAGATGTGGAATGCCCTTGCCGACGAAGCTGTGGATCTCGGCCAGGGGACGCAGCGGCCGCCCGAGTTCGGCGAGCATGCGATTGGCACCCTCGGCGAGATCGGGGATGGTGTCCAGCAAGGTCCCGTCCAGATCGAACAGTACCGCGGCGACCTCGAAGCGTGGTTCACGCACCGACGGCTCCGGCCCGCAACGCGGCAATGACGGTGTCGTAGCGATTGGGGTCGTCGTCGCGCCCGGCCCCGAACACCGCCGAGCCGGCGACGAACGTGTCGGCGCCGGCGGCGGCGATCTCGCCGATGTTGTCGATCTTCACGCCACCATCGATCTCGAGCAGGATGCGCCGCCCCGATTCGCGCTCGCAGGCGTCGATCCTTTGCCGCGCCACGCGCAGCTTGGCGAGCGCGCCAGGAATGAATTTCTGCCCGCCGAAACCCGGGTTCACGCTCATCAGCAGCACCACGTCGAGCTTGTCCATGACGTGATCCATCCAGCTGAGCGGCGTCGCCGGGTTGAACACCAGACCGGCCTTGCAGCCGTGCTCGCGGATCAGGCCGAGGCTGCGGTCCACATGCTCCGACGCCTCCGGGTGGAAGGTAATGATGTCGGCGCCCGCCTTGGCGAAGTCGGGAATGATCCGGTCCACAGGGCGCACCATCAGGTGCACGTCGATCGGCACCTCGGTGCAGCGGCGGACGGCTTCGCACACCAGCGGCCCGATCGTCAGATTCGGCACATAGTGATTGTCCATGACGTCGAAGTGGATCCAGTCGGCGCCCGCGGCGACGACGTTCCTGACCTCCTCGCCGAGCCGCGAGAAATCGGCGGACAACAGGCTCGGTGCGATCCGGCAAGGGGCACTCATGGCTCGACTCCGGCGGTTGCGATCCGTCGATTCTACGCAGCTTGCGGCCCACGCCAAAGCCATCGCCGGGTTCGGCTCAGCGGCACGGACTTGCCCTGCGGCCCGGCATCCGATTCAATCATGGGCACCGGAACGCGGAGCGAAGGTGATGACGCAGGCGAACAAGCACGAGATCACGATCGAGGCGGTGGCCCAATATCTTGAGGAAGATTCCGACCCGGCGCAGCAGCGCTACGTCTTCGCCTACCACATCACGCTGACCAATACCGGCACCGTCGCCGCCAAGCTGATCAGTCGCCACTGGATCATCACCGACGCCGACGGTGATGTCCAGGAGGTCCGAGGCCTGGGGGTGGTCGGCGAGCAACCGGAGCTGGCGCCGGGCGAGCGCTTCGAGTACACCAGCGGCTGCGCACTGGCCACCTCGGTCGGCACGATGCAGGGCAGCTACCAGATGCACGCGGCCGACGGCATCCGTTTCGACGCGGCGATCCCCGCATTCACGCTGTCGATTCCGCGGGTGCTGCATTGAGTCGTCGCTCGGGGTCGCGATGTCGCTACGACACACCTACACGCTGATCGCCCCGTTCTACGATCGCGTGCTGGCCGCCGCGACCCGGGCGGCGCGGGCCGAGAGCCTCGTCCATCTGGCCGCACGGCCACCCGGGCGGGTGCTGCTCGCCGGTGTCGGCACCGGTCTCGACCTTCCCCATCTGCCGAGCCAGCACGACTATGTCGGCATCGACCTGACCCGCGCGATGCTGGTCCGCAGCCATCGGCGCGCCGACCAACTTCGCTACCGGGCGATCCAGGGCGACGTCCATGCCCTGCCGTTCGCCGACCACAGCTTCGATTGCGCCGTGCTGCATCTGATTCTGGCGGTGGTACCGGATCCCCGTCGCTGCCTCGACGAGGTGTTGCGGGTCGTGCGCCCGGGCAGCGAGATCCTGATCTTCGACAAGTTTCTCCGGAGCGGCCAGGCGGCGCCGCTGCGCCGCCTCCTGAACCCGTTGTCACGGCGCCTGGCGACCCGCCTGGACGTCGTCCTCGAGGACTTGCTGGAGGACAGCGGCGCCGACAAGATTTTCGACGAAGCCGCGCTCGCCGGCGGCTGGTTTCGCCGCGTCCGGCTGCTGCGCCGTGCTTCAGGGGGCGCGGCGGGAACGGCGCAGCCGGCGCAGCCGGGCCAGTGAATTCCAGCGCCACACCGCCAGCACCAGCAGGTAGCCGAGCACCGCCGAGCCGACCGCGAGAATCAGCAGCCCGGTGGCCAGTGGCGCGCCGATGCCCGTCACCCAGTCGATCAATCCGCTGACCGATTCCGCCGCCGCCTGGACCTGGGCATGGGCCTGCTCGGCGTTCTGCTGAATCGGTCCGGCCAACGGCTCCAGCACCGCCTTGCCGATGCGGTGGGCAAGCACATAGACGAACGGGAACGTGAATGGATTGGTGACCAGCGTGGCCAGCGCGGCAACGGGCGGATTGGCCCTCAGGAACAGCGCGGCGATCACCGCGAAGACGATCTGGGCGACCGGGATCAGGAAGCCGAAGAACAGCCCGAGCGCGACCCCGCGGCCGACCGACTGGGCGTCGAGCCGCCAGTTGCCGTGCTTCTCGAGCCAGCCGGCAACCGGCTTCAGCATACGGTTCTGGCGAAGCGAGTCGCGGGTCGGCAGGAATCGGCGGAGAGTCTTGCGCATCTGGTGGGTCCGGCCGGTGGCGCCGGCGGCCAGCCTCAGCTCCTGTAGTCGGCGTTGATCTTCACGTAATCGTACGAAAAATCGCAGGTCCACAGCGTGGCACTTGCCGCGCCGCGAGCCAGATCGACCCGAACCGCGATCTCGGCCGATTTCATGATCGCCGCGCCGTCCTCCTCGCGATAGCTCCCGGCCCTGCCACCGCATTCGGCGACCAGCACCTCGCGCCCGTCCGCCGCCAGCCAGACGCGGACCCGCGCGACGTCGAGGTCGGCGATGCCGGCATAGCCGATCGCGGCGAGGATCCTGCCGAGGTTGGGATCCGACGCGAAGAAGGCGGTCTTGACCAAGGGCGAGTGCGCGATCGCATAGGCGAGCTTGCGGCATTCATCGCGGCTCGCACCGGCTTCGACCTGCAAGGTGATGAACTTGGTGGCCCCCTCGCCATCGCGCACGATCGCCTGGGCGAGCTCGATCGCCAGTCCGGTCACCGCCTCGCTGAGGATGCGATAGGCCTCGGTACCCATGTCGGTGATCTCGCCATGCTCCGCCTGGCCGGTCGCCATCAGCACGAAGCTGTCGTTGGTCGAGGTATCGCCGTCCACGGTGATGCTGTTGAAGCTCGCGTCGGCGGCCTCGCGCACCAGCACCTCGAGCACTTCCTGGGAGACCCGCGCATCGGTCGCCAGGAAGCCGAGCATGGTCGCCATGTTCGGCCTGATCATGCCGGCGCCCTTGGAGATGCCGGTCATGGTCACGGTGACACCATCGATCGAGACCTGTCGTGACGCTGCCTTGGCGATCGTGTCGGTAGTCATGATGGCGTGCGCCGCAGCGTGCCAGCCGTCGCGATCCAGGGCATCCACCGCTCGCGGCAGCCCGGCGACCAGTCGATCCATGGGCAGGTGTTCGAGGATGACGCCGGTCGAAAACGGCAGCACCTGCCGCGCCTCGCAGCCCAGTTGCGCGGCCAGTGCCTGGCAACTGGCACGGGCGTCGTCCAGCCCGCGCTCACCGGTTCCCGCATTGGCGATGCCGGTGTTGATCACCAGCGCCCTCGGCTCGCCGCCGGCGAGGTTCTCGCGGCACACCTGGACCGGCGCTGCGCAGAAGCGATTCGTGGTGAACACGCCCGCCGCCCGGGAGCCGGGGACGAGTTCGATCACGGTCAGGTCGCGGCGGCCAGGCTTGCGGATGCCGGCTTCGGCAACGCCCAGCCGGACGCCGGCCACGGCATGCAGACTCGACGGTGCGGGGGTGGAAAGATTGACAGGCATGGTTCACCGTTCGACAGGATTCCGCCGGACAAGCTCCGACGGACGCCCATGATAGCGGATTCGGCGCGCCGCCCGGTCAGCGCACGCGGCCTGAACCTGCGGCGACCTGGGTGACCGCCATGCTGGCCTGCTGGGCGAAATGCAGCAGGCCCTGGTAGGCGTCCTCGTCGATCGATTCGGCGCGGCTATCCACATAGAACACGCCCACCGGCCTGCCCGCCGCACAGATCGGCACGACGCACAGAGCAGCTTCGCCGACCACCCGTCGCAGGCGGTCGGCACCTCCGCCCAGCGATTCCCCGGCGGCGAGTCGCACCGGCCGGGCATGTTCGATGGCACTGCGGATGGGATCCGTGGCCGGTCCCGCGGCGACCGTGAAGACGAAGCGCTGCGCGAGGTGCTCGCCACCGCGCCCGAGGGCGGCCTTGCCGACCAGTTGGCTGCGATTCGACGCAAGCAGCGCGAACAGCGCCCGCTCGAGGCCGAGGCTGCGATACAGGCCCTCCATCGCCAGATGGAGGACGTCGTTGAGCGGCGCCCGCGACGCGATCATCGCCGACAGCTCGCGCAAAATCCGCAGCTGCAACTGGGGATCGGCCGACTGCTGCATGTCGACCTGCGCGTCTTCGTCGAGCGTCGCGCTGTCGCCGCGGGGGATCAGCCGTGCCGCCTCGGCGGCGCCGAAGCTGGTCGCGACCCGTGCCGCCTCCTCGGCCTGGTTCTTGAGATCCTCCAGCAATTCGTGATCCGGCCTGCCGACCAGGCCGGCGAGCGCGGCCACGGCCGCACGGGCTTCCCGCGAATGCCAGCCGCCCTGCACCGCGGCGCACAGCTGGTGCGAGCGCAGCACCAGCTCGCCGGCCCTGCCGCCGGTGGAACTGGCTTCGAGCGCCGACTGCACCAGCGGGCCCAGGTGCCATTCACGGACCAGGCCGGCGGTGAGCTGACGCAGACGGAAACCCAGCACCCGCTGCTGGGCCTGGTCGGAATCGGTTCCTGCCACGTCCAGTTCCTGATCGAGTCGTTCCGCCAGATCCTCGCCGAAGCACCAGAACGCCATCTCGCCGATACGCGACAACAGGGCAGCGATGAAGATCTCCTCGGCGCGACGCTCGCCGATCGACACCGCCAGCGCCCGCGCCTGTACGGCGGCGTGAAAGCCGCGAGCCATCTCGTCCACCAGTCGGCGGCGGACACCGCTGGCCAGCAGCGCGTCCACCAGCGCGATGCCGAGCGCCATGTCGGCGACGGCATTGAAGCCGAGCACGACGATCGCGCGGCTGATCGTCGACACCGGCTGGTGCGTCGGATTGTAGAAGGCGCTGTTGGCCAGCTTCAGCACCTTGGCGGTCATCGCCGCGTCCTTGAGGATCACCTGCGACAGCCGCGCTGCCGAGGCGCTCTCGTCGTCGGTGACGCAGCGCACCCCTTCGACGGTGATGCCGAAGGCCGGCATCTCCTGCTGGGCGATTCGCCGCACCCACCCGCCTGCCCCCTGCGGCAGCGCCGGGCGCGGCATCTGGGGCACCTCGAAGTCGAGATCTGACATCATGCCTGCGTTATCGGCCATAGCCGCAGGCCCTTGAGAACGGCGCCGCCGATTGCCCGGCCCCGGCGCCCCCGGTTTAGCTCAGGCGACCGTGGCAGTGCTTGTATTTCTTGCCCGAACCACAAGGGCAGGGGTCGTTGCGTCCGATCTTGCGGCTGGCATTGACCAGCGGCTGCTGCTTGTCTGCATCGGGGTTGGCAGTGGCCAGCGCATCGTCGTAGTCGGCGTGGTGATACTGGACATTGTGCATCTCGGGCGGCGGCTCGCTCTCGTCGAGCTGCTCCTCGGTACGGATCTGGATCGTCATCAACAGCTTGGTGACTTCCGAGCGCACCAGATCGAGCAGGCTCTCGAACAGCTCGAAGGCTTCCCGCTTGTACTCCTGCTTCGGGTTCTTCTGGGCGTAGCCCCGTAGATGGATCCCCTGACGCAGGTGATCGAGGGCCGCGAGGTGCTCGCGCCAGTGGGAGTCCAGGCTCTGCAGCATGACGTTGCGCTCGAACTGGCGCCAGGCGTCGGGGTTCACCAGCGCGATCTTCTCGGCATAGGCCTGGTCCGCCGCTTCGACGATGCGCTTGGCGATCTCGTCGTCGCCCAGCTGAGGCTCGGCTTCGATCCATTGGGCGACCGGCAGGCGCACGCCGTACTCGGACTCCAGCGCCTGCTCGAGCGAAGCGATCTCCCACTGTTCCTCGACGCTTTCGTCCGGCACGTAGCGGCGGAAGGTTTCGTAGATCACCCCCTGGCGCATCGCCGTGATGGTCTCGGAAATGTCGTCGGCATCGAGCAGCTCGTTGCGCTGCTGGTAGATCACCTTGCGCTGGTCGTTGGCGACGTCATCGTATTCGAGAAGTTGCTTGCGGATGTCGAAGTTGCGCTGTTCGACCTTGCGCTGCGCCGATTCCAGCGAACGCGTCACCATGCCCGCTTCGATCGCTTCGCCTTCCGGCATCTTCAGCCGCACCATGATCGCGTTCAGGCGCTCGCCGGCGAAGATCTTCATCAGCGGATCTTCCAGCGACAGGTAGAAGCGGCTCGCACCCGGGTCGCCCTGGCGGCCGGAACGGCCGCGCAGCTGGTTGTCGATGCGGCGGGACTCGTGCCGCTCGGTACCGATGATCTTCAGGCCGCCCGCCTCGAGGACCTGTTGGTGAAGCTGCTTCCATTCATCGCGCAGACCGCTGATCTGGGTCTCCTTGCTCTCCTCCGGCACCGACCCGTCGTCGCGCAAGGTGGCGATCTCCTTTTCGACGTTGCCGCCGAGGACGATGTCGGTTCCGCGACCGGCCATGTTGGTGGCGATCGTGACGACGCCCGGCCGTCCGGCCTGGACGACGATGAAGGCTTCCTTCTCGTGCTGCTTGGCGTTGAGCACCTGGTGCGGCACCTTGGCCACTTCGAGCATGCGCGACAACAGCTCGGAGTTCTCGATCGAGGTGGTGCCGACCAGCACTGGCTGGCCGCGTTCGTGGCAGTCCTTGATGTCGTCGAGGATCGCCTTGTACTTCTCGTTGGCGGTGCGATAGACGAGGTCGTTCTGGTCCTTGCGGACCATCGGTCGATTGGTCGGGATGACCACCGTCTCGAGCCCGTAGATCTGGTGGAACTCGTAGGCCTCGGTGTCGGCGGTTCCGGTCATGCCGGCGAGCTTGCCGTACATGCGGAAGTAGTTCTGAAAGGTGATCGACGCCAGGGTCTGGTTCTCGGCCTGGATGCCGACTCCTTCCTTCGCCTCGACCGCCTGGTGCAGGCCTTCCGACCAGCGCCGGCCGGCCATCAGGCGGCCGGTGAATTCGTCGACGATCACGACCTCGCCGTTCTGCACCACGTAGTGCTGGTCCCGGTGGTACAGCGAATGGGCCCGCAGCGCAGCGTAGAGATGGTGCATCAGCAGGATGTTGGCCGGTTCGTACAGGCTCGAGCCCTCGCCCAGCATGCCCATCCGGGCCAGGATGTCTTCGGCGTGCTCGTGCCCCTGCTCGGTCAACAGCACCTGGTGGGACTTGAGATCCACGGTGTAGTCGCCCGGATCGGTGACGTTGTCGTCCTCGCCCTCCTGCTTCTTCAAGAGCGGCGGGACCTCGTTCATCTTCAGGTAGAGCTCGGTGTGGTCCTCCGCCTGCCCCGAGATGATCAGCGGCGTGCGCGCCTCGTCGATCAGGATCGAATCGACCTCGTCCACGATCGCGTAGTTGAGGCTCCGCTGGACCCGGTCCGCCTGCGCATAGACCATGTTGTCGCGCAGGTAGTCGAAGCCGAATTCGTTGTTGGTGCCGTAGGTGATGTCCGCCGCATAGGCCTGCTTCTTCAGCTCGTGCGGCATCTGCGACAGGTTGCAGCCGACCGACAGACCCATGAAATTGTAGATCCGCCCCATCCACTCGGCGTCGCGGCTGGCGAGGTAGTCGTTGACGGTGACGACATGGACACCCTTGCCCGACATCGCATTGAGGTATACCGGCAGGGTCGCCGTCAGGGTCTTGCCCTCGCCGGTACGCATCTCGGCGATCTTGCCGTCGTGCAGCACCATGCCACCAATCATCTGGACGTCGAAGTGGCGCATGCCGTGCACCCGCTTGCCGGCCTCGCGAATCGCCGCGAACGCTTCCGGCAGCAAGGCGTCGAGCGATTCGCCGCCAGCCACGCGCTGCCGAAACTCGTCCGTCTTGGCGCGCAACTCTTCGTCCGACAGTTTTTCGAAGTCGCCTTCGAGCGCGTTGATCCGCTTGACGGTCTGGGCATACTTCCGGATCAGCCGGTCATTGCGGCTGCCGAAGATCTTCTTGAGAAGGCCGGGAATCATGGGCGGGGGATCGGGGCATGGCGGCAAAGCGCGGATAGTAGCATGGCCGGATGACCCGGGCTCCGCAGTTGGCTACCATGGGCGGCAAGCCGACCGACCCATGCCATGGCCGCCCCGCTCGATCGCTACCTCGAACATTCCGACACGCTGGCCGCGTTGCATGTCCATGCCGCGCGCCTGGCGCGCATCGACGCGCTGTTCCGCCGCAGCCTGCCGCCCCATCTGGCGGGCGCCTGCGCGGTGGCCAATCTGCGCGCCGGCAGTCTCGTCGTGCATGCTGAAAGCGGAGCGGCCGCGGCCAAGCTGCGGCAGGCGGTTCCCAGCCTGCTCGAAGGGCTGGCCATCGCAGGAGTCGTGGTGGAACGGATCACGGTCAAGGTCAGGCCGCCACGGCGGTCGGCGCCTCGCCCGCCGGTCACGCGCCGCAGCGTTCCGCCTTCAGCGCACCGCGCCATCGACACGTTGGCCGACAGCCTGCCGGCGGATTCTCCGCTCTGCGTCGCGTTGCGGCGCCTGATCACGCGCAGCGCCTGAGTCGCCGGCTGCGCTCAGATGATCGGCATCAGGATTCGTTCGAGCAGCAACAGCGCGACGAACAGCAACACCACGCCGGCCGCGAAGCGCAGAATCCAGCCGATCCATCGCAGGTAGCGGCGATCACCGGTCAGCAGGTAGGCCGCCAACGACGCGGCCGCACCGATCAGGCAGGCGACCCCGAGAAATCGGAGGATCAGCATCTCCGAACCGTCTCGGGCTCAGGCCGCCGGCTGCAACTCCCACAGGCGCGCGAGATCCGGCGGCGCGCCACCGGGCTTTTCGAACGTGACGATCTCCCAGGCGCTCTCGTCCTCGAGCAGCACCCGCAGGATCTGGTTGTTGAGTGCATGACCGGCCTTGTGGGCCGAATAGGCGGCGAGCAGCGGGTGACCGCAGAGATAGAGATCGCCGATCGCATCGAGCACCTTGTGCTTGACGAACTCGTCGGCGTAGCGCAGGCCGTCGCCGTTCAGCACCCGGTACTCGTCCATCACGATCGCATTGTCGAGGCTGCCGCCCTGGGCCAGGCCATTGTCGCGCAGGTATTCGACCTCCTGCATGAAGCCGAAGGTGCGAGCGCGGGCGACGTCGCGCACGTAGGCATGCTCGGCAAAATCGATCGTGACCTCGGTGCCGGTGCGGTCGATGGCAGGGTGGTCGAACTGGATCGCGAAGCTCAGGCGGAAGCCGTCGTAGGGCTCGAGCCGGACCCACTTGTCATCCTCGACGTACTCGACCGGCTTGGTCACCCGCAGGAAGCGCTTCGGCGCCTTCTGTTCCTCGATGCCGGCCGACTGCAGCAGGAACACGAACGGTGCGGCGCTGCCGTCCAGGATCGGGATCTCGGGCGCATCGACGTCGACATGGAGATTGTCGATGCCGAGCCCGGACAGTGCGGACATCAGGTGTTCGACGGTGCCGACCTTGGCGCCGCCACATTGCAGACCCGAACACATGCGGGTGTCGACCACCGCGTACGGGTCACACGCGAGTTCGACCGGCGGGTCGAGATCGACGCGCCGGAAAACGATGCCGGTATCCGGTGCGGCCGGCCGCAGCACCAGGTTGACCTTGCGGCCGCCATGCAGGCCGACGCCGGTGGCGCTGACCAGGGACTTCAGGGTGCGTTGTCGAATCATCGGATACACCTCTTGGAGGATGGCTGCATCATAGCACGTTTTGTTGCAGTGCAAAATAAGCCAGGGCGCCACCGCCGGAGCGGAGGCGATGTCCGCACGGGGCGCCCGTCGTGGCCTTCGCCCGGCCTCCTCAGTCGGCCTGTTTGCGCAGGAAGGCCGGAATGTCGTAGGTGTCGACGCCGTTCGAACTCATCGCCTCGACTGCCGAGCGGCGTCCGGTGCGGATCACCGCCGGAACGTCCAGATTGCCGAAATCGACGTTGCCGGAGACCGGGCCGTAGGTACCGGTGCCGGCGACCACCTGCATCACCGGCTGCTTGTTCGACAGGCTCGGCAGCCCGAGGCCGGTGGCGACGACGGTGATCCGGATGCGGTCTGCCATCGCCTCTTCGAACACCGTGCCGTACTTGACGAAGGCTTCCTGGGCTGCGAATGCCTGAACCGTCCGCACCGCATCGCGCACCTCGGACATCTTCAGCGTGCGGCTGGCGGTGATGTTGATCAGCACGCAGCGTGCGCCCGACAGCTCGGTGCCCTCCAGCAGCGGGCTCACTGCGGCCTGCTCGGCGGCGATGCGGGCACGGTCCATGCCCTCGGCTTCCGCCGAACCCATCATCGCCCGGCCCATCTCCGCCATCGCGGTGCGCACGTCCTGGAAATCGACATTGACCAGGCCCGGCACGTTGATGATCTCGGCGATGCCGCCGACCGCGCTGCGGAGCACGTTGTCGGCGGATCGGAAGCAGTCCTCGAAGCCGGCGTCATCGCCGAACACCTCGAGCAACTTGTCGTTGAGCACGACGATCAGCGAGTCGACCTGCTTGGCCAGTTCCTCGACGCCGCTCTCGGCGACCCGCAGTCGGTTCTCGAAATCGAACGGTTTGGTGACCACCGCCACCGTCAGGATGCCGAGTTCCTTGGCGATCTCGGCGACCACCGGCGCCGCGCCGGTGCCGGTCCCACCGCCCATGCCGGCCGTGATGAAGCACATGTGCGCGCCGTCGAGTGCCGCGGCGATCTCGTCCCGCGACTCCTGCGCCGCGGCCCGCCCCGCCTCCGGCTTGGAGCCGGCGCCGAGCCCGCTGGTGCCGAGCTGGACCTTGACCGGGGCCATGCTGCGCAACAGTGCCTGGGCGTCGGTGTTGGCGCAGATGAAATCGACGCCCTGGACACCCTCGCGGATCATGTGATCGACAGCGTTGCCGCCGGCGCCGCCCACGCCAACCACCTTGATGATCGTCCCGGTTTCGACCTTCTCAACGATTTCAAACATTTGATTCGCCTCCTTCAGAAACTACCTTGCTGCTGGTTGGACCGCCCGCAGACGCCGGCTATTTAGTAGTTCTAAAAAATACTACAACTAAATAACCGATTCCGACAGACGTTCATTCAAATTGGATCGACCCCGGGCCGACCCCTGATCAAAAGTTCTTCTCGAACCATCCCTTCAGGCGCGAGAACAGGTCGCGCACGTTCCTCGTCTCCCTCGCCTGGAATCCCCGCCGCCGCTGGACCACGCCCTCCAGCACCAGGCCCATCGCCGCGGCATAACGGGCCTGGCACACCACGTCCGCCAATCCGCCTGCGTAGTGCGGCACGCCGATCCGCACCGGCATGTGGAACACCTCCTCACCGAGTTCCACCATGCCTGCCATGTCGGCCGAGCCACCGGTCAGCACGATTCCCGACGACAACAATTCCTCGTAGCCGCTGCGGCGCAGCTCGGCCTGGACCAGCTCGTAGATTTCCGAGACCCGCGGCTCGATGACGTCGGCCAGAGCCTGGCGCGACAGCTTTCGCGACGGCCGGTCACCGACGCCCGGCACCTCGATCATGTCCTCCGGGTCGGCCAGGGTGTGCATCGCGACGCCGTGGTGGATCTTGATCTCCTCCGCCTCGGCAGTCGGTGTGCGCAGCGCCATCGCGATGTCGTTGGTGATCTGATCACCGGCCACCGGCAGCACGGCGGTATGGCGAATCGCACCGCGGGTGAACACGGCGATGTCGGTGGTGCCGGCGCCGATGTCCACCAGGCAGACGCCGAGCTCCTTCTCGTCGTCGGACAGCGTCGCGTAACTCGACGCCAGCGGCTGCAGGATCAGATCGACGACCTCCAGGCCGCAGCGGCGCACGCACTTGACCACGTTCTGGGCCGCCGACACCGCGCCGGTGACGATGTGCACCTTGGTCTCGAGCTTGACCCCGCTCATGCCGATCGGCTCGCGCACGCCGTCCTGGCCGTCGATGATGAATTCCTGGGTCAGGATGTGCAGGATCTGCTGGTCGGCCGGGATCGGCATCGCCCGGGCCACCTCGATCACCCGCTCGACATCGATCGGCGTCACCTCGCGGTCCTTGATCGCGACCATTCCGTTGGAGTTGAAGCTGCGGATGTGACTGCCGGCGATGCCGGTGAACACGTCGCGGATCTTGCAGTTGGCCATCAGCTCGACTTCCTGCACGACCCGTGAAATGGCTTCCACGGTGGCCTCGATATTGACCACCACGCCCCGCTTCAGGCCGTTGGTCCCCTGGGTTCCGAGGCCAACCACGTCGAGACTGCCGTCCGGCAGCGATTCCGCCACCATGCAGGTGATCTTCGACGTGCCGATGTCGAGTCCGACGATCAGATCCTTCTGTTCCTTGCTCATTTGCTGCCCTCTGCGGGCTTCTCCTGCTGCGCATCGCGCAGCGCATATCCACTGGGGTAGCGCAGGTCGGCCACCGCCACTTCGACTCCCGCCCTCTCCCGGACGCCGGGGAAGGTGGCCACAAAATCCCGCAGCCGGCGGTCGCTGGGCGCCGACTCCTGGTCCCTGCCGAGCTCGATGACGAGCCCCCCGGCGAGCTTCAGTTGCCACGCCTCGCGCGCCGACAAGCTGACGTCGGTGAGCGGATCGCCGAGCGGTGCCACCGCCTCGACCAATGCGCCGAAGCGGTTCAGCACGTAGGCCGCCGAACCTTCCGGCCCGGACAGCTTCGGCATGGTCGCGTCGCTGGCGGCGACGAAGACCTCGCCCTGGCGATTGACCAGCCGCGTCTCGCCGCTGCCGGCCGGGCTCCAGTAGGCCACCGCGACATGCTCCTCGAGGCGCAGTTCGAGGCTGGCCGGCCAGCGTCGGCGCACTTCCGCGCGGCGCACCCACGGCAGCTTCTCGAAGGTTTCCCGGACACGGTCGAGATCCACCGTGAAGAAGCCACCGTCGACGGCGCTCAGGGCGGCGTACTCGAGTTGCGCCTCGGTGACCTGGGCCGGGGGCGTCACCAGCACCACCTCGTCGAGCGGAAACAGCGGCTGCCGGAGGAACCACGAGAAGGCGGCGTAGGCCAGCGCGGTAGATCCGAACAGCAGGCAGATGTCGGCGATCAGGTTGAGCATCGCCGGGTTGTGCCACAAGCCGCTGCGATCTCCGCGGGCGTCGCGCGCCGGTTTGCGGGAAGTGGTGCCGGGCGCTCGCCGGCGACGCGCGTCAGCCAACGCGGGCCTCCTCGAGAATGCGCAGGCACAGGGCACCGAATTCCAGTCCGGCGGCGCGCGCCGACATCGGCACCAGCGAGTGGCTGGTCATGCCGGGGGCCGTGTTCATCTCCAGCAGCGTGAAGCTGCCGTCCGCCTTCATGATCAGATCCGCGCGCCCCCAGCCACGACAGCCGAGCACCCGTGCCGATTGCAGCACCGCCTCGCGCATGCGGCGCTCCAGGTCCTCGGGCAGACCGGCCGGGCAGTAGTACCGGGTGTCGTCGGTGAAGTACTTGTTCTGGTAGTCGTAGTTGCCGCCGGGCGCGACGATGCGCACCAGCGGTAGGGCCTGGTCGGCGAGAAAGGGCCCGGTCAGCTCCTCGCCCGTGACGAACTCTTCGGCCAGCACCAGCCGGTCGAAGCGTGCCGCGAGTTCCCAGGCCGCCGCCAGATCCTCGGCCCGGGTCACCTTGGTGGCGCCCATGCTGCTGCCTTCATGCACCGGCTTGACGAAGATCGGCAGCCCCAGTTCGGCAACCACGGCATCCCAGTCGGTGGTCTCTTCGAGGATCGCGTAGCGCGGCGTCGGCAGGCCGACCGATTGCCACACCATCTTGGTACGCCATTTGTCCATCGACAGCGCCGACGCCATGACACCGCTGCCGGTGTAGGGAATGCCCATCAGTTCCAGCGCCCCCTGCACCGTGCCGTCTTCGCCGCCCCGACCGTGCAGGATCACGAAGGCCCGCTCGAAGCCGTCGCGCTTCAGTTCGTACAGTTCGCGCTCGGCCGGATCGAAGGCGTGGGCGTCCACGCCCTCGGCGAGCAGCGCCTCGAGCACCGCCCGCCCGGACATCAGCGAGACATCGCGCTCGGCCGACGAGCCGCCGAACAGAACCGCCACCCTGCCGAACCGCCGTGACATCGCCATCAGTCCTCCCGGTTCGCCAGCCGGCCCGGCACCGAACCGATCGAACCGGCGCCCATGGTGATCACGACGTCACCGTCGCGGGCGCTGTCGATGACCGCCTGCGGCATCTGCGCGACGTCCTCCACGAAGATCGGCTCGACCTTGCCGGCGACCCGGATCGCGCGCGCCAGCGAGCGGCTGTCGGCAGCCACGATCGGCGCCTCGCCGGCGGCATAGACTTCGGTCAGCAGGACCAGATCGGCGGCCTCCAGGACATGCACCAGGTCTTCGAAGCAGTCGCGCGTGCGGGTGTAGCGGTGGGGCTGGAAGGCCAGCACCAGCCGGCGCCCGGGAAAGGCGCCGCGGGCGGCCTCCAGGGTCGCCGCCATCTCGGCCGGGTGGTGGCCGTAGTCGTCGATCAGCGTGAAACCGCCACCCCCCGGTAGCGGCACCTCGCCGTAGCGCTGGAAGCGCCGGCCGACACCGTGAAACTCGTCCAGTGCCTTGGCGATCGCCTCGTCCGGCACGCCGACCTCGGTCGCCACCGCGACCGCCGCCAGCGCGTTGCGGACGTTATGGACGCCCGGCAGGTTCAACACCGCCGGGAAACGCGAGATGCTGCCGTTCTCCCGCACCACGTCGAAGCGCATGCGGTCAGCCTCCGCGCGGACGTTCTCGGCGCGCACCGCCGCGCTCGGCGAGATGCCATAGCGCACGATCTGCTTCGACACCAGCGGCATGATCGAGCGCACGTGGGGGTCGTCCTCGCACAGCACCGCGACGCCGTAGAACGGCAGGTGTTGCAGGAAGTCGACGAAGGCCTGCTTGAGCCGCGCAAAGTCGTGGCCATAGGTCTCCATGTGATCGGCGTCGATGTTGGTGACCACCGAGATCACCGGATTGATCAGCAGGAAGGAGGCATCCGACTCGTCGGCCTCGGCGACCAGGAAGTCGCCCTTGCCGAGCCGCGCATTGGCACCGGCGGCATTGAGCCGGCCGCCGATCACGAAGGTGGGATCCATGCCGCCCTCGGCCAGGATGCTGGCGACCAGCGAGGTGGTGGTGGTCTTGCCGTGGGTACCGGCGATCGCGATGCCCTGCTTGAGTCGCATCAGTTCGGCCAGCATCTGCGCCCTCGGTACCACCGGCACGTGGGCCGCGCGCGCCGCCACCACCTCGGGGTTGTCGCCGCGCACCGCGGTCGAGGTCACGATCGCGTCGGCACCGGCGACGTTCTCGGCGGCATGGCCGCTGACCACCCGCGCCCCCATCGCCGTCAGCCGCCGGGTCGCCGCATTGCTGCCGAGGTCCGAACCACTGACCATGTATCCGAGGTTCACCAGCACTTCGGCGATGCCGCTCATGCCGGCGCCACCGATGCCGACGAAGTGGATGTGCTTGACCTTGTGTTTCATTTCGCCTGGCTCCTTGCATGCGCCTCACAGGCGGCGGCGACGGCTTCGGCCGCGTCGGCCCTGGCCAGCGCCCTGGCCTTTTCGGCCATCACCTGCAGTTGGGGACGGTCGAGACGGTCGAGCAGCGCGGCAAGCTGCGCCGCACCGAGCTCGCCCTGGGCCAACAGCAACGCCGCCCCGCGATCGGCCAGGAAGCGCGCGTTGCCGGTCTGGTGGTCATCCACCGCGTGGGGCAGCGGCACCAGGATGCTGGCGACGCCGGCGGCGGCCAGTTCGGCGACGGTCAGTGCACCGGCGCGGCACAGCACGAGGTCCGCCTCGGCGTAGCGCGCGGCCATGTCTTCGATGAACGGCAGCAGTTCGCCCCTGACCCCGGCCGCGGCGTAGTTCTCCTCGAGCGCATCGATCTGCCGGCGACCGGCCTGGTGTACGACTCGCGGACGGCGTGTCTCCGGCATCAGCGCGAGGGCGGCCGGCAGCACGTCGTTGAGCACCTTGGCGCCCAGGCTGCCGCCGACGACGAGCAGACGCAGCGGGCCGCTGCGCCCGGCGTAGCGCTCGCCCGGAGGGGCCAGCTCGGCGATCTCGCGGCGCACCGGATTGCCTACCCAGCGAGCCTTCGGCAAGACATCCGGGAAACCGCTGAGGACTTCGTCGGCGACGCCGGCGAGGACGCGGTTGGCGAGGCCGGCTACCGAGTTCTGCTCGTGCAGCACCAGCGGCCGGCCAAGCGCCGCCGCCATCATGCCGCCCGGAAAGCTGACATAGCCGCCCATGCCGAGCACGACGTCCGGCTGCAGGCGACGGATGTGGCCGAGCGCCTGCCAGAAGCCGCGCAGCAGATTCACCGGAAGCAGCAACTTGCGCAACAGGCCCTTGCCGCGCAGCGCCGCGAAGCGGATCCACGCCATGTCGTAGCCGCGCGGCGACACCAGGCCCGCTTCCATGCCGTCCGGATTGCCCATCCAGGCAATCTGCCAGCCCCGCGCACCGAGTACCTCGGCAACCGCAAGGCCGGGGTAGATGTGGCCGCCGGTACCGCCCGCCATGACCAGCAGCTTCTTCATGGCTGCCCCCGCACGACTCGCCTGCCGTCGCTCGCGAACGAGCCCGGCCGCGGCGCGCCGCTTCGCCCGAAGCGCCGCGTCATGCACCACCCCTGCGCATGATTTGGCGGTTTTCCCAGTCGATGCGCAGCAGCACCGCGAGTGCCACGCAATTGGCGAGGATCCCGGAACCGCCGAAGCTCATCAGCGGCAGGGTCAGCCCCTTGGTCGGCAGCAGGCCGGTGTTGACCCCCATGTTGATGAAGGACTGCACGCCGAACCACAGGCCGATGCCCTGCGCCACCAGGCCGGCGAAGAAGCGCTCCAGCGTGATCGCCTGGCGGCCGATCGCGAAGGCGCGCTGCACCACCAGCGCGAACAGCACGACCACCGTCAGGACACCGACGAAGCCCAGTTCCTCGGCGATCACCGCCAACAGGAAATCGGTATGGGCCTCCGGCAGGTAGAACAGCTTCTCGATGCTGGCACCGAGGCCGACGCCGATCCATTCGCCGCGGCCGAAGGCGATCAGCGCGTGGGAGAGCTGATAGCCGTTGCCGTACGGATCGCGCCACGGGTCCATGAAGCCGAGGATGCGGTCGCGCCGGTACGGCGACCACCAGATCAGCAACATGAAGCCGATCACCGCCACGACCAGCAGCAGCACGAAGATGCGCACGTTGATGCCGCCGAGGAACAGGATGCCGAAGGCGATCGCGGTGATCACGACGAAGGCGCCGAAATCCGGCTCGCGCAGCAGCAGCGCGCCGACGAACAGGATCACCGCCGCCATCGGCAGGAAGGCGCGGCGCAGGCTCGACATGTAGGGCAGCTTGCGCACCGTGTAGTCGGCGGCATAGAGGGCGACGAACAGCTTCATCAGCTCCGACGGCTGCAGGTTGAGCGGCCCTAGCGGCAGCCAGCGGCGGGCGCCGTTGACCTCGCGCCCGAGGTTCGGCACCAGCACCGCCACCAGCAACAGCACGCCGATGCCGAAAAGCCACGGCGCACACTGCTGCCAGACCCGTACCGGCAGCTGGAAGGCCAGGGTGCCGGCGACCACGCCGATCATCAGGAAGGTCGAATGGCGGACCAGGAAATAGCTCGAACGGTGGCCGGTGAAGTCGCTGCCCTCGGCGGTCGCGATCGACGACGAATAGACCATCACCAGACCCAGTAGCAGCAGGGCCATCGCCGACCAGATCAACACCATGTCGAGTTCCGCCGGCGGCTTTCCGGGCCGCGTCAGCCGTCCGACCGCGCGCGACGTGGCGATGCTGCTGGTTTCGCCTGCAGAGCGGCCGAGCGGGAGGGGGAGCGCGAGCTTCATGGGGCGCTCACCCGGTCGAGGGCACGTACCGCTGCGACGAACACTTCTGCCCGGTGCGCATAGTTGCGGAACATGTCGAGGCTCGCGCAGGCGGGCGACAACAGCACTGCGTCGCCGGCCTGGGCGAGCGCGTCGGCGCGGCCGACCGCAGCCTCCAGGCTGGCGCAGCGCTCGAGCGGCACGCCGCAAGCGCCGAGGACGCGTTCGATCAGCGGCGCGTCCCGCCCGATCAGCACCACGGCCCGGCCATGCCGGCCGAGCGCCGGCGCCAGCGGCGCGAAATCCTGACCCTTGCCGTCACCGCCGGCGATCAGCACCACCGGCCGCCGCAGGCCCGCGATCGCCGCCAGCGTGGCGCCGACGTTGGTGCCCTTGGAATCGTCGTAGAAAACCACCCCGTCGTCGCGGCGGGCCACCGGCTGAACGCGATGGGGCAGGCCTTCGAAGCGGCACAGGGCGTCGATCAGAGGTTCCCACGGCAGTCCGATGGCGCGACACAGGGCCAGCGCCGCGAGCGCGTTGGCGAGATTGTGGGTACCCGCCAGGGACAGCCGGGCGGCCGCGACCCGCGGATGTCCCGGCAGCACCAGGGACAGGTCGTCGCCTTCGCCGTCGAGCCCGTAGTCGCCGTGGGCCGGGCAGTCGCAACCGAAGGTCACGGTTTCGCGTCCGGCGCGTCGCATCGCCATGACGCGTCGGTCCTCCCGATTCAGCACCATGACGCCCGATCCGTCGAAGATCCGCGACTTGGTCGCGGCATACGCGCCCAGGTCGCTGTAGCGGTCGAGGTGATCGTCGCTGACATTGAGGACCACCGCCGCGTCGGCAGCGAGGCATTGCATGGTCTCGATCTGGAAGCTCGACAGTTCGAGCACCCACACCTCGGGCAAGGCGCTCCCCCCGTCCAGTGCCGTGCCCAGCGCGTCGAGGGCGGTCGGCCCGATGTTGCCGGCAACGGTGGTTCGGCGTCCGGCCGCGCGGCACATCTCGCCGGCCAGCGCAGTGGTCGTGGTCTTGCCATTGGTGCCGGTGATCGCGATGATTTGCGTGCCACCGCGCACGCCGAGATCGTCGAGGGCCTGGGCCAGCAGCGACATTTCGCCGGTGACCTCGATGCCACGGCTGCGTGCCTCGACCACCAGCGGCATGCGCGGATCCAGACCAGGACTGATTGCCAGGGATGCGATGCCGTCGAGCAGGCTCGGCGCGAACGGTCCGAAGGTGGTGTGGACGGTGGGCTGTTCCCGCTGCAGGGCCTGGGCGCCGGGCGGCGTCGGGCGACTGTCGGCGATGGTCAGGCGAGCGCCGCAGCGTGCCAGCCAGCGCGCCATCGCCAGGCCGGATTCACCGAGCCCGAGCACCAGAACCGACTTGTCTTGCCAGCGTCCTTTCATCGCTTACCTGAGCTTCAGGGTGGACAGACCGAACAGCACCAGCATGATCGTGATGATCCAGAAACGGACCACCACCTGGGTCTCCTTCCAGCCGCCCAGTTCGTAGTGGTGGTGCAGCGGCGCCATGCGAAAGATTCGCCGGCCGCCGGTAACGCGGAAATACATCACCTGCACCATCACCGACAGCGCCTCGGCGACGAACAGGCCGCCCATGATGAACAGCACGATTTCCTGA
Organism: Rhodocyclaceae bacterium; assembly: GCA_020445745.1. GTDB lineage: Bacteria > Pseudomonadota > Gammaproteobacteria > Burkholderiales > Rhodocyclaceae > Cognatazoarcus. The sequence goes on along the minus strand of JAGRGB010000028.1, from coordinate 116,839 downwards.
CGCACGATCACTGCGACGGTGCCCATCGCCGCGCCGAGGGCGAGAGCGCCGACGTCGCCCATGAAGACCTCGGCCGGGTAGGCGTTGAACCACAGGAAGCCGAGCCCGGCGCCGCACATCGCGCCACAGAACACCGCCAGTTCGCCTGCACCGGCGATGTAGGGCAGCCCGAGGTACTTGGAGAAGCCGGCATGACCGGCGACATAGGCAAACACCGCGAGGGCGCCCGAGACCATCACCGTCGGCATGATCGCCAGGCCGTCGAGGCCATCGGTGAGGTTGACCGAGTGGCTGGTACCGTTGATGACGAAATACGACAGGATGACGAAACCGAATGCGCCGAGCGGATAGGCCACCGATTTGAAGAACGGGACGATCAGCTCGAACTGCGCCGGCTCGGATGCGGTGAGCGCCAGGTAGGCCGCCGCACCGGCCGCGATCAGCGAGGTCCACAGGTATTTCCAGCGACTGGCGAGGCCGCTCGGATCGCGGTGCACGACCTTCTTCCAGTCGTCGATCCAACCCACCGTGCCGAAGCCCAGGGTCACCACCAGCACCGTCCACATGTATCGATTGCCGAGATCGCCCCACAGCAGCATCGTGATCGCGATCGCGATCAGGATCAGGGCGCCACCCATCGTCGGGGTGCCGGCCTTGGTGAGGTGCGACTTCGGCCCGTCGTCGCGCACCGCCTGCCCGATCTTCTTGGCTGCCAGCCAGCGAATCACCGCCGGACCGAAGATGAAGGAGATCACCAGCGCGGTCAGGGCGGCCAGCACCGTGCGCAGCGTGATGTAGCCGAACACATTGAAGGCCCTGATGTCCTGACCCAGCCAGTTGGCGACTTCCAGCAGCATTTGTTGTTGCGCTCTCCCTGGTCGCCGGTCACCCGCGACCCGATCTCCGTCAGGGTTTCGGCACCACGATGCCGTCCACGATCCGTTCCATGCGCATGAAGCGGGAGCCCTTGACAAGCACCACGGTGTCCGCGTTCATGGCATTGCGCAGCGCGCTCACGAGGTCCTCAGGGCGCCCGAAATGGCGCCCGCCTTCTCCGAAGTTGCGGGCCGCGACCTCGCTCATCTCCCCCAGGGCGAACAACTGGTCGACCCCTGCGCTCTTGGCGTAGCCGCCGACCTCGTCGTGCAACTGGGCGCTGTTGGATCCGACCTCGCCCATGTCACCGAGCACCAGGATCGTTCGCCCGGGGGTGGCCGCCAGGACGTCGATGCCGGCGATCAGCGAATCCGGGTTGGCGTTGTAGCTGTCGTCGATCACGACCGCGCCATTGACGCCGGCTTTGCGTTCGAGCCGCCCCTTGGTGCCGCGAAAGCTTTCGAGCCCGCGACGAACCGCCTCCACGGCGGCACCCGCAGCAAGGGTCGCGGCGGTCGCGGCCAGGGCATTGAGGACGTTGTGGCGTCCCGGCACCTGCAGCGCCAGCTCGAACGTGGCTGCCGGAGTGTGCACCGACAGCTCTGCGCCGTGCCCTTTCAGGATGTAAGTGGCGTGGATGTCGGCGGCATGGGCGACACCGAACGAGCGGCACGCGAAACCTGAGCTTTGACGTCGCCACAGGTCGGCATGGGGATCGTCCGCATTGATCACCGCGATGCCGTCCGGCCGCAGGCCGCCATAGATGGCGCCCTTCTCCTCGGCAACCGCGTCGATTCCACCCATGCCCTCGAGGTGGGCCCGTTGGGCATTGGTCACGACTGCCACGGTGGGTGCGGCGATCGACGCCAGCCGGGCGATCTCGCCGGGCCTGTTCATGCCCATCTCGATCACCGCGAAGCGGTGCTGCGGCGCCATCTGCGATACGGTCAGCGGCAGGCCGATGTCATTGTTGAGGTTGCCCTCGGTGGCCAGCACCGAAGTTGCCGGATCGGCTCCGTCCAAGGCCGCCTGGGCGCGCAGAATGGCGGCGCACATCTCCTTGACGGTGGTCTTTCCGTTGCTGCCGGTGACCCCGATCACCGGGATCTCGAAGCACGCCCGCCAACGGCGGGCGATGTCGCCGAGCGCACTCCGCGTGTCGCCCACCACCAGCAGCGGCCAGGCGCGCGCCGCTTCCGGCGCGCCGTCGAACCAGTGCTGGTCGACGACCGCCGCCGCCGCACCGCGGGCAAGGGCGGCTTCGACGAATCCGTGACCGTCGAAGCGCTCGCCGCGCAGCGCGACGAACAGCTGCCCGGCAGCCACCGAACGGCTGTCGGTGGCAATTCCGTCGAAGCTTGCGCCGGTCGTCGCGCGCCCCCCGCTGGCCTTCGCGAGGAACGGCAGATCGCTCATCATGCCTCGCTCCTGGCGTCGCGCCAGGCAGCCAGCGCCTCGCGGGACTGCTCGATGTCCGAATAGTGTCTGCGCACGCCACCGACTTCCTGGTAGTCCTCGTGTCCCTTGCCGGCGAGCACGACGACGTCGTCGGCCGCAGCGCCGAGCAATGCATGACGGATCGCCTCGCTGCGATCGAGGATGCGGTCGGCTGCCGGCGCGCCGGCGGCGATGTCCGACAGGATCTGCTCAGGATCCTCGCCGCGCGGATTGTCGCTGGTCAGGATCACCTTGTCGGCCAGGCGTGCCGCGACCTCTCCCATCAGCGGCCGCTTGCCGGTGTCGCGATCACCACCACAACCGAACACGCAGATCAGGCGGCCTTCGCGGGTATCGGCGGTGGACCGGGTTGCGCTCAGCACCTGGGTCAGCGCATCCGGAGTGTGGGCGTAATCGACCACCACCAGTGGCTCGGCGATGCCACCGATGAGCTGCATCCGCCCTTCCGGCGCATTCAGGTGGCCGACCACCCGCGCCGCGGCGTCGATGTCGACGCCCCGCGCCAGCAGGCAGGCGATCACCGCGAGCATGTTCGATACGTTGAAGCTGCCGATGCTCTGCGGGCTCATCGGCAGCCTGTGGTGTCTCCAGCACAGGCGGAATTGCTGGCCCGCAAGGGTGTTCCTCAAGGCGTCGGCGAGTACGAATTCAGCGCCTGGGAGCTGCGCCTCGCGGGCGCGCTCGAGGCCGTAGGCGATGACCCGCACGCCACGGCCGATCAGCTTCCGCGCCTGTTCGCGGCCGAAGGCGTCATCGGCATTGATCACCGCGGCGCCGATGTCCTTGGATTCGAACAGCTGCGCCTTGGCACGCGCATAGCACGCCATGTCGCCGTGGTAGTCGAGGTGATCGCGGGTCAGGTTGGTGAAGATCGCGAGATCGAAGCGCACGCCGTTCACGCGGCCCTGGTCGAGGCCGATCGACGACACCTCCATCGCCACCGAATCGGCACCGGCACGCCCGAAGCGGTCGAGCTGGCGATGCACGTCCACCGCGTCCGGCGTGGTATGCAGCCCGGCCTCGAGGCTGCCGGGGAATCCCCAGCCGAGGGTGCCGATGATCGCACAGCGCCCGCCCAGTTCCTGCATTGCGCGGGCAAGCCACTGGCTGACCGTGGTCTTGCCGTTGGTGCCGGTGACGCCGGCGACCCACAGGCGGCGGCTCGGCTCGTTGAATATCTGGTCGGCGAGATCGCCAACCTGGTCTCGCAGCCCCCGCACCGGCAGATTCGGCAGTTCGTACTGTGCCGGCCATTCCCCGCCCTCGGCTTCCCACAGCACCGCCGCTGCGCCACGCGCGAGGGCGTCGCCGATGAAGCGACGACCGTCGTTGCTGAAGCCGGGATAGGCGACGAACAGGTCGCCGGTCGAGATCGCCCGTGAATCGGCGCTGATGCCCTCCGGCCGGGCACCGATGGCCTCCAGCCGGCCGAGCAGTCGCCGTGCGCCTTCGGTCGTCACATCCTCTCCGCGGGGGAAGCTTGTTGCGCCACGCGCACCGGCGTCAGCGGCGCGTCCGGAGGCACCCCGAGGCTGCGCAAGGCGCCGGCGACGATCTGTGCGAAGACCGGCCCGGCCACCGTGCCGCCGTAATGCTTGCCGTTGCCCGGCTCGTCGATCATCACTGCCACCACCAGCCGCGGATCCGACATCGGCGCGACACCGACGAACGAGGCCACGTACTTGTCCGCGTAGCGACCGTCTTCGATCTTGTGGGCGGTGCCGGTCTTGCCGCCGACCCGGTAGCCGGCGACCTGGGCCATCGGCGCAGTACCGCCTTCCTGCACGACCAGCTCCAGCATGCTGCGGATCGCCTGCGCGGTCTGCGGCGAGAACACCTGCCGGCCATGGGCCGGAGCGCCCGGCGACCGGAGCAGGCTGACCGGGATCAGATCGCCCTCGCGGGCAAGCGCCAGATAGGCATGAGCCATCTGCATCAGCGTCACCGACAGGCCGTGGCCGTAGGACATCGTCGCCTGTTCGATCGGCTTCCAGCTGGCCGGCGGCCGCAGCCGGCCGCCCGCTTCGCCGGGGAAGCCGAGATCGAGCGGCGCACCGAAGCCGAGCCGGTCGAAATAGCCCCACATCACCTTCGGATCGAAGCTCAATGCGATCGTCGCGGCACCGACGTTGGACGATTTCTGGATCACCTCTGCGACGGTAAGCAGGCCATGCTTCTTGGTGTCGCGGATCGTTCTGTTGCCGATCGTCATGCGCCCTTCGCCGGTGTCGACGACGGTGTCGAAACGGTACGTGCCCAGGTCGAGGGCCATGGCTGCGGTAAACGGTTTCATCGTCGAACCGGGCTCGTAGGTGTCGGTGAGCGCGCGATTGCGCAGGCGTGCACCGAACAGCTCACGCCGATCGTTGGGGTTGAAGCTGGGGCTGTTTACCAGGGCCAGCACTTCGCCGCTGCGGGCGTCGAGGACGACGACGCCGCCAGCGCGCGCCTTGTGTTGGGCGACAGCCTCCTTTAGGGCAGTGTAGGCGAGATGCTGGATCCTGCCGTCGATCGAGAGCTGCAGGTCCGTGCCCTCCTGGGGAAGCCGGATCGACTCGACGTCCTCGACGATCCGTCCACGGCGATCCTTGATCACCCGGCGCGACCCATCGACACCCGCCAGGCGGTCGTCGAACGCGAGTTCGACGCCTTCCTGGCCGCTGTCGCCATCGCCGGTGAAGCCCAGCAAGTGGGCGGTCGCTTCGCCGCCGGGGTAGTAGCGCCGGAATTCCTGTTCGAGATGGATGCCGGGGATCGCGAGCGCCGCGACCCGGCTGGCGTCGTCCGGCGACAGCTGTCGTTTCAGATAGGTGAAATCTGTGGCGCCGTCGAGCTTGCGGGTGAGCTCGTGTACGTCCATCTGCAGCAAGCCGGCGAGCTTGCGCAGCTGCGCCGGTTGAGGGCGCACGACTTCAGCGCCCTCCCGTTCCGGCAACGGCGGCGACCACGCGACCGACTTCACCGGCGTGCTGATCGCCAGCACGTCGCCGCTGCGGTCGAGGATGCGACCGCGATTGGCCGGCATCGTCAGGACGCGCGAGAAGCGGGATTCACCCTTGGCCTGCAGGAAATCGTCATTGACGCCCTGCAGATAGGCGGCCCGCCCGACCAGCGCGAACGAGCCCGCCAGCAGGGCCAGCAGCACGACGCGCGGGCGCCAGATCGGCAGGTCCCGCGCGAGCAGAGGATTGCGGTTGAAGGTTACGCTTTTCGAATTTCGCCTCATCTGCGACGCTCCAGCAGCAACACACTGGCGGGATCGGGGACCGCCATGCGGAGCTGCTCACGGGCGATGCGCTCGACGCGCGAGTGGTTTGCGAGGGTGCTCTGCTCGAGTTGCAGCTGGCCCCATTCGATCTCGAGTTGCTGCATGCGCGAGCGCTCCTGCTCGTAGGCCGAGACCAGCTTGCGCGATTCGTGCTGCGCCGAAACCACGCCGAGGGCGCTCAGCACCACCAGCGCGACCAGCAGGATCTGGACCCGGCTCATGGCGCCGCCGCCCTGCCGCCGCGCGCCCGGCGATCGGCGCGACCGGCCGCATTCGCGTCGGCGATACCTCGCCGGCGAGCCTGATGCGCCGCTCGACAGCGCTGCCCGGTCATGCCGCCTCCCGCCGTTCGGCGACCCGCATCACCGCACTGCGTGCGCGGGGGTTGGCACTGCGTTCGGCTTCGCTCGGCCGCCTCGCGCGACCCACCAGGCTCAGCGCCGGCGGCGGCAGTTCGCACGCCCGCAGCGGCAGCCGCGACGGTAGCTGCGGCGGCCGCGCCGCGTCGCGCATGAAGCGCTTGACGATGCGGTCTTCCAGCGAATGGAAGCTGATAACCACCAGGCGGCCGCCCGGCGCCAGTCGATCCACGCACTGCGGCAGGACTAGCGAGAGCTCCTCGAGTTCCTGATTGACGAGAATCCGTAGAGCCTGGAAGGTGCGAGTCGCCGGGTGCTGGCCCGGCTCACGTGTACGGACCGCTTTCTCCACGATAGCGGCAAGCTGTCCAGTGGTTGCAACAGGTTGCCCTGCCCGAGCAGCAACAAGCGCCTTTGCAATCGCATGAGCAAACCGTTCTTCCCCATAGTCCCTGAGCACCTCCCTGATCCGACCCACCGGCGCCTCGGCCAGCCATTGCGCCGCGGTCCGACCGCGGCTGGTATCCATGCGCATGTCGAGTGGCGCATCGAAGCGAAAACTCATGCCCCGCACGGGCTCGTCGAGTTGCGGTGAAGAGACGCCGAGGTCCAGCAGCACCCCTTGCACCAGTCCGACATCGTGCTCGTCGAGGGCACGACCGAGATCGCTGAAGGGCGCATGCACGATCGTGAATCGCGAATCGCGGATCGCCGCGGCAGCCGCGACTGCGGAAGGGTCACGATCGAGTGCGATCAGACGTCCGCCGGGGCCGAGCTGTGCGAGGATCGCCCGGCTGTGGCCACCGCGTCCGAAGGTGCCATCCACGTAGATGCCGTCGCCACGGACGGCGAGAGCCTCGACCGCCTCCTCGAGCAGCACCGTGACATGTCCGGACGGGGCGCTCACAGCGAGAAATCCTCCATGCCCGGCGGCAACAGATCGACACCGATAGCCACCATCTTCTCCAACTGGCTCTGCCAGCCCTCGTCCGACCAGAGTTCGAAATGACTTCCCTGCCCCACCAGCCAGACCTGCTTTTCGAGTTGCGCGAACTGCCTCAGCGATGGCGAGACCAGTACACGCCCCGCCGCATCCATGCTCTCTTCCTGGGCGAAGCCCACCAACAGGCGCTTGAGCAACGCAGCTCGCGGCTCGAAGCTCGATTTGCGCAGCACTTCGTCGCGCTTGGGCTCCCAGGCCGGTTCCGGATACAACAACAGGCAGCGGTGGGGGTGGGCGGTCAGCACCAGACGGCCGCCCGACAGGGTCGATAGCGCGTCGCGATGCTTGGCCGGAATCGCGACGCGACCCTTGGCATCGAGCGTAAGCTGTGACGCTCCCTGGAACATGCCTGCGACGATCCTCCCGGCGGACGACACTGCCGCCCACTTTTACCCACTTTTCTCCACCAATCACCACTCTAGTGTAAAGACCTCCCCCGGTCAAGCCACGCAATTGGAATTTCTCTCGTTGACACAATGACTTAGCAACGCCGCCGCAAAGGGTGTGAGCCCACACGAAAAAGCCTTTCAAATCAAGCCCAATCGCCGAAAAGGGGATAAATCACCTTAGTTGCAGGGCGAAACAAGGGGTGAAGGTGGGGAAAAGTGGGGCGGAAAACCGCAAAACGGCGGGAAGTGGGGGAAAGTGGGAAGTCCGCCGATAAGCCGGGTTCTGTCGGACGCCCTTTCGGGCGTCGGGCAACCATTCCTCTGGGCGACCCGTTACCGGGCCGCTCAAGCGGCCTACCCGGGAGCGACGCGAGCCACGCCCTTGCTCCCCTATTTGGCCTTGCCCCGGATGGGGTTTGCCGTGCCGCGACTGTTGCCAGCCGCGCGGTGGGCTCTTACCCCACCATTTCACCCTTGCCCGGCACCCGGTGCCGTCGGCGGTATCCTTTCTGTTGCCGGCAGAGACCACCTCGGGTCGCCCCACCGGCGATGCCGGCCCGGGTCGATGGTCGCTGCGGGTCGCCCCTGCGGGCGACACTTTCCGTCGCTTTCGGTCATGCGACCTATGGCGCCCGGCGGTTAGCCGGCATCCTGCTCTGAGGGGCCCGGACTTTCCTCGACTTGTGCGCCGCGGTTGCCTGGCGAACTTCCCGCCCGGGATTATCCAGGAATCCGCGTCCGGGTGTGCCGGAGTTCGCTTCCGGCAGGCCGTCCGGCATCGCCGGCTGGCAGTCGACCACGCTCGAGGCGGCGGCTCGCGCCCGCGCGCATCGGCTCATCAACCTGCCGGCACGGCCGGCACCGGGATCAACTGCAGCGCAGTCCGCCCAGCCCCGGCGCGCGCCGCGGACGGAACTGCGCGCTGTCGCGGTAGTAGCTCGCGCACGCGTTGTCGGCGACGACGTCCGGCAAGCCCAACAGCGGCAGTGGCGAGAAGGCCGGGGGCGCCAGCCGATCGCCCTGGCGGCAGATCCAGCCGGCCAGCCACGCGTCGGCGTCGCGCCAGCGCTGCGCCGGCGACCGTGACAGCCAGTCGGCCGGCACCTGGCGGAACAGCGCCTTCGCACACAGCCCTGGAAACGGCTGGCGGAGCGCGTCCAGCGTGCCGTGCCCGATGACCAGCACGCGGCAATCGCGAAGGAAGCGGGCGCGCTGCTGCCACAGGGTAGCTTCCCAGCGGTGCCCGCGAAGGCCATCGAGCAAATCGGCATCCGGTGACACGACGAGGGTTCCGCACTCGTCGAACTGGGTCAGTGCATCGCGCACCGCGCCGCGCCCGACATCGCCGCCCGCGGCCTCGCAGTGGCGGCGGTTGATGGCCGCCTTGGTGGCCGGAAACACGAGCCACACCAGTGCATTGAAGTAGTCGTGCCAGCAGCATGCCCGCGTTTCCAACTCGCCGTGCTCGAGGACCCGCCGCTCGTACTCGAGCGCCGACAAGCCGTCGCTGCCGACGACGCGGAGCGGCCGACCGACAGCGCTCGTCGGTCGGTGACGAGCGAACAGCACATTCACTTCGGCCAGTTCCGGCGGCTGCTCCATCGCGGATTCACCGATCAGCGGGCGGTAGGGAGCGTACAGGCGGCGCAGTCCGGCGGACAATCGCGGCAGTTCGAAACTCACCGGGCAGCCCGCCGGCGCGCTGCGGTCGCGGTCATCGGATGCTGCCGCTGGCCCCTCCGGCAGGCGCGAACACCAGTTCGCCGTCGCGGCGAAGGAAGCGGCCGACCTCTCGACCCGGCGGTTCTGCGGGTGGGTCCTGCCATTCCTGCAGCAGGCATTTTTCGGTGCCGGCGAGATACCAGTGTTGCTGCTGACGCAGCGCCCACAGCAGATGGCCGGCCTCGTAGACCTCGATATTCACCGAGTCGGTGCTGCCGGCGGCGATCGGATATCGACGCTGGCAGGCTGGAAGCCGCGACACCACCACGGATTGCTCCACTTCCGATCGCCAGAAGTAGCGTTGCTCGCGAATCAGTGAAATCGCGTGCTGGCTGCCGTCCACCATGAACGGCGCAGCGGCGTTCTCGCAGCCGGCCAACAGTGCCGCCAGCAGCAGCGTCAGCCATCGACGGCGCGGCAGATTCATCGCCATGTTCCGATCATGCCAGGCGCCACGCCACCGATTCACCGGCCCGCAGCGGCACAAGCCCCTCGCCGGCAAGATATTCGAGGGTTTCCGGCACCCGCCAGGGCTCCCGTAGCAGTGTCACGGTATCCGAATTGCGCGGCAGGCCGTAGAAGTCGGCGCCGTGGAAACTGGCGAACGCTTCCAGACGGTGGAGGGCGCCGGCCAGTTCGAAGGCTTCCGCATAGAGTTCGATCGCGGCATGCGAGCTGTAGCAGCCGGCGCAACCGCAGGCCGCCTCCTTCGTGGCCCGTCCATGGGGCGCCGAGTCGGTGCCGAGGAAGAAGCGGGGATCGCCGGAGGTCGCGGCGGCGACGAGCGCCTGGCGATGGCCTTCCCGCTTGAGGACCGGCAGGCAGTAATGGTGCGGACGGATGCCGCCCACCAGAATGGCATTGCGATTGAGCAGCAGATGGTGGGCAGTGATGGTTGCGCCGATCCGGCCGCCCGCCCCCTTCACGAATGCCACCGCCTCCGCGGTCGTGACGTGCTCGAAGACGATACGGAGATCGGGGAAACGCGCCGCAAGTGGCGCCAGAGTGCGATCGATAAAGACACGCTCGCGATCAAAGATATCCACATCAGCATCGGTCACCTCACCATGTACGCACAACACCAGCCCGCAGTCCTGCATCGCCTCGAAGACCGGCGTGAGCCGCTCGATCGCCGTGACGCCGGCATCCGAATTGGTCGTCGCCCCCGCCGGGTACAGCTTGGCTGCCCGTACGAAGCCGCTGTGCCGCGCCCGACGGATCTCGTCGGGCGACGTGTTGTCGGTCAGGTATAGCGTCATCAGGGGTTCGAACTTGAGGCCGACGGGCAGTGCCGAGAGGATGCGCTCGCGGTATTCGGCAGCGTCTGCGACGGTCGTCACCGGCGGCTTCAGGTTCGGCATCACGATCGCCCGCGCGAAACGGCGCGCGCTGTCGGGCAGGACGGCGGCCAGCGCGTCGCCATCGCGCAGGTGCAGATGCCAGTCGTCGGGCCGGGTGATGGTCAGGGTGTCCATGGATTTCGCCAGTCGGTGGTGGTGGTCGTAGCGATTCTATCGGTGCCGGGGGCCTTGCGACCCGTCACGCAGCTCGAGCGCACGCTGGTACAGCGGATTGCGCCCGAGCCCGGTGATCTCCGCCGCAAGCCGGGCCGCGGACTTGACCGGCAGTTCGCCGAGCAGCAGCCGCAGCACCCGGTCCGCTTCCGGCGAAAGACCCTGGTGGGCAGGGGGCGCAGACACCAGCAACACGAACTCGCCCCGTGAACGATGGACATCGCCGGCAAACCAGGCCGGCGCCTCGGCCAAGGGCATCCGGCTGATCTGCTCGAACAGCTTGGACAGCTCCCGGCAGACGACGAGTTCCCGCCCGGGGCCGAACACCGCCAGCATGTCGGCCACCGTTTCGCCCACCCGATGCGGTGCCTCGTAGAACACCAGGGTCGTCGCCTGCTCGCGCAGGGCCTCGAGGGCGCTGCGCCGAGCCGCGGCCTTCGCCGGCAGGAATCCCTGGAACAGGAAGCGCCCGTCGATCAGCCCGGACACCGACAGCGCCGCGGCCAGCGCACAGGCGCCCGGCACCGGCACCACCGGGTATCCGGCCTCCTGCACCGCGCGCACGATGCGCGCGCCGGGGTCCGAAATCGCCGGCGTGCCGGCATCGCTGACCAACGCCACGTGCCTGCCCTGCGCGAGCAGATCGCAGATCCTGGCAGCGGCTTCCTGCTCGTTGTGCTGGTGCGCCGCGATCAAGCGGGCGTCGATGCCGTGGGCAGCGAGCAGGACGCGCGTATGGCGGGTGTCCTCGGCCGCCACCACGCTCACCGCCGCCAGCACGTCGAGGGCACGCAGTCCGATGTCGCGCAGGTTCCCGAGCGGGGTGGCCACCACATACAATGACGCTGTGTTGCTCAGCACGGGAGGGGGGGTGCTCATGCTCCGTTGGCTCGGCGATCGATTCCGGCGCATTGTCTGCCCCGGCGCGCCTGCCCCGCAAGCCGCCGGTGCCACCGCCGAATCCCGCGCGGCGCGCCATCTGCGCCTGCACGGAGGTCGCATCCTCGCCCGCAACGTGCGCTGTCGTGGCGGCGAGATCGACCTGGTGGTGGAGGATCGCGGCACCATCGCCTTCGTCGAGGTGCGCTTTCGCAGTGGCGGCTCCCATGGCGGCGCGGCGGCAAGCATCACGCGCACCAAACAGGCCCGCATCGTGCGCGCCGCCCGCCACTGGCTGGCCACCGACGGACGCGACCACGCCCACCGTGCCTGCCGCTTCGACGCGCTGGTGTTCGAAGGCGGCAGACTCGGCAGCCCGCACTGGATGCGGGGCGCTTTCGACGCCGGTTGAGGGCGGCGGCGGGTGCCATACCGCGCCACCGCCTGCATGCTAGACTGCCCCCCCGGCCTTACAGATTGTTGCCCTATGGATCTTGCCTCGAGAATCGCCCGCCAGTTCAATGACAGCGCCGAAGCCAAGCGCAACGCCGCCGAACTGATGACCGCGGGCATTGCCGCAGCCGTGACCCTGATGACCGAGTGCCTGCTCAACAATGGCAAGATCCTGGCCTGCGGGAACGGCGGTTCGGCAGCCGACGCCCAGCATTTCGCGGCCGAGCTGGTCAATCGCTTCGAGATGGAACGCCCGCCGCTGGCGGCCGTCGCGCTGACCACGGACAGTTCCACGCTGACCTCGATTGCCAATGATTACCGGTACGAGGAAGTGTTCAGCAAGCAGGTGCAGGCCCTGGCGCGCTCCGGCGACGTGCTGCTGGCGATTTCGACCAGCGGCAACTCGCCCAACGTCGTCGAGGCGATCGTCGCGGCGCACGAGCGCGAGACCCGCGTGGTGGCGCTGACCGGTCGGGGCGGCGGTGCGATCGGCGGCATGCTGCGTGACGGTGACGTCCACCTTTGCGTGCCGTCGGAGCGTACCGCCCGGATCCAGGAAGTGCACCTGTTGACGCTGCACTGTTTGTGCGACGGCATCGATTGCCTGTTACTCGGAGTGGAAGAATGAAACTGGATGTTCGTGGCCCCCTGTTCTGCCTGGCCCTGGTCGGCGGTGTCGTCCCGGCCCTGCAGGGATGCTTTCCGGTGGTCGCCGCCGGCGCCGCAACCGGGGCGATGATGGCGGCAGACCGCCGCAGTTCGGGCGCCTATGTCGAGGACGAGGGGCTCGAATGGAAGGTCGGCAACCGCATCAAGCAGCAATACGGTGAGGCCGCCCACGTCAATGTCACCGCGTTCAACCGGGTCGTGCTGCTGACCGGCGAGATCTCCGACGAGACGGGCCGGGCGGCGCTCGACCAGATCGCCGCCAGCGTGCCGAACGTGCGCGGCGTCACCAACGAGGTGCAGGTGGCGGGTGCGAGCTCGCTGACCTCGCGGGGCAACGACGCGGTCGTGACCTCCAAGGTCAAGGCCCGCTTTGTCGACGACAACCGGTTCAGTGCCAATCACGTCAAGGTCGTGACCGAAGCGGGCACGGTGTTCCTGATGGGGCTGGTGACCCGCGACGAAGCGGACCGCGCCACGGACATCGCGCGAACCACCAGCGGCGTGCGCAAGGTCGTGCGGGTGTTCGAATACATCACCGCCGAGGAAGCCCGCAACCTGCAATTGCAGAGCAAGCAGAGCGACAAGAAGTCCTGAGGCGCGTCAGGCGCCGGCCCGGGGTGCGCAACCCGCGCTTCGGGCCCGGGCCGAGAGGGCGTCGAGCAGGCGCTGGTGAATGCCGCCGAAACCGCCGTTGCTCATCACCAGCACGCGGTCTCCAGGCCGGGCTTCGGCGGCGATGGCACCGACCAGCCGCTCGAGATCGTCCGCCACCACGCTGCGTTCGCTGATCGGCGCGAGGGCGTCGGCGACGTCCCAGGAGATCCCGTTCGAGTAGCAGAAGACGCGGTCGGCCGCCGCCAGGCTGTCGGCCAGCCGGGCCTTCATGGTGCCGAGCCTCATGGTGTTCGAGCGCGGTTCCAGGACCGCAAGAATGCGGTTCCGGGGCTGCTGCCTGCGCAGCGCCTCGATCGTCAACGCGATCGCCGTCGGGTGGTGGGCAAAATCATCGAGCACCGCGACGCCGTCGACGAGTCCCCGCAGCTCGAGCCGCCGCCGGATGCCCTCGAATCGCTCGAGGGCCGCGATGGCGTCGGAGGGACGCACGCCGACGTGCCTGGCGGCGGCGATCGCCGCCAGCGCGTTCGCACGATTGTGACGCCCCGGCAGCGGCATGCGGCACTCGCCGAACACGTCGCCGCCGAGTGCGAACCAGGCGTGTTCCGCCTGCACACCATCGCCCGCGTGCCAGCCGTCGGCGTCGTCGAACCACTCCAGCTGCGACCAGCAACCGCGTTCCAGCACCCGTTGCAGGCTCGGCTCGGCTCGGTTGGCGATGACCCGGCCGCTGGCCGGCATCGTCCGTATCAGGTGGTGGAACTGCGTCTCGATCGCGGCCAGATCGGCAAAGATGTCGGCGTGGTCGAACTCCAGGTTGTTGAGAATGGCGGTACGGGGCCGGTAATGGACGAACTTGGATCGCTTGTCGCAGAAGGCGGTGTCGTATTCGTCCGCCTCGATGACGAAGAACGGGCTTTCGCCGAGCCGTGCAGAGACACCGAAATTGGCCGGCACACCGCCCACCAGAAAGCCCGGAGACAAACCCGCATCCTCGAGCATCCATGCCAACATCGAGGTGGTCGTGGTCTTGCCGTGGGTACCGGCCACGGCCAGCACCCAGCGACCGGCGAGCACCTCCTCGGCCAGCCATTGCGGCCCGGAGGTATATCGCAGGCCGCGGTCGAGGATCTCCTCGAGCAGGGGATTGCCGCGGGAGATCGCGTTGCCGACGACGAACAGATCGCAGCCGATCGCTGCCTGGGACGGCTCGTAGCCTTCGATCAGTTCGATGCCCTGGGCCTGCAACTGGGTGCTCATCGGCGGATAGACGTTGGCGTCGCAACCGGTGACGCGGTGGCCGGTGGCCCTGGCCAGCAAAGCGACCCCGCCCATGAAGGTGCCGCAAACGCCGAGGATATGGATGTGCATCGGATCTCCGTTGTCGGCCGCCGCGGCACGGGCGCCGCGCTTTTGCGCGACTGTCGCCAGGCGCTGTGTAGAATGGGCGCCAATTCTAAACGATGGCGGACAGGTGCCCCGATGAACCACCGCGGCTCGACCCATCGCTACAACCCGCTGCGCCGGGAAATCGCGGCACTCGCCGCCCGCATGATGGCCGAGGACGGCATCCAGGATTACGGATTCGCCAAGCGCAAGGCGGCACGCCAGCTCGGTGCCAGCGAGACCGAGGCGCTGCCCACCAATGCCGAGGTAGAGGCCGAACTGCGCGCCTGGCAGGCCCTGTACCAGGACGAGGAGCACGCCGAACGTCTGCACGAGATGCGCGCCGCGGCGATCTCCCTGATGCGTGAGCTGGAGCAATTCCGGCCCTACCTGACCGGCGGCGTCCTCGACGGCACTGCCGGACGCTTCTCGCAGATCGACATCGACCTGTTCGCGGACAGCGCCAAGGACGTCGAGATCCATTTTCTCAACGGCGGCCTGCGCTACGAGCACCGCGAGGTTCGCCGCCAGGGGCCGGACGCCCCCGAGGCGGTGCTCGACTTCGAATGGAACGACGTGCCGGTGCGACTGTCGGTCTACCCCGGCCACCTCGAACGTGTCGCGCGCAAGGGAACCGAGCGGGCGAGACTGCCCGGCGTCGAAGCCCTGTTGCGCCCGCTCGCAGACCCGGCCGCATGACTGGCCCCGCCAGGTCGGCCGAAGGGGGCACGCATCCTCCCCTGGGGAGAATGTCGCGCAGCGACAGGCGGGTAGTCCGGTGAGACGCTCCCCTTCGGCAGGCTGCAGCGGGCCGCACGTGCCCGACAGTGCCGGGCGCGACGCCGGCAGGACCGTTCGGCCGCGACGGTCCGGAGCCGCAGCCTACCGCGACAGGACGGTTGCGTTGTGACGGCGCGCGGACGACGTGTCTTCATCATTGCCCTGCTGACAGCCGCCGCGCTGGCCGGCTGGCTCGCTGCCGGCGGACCGCCGCCATTGCCGGCCGCCGGCGAGGGAGACCAGCGAGAAGGCATCACGCTTTCCGTCGAGCAGTTCTACAGTCTCGGATTTGCCGACAGTGACGGCCACTGGCGCAAACTCGGTCAATGGCGCGACAAGCTGCTGGTCGTCAACTTCTGGGCGACCTGGTGCCCCCCCTGCCGCAAGGAGATTCCCGAATTCGTCGAAGTGAGCCGGGAATATGCCGACCGGGGCGTCCAGTTCGTCGGGCTCGGCATCGACAGCCCGGCAAATGTGCGTCGCTTTGCCGACGAGCAGCGCGTGGACTACCCTCTGCTCGTCGCCGGCGTCGGCTCGTTGCCGATCATGTCGGCCCTCGGCAATCCGTCGATGGCACTGCCCTACACGTTGATGGTCGATGCCGGCGAGATCCGCTACAGCAGGCTCGGGCCGATGGACGGCGAGGCCCTGAGAAACACGCTGGATCGCCTGCTAGGCCGCGGCGCCGGAACGGCAACTGCAAGGCCGGGCTAGACAAAATGCATTCAATTGCGACAAACTCCCGCGATCATGCATTCAAGTAACAAGAAGAAGGCCAAACAGGAGTCGACTGCCGACGCCACCCCTGGAAACATCGGCCAAGCGCGCATTCTGGTGCTGCACGGACCCAATCTTAACCTGCTGGGGACGCGCGAACCAGACGTGTATGGGCGCACCACGCTGGCCGACATCCACGCCGCGATGGAAAGCCTGGCGCGGGCATCGGGCGTGCAGATCGAATCCTTCCAGAGCAACCACGAAGGCCAGTTGATCGACCGGGTACAGGCCGCGGCTGCCGAAGGCGTCGACTTCATCATCATCAACCCGGGCGGCTACACCCATACCAGTGTCGCCCTGCGCGACGCCCTGGCCGGCGTCGCGATCCCCTTCGTCGAAGTCCATCTGTCGAACATCCATGCCCGCGAGCCGTTCCGCCACCACTCCTACTTCTCGGATCAGGCGATCGGCGTGATCTGCGGGCTCGGCGCCCACGGCTACATGGCGGCCCTCGACTACGTGCTGGCCCAACTCAAGAGCGAATGACACGCGGTGCCGAGCGGGCACCGGAAAAACTCCAGGAGAACCGCGATGGATTTGCGCAAGCTGAAGAAACTGATCGACCTGGTACAGGAATCGGGCATTTCCGAGCTCGAAGTCACCGAAGGCGAAGAAAAGGTTCGCATCGCCAAACACCCGGTTCACGCACTGGGCATGGTGGCCCCGCCAATGTTCAATGCCGCGCCGGCTGCGCTGGGGCCGGCCACCACGGCCCCGGAGCCGGCGCCGGCCGACGATGCACTGCCCGACGGCCATGTCGTCACGTCGCCGATGGTCGGCACCTTCTACCGGGCCTCGGCCCCCGGCGAGAAGCCCTTTGTCGAGGTCGGTGACGCGGTGACGGTCGGCGGCGCGCTGGGCATCATCGAGGCGATGAAGCTGATGAACGAGATCGACTCCGATGCCGCCGGCGTGGTCAAGGCGATCCTCGTCGAGAACGGGCAGCCGGTCGAGTACGGTCAGCCGTTGTTCGTGATCGGCTGAGCCCATGGCCATGTTCGACAAGATACTGATCGCCAACCGCGGGGAGATCGCGCTTCGCGTATTGCGCGCCTGCCGCGAACTCGGCATCCGCACCGTCGCCGTCCACTCGACGGCCGACACGGAGGCCAAGTACGTCAAGCTGGCCGACGAGTCGGTGTGCATCGGTCCGCCGCCGTCGGCGAAGAGCTACCTGAACGTGCCGTCTATCATTTCGGCGGCCGAGGTCACCGACTCCGAGGCCATCCACCCGGGCTACGGATTTCTCTCCGAGAACGCCGATTTCGCCGAGCGGGTCGAGCAGTCTGGCTTCGTCTTCATCGGGCCGCGGGCCGAGACCATCCGCCTGATGGGCGACAAGGTCTCGGCCAAGGACGCGATGAAGGCCGCCGGGGTCCCCTGCGTGCCGGGTTCCGACGGGGCGTTGCCGGACGACCCGAAGGAGATCATGCGCATCGCCAACGGGATCGGCTATCCGGTGATCATCAAGGCTGCCGGTGGCGGCGGCGGCCGCGGCATGCGGGTCGTGCATACTGCGGCGGCGCTGCTCAACGCGGTGACGACGACCAGGGCCGAAGCCGAGGCGGCGTTCGGCAACCCGGTGGTGTACATGGAGAAGTACCTCGAAAATCCGCGCCACGTGGAGATTCAGGTGCTGGCCGATCAGCACGGCAATGCGGTACATCTGGGCGAGCGCGATTGCTCGATGCAAAGACGCCACCAAAAGGTCATCGAGGAGGCGCCGGCGCCGGGGATCGACCGCAAGGTGATTGCCAGGATCGGCGATCGCTGTGCCGAGGCCTGCCGCAAGATCGGCTATCGGGGCGCCGGCACCTTCGAATTCCTGTACGAAAACGGCGAGTTCTACTTCATCGAAATGAACACCCGCGTCCAGGTCGAGCACCCGGTCACCGAACTGATCACCGGTGTCGACATCGTCCAGGCGCAGGTGCGGATCGCTGCCGGCGAAAAGCTGTGGCTGCGACAGAAGAACATCGGATTTCGCGGCCATGCGATCGAATGCCGGATCAATGCGGAGGACCCCTTCCGGTTCACACCGAGTCCGGGACGGATCACCAACTGGCACGTGCCCGGCGGTCCCGGCATCCGCGTCGATTCCCATGCCTACAACGGCTACACGGTGCCCCAGTACTACGATTCGATGATCGGCAAGCTGATCGCCGCCGGAGACAGCCGCGAGCAGGCGATACGGCGCATGCACATCGCGCTGTCCGAGATGGTCATCGAAGGCATCAAGTCGAACATCCGCCTGCATCAGGAACTGATGCTGGACGCCGGATTCATTGCCGGTGGCACCAGCATCCACTACCTGGAGCAAAAGCTGGAAAACCAGCCCGGTGACGTCCAGGACTGAAACGATGTGGCTGTCGCTGACCGTGCTCGCCGATGCGACGCGGGCCGAACCGCTGTCCGATGCCCTGCTCGACCATGGCGCGCTCACCGTCAGCATCGAGGATGCCGACGCCGGCACCGATGCCGAGCGCCCGCAGTTCGGCGAACCCGGCAGCGAAGCCGTCGCGCCATGGGATCACAGCCGGCTGGTCGCGCTTTTCGACCACGATCGGGATCCCGAGGAAGCTCTCGCCGGCGCCGCCCGGCAGGCGGGTTACGAGCAGTTGCCGTATTTTCGCGTCGAAGAACTCGCCGAACAGGACTGGGTCAGGCTCAGCCAGGACCAGTTCGCGCCGATCCACGTTGGTGGACGGCTGTGGATCGTGCCGAGTTGGCGCGAGCCCCCGGATCCGGATGCGATCAACATCCGGCTCGACCCCGGCATGGCTTTCGGCACCGGCAGTCACCCGACCACGCGGCTATGTCTGCAGTGGCTGCAACAAGTGATCGACGGGCGCTCGACGGTGCTCGACTACGGATGCGGCTCCGGCATCCTCGGCATCGCCGCGGCGCGCCTCGGCGCGCGCCACGTGATGGGCATCGACATCGACGACAAGGCGATCGATGCGGCTCGCGCGAACGCCGACGCCAACGGCGTCGCGATCGCGCTGCAGCGTGCCGACCAGCCGCTTGCGGGCAGCTTCGACATCGTCGTCGCCAACATTCTGACCAATCCGCTGTGTGCGCTGGCGCCGGCGATTGCGGCCAGCGTCGTCCCCGGCGGGCAACTGGCGCTGGCCGGCGTCCTCGCCGGCCAGGCGGCCCAGGTCATCGACGCGTACGCACCGTGGGTCACGCTGTCGGTCGGCGACGCAGATGACGGCTGGGTACGGCTGGAGGGCCGCCGGGGATGATGCTGACCCGTTGCCCCCACTGTCGGACCGGCTTCCGGGTGCGGCCCGAACAGCTCCGGCTGCGCGGGGGTCGCGTGCGTTGCGGCCATTGCAGCAAGCCCTTCAACGCACTGGAAGCACTGCTCGAAGAAGACGGAAGCACGCCGGCGGCGCTGGCCGGTGAAGATCCCGCGTCGGTGTCCACAGACGGAGTTCGCCCGGAAAGCAATGCTGCGCCGCTGTTCATGCTCGAAGAAGCGGACGGCGGCCGCCATTGGGCGGACGACGATGACGACGATGACGAGATACCGGAACTGATCATCGAAGGCTGGGCGTGGCGCCGCAAGGACGACGATCGGGTAAACGCCCCGATCGGCGGCGACGCCGGGCATCACGGCAGCGACCAGGACTTGCTCGCGGCGCCGCCCGGGAACGCGGCAGAGGAACCCGCCGGATCCGCGTCGCGCGACGTGCCGGAGGGCCCGCCGCGGGCGGACGGGCCGCTATCGGGCGCCGACGAACCCGACGCCCCGCAGCCTGCCCATGACGGTCTGCCCCGGGAAGCTGCCGGCAACGATGCCGCCGCCGTACAGGTGCCGGAATTCGGCATCGAGTTCGTCGATCCGGACCGGCAGGCCGACGACGCCACAGGCCGGTCGGCCGACACCGCTGCGGTCGCCGCCGGGGCACGCGACGAGGCTGACGCCGCCATGCACTCACACGGCGCCGACCGGCCGGATCCGCCGGCCGGGCCGACCGCCATCGACCGCGAACTCGAAGCCGACCGCCTGGTGCCGGCGATCGTGTCGGAAGACGGATCGCCGTCGGCCGCTGCCGCCCCCGACGCCGGCAATCCGGAAATTTCCGCGGTGATCCCACGGATCCGCGACGAAGACGACGCGGCCCTGCTGCTCGACGACGAGCGCTCGCGCCTCACCATGGGTCGGCCGCGGACAGCGGCCGGACCGGGCTTCTGGAGCATCGGCATCGGTACCTTGCTGATGCTGCTGGCAGTGCAGTCGGTGCTGTTGTTCCGGCATTCGGCAGTGCAGTGGATGCCGGCCACGCAGACCTTCTACACCGGCCTGTGCGAGCGCCTCGGCTGCGACATGCCGCTGCCGGCGGAAGCGACGCAGATCGCGATCGCCAGTTCGGATCTGCATCCGGACGAGCGCCGCCCCGGCTTGTTCATGCTGAGCACCACGATCGAGAATCGCGCCCGTTTCGACCAGGCCCTGCCACACATCGAACTGACCCTGACCGACGCCCGCGACCGGGCGATCGCGCGGCGCGTCCTGGCGCCGGGGGAATGGTTGCCGCAGGCCGCGGCGGGCGACCCGTTTCCCGCCGGCGGCCAGATCGAGGCGACGATTCCTTTCATGGCGGACGGCTTGCAGCCGGTCGGCTATCGGGTGTACGCCTTCTACCCGTAGCGCTGGCGCCGACCGGCGTCAGCGCGCAACGCGCGTGGTGCCGCGACCATCCAGCACGCGCACCCGTTCACCGAGTTGGAAGTTCTCGCCGCCGTCCTGCTGGACGACGGCGATGTACTGGCCGCTGTCGAGCTTCACGGTGATCTCGACACCGGCCCGGCGGGTGGAGCTGTCCTCGATCGCCGCCCCCGCCATGCCGCCGGCCACAGCCCCGATCACCGTTGCGATCGCCGCTCCGCGGCCGCCACCGACACCGCTGCCGGCGATGCCACCGACCGCAGCGCCGGACATTATGCCGACGCCGGATTCAGTGCCCTCCAGCTTGACCGGACGAACCGTCGTGACTTCGCCAAAACGCACCGACATCACCCCGCGTGCTTCGGTGCGCTCGTAGCTGCCGCCACCAAGATCCGAGGCGCAACCAGTGATCAGCGACAACGCCATCAGCGCCAGCAGCGCTCCCAGGCCGGCACGAAAATTGTCCGTCACCATGGCGATTCTCCAAAGCTTGCCGAGTAGCGGGCGGCGATGTCGTCGCGCGTCGGCACATGGTTCTGACCGCCCCGATGGGCGATCTTGATCGATCCCATCACTGCCGCCAGCCGGGCTGCACGATCGAGCGGCATGCCGTTGGCGATTCCGAACAGCAGACCGCCACGATAGGCGTCGCCACAGCCGGTGGGGTCGACGATGGCCTCTGCTTCGACACACGGAATCGAGATACATTCGCCATCGCGGTGCACCTCCGACCCTTCACCGCCGCGCGTCACGATCAGGCCATCGACCATCCTGGCGATCGCCGGCAGTTCGAGGCCGGTCTTGTCGCACAGCATCCGCGCCTCGTAGTCGTTGACCGCACAATAGGTGGCCATGCGCAGGCACGCGAGCAATTCCTCGCCGGAGAACATCGGCAGGCCCTGGCCTGGATCGAAGACGAACGGAATCCCCGCCGCGGCAAGGTCGCGGCAGTGCTCGAGCATGCCGTCGCGTCCGTCCGGTGCGACGATGGCGAGGCCGACGGCCCCGGCATCGGCGACCCGATTCAGATGGGAATGGCTCATTGCCCCCGGATGGAATGCCGTGATCTGGTTGTCGTCCAGATCCGTCGTGATGAATGCCTGAGCGGTGAACGTGCCGGCCACCCGTTGCACGTGATCGAGCCTCAGTCCGAGCGCGTCCAGGCGCTCGAGGTACGGCCCGGCATCGTCGCCGACGGTCGCCATGATGCGCGGATCACCACCGAGAAGTTTGAGGTTGTAGGCGATGTTGCCGGCGCAACCGCCATACTCCCTGCGCATGTCCGGCACCAGAAAGGCGACGTTCAGGATGTGGATCTGCTCGGGCAGGATGTGGTCACGGAAACGATCGCCGAATACCATGATCGTGTCGAAGGCTAGCGATCCACAAACGAGGACGGTCATCGAACTTCCCGGTGGCAAAGCTCGTCATTATATTGGTCAATCGTCGAACCTGCCGCGGCCCTTCGGAGTAAGCAATTGCAAGGGCCGGAACCCGCGCGACGCGGCGCAGAGCCCCGTGCCAACCACCAAGCGGAGGAGTCCATGGATCTCTTGTTGTGGCGCCACGCCGAAGCCCTCGACGGCGTGCCCGACGCCGACCGGCCATTGACCGACCGCGGCCGTCATCAGGCTCGACACATGGCCGACTGGTTGGCAAACAACCAGCCACCGGGGTTGCGGGTACTGGCAAGCCCGACCTTGCGTACGCGGATGACCGCCGAAGCGCTGACCGACGACTATCACATCGACGAACGCATCGGCACCGGCGCATCGGCCACCGACATCGTTGCCGCCAGCGGCTGGCCGAACGCGCCGAGCGCAGTGCTGATCGTCGGCCACCAACCGACCCTGGGGCAACTCGCCGCACTGCTGGTTTCCGGCCACGCGGCCAATTGGTCGGTCAAGAAGGGCGCCCTGTGGTGGCTTCGCAGCCGCGTGCGCAACCACCGCAGCGAGGTCGTACTTTGGGCCGTGCTGCCCGCCGAGCTGTGCTGAGGGCGTGCGGCCGCGGTCGCCGGCGGACACCTGCGGGCGTGCGAGCGGGAGTCGCGGATGCACTCGGCGCATTGACCATACGCTGGCGGCTGGAGCGAGGCCGGGCATATCATGCCGAGTTACCTGAAAGAAGAAGAGAAGGAGAACCAGATGCATCGATCGATTTCCGAGATCATCGACGGACAGTCCGTCACCACCGCCAAGCCGTCCGACACCGTACTTGCAGCGGCCGAACGCATGAAGGAGCGAAACATCGGTGCATTGCTGGTGGTCGAAGGTGATCAACTGGTCGGCATCTTCACGGAGCGCGACGCGCTCTATCGGGTACTTGCCGCCGGTGCCGACCCGGCCGTCACGAAACTGTCGGAAGTGATGACGCCGAACCCGCAGACGATCACTGCCGACAAGCCCTTCCGCAATGCATTGCACCTGATGTACGAGAACGGCTATCGCCACGTGCCGGTGGTCGACGGCGGTACGCCGATCGGCGTGATCTCGGCACGCGACGCGCTCGGCGCCGACCTGATCGAGTTCGAATCCGACCTTCAGGTTCGCGAGAACATCTCCGAGATCCTCGGCTGAACCCCAGCCCACGGATCGCCGACTGACACTCGCCGCCGAGCGCGGGCATCGTCGCCCGTTGGCGGCGTCGCATCGTTGGCGGCGTCGCATGCTTCGCCGGCCCACCGCCGAACACGCGACATGAGCCTGCGCCGTACCCGAACACTGTCTGTCTGCATCGCGCTGGCCGTGCCGCTGGCTGCTGCCGCCGCACCGCCGAGCGGCCGCTACCGCTGCTACCTGCCACCCGGTTACCAGGTCACCGGATGGTTCGATCTGCGTGATGACGGGCGCTACCTGTTCCAGGGGGGCGAGCCTGCCCGCTACCGCTACGATGCCGACACCGGCCGGCTTACCTGGATCGACGGGGAACTTGCCGCCGAGTATCCGGGCGGACGCTACTATTCGCCGTCCGGCGACGCGCCGACCGGCCGGCGACATGCGATCGTGCTCGAGCACCGCGACGCGGGCGGGGCCCGCAGCGAGTGCTTCCTGACCACCCACTGACGGGGTTCCGCCATCCGTCCGAACGCACTCACCCCCTCGCCGAGCGGCCGGAGAGCGGCGACCGCGACGCGAACTTGCGGTCGTACATCTCGCGATCGGCGTGACGGACCAGTTCATCGGCGGCGGTACCGTCATGCGGATAGAGGGCCATGCCCACCGCACCACCGAAGCCGATGCGGCTCAGGGTGACCTCGCGATCACCGGCGTAGGGTGCAGCCAGCGCCATCTCGATCTCGGCCCGCACCCGTTGCACTTCGTCGGCGTTGTCGACCGAATCGAGCAACACCACGAACTCGTCCCCGGCGTAGCGAGCCACCAGGTCCCCGCTGCGCACCTGCCCGGCAATCCGCTGCGCCACTTCCACCAGCACGCTGTCCCCGGCGTCGTGGCCGAGGGCGTCATTGACGTCCTTGAAGTGGTTGAGATCGACGAACAGGACCGCGAAGCCGTCGCCCTTGCGTCCGCTCGCCAGGCGTCGGCCGATGCGGCGCTCGAGTTCACGGGTGAAGGTTTCGCGATTGGCGAGCCCGGTCAGGCGGTCGGTCCGCAAGCGGTATTGCATCACCTCGAAGCTGCGCGCCAGGTCGCCGATCTCGTCCTGGCGCTCGATGCCGAGCGGGGGAAGGCTCTCGCCTTCGCCGAGACGGCGAGCAGCGTCGGCCACCCGGCGCAGATCCCTTGCCACCCACTCCACCACCCGCATGCCGATCACCAGCGCCAGGACGGCAGCCGTCAGACCGGCGGCGCCGACCTGCAGCAGATTGTCGCTGACCCCGTGCATGAAGTCGCTGCGGGGCACGACCACCGCGGTGATCCAATCGAGACCGGCATCGTCCTTGATGCGGTCGAAGGCGATGTACACGGCATCGCCGAGCGGCCCTTCCAGGGTGCGGGCCACCGGACCTTCGAGCCGGCCTCCGCTCGCGGCTCCGGCCTCGCGGATCACCTCGTAGGCGCGCCGCACCAGCGGGTCCTCGCTGTCGCTGGCATTGACCCTCGCCGACGTGCCGTCCGGCAGCAGCCGCACGTTCGCGCCGACCGTCGAGGCGATCAGCAGGCCACCGGGCTCGATGATGAACGCCAGCCCGTGCTCGGAGATCTTCAGGCTGCCGACGAACTCGTTGAGATCCTTCAGGGAAACGTCGGTGGCGACCACGCCGGCGAACGCGCCGTCCTCGTCGAGCACCCGCCGGGCCCGCGTGGCGACCAGCTCGAAGGTCGTGAAATCGATATAGACTTCCGTCCACGTATGGCTCGGCGCAGTCTGTCCGGCCAGGTACCAGGGCCTCTCGCGAGGATTGTAGACGCGCTTTTCGCGGGCACTGAAGTCGAGATAGCCATCGATGCCGGAGAACCGGAAGATCGTGCGGGTATCGCCGGCAGCTTCCTTGAACCTCAGTTCGGCCTCGTGCTCCGAGTGGCGATAGAGCCCGATGAACTGGCCCTGCTGGTTGCCGTAATAGACGTAGTTGTTCGGATCCCGGTGCAGGGAGGTGGCAATCCAGAATCGCGTGCGCAGCTCGTCCAGATCCGAGGTCAGCGACCTGGGGGCGTGCACCCCTTCCGGGAACGCCGCCTCCAGCACCGCTGCCGATCCGACGATGTGGCGATCGACGGCCTGACCGATGCGCCCGACCATTTCGCGCAGGTGCGTCACCGACACCGCGTCCACCGCCCGACTGCCCGCGATGTAGGACATCGCGCCGAGCGCCAGTGTCAGCACCAGAACCAGCACCACGTAGGGCGCTGTCAGTACTTGACGCAGGGAATATCGCGAAGCGATGCGGCTCAACTGCCCCATGAAAACATGCCCTTGTACGCCCGCCACGATAACGGCGAAAGGCCTTGCCGAAGTGCTCGGCCGGGCCCCGGAGCGACGCCGGCACGGCGCCTCGCAGGGCGCGAACTCCGCAGGTGCGGTGGCGGAATTCTACCCGGGCCGATGCCTGCCGGAAAGAAACAGGGCAGCAATTCGCACGGGACTTGCGTACACTGGTCATGCCGCCGGCTCCTCCAGGAGCTGGGCCGGTGCCGCCGCTAGGAGATGAAGATGAACATGATCGAGGCACCTTACCGTGCCGATGCGAACATCCACCGATTGTCCCTGACTCCGCTGTTGAGCCTTTGCGAGATGCAGCACGACATGCTCCGGCTCAACGTCGCTGCGGGCGTGGAATTCTCGCGGCGCCTGCTGGAAATGATGGGAGACGGCGTCGCGTCGCCGTTCCCCAGGGCGCCGGTCCAGGTACTGGGTTTCTATCGGGATTGCGTCGGCCTGGCGTTCGCGCCGCTGACGCTGATGGCGACCGCGAGCACCGCCGGTCCGCTGGCCTGGCAACACGGCTGGCCCGGGCTGTAGTAACCCAGACCCGCCACCCACGGATCGGTCCCGGAATCACCAGCACGGCCGCCACCGGACTTCCCTGACCAATCCCCCGCCGCCCGCGCACCGGACCCTGTTCGGCGCGCGAGTTGGCCCCATCAGCGGGCATCCTGCACCTCGCTGGTGCAAATTGCGCGCCAATCCGATCGCCCTGCGACGTTTTCGCGCCGGACACGCCCGTTGCTGCCACTGGCATGTCGCTTGCTCAAGGTCGAGACCGAACGGAGCGAGCCGAAATGTCCGAAACCCGATCCACCTGCTGCTATTGCGGCGTCGGTTGCGGCGTCATCATCGAACACCGAGACGGCCGCATCACCGGCGTGCGCGGCGACCCCGACCATCCGGCCAACTTTGGTCGGCTGTGCACCAAGGGGTCGACGCTGCACCTGACCGCGACCGACGAGATCCTGCAGGCCCGCGCGCAGTTCCCCGAGTTGCGGACCAACCGCAGCGAGGCCCGCCAGCGGGTCGGCTGGGAGCAGGCGCTCGACCACGCCGCGCAGGAATTTTCCGCGGTGATCGCGAAGCACGGCGCCGACGCAGTCGCATTCTACGGCGCCGGACAGTGGCTGACCGAGGACTACTACGTCTTCAACAAGCTCGCCAAGGGCCTGATCGGCACCAACAACATCGACACCAACTCGCGGCTGTGCATGTCGAGCGCGGTCTCCGGTTACAAGCTCTCGCTCGGTGCCGACGCGCCGCCGGCCTGCTACGAGGACATCGATCACGCCGACTGCCTGTTCATCGCCGGCAGCAACACCGCCTATGCGCACCCGATCGTGTTCCGCCGCGTCGAGGACGCCCGCGCGGCGCGCCCTGACATGAAGCTGGTGGTGGTCGATCCGCGGCGCACCGACACCGCCGAGGCCGCCGACCTCCACCTGCCGATCCTGCCCGGGACCGATATCGCGCTGTTCAATGCGATGCTGCATCTGATGCTGTGGGAAGGTTGGGTGGACCGCGAGTACATCGCGTCCCACACCGAAGGCTTCGACACCGTCAAGCGCGTCGTGCGCGAGTACACGCCGACGATGGCGGCGAGCATCTGCGGCATCCCGGCAAAGGACATCGAGCAGGCGGCCGAATGGTTCGCCAGCGCCAACGCCACCCTGTCGATGTACTGCCAGGGGCTCAACCAGTATCGCTTCGGCAGCCACAACAACTCCGCGCTGATCAATCTGCACCTGGCCACCGGCCAGATCGGCCGCCCGGGCGCGGGACCGCTGTCGCTGACCGGACAGCCCAACGCAATGGGCGGGCGCGAAGTCGGCGGGCTGGCCAACCTGCTGCCGGCTCACCGTGATCTGGCCAGCGCCGCGGACCGCGCCGAGGTGGCGCGGCTGTGGGGTGTCGATGAGGTGCCCGCGGAGCCCGGCAAGAGCGCGGTCGATCTCTTCAAGGCGATCGACGCCGGCACGGTAAAGGCCGTGTGGATCGCCTGCACCAATCCCGCCCAGTCGATGCCGGACCAGGGACTGGTCCAGCGTGCTCTGGCCAAGGCGGAGTTCGTCGTCGTCCAGGAAGCGTTCGCCGGCACCGAGACCTGCGCGTTCGCGGATTTGCTGTTGCCGGCCTCGACATGGGGCGAAAAGGAAGGCACCGTCACCAACTCCGAGCGACGCATCACCCGCGTCCGCGCGGCCGTGCAGGCTCCCGGCGAAGCCCGCGCCGACTGGGCGATCGGCGTCGACTTCGCGCGGCGGCTCGGGGCCGCGCTCGGCCGCGGCAGCGACGCCGAGCGGATGTTCCCGTACGACTGCGCGGAAGCGGTCTGGAACGAGCACCGTGACAGCACCGCAGGACGCGATCTCGACATCAGCGGACTGAGCTATTCCCTGCTCGAACACCAGGGGCCGCAGCAATGGCCTTTCCGACCGGGTGACGCGGCCGGCCAGACCCGGCTCTACGAGGATGGCCGTTTCCCGACCGCCAGCGGCCGGGCCCGATTCGTCGTCTGCGAGCACCAGGTCACCGCGGAAGCCACCAGCAGCCGCTACCCGCTCCACCTGATCACCGGGCGCCTGCGTGACCAATGGCACGGCATGAGCCGCACCGGCCAGGTGGCCCGCCTCTACAGCCACGAGCCCGAGCCACTGCTGCACATGCATCCGGACGACCTCACCCGCCGAGGACTGGGCGACGGCGACCTGGTAAGCATCCGCTCGCGCCGCGGCCACGCCGCCCTGAAGGTGCTGGCAACGACGACGGTGCGCCCCGGCCAGTGCTTCGCGCCGATGCACTGGGGCGCCAACGCGATGGGCGGCCTCGGCATCAACGCGCTGACCGACAGCACCTACGATCCGATCTCGCGCCAGCCCGAACTCAAGCACGCCACTGTCCAGGTGGAGCGTCTCGCCAGCGGTCCCGCGGTGGTGGCGATGTACCGCGCCGGCGAGCGGCAGGGCAGCGCGCTGGCCACCATGGCGCGCCTGCGCCCGCTGCTCGCCGGGCAGCCCTACGCCAGCCTGACCCTGGCGGGCCGCGACGATGCCGTCGTCGTGCTGAAGCTGTTCGGCGAACCGCTGTCGGAATCGGCACTGGCCGAACTGGACGCGGCGATCGGTCTCGATCGCGACGACCAGGTGCTGCGCTACCAGGATAGCCAGCGCCAGGTCGCAAAGCGCGCACTGCTGGACGGCGAAACCCTCGTCGCGATCCGCCTGGCCGGCGAAACCCGCGCCGCCGACTGGCTGGCGGACGTGATCACCGCCGGCCGCCCCGCCGGGGAACTGCGTCGCTGGCTGTTCGCGCCGCTGACCCAGCCACCGGCCGGCCAGGCTGCCCGGGGCAAGGTGATCTGCAACTGCTTCGATGTCGCCGAGGGTGAGATCCGCGCCGCTTTCAGCCAGGGCGAGACACTGGATGCGCTGCAGCAGCGCACCGGCTGCGGCACCAACTGCGGTTCGTGCCTGCCCGAACTGAAGCGTCTCGCGAGCCACGCGGAATAGTACCGAGGCTGCATGTTGGGGCACGCCTCCCCGAAATGGTGCATTGCACTAAATCGGCCTCATCGGGCGACCCGCAAAATCCCGCAGAAATGCGCGGTTGAGGGCAATCAGGCGGCTGGCACGCAAGCTGCTTACAGTCCAACAAGGCCGCTATCGGTCGGGCGATGGGCGCCCGAAGGCAGTGGCGAGCGAAAAGTTCGCTGACGCAGTTCGACGTCGGGCAAAGCCGCCTGGCGTCACCAGGATCGACGACGATCCCTGCCGCGGCATGAATCGACGACCCGGATCTTTCCCGGGGGTCTGTTGCGAGGGATTCGATATGCGAAAGCTCAAGCTGGTCTTGGTTGGCAACGGCATGGCGGGCATGCGCACGCTGGAAGAGCTGCTCAAGCTGTCACCGGACATGTACGAAATCACGGTGTTCGGCGCCGAACCACACCCCAACTACAACCGCATCCTGCTGTCGCCGGTGCTCGCCGGCGAGATGACGATCCAGGACATCATCCTGAACGATCGTCAGTGGTACATCGACAACGGCATCGAACTGCACCTGGGCAACCGGATCGCCCGTATCGATCGCCGGGCACGCAAGGTCATCGCCGAGGACGGCACCGAACGCGAGTACGACCGCCTGCTGCTGGCGACCGGTTCCAACCCGTTCATCCTGCCGATCCCCGGCAAGGATCTGCCCGGCGTCATCGGCTACCGCGACATCGCCGACACCGACGCGATGATCGCCGCGGCCGCCGAGCACAAGCACGCGGTCGTGATCGGCGCCGGCCTGCTCGGCCTGGAGGCCGCCAACGGTCTCGCGCTGCGCGGCATGGACGTGACCGTCGTCCACATCCTCGACTGGATCATGGAGCGCCAGCTCGACAAGACCGCCGCCGACATGCTGCAGAAGTCACTCGAGGAAAAGGGCCTGAAGTTCAAACTGCAGGCCCAGACCGCCGAACTGGTGGCGGGTGAATCGGGACGCGTGGCGGCCGTAAAGTTCAAGGATGGCAGTTCGATCCCGGCCGATCTGGTGGTGATGGCCGCCGGCATCCGCCCCAACACCGCGCTGGCCGAGTCGTCCGGGCTGCACTGCGAGCGGGGCATCGTCGTGAATGACACGATGCAGACCTACGATCCGCGCGTCTACGCGGTCGGCGAATGTGCCAACCACCGCGGCATCGCCTACGGTCTGGTGGCGCCGCTGTTCGAGCAGGCCAAGGTCTGTGCCAACCATCTGGCGATGTTCGGCATCGGCCTGTACCGCGGCTCGGTGACCTCGACCAAGCTCAAGGTGACCGGCATCGACGTGTTCTCGGCCGGCGATTTTTCCGGGGGCGAAGGTACCGAGGACATCGTGCTGCACGATCCCGGTGCAGGGGTGTACAAGCGCGTCGTCCTCAGCAACGACACCATCGTCGGTGCGGTGATGTACGGCGACACCAAGGACGGCGCCTGGTACTTCCAGATGGTCAAGGACCGGCAGAACGTCTCGGAGATCCGCGACCACCTGCTGTTCGGCAACAGCCACCTGGGGGATACCGGCCACAAGGGCAATGACCTCGCGGCGAGCATGCCGGACGAAGCCGAAGTGTGCGGCTGCAACGGCGTATGCAAGGGCGCCATCGTCAAGGCGATCAAGGAGAAGGGGCTGTTCTCGCTCGACGACGTGCGCAAGCACACCAAGGCGTCGAGCTCCTGCGGCTCCTGCACCGGCCTGGTCGAGCAGATCCTCGCCTCGACGATCGGCGGCGCCTACCAGCCGGCCGACTCCAAGGACAAGGCCGTGTGCGCCTGTACCGACCGTTCCCACGGCGAGGTGCGCAAGGCGATCCGCGAGCACCGGCTGCTGTCGGTGCATCAGGCAATGGATTTCCTCGACTGGAAGACACCGAACGGCTGTGCCTCGTGCCGCCCGGCGCTCAACTACTATTGCATCTCGACCTGGCCGCACGAGGCGGCGGACGACCCGCAGAGCCGCTTCATCAACGAGCGCGCCCATGCCAACATCCAGAAGGACGGCACCTACTCGGTCGTGCCGCGGATGTGGGGCGGCCTGACGACACCGAACGAGCTGCGCGCGATCGCCAATGCCGCCGAGAAATACCAGGTGCCTACCGTCAAGGTCACCGGTGGCCAGCGCATCGACCTGCTCGGCGTCAAGAAAGAGGACCTGCCGCTGATCTGGCATGACCTCGGCAAGGCCGGCATGGTCTCCGGCCACGCCTACGGCAAGTCGATCCGCACCGTCAAGACCTGTGTCGGCGCCGAGCATTGCCGCTTCGGCACCCAGTTGTCGATGAGTCTCGGCGTCAAGCTGGAGAAGATGCTGTTCGGCATGTGGTCACCCCACAAGGTCAAGCTGGCGGTCTCGGGTTGCCCGCGCAATTGCGCCGAAGCCGGCATCAAGGATGTCGGCATCATCGGCGTCGATTCAGGCTACGAGATCTACGTCGCCGGCAACGGCGGCATCAAGACCGACGTCGCCCAGTTCTTTTCCAAGGCGAAGACCGAAGAGGAGGTCATGGAGATCTCCGGTGCCTTCCTGCAACTGTATCGCGAGGAGGGCTACTACCTCGAGCGTACCGTCCATTACATCGGCCGTGTCGGGCTGGACCACGTCAAGAAGCTGGTCCTCGACGACGCCGACAATCGCAAGGCCCTGTACGAGCGGCTGCTCTATGCGCTGCAGGACTACACCGATCCATGGCAGGAGCGGGCCGAGCAACCCGAACTGCGCCGCCCCTTCGAACCGCTGGCGGTCTGAGGAGATTGCCATGAGCGAATGGGAAGACTGGGGCATCGCGCCGCGCCGCGAGCCGGACAATTCCGACGAAATCCGCCTGAACCCTGACATCGGGGAGGCCTGAGATGGACGCGACAATGATCGACACCGATATCGAATGGAAACGCCTGTGCCCCCTCGACGAGATTCCGCGGCTCGGATCGCGGGTCGTCAAGGGCACGCGCCACGGTGACATCGCGGTGTTCCGCACCGCCGACGACCAGGTGTTCGCGCTGCACGACAAGTGCCCGCACAAGGGCGGGCCGCTGTCGCAGGGCATCGTCCATGGCACCAGCGTGACCTGCCCGCTCCACAACTGGAAGATTCAGCTGGACGACGGCCAGGCCGTGGCCCCGGACGAAGGCTGCGCCGGCAAGTTCGCGGCGCGCGTCGACCAGGGCGTCGTCTACCTGCAGATCCAGCCCTGAGATCAAACCGATTTTGCGCCCGGCGGCGCGAGTTACCCGTGGCCGCGAGGCCACGGCAGGATCGCGCGCCCGGCAGCCACAGATTTCCAGCCTACGAGGATAATCACGATGAGTAACGAAAAGGGGTTCAATCTGCTGTCCTTCAGCGGAAAGATGAAGACGCTGCATTTGACCTGGGTGGCCTTCTTCATCACCTTCGTCGTGTGGTTCAACCACGCGCCGATGCTGGCCGCAATTGCCGATTCGCTCGGCCTCGACAAGTCCCAGGTGAAGACGCTGCTGATCCTGAACGTCGCCCTGACGATCCCGGCCCGCATCCTGATCGGCATGTTCACCGACAAGTTCGGACCACGCATCGCCTATTCGGCGCTGCTGGCCATTTCCAGCATCCCCTGCTTCATGTTTGCGATGGCCGACGACTTTACCCAGGCCGCGATCGCCCGCTTCATGCTGGGCTTCGTCGGTGCCGGTTTCGTGATCGGCATCCGCATGGTCAGCGAATGGTTCCCGGCCAACGAGCTGGGCACCGCCGAAGGCATCTACGGCGGCTGGGGCAACTTCGGTTCGGCGGCCGCGGCGATGATCCTGCCAAGCCTCGCCCTGATCTTCGGCGGTCCGGACGGCTGGCGCTATGCGATCGGCGTCACCGGCGCGATCTGCCTGGCCTACAGCGCGGTGTACTACTTCAGCGCGTCCAACACGCCCAAGGGCTCGACCTACTTCAAGCCGAAGAAGAGTGGCGGTCTCGAGGTGACCAGCAAGGGCGACTTCTACTTCATGCTGCTGATGAAGATTCCGATGTACGCCGCGCTCGCGCTGCTCGCCTGGAAGCTCTCGCCGTCGGGGGTCAAGCTCGTCTCGGAAAACGCGGCGCTGGCGATCTATGCGATCCTCGCGGCGATCTTCGTGTATGACAGCTACAGTTCCTACCGGGTCAACCACGAAGTGTTCAAGGCCCCGGTGCCCGAAATGCACCGCTACAAGTTCAAGCAGGTCGCGGTGCTCAACGTGCTCTACTTCGCCACCTTCGGCTCCGAACTCGCGGTGGTGTCGATGCTGCCGCTGTTCTTCTCCGAGACCTTCGCACTGGATCCGGTCAAGGCTGGCCTGGTGGCATCGGCCTACGCCTTCATGAACCTGATGTCGCGCCCCGGTGGCGGATGGATTTCGGACCGCTTCGGCCGCAAGAAGACGCTGCTGATCCTGACCGCTGGTCTGGCCGCAGGCTATGCTCTGATGGCAATGACCAACTCGACCTGGCCGGTGTGGCTGGCGGTGGTCGTGGCGATGGCCTGCTCGTTCTTCGTCCAGGCCGGCGAAGGGGCGGTGTTCGCCGTGGTGCCGTTGATCAAGCGGCGGCTGACCGGCCAGATCGCGGGCATGACCGGAGCCTACGGCAACGTCGGCGCAGTGGTCTATCTGACCGTGCTGTCCTTCGTCAGCTATGAAATATTCTTCGGCGTGATCGCACTGACTGCCGTGGTCGGCTTCCTGACCCTGCTGTTCATGGAAGAGCCGCAGGGCCACATGGCCGAAGTGCGCGAGGACGGCAGCGTCGAGCTGATCAGCGTCACCTGAGCGCACCGATCGGCAACATCCGGCGCGCGGCGCAAGCCGCGCGCCGCGTCGTCGACGCGCCGGGGCACGGCGGCCATGACCGCCAGCAGCCATCGCAAGGAGGAACCCGCTTGACTTCGCAACTGCGGCTGCGCTTCGGCGGCCATTCGATCGCCGGCCGCAAGCCCGTCAATCAGGATGCCTTTGCCGCCCGCCTGCCGGAAGGCGACGAACGGGACACCAAGGGCGCGGTCGCAGTGATCTGCGACGGCGTCAGCGGTTCCGAGAACGCCGCCGAGGCGAGTCAGATGGCGGTCACGGTGTTCGCCACCGACTACTACGCGACACCGCCGAACTGGCGCGTGCGCAACGCCTCCGCCCGGGTGCTGAAGAGCCTCAACGCCTGGCTGCATCTGCAGAATCTCAGCCGCGCCGGACACACCGACAGCGCCCTGACCACGCTGTCGGCGGCGATCGTCAAGTCGAACACGCTGCACTGCCTGCATGTCGGCGATTCACGCATCTTCCACCTGCGCCAGGGCAGGCTCGACCAGCTGACCCGCGACCATGTCCGGGTCGAGGGCGGGCGCGAGTTCCTGGCACGGGCACTCGGTGCCGACAGTCATCTGGAGGTCGATTATTCGACGGTCGAGCTGGCGACCGAAGACGTGATCCTGCTGACCACCGACGGCGTCCACGGTTTCCTGCACACCCAGCGCCTGATCGCCGCGCTCGGGACGGCCGCAGACGATCCCGAGGCCTGCGCGCGCGCGCTCGTGGACACGGCCTTCGACGCCGGCTCCGACGACAATCTGTCGGCCCTGATCGTCGTCGTCGACGAGCTGCCGCTGCAGAGCATCGACGAGACCCACCGACGGCTGACCCGTTTGCCGATTCCGCCGGTGCTCGAGGTCGGCAACACGATCGACGGCTACCGCGTGCTGGACGTGATCTTCAGCGGCACCCGCAGCCACATGTACCTGGTGCGGGACGAAGTCTCCGGCGAGCGCTACGTGCTCAAGGCACCGTCGGAGAACTTCGCGGAGGATGCCATCTACCTCGACGGATTCATCCGCGAGGAATGGGTCGGCCAGCGCATCGACCATCCCAACGTGATGAAGACCTTCGCGCCGGTCCGCGACAAGCGCTTCATGTATTACCTCGGCGAACACGTCGAGGGCGTCAACCTTCGCGAGTGGATGCAGGACCATCCGGAACCTGCCCTCGACGCGGTCCGCGACATCGTGCGCCAGGCGGTCGCCGGCCTGCGCGCCTTTCAGCGGGCCGACATGGTGCACCAGGACATCAAGCCCGAGAACATCATGGTCGACCGGGACGGCCGGGTGAAGATCCTGGACTTCGGCACCGTGATGATCGCCGGTGAGGACGAAACCGCTTCGCCGCTGGAAAAGTCGGTACCCCAGGGCAGCGTCAACTACGTGGCGCCGGAATATCTGCTCGGCGCGGGCGGCAGCTTTCGCTCCGACCTGTTCTCTCTGGCGGTGATCTGCTACGAGATGATCACCGGCAAGCTGCCGTTCGACGAGCCGGTGGTCAAGCGCGTTCGCATCGACAATTACGGCGAGTTGAACTACATCCCGGCGATTAGGCGGCGACCGGATCTGCCGCTCTGGATCGAAGGCTGCCTGCGCAAGGCGCTCAACCCGAACCCGATCTACCGCCACGAGGCCCTCGGCGAGTTCCTGCAGGATTTCACCCGGCCGAATCCGAACCTCGAGGCCGCGATCCGCCGTCAACCGCTGATCCAGCGCAATCCGGTACGCTTCTGGCAATTGCTGTGTGTCGCGCTGATCGTGCTGCACCTGATACGCAGCGTCGCTGCCGCAGGCTGAGCCGCTTTGCCGTTGTCGCCGCGGCAGCGCCGGCCGCGGCGAAGGGGTACCGTCGGCACAGCGGCTTCCGTGAAAATCCGGGCGCGGGCGCGCAACCTGCCCTGGATTCGCCCCAAGCTTCTGCCGCAAGCTGTTCCCTTGCCCAAGCGACGATCGGCCGGATGGATTTCGATTCGCAACTGAAACTTTGCCAGCAGGCCATCCGCGCCGAACAGTTCGACGCGGCGCGGGCCTATTGCCGTGCCGCCCTCGGCATCGACCCCGACGATCCTGCCGCCCTGAACTTGCTCGGCGTCATCCATCGGCGCGC
The DNA here is from genome assembly GCA_020445745.1 of Rhodocyclaceae bacterium. Taxonomy (GTDB): domain Bacteria; phylum Pseudomonadota; class Gammaproteobacteria; order Burkholderiales; family Rhodocyclaceae; genus Cognatazoarcus. The sequence continues at coordinate 80,687 of JAGRGB010000028.1, read as the reverse complement.
CGGGCGACTGGCCGACGCCGAAGCGACCTTGCGCCGGGCGCTCGCCAAGGCACCGGACAGCGCTGCCCTCCATCGCAACCTGGGACTCGTCGCGCTGGCCCGCGGCAACCATGACGAGGCGCTCGCCAGCCTGCGCGCGGCCCTCGAGCGCCAGCCCGAGTCGGCCGGCGCCCACGCCAGCTTGGCCCGCGCCTGTGCCCGCGCCGGACGGCTGGAGGAGGCAGCATTGCACTTCGCCGAAGCCCGCATGCTGGAACCGGACGTTGCCGACCACCCCCTGCGTCAGGGCCGTGTGCTGCTTCGCATGGGACGCATCGGCGACGCCGAGGAGGCACTGTCCCGCAGCCGCTCGCTCAAGGTCGGCCCGGCGGTGCTGAGCGGTCTCGCCCAGGTCGCCATGGCACGCCACGAGCTGCGAGAGGCGGAAGCCTATTCCCGCCTGGCACTGGCGTTCGACCCCCGGCACACCGACACGTTGGCGACCCTGGCGATGGTGCTCAATGCAGACGGGCATGCCGAAGATGCCGCCAACGCCTGCGAACGGGCACTGGCGAGAGATCCCGCGCACGCCGAAGCGATGGCGCAGTTGGCCTTGGCCCAGCGCACGCTCGGCCTGCTCGACGCCGCGGACGAAAGTCACCGCTGCGCACGAGCGCTGGCACCCGCGGATCCGCGCCATCGAGTCGCCCACGCCCACACCCTGATCGCGATGGGTCGCGACAGCGAGGGATGGGCCCTGATGGACCATGGCCGACGCAATGCACAGACGCCGGCATTCCCACGCTGGCGCGGCGAGAATCTGTCCGGCAGGACGCTGCTGCTGCACACCACCTGCTCGGCCGACGCGATCCAGTTCGTCCGCTATGCCGAACTACTGGCCGGTCACGGCGCCCGCGTCGTGGTTCGCGGGCCGGCGCCGCTCGTGCGCCTGCTGGCTACCGCACGGGGTGTCGCCGGCACCGAGCGCAGCGACCGTCCCGGCAGAACCACCGCCGATTATCAGTGCCCGATGAACGCGCTACCGAAGCTCGACGTCGGGCCGACCCGCAGCCTGCCGCCGCGGATGCCCTATCTGCAGGTACCGCCCGACCTGCCGCCCCGCTTCATCGGCGGCTTCGACGCCCTCGACGTCGGCATCGCCTGGCGTGGAGCGCCCGGCGACAGCGGCAGCGACGTTCCGCTGGCACTGCTGGAGCCGGCGATGCGCATGCACGGCGTGCGTTTCCACGCCCTGCAGGGCCCCTGCGACGCCGACGAAGAAGAGATCCTCCATGCCTGCCGGGTCCGCTCCGATGCAGTCGCCGACGAGCCGGTGTCGGTCGCCGCGATCGTCGACGGACTCGACCTGGTAATCAGTGCCGACAATGCGCTCGCCCACGTGGCGGCGGCCATGGGGCGACCGGTGTGGCTGCTCAGCCATGCCGGCGGCGACTGGCGCTGGCAGCGCGGCAGCCACGGCAGCGCCTGGTATCCTACGCTGCGGCATTTCTGGCAGGGCACGCGTGGCGACTGGCTGACGGTCACCGGTCAGGTGGCGATCGCGCTGGCGCGGGTCGTCGGCGGCGAAACGGAGCTCCCCGCGACAGCCGCCGAAGGCATCGCGGATCCCGGCATCCGTGCCACGGATCCGGCGCGGATCGCGCCGATCGAAATCACCGCGCATGCCTGGCGCCCGGTGCGCAGCGGCCGCCTGAACTGCCCGCTGGGCCAGCAACCAGAGGGCCTGGCGGTCGATCTCTACGGTGAATTCTGCGCCGCCCGGGAGGAAGTGCTCGGCCGCGTGCTTCGCCGCGGCGACACGATGGTGTTGGCCGGCGCCGGATTCGGCGCGCTGGTGACAGCCCTCGCCAAACGGCTGGGCCCATTCGGCGCCCTGCATGCGTTCGAAGCCGATCCCGCGAATTGGGAGCTGCTGGCCGCCAGTTGCCATGCAAACGGCTGGACCCAGGTCGTCCATCGACCGCAGACCCTGGGCGCCGAGCATCGGCCCGACACCGGCACGACCACCATCGACGCCCTGCGCTTGCCGGCCCTCAGTCTGCTGGTGGTCGATCTGGCGCGGCAGGACAGCAGTTGCCTGCAGGGTGCGGCGGAGACCATTCGCCGCTGCCGCCCTGTGATCTATCTGATGAACGCCGGCGACGACGGCGATCTCTTGCACGGCATGGAATATCGCGGCTGGGCACATCGCCCCGGTCTGTACAACGCGGACAACTTCGCCGGCATTCAGCGCAACGTCTTCGGCCGGCGCCAGGTGCGCGACGTGCTCGCGCTGCCGGAAGAAGCCGACCAGAGCACACCCCTGGGAGACAGCGAGGCCCTGGCCTGACCCCGCCCCGCCTCGCCTGGATTTCTGCCTGCAGCCGCCACGCGCTAACATCGGTGGACACCCTGCCTGACCGCGCATCGATGACGCCACGCCCGTCCCCAAGCCACCGCGCCATCGGCGCGATCCGCCACAGCCTGTCCGCCCTGGCACTGCTGCTGGGGTTGGGCTGCAGCGCCTTGTTCGCGGCAATGGTCGACACCCCGGACGGTGGCCACTACCAGGGTCCCTTGAAGCATGGCCGGCTGCACGGCCAGGGGGTGTTGCGCTGGGACAGTGGCTCCCACTACGAAGGGGGCTTCGAAGACGGCGTGATGTCCGGTCAGGGGCGATTGACACTGCCGGACGGCAGCATTCACAGGGGAATGTTCCGCAATGGTGCCCTCAATGGCGAGGGCAGCATCGAGGCGGCCGACGGCAGCACCCTGAGCGGCTGGTTCCGCCACGGCGTGCTGCACGGTCAGGGCCGCTACCGGGGTCCCGACGGCGAATACGTCGGCAGCTTCCGCGACGGCCGGCGCAGCGGCCGCGGCGAATGGCGGGGCGTCGACGGCAGCCGCTACCGAGGCGAGCACCGCCACGGACTGCTGCACGGCATCGGGCGATTCGAAAGCGCCCTCGGCGACATCTACGAAGGGCACTTCGAAGACGCCCAGTTCACCGGCAAGGGCCAGCTCACTTATGCCGACGGCGGCCGCTACGAAGGCGACTTCATCAACTGGCTGCCCCACGGCGCGGGGCGTTTCAGCGATGCCGATCGGGTCGTCTTCGAGGGCCACTTCGAGCGGGGCGAACTGGTCGGGCCGGCGCGCATCCGATTTGCCGACGGCAGCGAGTACCGGGGCGACACCGTGAACTGGGTGGCAAGCGGCAGGGGCTCGCTGAAGATGGCCAGCGGCGATCGCTACGTCGGCGATTTCGCCGAAGGCAGGTTCCATGGGCAGGGGGTGCTGACCCTCGCCACACCCCAGGCCGGCCACAGCCAGTTGTCGGGACGCTGGCGGTACGGCGAACTGCTCGATCCGGTCGCCGAGCGCGCCCGACTGGGTGCCTACGAGGCCCAGCTCTATTCGGAGGCCCGGCGCCTGCAGGCGCAACTCGAACGACTGGCACGCGGGGATCCGTCCACCATCGACATGTACCTGCTGACGGTGGCTGGCGATGGCACCCAGGAGGTGTTCCGACGTGAAACCGAATTCGTGCGCGGCCAGTTCGAGCAGCGCTTCGCCACGCGTAGCCGCTCGGTCTCGCTGGTCAACAGCCGCAGCACGATCGGCACACAGCCGATCGCCAGCCTGACCGCCCTCGAGCGAGCGCTGCAGGCGATCGCCGGGCGCATGGATCTCGACCAGGACATCCTCTTCCTCTACCTGAGCAGCCACGGATCCGCCGACCACCAGCTGTCACTGACGCAGGCCCATCACGACCTGCCGGACCTGGCCGCGAGCCGGCTCGCGGAAATGCTGCGTCGCTCCGGGATCCGTTGGCGGGTGGTGGTGGTCTCGGCCTGCTACTCCGGTGGCTTCATCCCCGCCCTGGCCGATGCCGGCACCCTGGTGATCACCGCCGCGCGCCATGACCGGCGTTCCTTCGGTTGCGCCGACGAGAACGACTTCACCTATTTCGGGCGCGCCTTCTTCCACGACGCGCTACCGGACAGCCGGTCGTTCGAGGAGGCCTTCCACAAGGCCGAACGGCTGATCCGGGAACGGGAGGTGGCATTGCTCAGCGCCCACGGCGAGGTGTCGGAGCAGGACTTTTCGCTGCCGCAGATCGCCTTCCCGCCCGAGATCCGGCGCCATCTCGCGAGCTGGTGGGCCGGACTCGCCGCGACCCGCAGCAGCGCGATGACGACGGGGCACTGACTCGTCCCGGCGCCGACTGCGACCGGGGCGATGAAGTGGCTGGCGCGCCGTGGCCGCAATCCGCTCAGCGCGAGGCGTCCGCCAGCCCCAGCTTCTCGATGCGGTAACGCAGGGTATCGCGGGTCAGTCCCAGTTCGCGGGCCGCCCGCGAGACGTTCCAGCCGCTGCGCTCCAGCGCGCGGGAGAGCATCTGACGCTCCATCTCGGCGAGCGTCGCCGGCGCCTCGGCGCCAGGGCTCGCGCCGGCGACTTCGGCGGCATTCGTCGACAGCGTCAATTGACGCGCCTCGATGCGTCCGTCCGGCGCCAGCAGCACCGCCTGCTCGAGCACATTGCGCAATTCACGCACATTGCCCGGCCAGGTATGGCGGGTCAGCGCGTTCTGGGCGGCGGGGGTCAGGGTCGGCGGGCGCTTGCCGTAGCGGGACGCATGGGACCGCACGAAATGTTCGGCCAACCGCAGGATGTCGCTGCCCCGGTCGCGCAGCGGCGGCAGTTCGAGCTGCACCACGCGCAGACGGTAGAACAGGTCGGCACGAAACCTGTTCTCGCGCACCAGCGCTTCGAGCGGTCGGTGGGTGGCGGCGACGATGCGCACGTTGACCCGCTGGTCGCGCAGGCTGCCGACCCGCCTGACGGTCTTTTCCTCGAGCAGCTTGAGCAGCTTGGCCTGCAGCGCCGGGTCCATGTCGCCGATTTTGTAGAGGAACAGCGTGCCGCCGTCGGCCGTTTCGACCAGCCCGAGCTTGCGGTCCTTGGCGTCGGTGAACGCGCCGCGCTCGTGACCGAACAGTTCGGACTCGAGCAGTTGCGGCGGTATCGACGCGCAGTTCAATTCGACGAAGGGCTTGTCACAACGCGGGCCATTGAAATGCAGCGCTCGCGCGACCAGTTCCTTGCCGGTGCCGGTCTCGCCGAGCACCAGCACGGCCGGCGCGTCGCTGTCCCGCAGGCCCGATTCGGCTTCCAGCACCTTGCAGATCATCGCCTTCAGCGCCTTCATCGGCGCCGATTCGCCGAGCAGGCTGTCCAGGTCGGCCTGCGCGCTCTCCCGCCGCTGGTAGTACTCGAGCGCGCTGTCGCGGCGCGCTTCACCGAATGCCTTCTCAAGCAATACCTTCAGCTTGCCGAGCGGCACCGGCTTGGTGAGGAAGTCGAAGGCACCGCGCTTCATCGCCTCGACCGCCAGTTCGACACTACCGTGGCCGGTGATCATGATCACCTTGATGTCGGGATCGATCGCACGGATGCGTTCGAGCGCCTCGACGCCGTCGATGCCAGGCAGATTGAAATCGAGGACCACGGCATCCGGACGAAACACGTCCATCAGCGCCAAGCCTTCCTCGGCCGACTCGGCGACCCGCACCTCGTACTCGTCCCGCTCGAGGAATATGCGCATGTTCTTCGCAAGCGTCGCTTCGTCCTCGATGATCAGTATCGCCTGCCCCATCTCGTCTTGCTCCCGACTGCTCCGCATGCCTTCGCTCGTGCCGCGCTCCCGGCGATTCGGGCCCGGCGTTCGCCCGAGGGGTTATGGGATTTTTTCCCACACACTCATTTATAACCGAAGACCCGCTTCGAGGCAATCAGTTTCGCGCACGCAGGGGCCCCGCCGGACAACATTCGAGGCGCATGGAATATTCCCTTCGTTATATGTTGTGACATACCGCTGCAAGCGCCTGATATGCGCCGCCACGGGTTCGCCGGGGGCGCCCTGCCCGGGGCTGGGGAAGCCGCACCAAAAATTTGGTGATCTGCCCCACCCACATCCCACCATTCATTTGCTTCCGTTTCATTACTGATTGAAAAACCGTGCGTTACAAGCCTGGCACCCGCTGGCCCAGGACTTGCAAGCTGGTGGGACAAGATCCCACAGGCAACGATTTCCGGCGCACGGCGGGGAAGACGGGGTCAAGAAAAGCCAACAGGAGGCTCAAGGAATGAAACGCGTCCTCGTCTATTCGCACGACACCTTCGGACTCGGCAACATCCGCCGGATGCTGGAGATCTCCCGTCACCTGGTGGACCGCGACCCGGAGCTTTCGGTTCTGATCATCACCGGCTCGCCGATGCTGCACGCCTTTCGCATCCCCCAGCGCATCGACTACGTCAAGTTGCCATGCCTGTCGCGCAATACGTCCGGGCACTACGGCGCGCGCTTCCTCGACATGAACCTCCAATCGACGGTGCGGCTGCGCGCCAGCATCATCCGTAGCACGGTCGAGGATTTCGAGCCCGACCTGATTCTGGTGGACAAGAAGCCGTTCGGCGTCGAGGACGAATTGTCGAGCGCGCTGCAGTCGCTGCCGCCGGGCATCGAGCGACCGAAGATGGTCCTGCTGCTCCGCGACATTCTCGACAGCCGCGAAGCGACCACCCGGGTCTGGCGCAAGAACCGCTACTTCGACGCCATCGAGTCCCACTATGACCAGGTGCTGGTGGTCGGCAACCGCAAGGTCTTCGACCTGTGCAGCGAATACGGATTCCCGGCCTGTGCGGCCGCCAAGGTCCAATTCTGCGGCTATCTGGGCCGCAAGGCCGGTCGCCGGTCGCGCGCCGAGGTCCGCTGCGAACTCGGCGTGGTCGGCCGCCAGCCACTGGTCCTGGTGACGCCGGGCGGCGGCGAGGACGGGCATGCGATGGTGAAGGCCTACGTCGACGGGCTGGCGGCGATGCCCGACTGGCAGCGCCCGCGCAGCCACATCGTGTTCGGTCCCGAAATGGCCGAACAGCATCGTCGGGCGATCGTCGAGGTCGCCGGCCGGATGGACTGCGTCAGCCGCCAGGACTTCACCGACGACATGATGTCGCTGATGGATGCCGCCGACGTGGTGGTGTGCATGGGCGGCTACAACACCGTCTGCGAATTGCTCACGCTGCGCAAGCGCGCCGTCGTCGTACCGCGCGTCAAGCCGGTGCTCGAGCAGGGCATCCGCGCCGAGCGCATGGCAGCCCTCGGTCTGCTGCGCAGCGTCCATCCGGAGCAACTGTGCCCGGCCAGGCTGCTCGAGACCGTCGGCCAGGAAATCGACTCGCTGCATGGCGACGGAGCCAATCCGAACAGCATCGCCCTGGACGGCCTCGACGGCGTGGCAGACGCGATCTTCCTGCTGATCGACGGCCGGCCGTCGCCCGCCAGTCCCGCGCTGATCGCCGAACCCGCCCGTATCCCGACCCGGAGTGCTCCCACATGGCAGAAATGCACGCCCATCGTGGCCCCATCGGCCTGCTGGTAAAGATCTACCCCAAGCTCTCGGAGACCTTCATCCTGGAAGAGATCCTGGGGCTGGAGCGGCTCGGCCAGGAACTGCACATCTTCGCGATGCAGGCGCCGACCGACGAATTCCAGCACGATGCAGTCGATCGCGTGCGAGCGCCGGTCACCTACCTGCCCGAAGCGAAGTCGACCAACCTGCTGACGCTGCTGTGCGCGCACCTGAGCCTGCTCGTATATCGGCCGCTGGCCTATTTCTCCGGGCTGCGTTCGGCGATGTCGCGGCGCGGCGCCCTCACGGATTTCGTGCGTGCCGGCTGGCTCGCCCACAATCTGCAGCGCAAGGGCATCCGCCATCTGCACACCCACTTCATTTCCCGTCCGGCAGACATCGCCGAACTGGTCGCCAAGTTGGGCGTGCCGTTCTCGATATCGGCCCACGCCAAGGACATCTACCTGTCGAGTCCCGATGATCTGAGGCGCAAGCTGGATGCAGCGCGGTTTACGGTGACCTGCACCGAATACAACCGCCAGACCCTCGCCCGGATCGCCCCCGGTGCAGACATTCAACGCATGTACCACGGCGTCGACGCCGATCGCTTCTGCCGCGGCCACGACGCCATCGCGGCGCATCCGCCGCTCGTTCTGGCAGTCGGCCGCCTGCGCGAGAAGAAGGGCTTCGACACCTTGATCGAGGCGTGCAGGCGGCTCGCCGATCGCGGCCTGGACTTCCGCTGCGAAATCGTCGGCTACGGTGACCAGCACGCGAGCCTGCAGCAACAGATCGAGCGCGACGGCCTGCAGGGTCGCGTGATGCTCACCGGCAAGTTGCCGCGCGACGCGGTGATCAGCCGCTATCGCCGGGCGGCGGCCTTCGTGCAACCTTCGCGAATCGGCCAGGACGGCGATCGCGACGGCATTCCGAATGTGCTCCTCGAAGCGATGGCGATGGAACTGCCGGTGGTGTCGACCCGGATTTCCGGCATCCCCGAAGTCGTCGCCCACGAACACAACGGCCTGCTGATCGAACCCGACCGGCCTGCAGATCTGGCCGACGCGATCGCGCGCCTGCTGGCGGACACCCCGCTGCGCAAGCGGCTCGGCCGCGCCGGCCGCGAGACCATCGGCAGCGGTTTCGACAATGACCGGAATCTGAATCTGCTCAAGAGCCTCCTGGAGAATCCCGATGAACGCCCCCGTCGTGCCCCTGTCGAGACTGCAGCCCGCCGCAGCGCCGGCCTCTCGTGACAGCGCCTGCATCGCCTATGTCATGAAGGGTTTTCCGCGGCTGTCGGAAACCTTCATCGCCAACGAGATCTACCTGCTCGAGCAGATGGGGCTGCGGCTGCGGCTGTTCTCGATCAAGCGCGAGGACGAGCCCAAGGTGCATCCGGTGGTGCGGGCGATCCGCGCGCCACTGCACTACCTGCCCAAGGCGACCAGCCTGTCCGGGGCGAACCTGGGGAGCTGGCTGGTCTGCAACTTCCCGACCTTCGCCGCGGCGCATCTGCGGGTCGCCGGCCGCCGGCCGCTGCGCTACCTGTCGGTGCTCGCCAGCGCCGTGGCGATGAGCTGGCGCTATCGTCGCGGTCCGATGAAACTGCGCAAGGTGTTCATCAAGGAGTTTCTGCAGGCCGGCCACATCGCCGCCCAGGTGATCAACGATCCGTCGGTCGCCCACCTCCACGGCCATTTCTGTCACGGCGTGGCGACGATCACCTGGTTCGCGAGCCGACTGACCGGTCTGCCCTTCAGCTTCACCGCCCACGCCAAGGACATCTACCAGGCCGACCTGAATCCGGGCGACCTGCTCGAACGCAAGCTCGGCGCCGCGGCCTTCGTCGCGACCTGCACCGCCGCCAATGCCGAAGTGCTGAAATCACGCAGTCCGGACGCCCACGTCGTGCACACCATCTACCATGGCCTGGACACCGAGTATTTCGCACCCGTCGGCGAGCGCCGCCGCGACATGCCGATCATCCTGTCGGTCGGTCGCTTCGTCGAGAAGAAGGGCTTCGAATACCTGGTGGACGCCTGCCACATCCTCAAGCAGGCCGGCCTGCGCTTCGGCTGCGTGATCGTCGGCGAACAGGGCAGTGCCTACGACGGCATCCGGGAGCAGATCGAGCGACTCGATCTCGGTGACTGCATCCGCCTGCGCAGCGCGGTCACCCAGGATCACCTGCGCGAGATCTACCGCCAGGCGCGGATCTTCGCCCTGCCATGCCAGGTCATGGAAGACGGCGACCGCGACGGTATCCCGAACGTGCTCGCCGAGGCGATGGCCATGGGCCTGCCCGTGGTTTCGACCCCGATCTCGGGCATCCCGGAGCTGATCGACGACGGCGAGCACGGCCTTCTGGTACCGTCCCGGGATCCGGCCGCGCTGGCCGACGCGCTGCGCCGGATCCTCACCGACAGCGCACTTCACCTGCGCCTGTCCGCCAATGGCCGCGCCCGCATCTGCGCCCGCTTCGATTCGCGGCGGACGACCCTCGCGTTGCGCGATCTGTTCATGCGCCAGCTCCAGCCCGAGGAAATCGCCGCATGAACGTCCGCGAGCTCCGGATGCCGACGGCCCCGCAGGGGTGCGCCCCACTGTTGCTCCCACAATGGGACCGACTCGACGACACGGGCCTGCTGCGCCACTTCAGCAGCGAGCGCGAGGCACGCTTCTACCCGGTCGCCGACCCGGAAGAAACCCGCCGGGCAAAGGTCGAGGCGATGATGGACGGCCTGTTCGAGTTCAATGGCGAGGCCCACCCGCTGCCCGACCCCCTGCCCTGGCTCGACAACCCCAGTGACGACGTCGAGTGGCACATCCTGCTGCACAAGTTCTACTACGCGGTCGGTCTCGGCATGCGCTTTGCCGAGACCCACGACGAGCGCTACGTGCGCCGCTGGACGGCCCTGATCGACGGCTGGATCGCAACCACGCCACCGGGCTTCATCGCCACCGACGTGACCGGCCGCCGGGTTCAGAACTGGATCTACAGCTACTACTATTTCGTGACCACCGCCGGGGAGTCGCCGGTGGACGCGGCCTTCCACCGCCGACTGCTGAACTCGCTGGCGGAACAGGTGGATCACCTGTGCGACAACCTGACGCCGGCGCGCAACCACCGCACCCTGGAGCTCTACGCGATCTTTCTCGCCTCGATCGTGTTTCCCGAAATGCGGCGTGCCGCCTTCTGGCGCGAATTCTCGCTGGTGCGTCTGGAGCAGAACATCTGCAGCGATCTGCTGGCGGACGGCGTCCAGGTGGAACTGTCCACCGACTACCATCAGCTGGTCCTGAAGAACTACCTCAACGTTCGTCGCCTCGCCGCGCTGAACGGCATCCCGATTTCCGGCGAGACCGACGCCGCATTGCAGCGGGCGCTCGACTTCTGCATGCATGCGCACAAGCCGGATGGCATCGTGCCGAGCCTGTCCGACGGCGATGCGCGCAGCTTCCGCGACCTGTTGTCGATCGGCGCCGATCTGTACGGCAGGGACGATCTGCGCTACGTCGCCAGCGCCGGCAGCGAGGGCACACCCCCGGCCGGCTTGCTCGCCCACTTTCCGGACAGCGGCTACACAGTGGTACGCGACCACTGGGGCACCGGCGGCCGTCGCTATGCCGATGCCCAGTACCTGATATTCGATTGCGGCCCGCTCGGCGCGGGCAATCATGGCCATTTCGACTGCCTCAGCTTCGAGCTGGCCGCGTTCGGCCGCTCGCTGGTCGTGGATCCCGGTCGCTACACCTACTCGGAGGCGGGCGACACCAACTGGCGGATCCGCTTCCGCGGTACCGAGGCCCACAACACGGTCTGCGTCGATGGCCACAACCAGACCCTGTACCTGCCGCGGCCGGTGAAGCAACGGCCCGGCGCCGTCAAGCACCGCGTTGCCGGTCCGGCGCCGGACGCCACCCTCCACGAACTCGTCGAGTTCGAGGATTTCGTGCTGCTCGACGGGTCCGCCCGCAGCCATGCCTACGACGCCGTGCACCGGCGCCGCGTCCTGTTCATCGACCGCAGCTACTGGATCGTTTCCGACTGGCTCGCGGCGCCCACCCGCCACCGCTACGCGCTGCGCTTCCAGCTCGGCGAGGCCGCCCAGGGGCACGTCGAACGGGCGCGGGGCAAGGCGCCGCTGCTGCGCAGCCCGGGCCTGCTGGTCGCCCAGCCGGCAGACCCCGACGTACGCTTCGGCCTCGAGTCGAGCTGGGTGTCGTATCGCTACGGCGCGAAGCTGGCTGCGCCCCGGCTGTGCTTCCGGGCGACCGCCTGTTCCTTCGGTTTCGACACCGTGCTGCTGCCGTTCGAGGGCGGCACGCCGCCGCTCGCGGTCCGGCGCATCGAGGTCGACGGGCAACGGAGCTCCCGCGCCGCCAGGGCCAGCGCCATCGCGATCGAGGGCAAGGTCGCCGGCACCCGCTTCCGCGACCTGTGGTTCCACGCCCGCGCGGGTGAACGCGCCAGCTGGCAATTCGACGGCTACAATTTCCAGGGCCGCTGGCTGTGGCTGCGCGAAGACGGCGACGGCCGCATCACGCGCGTGCGTGCCGATACCGGCGCCCACCTCAGCTATCGCGGCCTAGACGTCGCACTGGACGCGTGAGCATGGACGCGCCGCCGGCCCTTCCCCGTGACGAGCGTCTGCCCCAACTGGCGCGGGCGGTGGATCCGCTGGCGATGCAACAGGTGTTCGCGGCGGCCCTGCGCGATCATCACGGCCAGCACGTCACCGCCTGCGCGGTCGACCGCATCAAGTATCGGCCCGGCCGCAACTGCACGGTCTCGTATCGCCTGACGATCCGCGACGAACGTCAGGCCTGCAGCTACGAACAGCGCGTCGCCGGACGGTTCTGCGCAGCCGGTGACGCAGTGCGGCGCCACGCGCGCCACCGATCGCGGCTGGGTCTGGCGAGCCGCTGCGGGGTACCGGCGCTGCTGGTGCCGAGCCTCGAGCTGTTCGCGTGGTTCCTGCCCAATGATCCCGAGCTGGCGGCGCTGCCGGCCCTGCTCGCAACCGCCCGCGACGGCGGCAGCGCGCTCTCCGAAGCGATTGCCGTGATGACCGGCGGCGACAGCGATGCCGTGGAGCACCGCGCGAGCCTCGTGCAGTACGTCCCGGAGACCCGCGCCTGCGCCCGTTTCGACGTGATGCTCGCCAACGGCCGGCAATTGCGCCTGTTCGCCAAGCTCGACCACGATGCCGGCGGCGCTGCGACCCACCGGCTGATGCAGGCGCTCTACGACAGCCCCGCCCGCCGCGACGGACGCCTGCGCACGCCGCGCCCGTTGCTGTGGCAGGCCGAGACCGGCCTCCACTGGCAGGCATCGGTGCCCGGCGCGCCGCTGCTCGACGTCCATCCGCACTGCCCGCCGGACGTCGCCGCGACGATCGGACGCCTGATCGCGGCCCTGCACGACACGCCGGCGCCGACACCACGGCAAATCGCCCGGGACGCCCTCCAGGCTCAGCCAGCCGCCTGCGCGCGCCTGCTCGGGCAGGTCGAACCGCGGTGGGCGCCGAGGCTCGATCACCTGCTCGAGTTGCTGCACGACGGCGCGTCCGCTGCCGGCGCGCTGCCGCCGGCGACCCTGCACGGCGACCTGCACCCGCGCAACCTGCTGATCGACGGCCGGAAGCTGTCGCTGATCGATCTCGACGGCGCCTGCCGGGGCCCGGCGGTACTCGAACTCGGCGCCTGGATCGCCGACGGTCTGTACCGCGCCCAACTCACCGAAGCCCCCCTCGAGGCCGTGCAGGAGTCCGCGGCCCATCTGCTCGCCGCCTATGCCGGCTGCGCGCGTCAGCCGGCCGATCCGCGCCTGGTGGCCTGGGCCACCGCACGAGCCCTGCTGTGCGACAGGGCATACCGCGGCGTCGCCAATCTCAAGCCCGGCCGCCTCGAGCGGGTACCGGCGTTGATCAGGCTGGCCACCCTGATCGCCGAGCGCCGGGACATCCTGGCGACGCTGCCGAGGTGACCCGGTGATGGAAGAGATCGCCCGCCCGTTTGTCGACCACCGCCTCGCCGCCGCGACGCTGGCGGCCGCGCTGCCGGCCTACCGCGAAGGACGGTTGCAGATCCTGTCGGCCCGCGTCGCCCAGAGCCGCCGCAGGATTTCCCGCCGGCTTCTCCGCGAAGGCGGGATGTGGCTGGGGGTGGTGTGGCAACTCCAGGTGCGCGACGGCGTCAGCGGCGAATGCGGCGAGCAGTGGCTGTACGGTCGCTTCTACCACGGGCCGGCGCCGCTGGCCGAGTGGACGCGGGAAGCCGCCGGGGCCGGCTGCGTGCCGCGCTTCGGCCAACCGGTGGCGTTGCTGCCCGACGCCGGACTGGTGCTGTGGGCACTGCCCAACGATCCGGTGATCAGCGCCCTCGGCACCTTCCTCGACCCCCTCGCCGCGGCCGCCCATGTGCCGACCTCGCTGCGTCCCGATGACGGCACCAGGGTCGTCGCACGGATCGTACGGCACGAACCGGAAGAACACTGCACGGCCCGTTTCCAGGTCATCCACGAGGGCTGCACGAAGGCCCTCTACGGCAAGTGCTACGCGGACGGCCGGTGGCGCGACGCCCGCGACGGCCTCGACGCGCTGTGGCGCCACGCCGGCCGAGACCCGCTCGCGTTCACGGTCGGCCGGCCGCTGGGCGCCAGCCCGGCGCTCGGCGCGTTGTGGCAGGAAGAGGTGCAGGGAAGGCCCCTCGCCGCCGAATTGCGGGCCCCGCACGGCAAGCGGCTGGTCGTGCGGCTGGCCGACGCGCTGTACCGCCTCCAGCGCGCGGGGCCACGGCAGGGCAGGCGCGAGCCCCCCGCCGAATCGGTCGGGCTGGCCAGGAAATGGCACAAGAAGCTGGAACTGGCCGACGCCGCCCTCGCCGAAGCCAGCGCCCCGGTGCTCGCACGCCTGGCGACGCCACCGCTGCGCAGCACCGCCGACGTGACCGTGCACGGCGATTTCCATGTGGACCAGATGTTGTGGACCGGCGAGCGCATCGCGCTGTTCGACTACGACAACTTCGCCATCGGCTCGCCGCTGCGTGATCTCGCCGACTGCATCAGCCAACTGCTGTGCCGCCAGGACGAAGGCGACTGGCGGGCGATTGCCGGCGGCCTGTTGGGCGCCTATCGGACGCGCATCGGCGACGCCTTCGACGAGGCGGATTTCGACTGGCACCTGCGCCTGATGCTGATGCGCAAGGCCTACAGCTTCATGGTGCGCGCCCGCGAGGGCTGGCGCGGGGCCAGCGAGCGGGCGCTGCGACTCGCGATCGACGGCCGCAACGCCTTGCCGCCGAAGGGCTTCGAGGTCGCGGCATGACCCGCATGCCACCACGCTTCCGGCAGATCGTCGTCGGAGCCCTCGCCGAGATGAAGGCGCCACTGCTCGTCGCCGCCTTCGCCCTCGGCGGCGTGATGGTCACCAGCCTGCTCGCGCCGTGGCCGCTGAAGGTCATCTTCGACCACATCCTGCTGGCCAAGCCGCTGCCCGAGGGCCTCGCGCTGCTGACGCCGCTGCTCGACCAGGGGCGCTGGTTCGCGCTGTGCACGATGGCCGGCGCGATCGCGCTGATCGCCCTGTTCGCGGCGAACTTCGCCTACCTGCAGGTCTATGCCACCGCCAAGGTCGGCCACTTCATCACCTACCGGCTGCGCAGCGAACTGTTCGCCCACCTGCAGCGGCTGTCGATGTCTTTCCACCAGCACAACCGCAGCGGCGAACTGATCACCAAGGTCGCCAGCGACACCAACCTGCTGCGCGACATGTTCGCGGAATGGTCGCTGACCTTCGCCGCCCACTTCCTGACCCTGATCGCGATGATGGCGGTGATGTTCGTCATCAACTGGCGGCTGGCACTGGTGGTGGCGACCTCGCTGCCGCCGCTGCTGGCGGCGATCTACTTCCTCAACAAGCGTGTCAAGGCCTCGGTGCGCGCCCAGCGCCGCTACGAAGGTGCGATGACCTCGCGCCTGAACGAAGTGCTGTCGTCGATGCTGCTGGTACAGGCCTTCGGCCGCCAGAGCTTCGAGGAGCGGCGCTTCCAGGAGGAGATCGAAAGCAACTTCTTGTCCGGCGTCCGTACCGCGCGCAACACCGGCGCGATCACCCGCGCGATCGTGCTGGTGTCGGCGATCGGCACCGCGATCACGGTCCTGGTCGGTGCCTGGCAGGTGCTGGAAGGCCTGCTGACACCGGGCGAACTGCTGATCTTCCTGGCCTATGTCCAGAGCCTGTACAAGCCGGTCAAGGATCTCGGGCGGCTGGCCGCCAAGTTCTCGCGGGCGTCCGTCAGTGCCGCACGCGTCGGCGAGATCCTGGCCACCGAACCGGACGCCGCCGATCCACCCGGCGCCCTCGACATCGGCCGGCCGGCCGGCGAGATCGTGTTCGATCAGGTCAGCTTCGGTTACCGGGACGACCAGCCGGTGGTGGACGGCGTGTCGTTCCGCATCGCCGCCGGCGAGCGGGTGGCCCTGGTCGGTCCGTCCGGTGCCGGCAAGTCCACCCTGCTGTCGCTGCTGCTGCGCCTCTACGAACCGACCGCCGGCCGCATCCTGGTCGACGGCATCGACATCGCTCGCTTCCGGCGTGACAGCCTGCGCGGCCAGATCGGTATCGTGCTGCAGGAAAACGTGCTGTTCGGGGTCTCGGTGCGCGAGAACATCGCCTATGGCTGCCCCGATGCCGGCGACCAGCAGATCGAGGCGGCAGCCCGCGCGGCGCGGGCCCACGAGTTCATCGTCGACCTGCCGGACGGCTACGACACCGTGCTCGGCGAACGCGGCGCGACGATCTCCGGCGGCCAGCGCCAGCGCATCTGCCTCGCCCGGGCGCTGGTCAAGGAACCTGCGATCCTGGTGATGGACGAGCCGACCTCGTCGGTGGACGCGGTCTCGGCGCGGCTGATCAACGAGTCGGTGGCCCGGGTCCATGCCGGCAAGACCCTGCTGGTGATCGCCCATGATTACTCCGACATGCGCGGCTACGACCGCATCCTGGTGATCAAGGACGGCCGGCTGGTCGAATCGGGTCGCCACGAGAAACTGATGGAGGCCGAGGGCGCCTATCTGGCGCTGGTGGAACGCCGTGCCTGACGCAACTTCCCGCAACGGACCCGACGATCGCCCGGTCCTGCTGTTCTACTGCCAGCACTCGCTAGGCATCGGCCATCTGACGCGCAGCTTTGCGCTGGTGCGCGCGCTTGCCGCCCACTTTCGCGTGGTCTTCCTGAACGGCGGGCCGATCCCGCCGGGCGTGCCGGTGCCGACCGAAATGGCGATGATCGACCTGCCGTCGCTGGGCATGGACGAATCCCACAATCTGGTCAGCCGTGGCGGCGCGCACAGCGTCGACGACGCCCGCCAGACGCGCCGCGGGATGATTCAGGACGCCATTGCGGAGCACCGGCCGGCGCTGCTGCTGGTGGAACTGTTTCCGTTCGGCCGCAAGAAGTTCGCATCCGAGATCCTGCCGATGATCCGCTCGGTCCGCCGCCAGCGCCATCCCGCCCGGGTGGTGTGCAGCGTGCGCGACATCCTGGTCGATGCCCGGCGCGACCAGCAACGCCACGACGACCGGGCGCGCTGGCTGGCGAACCGCTACTTCGACGCCATCGTGGTGCACTCCGATCCCGCCTTCGCCCGCATCGACGAGAGCTTCCGGCCGAGCAAGCCCCTCGTCACGCGCCTCGAATACACCGGCTATGTCGTGCCCCGCCGCGACGAGCCCGACGGTGCCACGCGTGGCGACGCGGTGCTGGTCTCTGCAGGCGGCGGCATCGTCGGCTACCCGCTGTTCACCGCCGCCCTGGCGGCCCACGCGCAGTTGTGGCCGCAACGACGCGTGCCGATGCGCATCATCGCCGGCCCGTTCCTGCCGGAGGCCGAATGGCAGGCGGTGTGCCACGAAGCCGGCGATCGGCCGGGAGTCGAACTGGTGCGCCACGTGCCGGACATGGTTGCGGAAATGCGCCGGGCGCGGCTGTCGATCAGCCAGTGCGGCTACAACACCGCCCTCGACGTGGTGGTCTCGGGCGTGCCGGCACTGCTGGTGCCCTACGCCGCCAAGGGCGAGAACGAACAATCCCGCCGTTGCACGGCGCTGGCCGAGCTCGGCGCCGTACGCCACTTCGAAGGCACGCTGGCGGACACTCCGGCCTTCGCCGCGGCGATCGCGGATGCCCTCGATTTCCGTCCACGACCTGCGGCACTCGCCCTCGACGGCGCCCCGCGCACGGCCGGCCTGCTGCGCGACCTGCTGCATGTCGACGAACCCTCCTGGAAGCCTGCCCATGCCTGACTGGTGCCATCCGATCACGACGGCGCTCGACCAGCGCCGCACGCCGTGCAAGGTCTTCTTCCGCGACGACGACGCCGGCTGGGAGGATCGTCGCCTGTTCGCGCTGCTCGACCTCTTTGCACGCCATGGGGTGGCGATCGACCTGGCGGTGATTCCGGCAGCGCTGACGCCGGCCCTGGCGAACGCCCTGCTGCAGCGCATCGGACGGCACGGCCGCAACGGCATCGGCGTGCACCAGCACGGTCACACCCACGTCAATCACGAAACGCAGGGCCGCAAGTGCGAATTCGGCGCGAGTCGTGACTACGCAGCCCAGCGCGAGAGCATCGAATCGGGCCACGGCGTGCTGGTGGCCAGTTTCGGCTCACTCGCCGACCGCATCTTCACGCCGCCATGGAATCGATGCACCGCCGACACCGAACGCGCGCTGCGGGATCTGGGCTTCGCCGCCCTGTCGCGGGACGTCACCGCGCGGCCCCTCGAAGGTGCCACCATCAGCGAGATCCCGGTGGCGGTGGACTGGTGCAAGCTGCATCCGGCGGGTGCCGCGCCGCAAGCCCTCGCGGCACGCATCGGCGACGCCCTCGCGGTGGAGCACTGCGGCATCATGCTGCATCATGCCGTGATGGACGATGCCGACCTCGCGTTGCTGGACCAACTGCTGCCGCTGCTGCGCCGGCACCCGATGTGCCGTTGCGTGGCGATGAAGGATCTGCTGTCCGGCGAGCGCCTGACGGCCGAGCCATCGGCCGCCGCCCCATGAAGAGCCCGTTCCGGATCATGCCGGCGCGACCGCTGGCGCTGGCGCTGGCGCTCGCCTGTGTGGTCGGCACCCCGCGGGCGTTCGCCCAGGACGACGACGAGACCAGCGCCGACGTGCAGCCCCGCCGCCCGCGCGCCGCGACCGGCGAGTTGGCCAGGCGCCCGGACGAGCGACGGCGTGCCAGCGCGCGGGAGATCACCCTTTTCGACACCCCGCTGCGGATCGCCGGCGAATGGGAGATCGGTCACGAGAGCCGCATCAACCACGACCTGGACGAGGACCAACGCCGCGACCGGGGCACCCTCGAGCAGGAATTCAAGATCGAGGCCTCGGCCGCGCTCGGCGATGCCGGCGCCGTGTTTTTGCAACTGATCGCCAACAGCGAATTCGAAACCCTGCGCGAAAACGGGCCTGTGGAGAGCTTCGGCGAGATCGAGCGCGGCCAGACGTGGGTGTTCGTGTCGCAGCCCGCAGGCCAGCCGTTCGACTTACAGCTCGGCCGCATCAGCCTGGTCGAGAATCGAAGTTGGTGGTGGGACGACGACCTCGACGCCTTGCGCCTGTTCTTCGGCAGCAGCGACTGGGTGCTGGAGACCGGCGTCGCCCGCCAATGGCTTCCGGTCACCACTGCGGAGCGCGGCGTCGTCGATGCCGGGGAGGACGGCCTGACCCGCTGGTTTGCCCACGCCGGGTGGGCCTGGCGCAGGAAGCACACCCTCGAGGCCTTCCTGCTGGTGAGTCGCGACCACTCCGGCCAGCCGGCGCAGGGCGCCGTGATTCACGAACGCCGGGTAGACGAGTCCGACGCCGACCTGACCTGGATCGGCCTGCGGGCCGGCGGCGAGGAGAAGCTCGACGGCGGCCACCGCTTCGGCTACTGGGTCGATCTCGCCCGCCTGTCGGGCACCGACAGGGTCACCGATTTCGACGCTGCCGGTGGCAACCGGGAAGTGGCAGATGGCACCAGCCGGCGGTCGGTCCGCGCCCATGCCTGGGACATCGGTGCGCGCTGGTCGTGGCCGGGCCGCGCGCGGCCGACCCTGTGGGCAGGCTGGGCGGTGGGCTCGGGCGACGACAAGGACGACGACCGCGACCACGCTTTCCGGCAGTCCGGGCTCGAGGAGAACAAGGCGCGCTTCGGCGGTGTCAAGCGCTTCCGCTACTACGGCGAGCTACTGCGGCCGAGCCTGTCGAACCTCGACATCCGATCGATCGGCGGCAGCCTGCGTTTCTGGAAGAAGAGTTCGATAGATGTGGTGGTGCACGACTACCGCCAGCGCGAAGCCGGCGAGGATCTCGCCGCCAGCCGGATCACGGCCTCGCCCGGGGGCGAGAGCCGTGCGCTCGGACAGGAGGTGGACCTGTTCGCCGCAGTCCGCGAGTCAGCGCGCGCCGAGGTGCTGGTCAGCCTCGCGACCTTCCGCGCGGGTTCCGCCTTCGGCCCGCGCAGCGGCGAGCGCGCCTGGCTCGGCGAGCTGGTGCTGACCGTCAATTTCTGAAGTGTTCAGGCCGCCAGCAGGTACAGGCGGACCTCGGTGCCCCGCCCCGGTTCGCTGTCGATCTCGATCCGACCGCCGTAGCGCTCGACGATGCGCCGCACCTGGGACAGGCCGACGCCGAGACCGCGCGCCTTGGTGGTATAGAAGGGCTTGCCGACCAGGGAAAGCTGCTCCGGGTTCATGCCCGGGCCGGTATCGCCGATCGCCAGCATCACCTCGCCGCTGCCACGATTGCCCGCCGCGCGCAGGGTCAGGCAACCGTCCCGGTTGATCGCCTCGACCGCGTTCGAGACCAGGCTGTGCAGGACCTGGCCGAGCAGCAGGGCATCGCCCCGCACCTCGGGCAGGCCGTCGACCGAATCCACCCGGCAGTCGATGCGGCGCTTCTCCAGATCGCGCCCGAAATCCTCGATGCAGCGCTCGATCAGCGGTGCCACCTGCACCGGCTCGGGCTCGTCCTCGAGCGGCCGGGAGAACGAGAGCAATTCGCGCACCCAGGCCTCGAGGCGGTCCGATTCGGACACGATGTCGGCGCCGGCCTCGCGTGCCACCGCCAGATCGGCGACCTGGATCACTTCCGCGGAGCTGCGGATCGACGCCAGCGGATTGCGAATGCCGTGGGCCACCGCCGAACTCATCTCGCCGATCACCGCCAGCGTCTCGGTATCGATCAGGCGGCGCTCCTGCGCCCGCATCAGGCCATCGGCGCGACGCACCAAACCGGCCAGCGCCAGATAAAGGAAACCACCCGCCAGTGCGGCACCGAGCGCGATGTAGTAGCGCATCCGCTGCAGTGCATGGAACAGGGGCTGGGGATTCTTGTAGAACTCGATCGCCCCGACGACCTCGCCGGAGCCCGGGTCGCGCACCGGCACATAGATCTCGACGAACAGGTCGGCGCGCTTTTCCAGGTTCCGATGCTCGGTCTTGCCGCCGTGCTTGTGATGGACGTCGGTGTGCACGACCAGGTGCCCGGCGAGCGCCTCCTCCAGTTCGTCGTTGGGGCCGAAGGTGTGGCCCTCGAGTTGGCGATCGCTCGACCAGATCACCCGCTCATCGACGTTATAGACATTCGCCCGCAACATGTCCTGCATGCGCGAGATGTGGGACATCGCCAGCTCGAGTTCGAGCGAATCCTCGGCTTCGCCGAACGCGAAATAGCTCTGCAGCGACCGCTCGGTCGAAACCAGGGTCTGCACGAACTGCTGGGTCAGCTCGCCTTCCTGCTTCAGCATCTCGTCGCTGACGAAGCGCGACAGTGCCCAGCCGGCAAGGGCCGAGATCGTCGCGATCGAAATCAGGCCGACGATCGCGAACCAGCGGTTGAGGTTGAAGGATCTGACGACCGGTTGACGCGGCTTGGGCGTGGCCATGCTTGATCTCCCCGACCCGGCTCCGCAGGCCGGATCCGAACTCGACGACGGAATCGTACGCTAACGCCGCCGCCTAGCGCGGCGCAGCGCCGAAGAAATGTCGAAACACTTTCTCTCCCATGTCGCCCCGGCGCATGCTGCGGGAAAAGGAATGGGGCGAACGCGCGAGGGTATCGAAGCGCACCGGTGCCGGCATCGAGCGCAGGTGCGCCGCCGAGTTGACGGCGGCGACCCAGTTGCCGGCCCGCTCCATCCGCGAACCGCCCTGCTGGCGTTCCAGGCGGCGCGAGTCGCGCAGCGCGCTGTCCTTGTGGACGTCTCGCTCGCCCACCAATACCAGGCCCGGCAGCTTGAGGAAGGCTTCGAGGTCGATCTCGCCCAGGTCGTGGCGCTGGCTGCGCGCCAGGCCGTAGGGATATCGCTGCCCTGCGTCCGGGAAGGTATACCAGCCGGCGGCGCCGAGGGCATAGCGTGCCACTCGCGCCGGCCAGTGCATCGCGAAGCGATGGACGAACTGGGCACCGCCCGAGTAACCGAACAGATAGAGCAGCCGGTCGCTGGCGCCGCTCAGCTGTGCGAGTTCGCGCGCCGCGGCGCGCAGCAGGACGTCGGGCCGCATGCCCTTGTCGTCCGGCAGCAGACGCTGATAGCTCGGGAAGCGTTGGCGGCCGTAGCACGGCGCCAGCATGACGACACCGAAGCGTTCGGCCAGCGGCGCCATCATCCGCAGGTGCTCGCGCGCGTTGCGCGATATGCCGTGAACGGTGACCAGCATCCTGGCGCCCGCCGTGGCGCTCTCGGGAATGTAGGCCAGGTAGCGAAAGCGTCGGTCTTCGTCGAGCCGCATCGTCAGGATTTCGCCGCGCGCCGCGCCGTGAGCCCGCTCGCGGGCCTCGCCCGTTCGCTGCAAGGTCGCAGCGAACGCGGGGACATCGGCCAGGACCCCCATCCCACCGGCCACCAAACCGGTTCCGATGAACCCCGCGATCGCTGCGGAAAGATGTTCCGGATGCAAGATCGATCCGCTCATGCCACGCACTCCGACATCACCGGGCGCAACGCCCGGCGGAACATTCGCCTGGTCGCACTGTCGCGCGCGAGCAGATCCTGCGGCGCGCCGTGCTCGACAAGCCGGCCCGCCTCCAGATACCACACCTCGTCGGCCTGCATCACACGCGCCAGCTGGTGCGTCACCATCAGTACCGTCCCGTCGTATTCGTCCAGCGTTTCGCCGAGTCGCGTTGCCGACACCGGATCGAGGTTGGCATCCGCCTCGTCGAGCAACAGCAAGCCCGGGCGGCCCAGCAGTGCGCGAGCCCACGCGATGCGCTGGCGCTGGCCGAACGACAGGTTGCCACCACCCTCGCCGACCCGCGTCGAGCCGCCCTCGGGAAGGGTGGCGAGCAGCTCGTCGACACCGCACATGGCCTCGACCTGGGCCCGCTCCCGGCGGCCGGCCCGCGGCTTGCGGTAGACCAGGTTGCGCTCGATCGAGCCGCGCAGCAGAGGCAGATCCGGCGTCACCACGCCGAGCCGGGCGCGCAGGTCCGACAGCGCATATTCCTGCACCCGGTGGCCATCGAGCAGAACCTCACCGCCATCTGCTTCGATCAGACGCGCCACCAGGCCGAGCACGGTCGACTTGCCGGAGCCGTTCGGCCCGACGATCGCGACCTTTTGCCCGGCGCAGACCCGCGCAGAGAATTCGCGCAGCGCCTCGCCGACCGAGACGGCGCGGAAATCTACCGCGATCGGCCTGCCGTGGCCCGGCAACCGCGGCGTCTCGCCGCCGGCCGCTTGGATCGCCAGTTTCGGTGCGGCCAGGAATTCCTCGATCTTGGCCAGCGACACCAAGGCGCTGCGCCAGTGGCCGAGCACCTGACCGAGGTCGCGGAAGGCCGGGGCGATCAGGCCGGCGACGGTCAGCGCGCCGACCACGTCGGCCGGTTCGATCATGCCGCGCCCGACCTCCACGGCACCGACGAACAGCACCAGCGCGGAAGCGAGCGCGCCGCCGAATTCCGCCGCCGAGCGCAACAGCGACATGCCTCGCATCTGATCCACCATGGCGTGGGCGAGGGCATCCGACTGGCGGCCCAGGCGGCGCTTCTCGCGCGCTGCCTGATCGAACACCTGGACGACCGCGATCGCCGCGATCCGGTCATTGACATCGGCGGCGAGGCGCGCCTGGCGCCGGCGCGCCTCCCGTACCGCCGGTTCGACCCGCGTCGTCAGCCAGGCCAGCGCGAGACCCGACAGCGCGAAGCCGCAGACCGCCGCCAGCGACAGCCAGGGATCGACCGCCGCCAGCACGATCAGCGCCAGCCCGGCAGCAAGGCCACCGACCGCCAGCCGCGGCAGACCCAGGCTCACCCAGCGCCTCACTCCCTTGACGTCGCCCATGAAGCGCAACAGGGTGCCGCCCCGGCTGCGCGACTGGAGTCGCCGCGGCGACTGCCCCGCCAGCCCGTCGAACAGCGACAGCCGCAGTTCGGCGGCATAGTGCTGGCCCATGCTTTCGGCCTGCACCCGCTCGATCGTGCGTAGCCAGGCGAGCGCCCCGCCTGCGGCAATCAACGCGACGATCAGCCAACTGACCGCACTCGCCACATTCTGGCCCTGCACCGCGTGGTCGAAGAAAGCATGTACCAGCCAGGCGCTGGCCAGCGTCATCGCGGCCTGGGCGACGCCGATGGCGACCAGGCGGCCGAGCATCGCGCGCCGCGGCCCGGCCAGCAATTGCGGCACGCGCCGAGCCGTCACTGGGCGCCCCCGACCTGCAGCAAGGCCCGGCGCGCCGCATAGCCGAGATGCTCGGAAATTTCTGCGCTCGACAACTCGTCGAGGCCGAGCACCGGCAGACCGGTCACCAGCGCCGCCTCGCGGGCCGCCAGCGGCGACGCGGTGAGCACACCGGTCGCGGCGCGCACCGGCAGGCCGAGGGAGCGCAGCCACTGGATGCCACCGGCCGAGCCCATCGCGTCGCCGGCAGCGAACACCACCGCATCGACGGCGTCAGCGTACTCGGGCGACTTGACCAGTTCCGCGGTCTCCCGCTGGAACAGTCCGTCGGCGACCTCGAACACCACCACGTCGACGCCACTGGCACCGAGGTAGCCGATCAGCGTGTCCATCACCCGGATGACCTCGACGCCATCGGCCAGGTAGGTCGAGGGCAGGCCGGCATCGGTGAAGTCCAGCACCGTCTCCGCGCCCGCATCGTTCATCGACCAGACGTCGCCGCCGGAACCGGTGCCGGTGACCTTGGCCGCCCCGACCCGCAGCCCGGCGGTCCGCAGGCCGCGGATGATCTGCGCCGCGGTCTCGGTCTTGCCTGCGTTCATCGAGGTGCCGAGCACCGAGATCACGAACGGACAGGCAGTCTGCGGCGCCGGCTCCGGGAGGGCGAAATCGGCCAGGTTGATGGGCTTGCCGTGGCGGTCGCCGACCAGGCCCAGGGGTAGGACGTTGGTCGCATTCTTCATGCGCCCGTGCTTGGTCATAACCTTCGACGCGATGCCGCCGGCGGCCACCATCTGGCAGCGTCCGAGATCCTCGGGTACCAGCGACTCGAACTGGTCCGGCGCATAGCGGTTGCCGTAGGCCAGCAGGATCTCGTCGCCCGGGTAGAGCCTGGCACGCCGACCGCTGACCAGCTCGAGGTGGCGATGCTGGCCGATCTTCTCGACCCGGCACAGCACCAGGTCCCCGGCGCGCGGCTCGAGATTGCCGGTCAGCAGCGTGGCGAAAGCGCTGCGCGGCACGCGCCGGGTCGCGAATGGTGTCTTCAGGCTTTCGATACGCTTTGCATTGAGCAGGCTGATGTTCTGGCAGTCCATGTCTTTCTCCTCGGTTCCGGGGGCAAGGGTCGCGGCCATTCCCTGTTGCGGCCACCTGAGCCATCAAGAGCATGTACCGTGCCATGCCAGTGGGAAAATTTCCCATTCCTTTGTGATCATATACTTATCGAATTTCCTGGACATTTCGCTGCCGCCGCGCAATGGGGTCATGGGGGATATCGCCAATATTTTGGTGAGGGAAAGATTCCCCCAATTCCCCAATTCCCCAATCCCCCGGCCCGCACCCCGGGCAGGGGCCCTCGCGGCTGGCGCGAGGACGGCTTTCCGTGCGTGGCGGGCGCGCGGAAAGCGCGGCGACGGCATGCCCGGTGTAAGGTGCGTTACCGGCAAGCCGTCACATTCGATGAGAGTCCACAGGAGCCCTGCATGCACGCCACTTTGCCGCTGCTCACCGGCACCCGTTTCCCCGCGATCCGTCGTCACGCCCTGGAGACACTCCAGGTCAACCTCGGCTACCGGTGCAACCAGAGTTGTGTGCATTGCCATGTCAATGCCGGCCCCCGTCGCACCGAGGAGATGGATGCCACCAACGTCGATGGGGTGATCGAGTTCCTCGCCGCCAGCCCGTCCGTGAAGTCCCTCGACCTGACCGGCGGCGCCCCCGAATTGAACCGGCACTTCCGGCGGCTGGTGCGTGCCGCCCGCGAACGGGGGCGATCGGTCATGGACCGCTGCAATCTGACGATCCTCGAGGAGCCCGGGCAGGAGGATCTGGCGGCGTTTCTCGCCGCGCAGCGGGTCGTCGTCGTGGCATCGCTGCCGTGCTATCTCGAAGACAATGTGGACCGACAGCGCGGCAAGGGCGTGTTCGGTGCCAGCATCGAGGCACTGCGCAGGCTGAACCGGCTGGGCTACGGGCAGGCCGACAGCGAGCTCGAACTGAACCTGGTCTACAACCCGCTGGGCGCCAGCCTGCCACCGCCCCAGGCCGAACTCGAGGCCGCCTACAGGGAGGCCCTGGGATCACGGTTCGGCATTGTCTTCAACAGCTTGTTCACCCTCGCCAACATGCCGATCCAGCGCTTCGGCTCGACGCTGATCTCGAAAGGCGAATTCAACCACTACATGGAAGTGCTGAAGTCAGCCCACAACGACGCCAACCTGGCGGCGGTGATGTGCCGCTCGCTGATCTCGGTGGACTGGCAGGGCTATGTCTACGACTGCGACTTCAACCAGCAGCTCGGTCTCGGCATGCGCCCGGGCCAGACCCGCTTGCATCTGTCGGAGATCACCGCTGCGGAACTCGACCAACGGCCTATCCGGGTTGCCGACCACTGTTTCGGTTGCACTGCCGGCCAGGGTTCGAGCTGCGGCGGCGCGCTGGCGTGAGGCATCCCGCATGAACCAGTCCTTGACCCTACAGGGCATCTTCTTTTGGGGCTTCCTGCTGGTCTTCGGCGGCCTGATGTATCTGCTCGCGCCGCGGGTGCGCTCGGAGTCGGGCTTCTTCCTCGGCCACGACGAATCCGGACGCCCGACGTCGAGCCGGGCGCTGACCGCGAGCGTGTTCATCAGCTGGATCTTCGCCAAGTCGGTCACCAACGCGGCCAATCTCGGCGCGGCCTACGGCGTCGTCGGCGGCCTCGCCTATGCCACCTACTGGCTGTCGATCCCGTTCGCCGGCTGGGTCATCTATCGCTTGCGACGGCGCGATGGCGCGACCGGCATCGTACCGTGGCTGATCACCAAGTACGGCCGTGCCGCGGCGCTGGCTTTCGCGGCGGCGATCCTGGTGCGCCTGTTCAACGAGGTATGGAGCAACACCGCGGTGGTCGGCGGCTATTACGGCGCGGCCGGGTCGACCGCATTCGTCGCCGCGGCCCTGCTGTTCACGGCCGCGGTGCTGTTCTACAGTCTCAAGGGCGGCCTGCGCAGTTCGATCTTCACCGACGGCATCCAGGCGGTGATCTTCGTCGTGTTCCTGGCGCTGGTGCTGGCCCAGGTGCTGCCGGCCCATGGCACGCTGGCCCTGCTCGGCGAGGGCGAGCTGGCGCTGTCGATGGGGCTCGACCTGCTGCTGGTGGCGCTGCTGCAGGTGCTGTCCTATCCGTTCCACGATCCGGTCCTGACCGATCGCGGCTTCATCACCGACGAGAAGACCATGCTGCGCGCGTTCACGGTGGCCGGCGTGCTCGGTTTCGTTTCGATCCTCGCCTTCTCGCTGATCGGGGTCCATGCACGGCTGGAGGGGATCGCCGGCGGCGGCAACGTTCCGGCGGCCCTGGCCCGCACGCTCGGCAGCCTGGGATTCTTCGCGATGATTGCGGTGATGGTGTCGTCGGCCGCGTCGACCCTCGACTCGACCTTCGCCTCGCTGTCGCGCATGGTCGCCCGCGAACTGCCGCTGCTGGCCGGCCGCCAACCGCCATCGAGGGCAGTCGGCATCGGCGCGCTGGCGATGGTGGCGCTGGCGGTCGTCGGCAATCTGCCGATGATGCTCGGCACCGACATCCTCAAGGCGACGACGATCAGCGGCACGATGGTGATCGGCCTGGCGCCGGTCTTCCTGCTGTCCGGTCGCATCGCCCATTCGCCCCTGTCGTTCCACCTGTCGTTCTGGAGCGGCATGATCCTCGGCGTGCTGCTGGCGGCCGGCCAGATTCCGGCCAGCTGGGCTATCGGCGACGGCAAGTACGCGCTGCTGCTCGGCACCAACCTCTACGGACTGGCGATCTGCTTTGCCGGCTTCCTGCTGCCGCTGGCCGTCGGCCGACGGCGTCCGGCCACGGCAAGCGCCTCGTGAGCCTGGCAGGTCGGGTGTGCCCGCGGCGCTACGGCTACGGCGCGGCGGCGATCGCCACCGCGCCACCGATCCCCGCGACGACGCTGTACGTGGTCGGCGGACTGTACGGCAACCGGGCCGCACTGGACGCGCTGGAGGCAATGCTGGCGGCCGAGCCCGCTCCGGTGCGGGTGTGCTTCAACGGCGACTTCCACTGGTTCGACGTCGACGGCGATGATTTCGGCGCGGTCGACCGCTTCGTCGCGAGCCATGACGCGATCCTTGGCAACGTCGAGGCCGAACTGCTGAGCGTCGACGACTCGGCCGGTTGCGGTTGTGCCTACCCCGCGGACGTGGACGACGCCACGGTGGCCCGCTCCAACCAGATCCATGCCCGCCTCAAGGAAACCGCCCACCGCGATGCGGCCGCCATGACCCACCTCGCGGGGCTGCCGATGCATCGGCGGTACCGGATCGCGGACATCGACATCGGCGTGGTACATGGCGACGCCGACAGTCTCGCGGGGTGGCGCTTCGGCCTCGCGGCGATCGACGATCCCGGCGACGAGCACTGGCGGCGCGAGGCCTTCCGCAGGGCCGCTGTCCGCTTGTTCGCCAGTAGCCATACCTGCCTGCCGCTGCTGCGCTGGTTCGACCGTGGCGCCGAGCGACAGGTGGTGATCAACAACGGCGCGGCCGGCATGCCCAACTTCACGGGTCGCCGCGAAGGGCTGGTGAGCCGTCTGTCATGCACCCCTTCGTCGCTGCCGCCAATGTACGGCACGCACATCGGCGCGCTGCACGTCGACGCGCTGCCGCTCGGCTACGACCATGATCGCTGGGTGCGGCAGTTCTCGGCGTCCTGGCCAGTCGATAGCGCGGCGCACAATTCCTATTACCGGCGTATCCTGGAAGGCCCGGATCATCAGCCCAGTCACAAAGGAAGGCGCCATGAATGACCTATCGCCCCCGGACCGGCTACGGAATGTCCTCCTGTTGCAGGGCGGCGGTGCACTGGGCGCCTATCAGTTGGGCGTCATCGAAGCACTGCTCGCGGGCGGCAAGGTCCCCGAATGGATCGTCGGCACATCGATCGGCGCGATCAATGGTGCCCTGCTGGCGGGCAACCAGCCCCACCGCCGTCTCGAACGACTGCAGGCCTTCTGGGACACGATCTCCCACGGCGGGGCCCGCGGCGACGATCCGACCGCGGCCGGCGTGATCGGTCTGTGGCAGTCATGGCGGACGATCGTTGCCGGCCAGCCCGGCTTCTTCTTCCCGCGCATGGGTAGCTACTTCCCGCTCGGGCTGCGGACCGAGGCCGGTACCGCCAGCTATTACGACGTCGCGCCGTTGCGGCGGACCCTGGAAAAACTCGTCGATTTCGATTTTCTCGCCCATTCGCCGATTCGCCTGTCGGTCGGCGCGGTGGACGTCGAGAGCGGACGGATGCGCTACTTCGACAATCGCGAGGAGCGAATCGGCGTGGACCACATCCTCGCCAGCGGCGCCCTGCCGCCGGCCTTTTCGGCCGTCGCGATCGGCGAGCGCCACTACTGGGACGGCGGGCTCTATTCGAACACCCCGCTTGAATACGTTCTGCAGGACCAGCCTCGACGCGACTCGCTGTGCTTCCTCGCGACCCTGTGGCCGGTCACCGGAGCGGCACCCGACAATCTGCGCGACGTGCTCGAGCGCGCCAAGGACATCCAGTTCGCGTCGCGCGACCAGAATGTGCTCGAGGTCGAAGCCCAGTTGCAGGCCCTGCGCCGCGCGGTGACACTGCTTGCCAACCGGCTGCCGCCCGCGCTGCATGACGACGACAGCCGGGCCGCGGCGGCGCTCGGCTGCGATTCGACCTATCACGTGATCCGGCTCGAATCGCCCCATCTGCCCGGCGAAGACCAGACCAAGGACATCGAGTTCGTGCCGGAACGGGTCGACAAACGCCGCCGGGCGGGTCGCCGGGACGCCCAGGCGGCGCTCGCCGGCTGCGCGTGGAATGTCGCGGCGGGTGATCGCCGTGGCCTGCTGGTCCATCCCGCCGGCGCCGCCTGAGGGCCGCGCGGCAGCGGCAGGTTCAAGTCGGGCCGGCGCTGGTGGTACGGGCCCGCCGGACGAATTCGCCGAAGCGCAGATCGGTGTTCATGATGTGCCCGACCAGCCAGTTCTGCAGGAATTTGACCACCTTCGACAGGTCGAGCGCCTCGCCGCGATTGATCTGGTCGCGCAACGACTCGACACGCTCGGAGAATGCCCGGTGCTGCGCCAGGTGGCGCGCCGCGTCGTCGCCGCAGGCGTCCACGTAGCCGTAGGCCTGCATCAGCCCCTGCTCGGCATCGAAGTGGTACAGCGTGTAGCTCAACAGGTCGCGGGTGATGCGCTCTGCCAGTTCTTCGCTGGCGGCGTCGGGCAGATGGGTGATCAGCTCGTTGAGCGTATTGACCAGGACGCGGTGCTGGCGGTCGATCTCGTCGATTCCGGTCAGCATCGAATCGTTCCAGCGGATCGGTTTCGGCATGCCCTCGGCTCCCCGGCGAACCCTGCCTGGCCGGCCCGCCGCCGCGGCTCCGGCTCGACAGATCTGCGAAACGTGAATGATACTTGATCAGATGCCGGCCACGGGCCCCGCTCCGGCGGATCGCCGACCGGCGTTCCGTGACCGAACGGCGGGGCGCGGCCCGCCACCTGCAGCCGCGAGCCATGGCGCCACCCGCTGGAATCCTACGAACTGACTGGCTCTCCGACGCCGGAGGCGTGCGCTACCACTTGCGCGCGATGTGTCACCGGGATCGCCGCTGGCGCCCGTTCCGCGACACGCTGGCGAACTGGTTCGATGCCTGGCGGCCGCCCTGCCGACGACTCGTCCTGGTCGGGCCGAGCGCCGGCCACACCTTGCCACTGGCCGAGATGGCCGGATTCACAGAGATCGTCGCACTCGAGCCCGATCCGATCGCACGACGCTGGCTGGCCTGGCGCGCCCGCAGCCTGCCCCTGCGCTTCGACGGGCGCGACGTGCTGGGCGGCTGGGATCCGCTGCGCGGGCTGACCTCCGGCTTTCCCGATGCCGCCGTGCTGTTCTGCAATGTGCTCGGACAGGTGGCGCCAGCCGCTGGCGGTCGCTGGCATGAGCGGCTCGCCGATGCCCTCCGCGGCCAGCACTGGGCCAGCTACCACGATGTCGTGTCGACCGAGGCGCGGCCGCTCCGTGGCGCGTCGCCGGTCGTCAGCGACGCAAGCCGGCTGGAGGACGTCCTGGCACGATTCTGGGCCGGCGGCGAACTCGCGCTGGTCGATCACGACACCTTTCGCCTGGCCGGTCCTTCGCAGCCCGCCGGCTATGCGCTATGGCCGCTCGCCGCGGGCCGCTGGCACCTGATCGAGTGGGTCGTTCACCGCCCGCCCGGCAGTGGCGGCGCGGGCCACCGTCCGCCGGCCGGGATCCTCATGCCGCCTCCGGGTCCATGAAGCGGCGCGGGTCGACCTTCCAGCGCCGCGGCGATTCGTCCGAGACGATGCGGTCACCGCATCGCGGACTGGCCAGATCGACGACATCGGGCGTGACGTAGGCGTTGGCGCGAGTGTTGAAGAATGTCCTGACCACCGGCATCAGGGCTTCTTCCGGCGACTGGGCGATGACCACCCCGAGGCGCCCGGATTCGAGGCGCACCAGGCTGCCGACCGGATAGATGCCGACGCAGCGCACGAAGGCCGCCAGCAGCTTCCGGTCGAAGTGGTTGGTGCTCCATTCCCACATCTTGCGCAGCGCCTCGGTCGCCGGCATTCCCTTGTGATAGCAGCGATCGGCGGTGATCGCGTCATAGACGTCGACGATCGCCGCCATCCGGGCCATCGTGCTGATCTGCTCGTCCGCCAGGCGGTCCGGATAGCCGCTGCCGTCGATGCGCTCGTGGTGATGGCGGGTGATGTCGAGCGCGACCTCGCCGACGCCACCGAGGTCGAGCAGGATCTCGTGGCCGTCGCCGGGATGACGCCGGATCAGATCGAATTCCTCGTCGGTCAGCCGCCCCGGCTTGTTGAGCACTTCCTCGGGCACCCGCATCTTGCCGATGTCGTGGACCAGGCCGCCGATGCCTGCCTCCCGCAGCTCGTCCGCCGGCATGCCGAGGGAGCGGCCGAAGGTGACCATCAGCGTGCACACGCTGACCGAATGCTGGAACGTATAGTCGTCCTTGTTCTTGATGCCGATCAGTCCCAGCAAGGCGTTGCCGTTGCTGAGGATCGATTCGGTGACCGCGTCGACCAGCGGCTCGACGTCATCGAGCGAGACCGCCCTGCCCAGGCGGACGTCCCGCATCATGTCGCGCACGACCCGGTTGGCCTGCGCGTGGATGCCGCGGGCGCGCGGCATCTCTTCGGCCAGGGTTCGCGTGCGCAGCGGCGGTTGCGCCTGCACGACCGCCTCCACGATCTGCTGCTGAACGGCCTGCTTGACCTCGGCAGCATCGACACCCTCGGCATCGTCGAGGCCGCGGGCGGTGTCGATATACACCTCGCCGATTCCGGCCTCGCGGAATCGATCTATGTCCCGTTCGTCCTTCAGCAGAAAACTGCGGCGCCAGAACGGATGGGACATCCAGTCGCCGCAGATATCCTGGATGTACATGCCGCGCCGGAGGCGGTCGATCGGAATTTTCTTGAACATCGCCTGACAGTCGTTCCCCATGCAGGGCATCTACGGCCGGGCCGGCGCCGGCTTGATGGCTGGATCCGGCTGCCCGCAACGGACCGCGGCGCGTCGCCGGAACCTCCTTCGCCGGGCCGCCCGGCGATGGGGACCACCGCGGCGGTACCGTCGCCGCCGCGGCAAGGGTGTTCATCCGGGCAACACTTCGGCGCATCGATCGGCGGTTTCCAGGATAATCCAAGCCTTTCGCAGTGCAGCATCGCCGATGGACATCCTGCTCATTCTGAAAGCCGCCGCGCTCGGCGTGATCGAGGGGCTCACCGAGTTCCTGCCGGTCTCGTCCACCGGCCACCTGAT
This sequence comes from Rhodocyclaceae bacterium, assembly GCA_020445745.1. Lineage (GTDB taxonomy): Bacteria > Pseudomonadota > Gammaproteobacteria > Burkholderiales > Rhodocyclaceae > Cognatazoarcus. The sequence goes on along the minus strand of JAGRGB010000028.1, from coordinate 47,758 downwards.
CATCTTCGGCGACCTGCTCTCCTACACCGACGAGCGCAGCAAGGTCTTCAAGATCGTGATCCAGCTGGCGGCGATCCTGGCGGTGTGCTGGGACTATCGGGAGCGGGTCATCGACGTCGCTGCCGGCATCGGCCGCTCCCCCGAGGCCAACCGCTTCGTGATGAACCTGTTCGTCGGATTCCTGCCGGCGGCAGTGCTCGGCCTGCTGTTCTACAGCATCATCAAGCACTACCTGTTCAATCCGCTGACCGTCGCCACCGCGCTGATCGTCGGCGGCCTGCTGATCCTTTGGATCGAGCGCGGCCATTACCATCCGGAAGTCGACACGGTCGACCGGATGCGCTGGCCGCTGGCCCTCAAGGTCGGCTTCGCCCAGGCGATGGCGATGATTCCGGGCGTCTCCCGTTCCGGCGCGACGATCATGGGCGGCCTGCTGCTCGGCCTGTCGCGCAAGGCCGCCGCGGAATTCTCGTTCTTTCTGGCGATTCCGACGATGCTGGCCGCCACCGTGTACGATGTCTATCGCAATCGCGCGCTGTTGAGCATCGACGACGCCGCGGTGTTCGGCGTCGGCTTCGTCTGCTCCTTCCTCGCCGCGATCGTGGCGGTCAAGGCCTTCGTCCGCTATGTTTCGCACAACAGCTTCGCGCCCTTTGCCTGGTACCGGATCGCCTTCGGCCTGTTCGTGCTGGGCAGCTGGCAATTCGGCTGGGTGGACTGGAGCACGTCGTGATTCTCTACCTGCACGGATTCCGCTCGGCGCCGGCATCCCACAAGGCGACCCGCCTGCGCGAGCACATGCAGGCCAGGGGGCTCGGCGAACACTACTGGTGCGGGCAACTGTCGCCGGTGCCGGCCGAGGCGATCGCGCTGCTCGACGACACCCTCGACCGGGTCGGCGGCTCGCCGACCCTGGTGGGCAGTTCGCTCGGCGGCTACTACGCCACCTGGCTCGCCGAACGGCGCGGCCTGCGCGCGGTACTGGTCAATCCCGGGGTGCTGTCCTACATGTCGCTGGAGCCCTGGATCGGTGTGCTCGACAACTTCTTCACCGGCGAGACCTTCGAGTTCACCCGTGAGCACATCGAACAGCTGCGCGCGATCGAGGTCGCGAGCATAAGCCGGCCGGAGCGCTACTGGCTGATGGTCGAGACCGGCGACGAGGTGCTGGACTACCGCCATGCCGTCGCCAGATACGCCGGCGCACGGCAGACGGTCCTCGACGGCGGCGACCACAGCTTCACCCGCTGGGACGACTACCTCGACGAGGTCCTGCGCTTCGCAGGCCTGGCGCCATGACACACCCTGCATCGCCCCGCGGCGTCTTGGCACGGCGACCCAGCGCCGCCCTGGTGCGCGAAGCACCGCTTCAGGCCCGCCGCACGGGCCGGCCATGGCGGTCCGGGCGCGGGCAGCCGCACCGCAACGCGTGGGCGGACCGATGAGCGGGTTCGACTCGGAGCGCTTCAAGGCCAACGAGCGCGCCGGCTTCAACCGCATCGCCGGGCGCTATCTGGCCGGTGCGGCGGCGCGCCAGGCCTTGCAGCAGGCCCTGGTCGAGCTGGCCGCCCCCGCTCCCGGCGAACGCATCCTCGATCTCGCCAGCGGTCCGTGCCTGCTGGCGGCCGACGCCGCCGCCCGGATCGGCGACGGCGGCCTGGTGGTGGCGAGCGACATCGCCGAGGCGATGCTCGCCTGCGGCCGCGATGCGCTGGCCCACGAAGCACCGGCGCCGATGGTCTATTGCGCGGCCGATGCCGAGACACTGCCGTTCGCCGACGATTGCTTCGACCTGGTCACGATCGGCCTCGGCCTGTTCATCCTGCCGGACCCGTCGGCGGCACTGGCCGAAGTCAGGCGGGTGCTGGTGGCGGACGGGAGGGTGGCGCTGTCGGTCTGGGGGCCGGCCGACACAGTACCGCTGATCAGCCACGCCCAGGCCTGCATCGCCCGCCTGCTGCCTCCGCCCCGGGTGCCACGTCCGTCGGTGTTCCGCTTTGGCGAGGCGCCGGTGCTGGCCCGGCTGCTGGGCGACGCCGGCTTCGGCACCACCGACATCACCGACTACCGGCTGGACTGCCGTTTCGCGGATGCCGGCGACTACTGGCAGGCCTTCCTCGATCTCGCCGGCGGCGCCGCCGAGGCGATCGCGCGCCTGCCGGAGGCAGTCGGTCGCGAGCTCGCCGACGAAGTCGCCCGCGACCTGCAGCCCTGCCGCGACGGCGACGGCTATGCCACCAGCAATCGGGTGTTGCTGGCGCTGGCGCACAAGTGAATGACGAGCGCCAGCGGCCGGCGCTCGTCGCGATCGTCACCGCCTTCGCGATCTGGGGGCTGTCACCGCTGTACTTCAAGGCGGTCGCGGCCCTGCCGGCGGAGGACATCGTCGCCCACCGGGCCCTGTGGTCGGCGCTGCTGCTGGCCACCGTGCTGGCCCTCGCCGGGCGGATCGGCGGCGTCCGGCGTCAGCTCGCGGCGCATCCGGGGCTCGCCGCGACCCTGGCCGCCACCGCGCTGCTGAGCGGCGCCAACTGGCTCGCGTTCGTTTGGGCGATCAATGCCGGCCGCACCCTCGAAGCCAGTCTCGGATATTTCATCAACCCGCTGTTCAGCATGCTGCTCGGCGCACTGCTGCTCGGCGAGCGACTGCGCCCGGCGCAACGGCTGGCCGCGGCGATCGCGGTCGCCGGCGTGCTGCTGCGGGTGTGGCAGGTCGGCAGCATGCCGTGGATCGCACTGTTCCTCGCGCTCACCTTCGGGCTGTACGGCTTGCTGCGCAAGCGCGCGCCGGTGGATGCGGTCGACGGCCTGCTGATAGAGTCGGCGCTGCTCAGCGTGCCCGCCCTGGTCTGGCTCGGCTGGCAGGCCCAGCGCGGCCAAATCGACACCACAGCGGTGATCGGGCTCGGCTTGCTGCTGCCGATGGCCGGGCTGATCACCGCGGTTCCGCTGATGCTGTTCGCCTACGGCGCCCGCCGGCTGCCATTGACCACCGTCGGCTTCTCCCAGTATCTGGCGCCGAGCCTGAACTTCCTGCTGGCGGTGCTGGTCTTCCACGAACCTTTCGAAAGCGGCCGCCTGGCCGCCTTCGCACTGATCTGGCTGGCGTTGGCCGTCTATTCGGCGGACCTCTGGCGAGCCTCGCGCCAACGGGCCCGGGCATCCGGTACACTGGCGGGCTAGTCCGGAGTCACCGATGTACGTACTTTTCGAAGAGGACGGTCATTTCAAGGCCGGTACCATCCTGCAGGACGGCGGCGCCTCGCTGCAGGTGGAGAACACCCATGGCAAGCGCCTCAAGCTCAAGGCTGCCCACGCCCTGCTGCGCTTCGACAGCCCCACGCCCCCGGCGCTGCTCGAGCAGGCCCAGGCCGAGTCGGCGGAACAGGACGTGCCCTTCCTGTGGGAGGTCTGCGGCGACGACGAATTCGGCTTCGAAGATTTCGCGCGGGAGTATCACGGCCGTGCGCCGAGCGCGGTGGAGTCGGCGGCGGTACTGATGGCCCTCCACGCGGCGCCGGTCTATTTCCACCGCAAGGGCCGCGGCCGCTACCGCAAGGCCCCCGCCGAGATCCTGCAGGCGGCGCTCACCGGGCTCGAGAAGAAGCAGCAGCAGGCCGAGGCCGTCTCCCGCATGCGGGACACCCTGCTCGAAGGCCGGCTGCCGGAAGAGTTCGCGCCGATGCTCGACCAGATCATGTTCCGACCCGACCGCAACCGGCTCGAGGTCAAGGCCCTGGAGGCCGCGAGCGTGGACGCCGGCCTGTCGACCGCGCGCCTGCTGCTGCGCTGTGGCGCGGTGTCGTCGTCACACGACCTGCACTTCGGGCGCTTCCTGTTCGAGCACTTCCCGGACGGCACCGACTTCCCGCCCGGGGTCGCGCCCGAGTTGCCGGACGACCTGCCGGTGGCCGCAGTCTCGGCATTTTCGATCGACGATGCCACCACCACCGAAATCGACGACGCGTTCTCGGTGACCGCAGTGGACGGCGGCGGCTGGCGGGTCGGCATCCACATCGCGGCGCCGGCGCTCGGCTTTGGACGCGGCTCGACGCTCGACACCATCGCCCGCGAGCGCCTGTCCACGGTGTACATGCCGGGGCGCAAGATCACGATGCTGCCCGATGCCGTGGTCGAATCCTTCACGCTGTCGGCCGGCCACACCCGCCCGGCCTTGTCGCTGTACCTGGACCTCAGCCCGGCCCTGGCGATCTCGGCCCACCAGACCCGGATCGAGCTGGTTCCGGTGGTGGCCAATCTGCGCCACCACGACATCGAGCCGCTGTTCAACGAAGAGAGCCTGACCAGCGACCACGGCGAGGACTACCCGTGGAAGCGGGAACTGACCCTGCTCTGGGAACTGGCGACGGTGCTCGAAGCCGGCCGCGGCAAGGCCTCGAGCCAGCCTCGGCAGACCGACTTCAGCTTCTATGTCGACTGGCAGAGCGAGAGTCGCGACGGGCCCGGCTTCGTCACCATCACCGAACGGCAGCGGGGTTCGCCGATGGACAAGCTGGTCGCCGAGCTGATGATCCTGGCCAATGCCACCTGGGGCCGAGAACTCGCCGAGCACGGCGTGTCGGGCCTCTACCGGGTCCAGGCCGGCGGCAAGGTGCGGATGTCGACGGTCAGCGGCCCCCACGAGGGACTGGGCGTCGACAGCTATGCCTGGAGCAGCTCGCCGTTGCGCCGCTATGTCGATCTGGTCAACCAGTGGCAGCTGCTGGCGACGCTTCGTGGCGAAGCGCCGCCATTCGCCGACAAGTCGCCCGACCTGATGGCGGCGATGCGCGACTTCGAAGTGACCTACGCCGCCTACGCCGAGTTCCAGCGGATGATGGAGCGCTACTGGTGCCTGCGCTGGCTGCGTCAGGACGAGGCCGGCGAGGTCGTCGTGCGCGTGCTGCGCGACAACGTGGTACGGCTCGAGCACGCGCCGTTCGTGTTCAAGGTGCCGTCGATGCCGCTGCAGTTGCCGGGCAGCCGCGTCAGGCTGGCGATCACCGGCAGCGACCTGATCGACATCGAACTCCACGCACGCTTCATCGAGGTCCTGTCGGCACCGAGCGACGACGAGCTGACCACGGAACTGGAATTCTGAATCCATGGCCCGCAAGCGCTCCCGGGCGTCGCGTCCCAGCACCCTGCCGCCACCGGTGGCGGTGTCCCGCTACGCGCTGCACTTCGCGATCCTCGCTTCGATCCTGGTGCACGGCCTGATCCTGTCGATCCGCTTCAAGTTGCCCGAACTCGACAAGCCGTTCCGCGACCGCGGCCTCGAAGTGGTGCTGGTCAATGCCCGCCACGAACGGCCGTCGGACAAGCCCGAGGCGCTCGCCCAGGCGAACCTCGACGGCGGCGGCAACACCGACAGCGACGTGCACGCCGCCAGCCCGCTGCCGGCCAAGCAGCAGGACGTCCGCGGCGACGCCCTGCTCCAGGCGCAGCGCCGGGTGCAGCAGCTCGAGGCCGCCCAGCGCGAGTTGCTGACCCGGGCCAGGGCCGAGACCCGGGTGGTCGCCAGACAGCAGCAGCAACAGCAGCCGGAGGAGGCCCGGGTATCCGGCCAGGATCTGCTCGACAGCGCGGCGGCGATTGCGCGGCTCGAAGCCCGGGTCGAGAAACGCCTGCAGGAATACGCCAGGCGCCCGCGCCGCAAGTTCGTCGGCGCGCGCACCAAGGAATACCGCTTTGCCCAGTACGTCGAGGACTGGCGCCAGAAGATCGAGCGGGTGGGCACCCTGAACTATCCCGAGGCGGCCCGCGGCAAGGTCTACGGCAGCCTGCTGCTGTCGGTCATCCTGCGCGACGACGGCAGCGTCGTGAAGATCGACGTGGTCCGCTCCAGCGGCCACGACATCCTCGACGCCGCCGCCCGCCGCATCGTCGAACTGGCCAGTCCGTTCGCCGAGTTCCCACCGGACATCCGCCGCGACACCGACCAGATCGAGATCGTGCGTACCTGGAACTTCACCAATGCGGACACCCTCACCGCGCGCTAGCGCCCGGGCCGGACGCCGCCGGCGGCGGCCCTGAGGCTCGGCGATGCGCAGGCTGATGCGATGGCTCGGAATCGCGCTGCTGGGCCTGGTGGCGGTGGCGGTGCTGGTCCACGCGGTGATCCTCTCGCAGCTGATCTGGTGGAGCCGTTTCGATCCTGCGCGCACCCGCTTCATGGAGCTGCGCCTGGCGGCGATGCGGGCCGACGACCCCGACGCCCGGCTACGCCACCACTGGGTGCCCTACGAGCGCATTTCGGTGCACCTCAAGCGCGCCGTGGTCGCCGCCGAGGACGACAAGTTCGTCGACCACGAGGGCTTCGACTGGGACGGCATCCAGCGCGCCATCGAACGCAACCAGCGCCGTGGCCGCCCGGCCGCCGGCGGCTCGACGATCAGCCAGCAACTGGCCAAGAACCTGTTCCTGTGGCCGGGCAAGAGCTACCTGCGCAAGGCCGAGGAGGCGGTGATCACGCTGATGATCGAGGGCTTGTGGAGCAAGCGGCGCATCCTCGAGGTCTACCTGAACGTCGTCGAGTGGGGACAAGGGGTGTTCGGCGCCGAGGCCGCGGCACACCGATACTTCGGCATCCCTGCCGCCGAACTCGGCCCCGCCCAGGCCGCCCGGCTGGCCGTGATGCTGCCCAATCCACGCCGCTACGAGCGGGATTTCGGCCCGCGCCTGGCGGCCCACGCCGACAGCGTGCGCCGCCGCATGCACCGCTCCGAAATCCCCTGAGCGCCCCGCCGCCCCGGGCGGACTCGCGGCAGCCGCCCCAAAGCCCGTAGAATCGCGGCTTACGCGCCGCAGCATCGCGACCGGCCGCGGGCGACGACTCGCCGCGCCGGCTGCCGCCCCGAGCGCCGCCTGCCTGGTCGCGCAGGACAGCGGTCAAACCCCCAGCGAACGAGGATCATGGCCGAAGCCGAACAGCCCCGCTCCCGCGAAGAGGTCCTGCAGCAGCTCAAGGAGGTCCAGGAACTGCTCTCCCGGCATCGCCTGGTCGAGGGCCTGGTCCATCGTCAGGAGATGCCGCGCCACGATCTGGTCGAGGGGTTGGTGCACAAGCAGCACGTCGCCGAACTCGGCGAGCGCCTCGACGCGCTCCACCCGGCCGACATCGCCGACCTCCTCGAGACCCTGCCCCTCGACGAGCGCCTGTTCGTCTGGGAGCTGGTGCGCGCCGAGCGCGACGGCGACATCCTCCTCGAAGTCTCCGACGCGGTTCGCGAATCGCTGATCGAGACGATGGCGCCGGAAGAGCTCAAGGCCGCCGCCGAGACCCTCGACGCCGACGAACTGGCGGATCTGGCGCCGGATCTGCCGGAAGAGGTCATGGAGGATGTCTATCTCTCCCTCGACCTCGACGAGCGGGCCCGACTGCGGGCGGCGATGTCCTATGCCGAGGACGCCGTCGGCGCGCTGATGGAATTCGAGATGGTCACGATCCGCGAGGACGTGAGCCTCGAGGTGGTGCTGCGCTATCTGCGGCGCTTCGAGGAACTGCCGGACCATACCGACCAGTTGTTCGTGATCGACCGCGCCGAGCAGTTGCGCGGTGTGCTGCCGGTGAATTCGCTGCTGATCAACGATCCCGAGCACACCGTCGCCGAGGTCATGATCGCCGAGCCGCTATGCCTGCGGCCGGACGACAAGGCCGAGGAGGCGGCCAGCGCCTTCGAGCGCTACGACCTCGTCTCGGCGCCGGTGGTCGACGCCGAAGGCCGCCTGATGGGGCGGGTGACGGTGGCCGACGTCGTCGATTTCATCCGCGAGGACGCCGACGCCGAGATCCTCAGCCATGCCGGCCTGCGCGAGGGCGAGGACATCTTCGCGCCGGTGTTCGACTCGGTGAAGAACCGCTGGGCGTGGCTGGCGGTGAACCTGGTGACGGCCTTCGTCGCGTCGCGGGTCATCGGCATGTTCGAGGGATCGATCGAGAAGCTGGTGGCACTGGCTGCGCTGATGCCGATCGTCGCCGGCATCGGTGGCAATTCCGGCAACCAGACGATCACGATGATCGTGCGCTCGATGGCGATGGGCCAACTCGGCGGCGACAGCGCGATCCGACTGCTCAAGAAGGAGACCGGCGTCGCCCTGTTCAACGGCCTGGTGTGGGGCAGCCTGCTCGGCGTCGTCGCGTGGCTGCTCTACGGTGGCTGGCAGCTGGGTCTGGTGATGACCGCCGCGACGACGCTGAACCTGTTGCTGGCGGCGGCGATGGGGGTGTTCATCCCGATGACGATGCAGCGCCTGGGGCGCGATCCGGCACTCGGCTCGAGCGTACTGATCACCGCCTGCACCGACTCCGGCGGATTCTTCATCTTTCTCGGTCTGGCAACCCTGTTCCTGGTGTGACGCGCGGCAGCGCGGCGACGGCTACTGGTCGAGCCGGACCCGGCCCGGTGCGGATTCCTTGATCAGCATCGCGAAGGCGCCGCGGGTCACCGCCTCGGCACGGGTGCCGCCCATCAGCCGCCGACGGTAGTGGAATGCCATCACCACCCCCATCAGGCGGAACACGAACAGATCGACGTCGAGATCACGGTCGAATTCCCCGGTATCCACACAAAGGCGGATGGTGCGCGCGAGTTCGCGTTCGAGCCGGCTGAAATGCCTGACCACCGCGGCCTTGACCGGCCCCGGACGATCGTCGAATTCGTGGATCGCGCCTTCCAGCGGACAGCCGCCGTCCCAACCGCAGCGCTCGACCCAGGTCAGCCAGTTGTCGATCAGCGCGTTGAGCCGCGCCAGACCGCGCGGCGCCTCGAGGGCCGGCCGATAGACCAGCACCGCGAAGCGCTCCGCCGCGGCCTCGATGGCAGCGATCTGCAGCTCTTCGCGGGAGCCGAAATGGCCGAACAGACCGCTCTTGGACATCCCCACGCGATCGGCCAGCGAGCCGATCGACAAGGCCTCGAATCCCTGCACGCAGGCCAGCGCGACGGCTGCGTCGAGGATCGTGCTGCGGGTACGCTCACCCTTGCTCGTCGTCATTTCCGATATTCCGCTCCCTCGATGCGATCCCTGCGGCGACCCGGGGGAGTCACCCGGCCATGCCCGCGAACACGGCGTCGGCGGCCGACACGGTGAGATCGATGTCGTCGTCGCCATGGGCGGCAGACACGAAGCCCGCCTCGAAGGCCGACGGCGCGAAGTAGTGCCCGGCTTCCAGCATCGCGTGGAAGAAGCGGTTGAAGGCGTCGCGGTCGCCCGCCATCACGTCAGCATAACCCGCGGGGCACGCCGCGGAAAAGTACAGGCCGAACATGCCGCCCAGCGACTGGGCGGTGAAGGTCACGCGATGGCGGCCGGCGGCGGCCTTGAGGCCCTCGACCAGGCGCGTGGTGCGCGCCGCCAGCCTCTCGTAGAAGCCATCGCCGGCGATCAGACGAAGCGATGCCAGGCCGGCGGCGACGGCCACCGGGCTGCCGGACAGGGTGCCGGCCTGGTAGACGCTGCCCAGCGGCGCGATTCGCTCCATGATGTCGCGCCGGCCACCGAACGCGCCGACCGGCATGCCGCCACCGATGACCTTGCCCAGCGTGGTCAGGTCGGGGGTCACCCCGAACAGCCCCTGGGCGCCCCGGGGCCCGACCCGGAAGCCGGTCATCACTTCGTCGAAGATCAGCACGGCGCCGTGGGCGGTACACAGGCGTCGCAACTCGTGCATGAATTCGTCGCTCGGCCGCACCAGGTTCATGTTGCCGGCCACCGGCTCGACGATCACCGCGGCGATGTCGTCGCCGCGCGCCGCGAAGACCTCGCCCAGCTGCGCCGCGTCGTTGTAGTCGAGCACGATCGTGTGCTTCGCGAAGTCGTCCGGCACGCCGCCGGACGACGGGTTCCCGAAGGTCAGCAGGCCGGAACCGGCCTTCACCAGCAGGCAGTCGGCGTGGCCGTGGTAACAGCCCTCGAACTTGACGATCGCGTCGCGGCCGGTGAAGCCTCTGGCCAGCCGTATCGCGCTCATCGTCGCCTCGGTGCCGGAACTGACCAGGCGCACCATGTCGAGGCTGGGCAGGCGCTCGCACAGCAGTTCGGCGATCTCGATCTCGGCTTCGGTCGGGGCACCGTAGGACAGGCCGCGCTCGGCGGCGCGCTTGACCGCATCGACGACCTCGGGATGGGCATGGCCGACGATCGCCGGGCCCCACGAGCCGACGTAGTCGATGTAGGCGTTGCCGTCGGCATCCCACACCCGGCAGCCCTTGGCGCGCTCGATGAAACGCGGATCGCCGCCGACCGAGCGGAATGCCCGCACGGGCGAATTGACGCCGCCCGGGATGGTGCGCTGGGCACGCTCGAACAATTGGTGGTTTCGACTCATCCAGATGGTCTCCTGTGAGATCTCGATTCAAGGATTGTTCGGTGGCGCCGGCCGATCGAACAGGGCGCGGTAGGCGGCAGCCCTGCCGGCCGGCGACGGATCTTCGAAGACATCGCTGATCACCGCCAGCAGCGACGCCCCGGCCGCCACCAGGGCGGCGGCATTGTCCAGGGTGATCCCGCCGATCGCTGCCACCGGCACCGTCAGTTCGCCGGCCGCACGCCGTATCAGGGAAATCGGTGCGTGGACCGCGTCCGGCTTGGTCGACGACGGGTACATCGCGCCGAACGCGACGTAGTCGGCGCCCGCCCGCTGCGCCGCCCGCGCCCGCTCGATCCGGTCGTAGCACGACACGCCGAGAATCCGGCCCTCGCCGAGCGCCGCGCGCGCCTCGGCGGGATCTCCGTCGGCACCGCCGATGTGGGCACCGTCCGCACCGATCGCGATGGCCAGAGCGACATCGTCATTGACGAGCATCGGCACGCCTCGGCTGCGGCACAGCGCCAGCACCTGGCCCGCCTGCCGGCAGCGCAGCTCGCGGTCGGGCAGCTTGCAGCGATACTGCAGCAAAGCCGGCCCGCCGCCGAGGGCCTCGGCCACTTCGGCCAGCAGGGCGTCGCTCGCCGTGCAGTCCCGGGTCACCAGGTAGAGACCGCCGTCGCGCCAGCTCATGAGCCGCCGCGGCTCGCCGCGAAGCGGTCGGCCTGGGCGGCGCCCATGCCGGGTCGTACCGGCGATGCGAGGGTCGCGGCCAGGTATCGGTGCGCCTCGCCCACCGCCTGCATGCAATCCAGGCCCTGCGCCAGGCCGGCCGCGACGGCCGCCGCGAGCACCGACAGGCTGCCGCTGACCGGCATCTGCGGCCAGCGACGCGGATCCTTGCGGATCACGCCGTCAGGACCGATCAGCAGATCGGTGGACTGCATCGCCGCATCCCGGCCGTCGGCCAACAGCACCCGTTCGGCGCCACAGCCGAGCAACAGCCGGGCGGCTTCGTGGGCGCTGCCGCAGTCTCCGTCGTCATCGCCGGCGGCGACGATGCGCATCGCCACCGTGCCATCGACCACCAGCACCGCAGTCTGCGGCAACAGCAGTTCGATGCTCGCCACCACCAGATCGTCGGCCTCGTCGGGATCGGGCGAGTCGCGCAGGCTGCCCGGCGCGAACACCAGTGGCGCCGAATAGTCGGCGGCGATCTCGGCGATCACGCCGACGCTGTCGGGACAGCCCGGGTCACCCACCAGCAGCGCCGCGACCGGGATGTCCTCGAGCAGCGGGCGCGCCTGTTCGGCAACCCATTCCGCATCCAGCTCATAGACGTGCTCGAGGCCGCGGGTGTCGCCGCAGTAGATCGCGGTAGCCACCGACAGCGGCAGGCAGCCCCGCGCGGCCAAGGTCAGCGCCGCACCCTGCAGGCCGGCGGCGCCGGTCGGATCGCTGCCGTCGAAAACCAGCACCGGCGGGGGAAAAACTGCCATGTCAGAGCTCATCGGGAAGCGCCGGGCGGGTGGCCGGCCAGGCCCCGGAAATGCTGTAAGATTCGGGCGATTCTATCGTCAATTCGGTCGCCGAAACGAATCCCGATGTCGTCCAGCGAATTCAAGACCTACATGTGCCTGATCTGCGGCTTTCTCTACAGTGAAGAGTCCGGCCTGCCGGCGGAAGGCATCGCCCCGGGCACGCCCTGGGAGGACGTGCCGCCGAACTGGACATGCCCGGAGTGCGGCGCGCGCAAGGACGACTTCGACATGGTCGAGATCTGACGAACGGTCGGGCCGGCCGGATCGGACGAACCTAAAGTCGCTCCGCCGGCGGACGATAAACACTCGTCGCAAGGGCACGCGTGGCCCCGGTCCACGCCAGCGCCCAATTTCAGGAGTAGCGATGTGAATCTGAACGGCCTCAAGGTAATGGTCATCGACGACAGCAACACGATCCGGCGCAGCGCCGAGATCTTCCTTGCCCAGGTCGGTTGCCAGGTGCTGCTCGCGGAGGACGGCTTCGACGCGCTCGCCAAGATCGCCGATCACCAGCCTGATGTCATCTTCGTCGACATCATGATGCCGCGGCTCGACGGCTACCAGACATGTTCGCTGATCAAGAAGAATCAGCGCCTGCGCGAGACGCCGGTGATCATGCTGTCGTCCAAGGACGGCCTGTTCGACCGGGCCCGCGGTCGCATGGTCGGTTCCGACGAGTACCTGACCAAGCCATTCACCAAGGACAGCCTGCTCAAGGCCGTCGCAACCTACGCCCCCGAGCGGGCCGAATAGCCAACGAAAAGAGCGCACTCATGCCGATCAAGAAAATCATGGTGGTGGACGATTCGCCGACCGAGCGCCTCGCAATGCTGGAATTGCTGTCCAAGAACGGCTTCAACGTGGTCACCGCAGACAGCGGCGAAGAGGCCATCGTCAAGAGCAAGGCCGAACTGCCCGACCTGATCCTGATGGATGTCGTGATGCCGGGCATGAACGGCTACCAGGCGACCCGCACGATCGCCCGCGACAACGCCACATGCGCGATCCCGATCATCATGTGCACGTCGAAGGGCCAGGAGACCGACCGGATCTGGGGCATGCGGCAAGGCGCCCTCGACTACCTGGTCAAGCCGGTGGACCACCAGGCCCTGCTCGACCGAATCCGGGCGATCGGCTGACACCATGGCACGCCGGACAAGTCTTCGCGAGTTCCAGGAGTCGCTGGCGCGACGGCTCGCCGAGGCGGGCAGCGCCCAGCCCCGGGCGCTGCTGGGGCTGCAGAGCGGCAACGACCACTGGCTGATCGCCCTCCCCGAGGCCGGCGAGATCCTGCCGGTGCCCGATCTGACGCCGGTGCCGCTGGCCAAGCCCTGGATGCGCGGGCTCGCCAACGTGCGCGGCACGCTGTTCAGCACCGTGGATTTCTCGGCCTTTCACGGTGGCGAACAGATCCTGCCGGCCGGCGAGGCCCGACTGATCCTGGTGGGCGCACGGCTCGGCAGCAACTGCGCACTGCTCGTGTCGCGCACCACCGGCCTGCGCGGCGTCGAGGACTTCGAAGCGGAGCCGGACAACACCGCCGAGGCCGGCGAGCCGTGGCGCGGTGCGCGCATGCGCGACACCACCGGCCGCCTTTGGACACGCTTGCTGATACCCGCGCTGCTCACCGATCGCAGTTTCCTGGAGGCCAGCGCAGCCTGAACGATCACGGATTCACCCGGCGGCGTGACGCTGCCACGGAGTTCTAGACATGGCGATTTCGATTCCCTTTACCAACCGCGCCCCCGCTGAAAAGTCCCGCGACAAGCAGGCCCTTCCGATGGAGAGCGCGTCCGCACCCGCCGATGCCCCGGCAAAGCCCCGCAAGCCCGGCGGACTGGGCAGCAAGAGCGCCGGCGACCGTCTGAAGATGCTGGGATTGGTGTTCGGCATCCTGATGGTCCTGTTCGCGGTGCTGATGGTGCTCCAGACCCGGGACAGTCGGGTGGTCACCGCCCAGGTCGACGCCACCGGTCAGATGCGGACGCTGTCCGAGCGCATCGCCAAGGCGGCCCAGTTCGCCATGTCGGGCAAGGCGGAAGTGTTTGCCCAACTGAAGACCTCGCGCGACGAATTCGCCGGCATCGTCACCGGCCTGACCGAAGGCGGCACGATCATGGGGCGCAATACCGACGCCTTGTCCGGCCATGACGCCGAGTTGCTGGCACAGATCAAGACGATCTGGACACGTGTCGACGCCAGCGCCGGTCAATTGCTGGCCCAGGAGCCCAACCTGGTCAAGCTCAACGACTCGGTGCAGACCATCAACGAGCACAACGCCGCGCTGCTCGAATCCGCCGATGAAGTGGCTGCGCTGGCCGAATTCACCCGCGCCGCGCCGGAGGACGAACGCGCGTCGTTCCGCCTGTCGATGCTGTCGCAGCGCATCGCCAAGAACGCCAACGCGCTGCGTGTCGCCGACGCCATCGATCCGGAGGTGTCGTTCCTGCTGGGCAAGGACACCAACACGTTCCGCCACATGCTGGCCCAGCTGCAGGTCAATCTGGGAGCGCCCGAACTGCGCGAGCCCCTCGCCGAACTGGCCAAGAGCTGGTCGACGACGCAGGCAGCGGTGACCGGCATCCTCGGCAACATCCAGCGGGTGGTGCAGGCGAAGCAGGCCGGCTCGCGGATCTTCAACGATTCCTCGGAACTGCTGGCGGCCACCGAAACCCTGGCGGCGGAGATCAACGCCGCCCACCACGGCTTGAGCGGCAAGGCGATACTCGCCGCGATCGTCGCCGTGGTCGCACTGGTGGTGCTGCTGGTGATGGCCAAGACCTACAAGGACGACCAGTCCGAGCGTCGGTCGGAAGTGGAAGGCCAGCGGCGCAGCGCCGAGAACGAGCGCAACCATACCCAGCAGGCGATTCTGCGGCTGATGAACGAAATGGGCGATCTCGCCGACGGCGACCTCACGGTGCGGGCGACGGTTACCGAAGACATCACCGGCGCGATCGCCGATTCGGTCAACTACACCATCGAAGAGCTGTCGGTGCTGGTGCGACGGATCAACGACGCGGCGAGCCGCGTGACCTCGGCCACCGAGTCCGCCCGCAAGACATCGGGCATGCTGATCGAGGTCGCCGAGCGGCAGTCGCTGCAGATCCGGACCGTCGGCGCGACCGTTCAGAAGATGGCTACCTCGATGTCCGAGGCCTCCCAGCGCGCCCGCGAATCGGCCCAGGTCGCACGCCGTTCGCTGGAGGCGGCCCACAAGGGCACCGAAGCGGTGCAGAACACCATCCAGGGCATGAACGGCATCCGCGAGAAGATCCAGGACACCTCCAAGCGGATCAAGCGCCTCGGCGAGTCCTCGCAGGAGATCGGCGAGATCGTCGAACTGATCTCGGACATTACCGAACAGACCAACGTGCTCGCGTTGAACGCGGCGATCCAGGCTGCATCTGCCGGCGAGGCGGGCCGCGGCTTCACGGTGGTTGCCGAAGAGGTGCAGCGCCTGGCCGAGCGCTCGGCCGAGGCCACCAAGCAGATCGCCGCGATCGTCAAGACGATTCAGACCGATACCCAGGACGCGGTCGGCGCCATGGAGCTGGCCACCCGCGACGTGGTGGACGGAGCCAAGCTGTCCGACGCCGCCGGTCAGGCCCTCGGCGAGATCGGCGCGGTGTCGAACGAGGCGGCACGCCTGATCGAGGAAATCTCCCGCGACACCCTGGAGCAATCCGGAAACGCCACCAAGGTCGCCGACTCGATGGAGGAGATCCTGTCGGCAACCGAAGAGGCCGCCAACGGCACCCAGCAGACCGCGGTGTCGATCGGACAGCTCGCCGACCTCGCGGTCGAACTGAAAGGGTCGGTTTCCGGCTTCAAGGTTTGACCCGGAAACACACCAGACCGGCCACCAGGGCGGAGACAGACCGCGTGTTATCCGGATCTTCGCAACGCTGCGCCGTGAGCCATGGCGAAACGCCAGGGTTCACAGGCGCCAGCTGCTCCGATGACGGCGCTTCGCAATCCGGCTTCGGCGCGACGCCGAACACGCGAAACCGCTTGCATCGGGGCACACGTTCACCCCGCGACCCGATGAAATTTCCGGCCTAACGCGACGAGAGACCGAACCCTATGAATGCAACGACTGATCTCCACGCAGGTCCGCTGACCTGGGTCAAGGGCGAGATCGACCTCGCCCTCGGTCGCGCCGGCGAGGCCGTGGCGGCCGCCCGCGCCGATCAGGACCGCAACGGCAACCTGCAGTTCGCACAGACCCATCTGCATCAGGTCCGTGGCGCGCTGTCGATCGTCGGTCTCGACGGCCTGACCGCGCTGACCGATGCGCTCGACCGCCTGCTCGCCGAACTTGCCCGCAGCGAGCGCCCGTACAGCGACGAACTCGCCGACCTGTGCCTGCGCGCGCTGGCGGCGATCGGCAATTACCTCGACGAACTCAGTCATGGCGTGCCGGACCAGGCACTCAGGCTGCTGCCGCTCTACGACGCCCTCGTCAGCGCACGCGGCCAGAACCGTCCGAAGCCTGCCGAGCTGTTCTTCCCCGATCTCTCGCAGGCGGCGCCACGGCCGGGCGAGCGCCCGGGTCCCGACGGTGCCCGCCGCCTGGCCGACAAGATCCGCCACCTGCGCACCCAGTTCCAGTCCGGGCTGTTGAGCTGGCTGCGCAAGCCCAACGACGGCGCCGGGCCGCAGGCGATGGCTGCCGTGTGCTCCGAGATCCAGGCGCTGCAGCCGGCGCCGACCGCGCGCAGCTTCTGGTGGACCGCCAGCGCCTTCTTCGAAACGCTCGCCAGCGGCGGTACCGGCGGCGACCCCTTCGCCAAGTACGTCGCCTCGCGGATCGACCTGCAACTGAAACGCATCGCCGCCGGCCAATTGACGCCACCGGACCGCCTGCATCGCGAGATGCTGTACGTCATCGCCACCGCGCCCGAGGTCGGCCCCGAAGGACGCGAGGTGCGCGACGCCTACGCCCTCGAAACACTGCTGCCGCCAGCGGGAAGCACGCTCTGCGACCAGCCGCTGGCCCCGTTGATGGCCCGCCTGCGCACGCTGTTCGCGGCCGCGCGCGATACCTGGGATCACTTCGTCAGCGGCGCCGCCGCCGCCCTGCCCCAGTTCGACGAGGATCTGCGCGCCGCGATCGAGGCCAGCGCCCCGCTCGGTCGCCCCGCATTCCGCCACCTGCTCGACACCCTCTCCGAGGTCGTGCAGTGGCTGCGCAAGGATCCGCTGCGGATCAACGATCAGGTCGGGCTGGAGGTGGCGTCGGCGGTGATGCTGGCCGAGACCGCGCTGGAAACCGGGCGGGTACCCGACACCAATTTCACCGCCCAGGTGGCGCGTGCCGAATCGCGCCTCAAGGCGCTGTTGGCCGGCGAAGACCTGACCGCCCTCGACACCGGCGGTGCCGAGCTGCCGGATGCCGCCCGCGAGGCCCAGGAGCGCATGGCGCTGGGACAGCTCGCGCGCGAGATGCAGGTGAACCTCGCGCAGATCGAGCAGAACCTCGACGACTTCTTCCGCCACCCGGAACGCAAGGGCAATCTGGCCGGTCTCGATGCGCCGTTGCGCCAGATCGAGGGCGTGCTCACCGTGCTCGGCGAGGACCGCGCCCTCGAAGTGCTGAAGGATTGCGGCAAGCGCATCGTCGCCCTTGCCGAGAGCGCGCAACCGGCACCTGAAGGCGAATTCGAGTACCTCGCCCACCATCTTTCCGCTTTCGGCTTCTTCGTCCAGGATCTGCAGCGCGGCAATGCCGACCTCGACCGAATCCTGAGGGGTGATGCGCCGACAGAAACCGTCGACGAACATGAAACCGCCGTCGGCGTGGCGGAAGCCGCCGTCGACGAGCCGGCCGGCCCAGTCGAGGCAACGCCGGCCGCGGGCGCCGGGGGCGCGGACGAGGTCGACGACGAGGGCGGGCAACAGGCCCACGGCGTACCCGACACCGCGGCGCCGGTGCCACCGCCGCCGGCAAAAGAACTGCTGCAATCGAGCGACGAAGCGATCGACTCGGAACTGCTCGACATCTTCCTCGAGGAAGGCCGGGAGGTGGTCGATGCGATCGGCAGCAACCTCGCCAAGTCGCGGGCCAACCCCCACGACAACGAGCTGGTGACGACGATCCGGCGCGGCTTCCACACCCTCAAGGGCAGCGGCCGGATGGTCGGACTGACGGATCTCGGCGAGGCCGCATGGGGCATGGAACAGACCATGAACCGCTGGCTGCAGCTCGAATGGGAACCGACGCCGGCCATGCACGAGCTGATCGCTGCCGCCCACGTCCTGTTCGACGGCTGGATAGAACAGCTCGCATCCGGCGGGGGCGTCTCGCGCGATGCCGCGGCCTTGCTGGCCGAAGCCCAGCGCCTGAGGGAATCCGAGCACGCGATCGAGGAAAGTGCACTGGGCAAGGACACGCCCGCGGAGGAACCCGAGGCCGAGCCCCTAGAGATCAGCGACGAGGACGCGACGGCGCCCGAGATGGTCGAAGAGATCTCGCTCGACGAATTGGCCGCCGATGCCGAGCCGGACCTGCGGATGCCCGACCTGCCGCCGCCGGAAGCCCTCGAACTGGGCGACGGCATGCTGCCGCCGGGCAACGACAACGCAGCCAACGCCGCTGACTTCGCCGAGGACGACGACAGCGCGCTGCGCGAAACCTCGCTCGAGTTCGGCGATGACGGCGGGTCTCCTTGGGACGACGAACCGCTCGACGAGGAGCCGTCGTTCACCGGCGTCGAAACATCCCTCGACGTCATCGAGGCGGAACTCGAGTGCGAGACACCGACCGACACCGAGTCGCCGGCCTCGATCGACATCGAGGAGATCGACTTCGGCGACCTCGAAGCCCTGCCCGAAGCCTCGGCCGAGGAATCCGAAGCCGAGGAAATGCTGGCGGCCGAAGCGTCGGTCGACGACGAGATCGAGGCGATATCCCTCGACGGCGACGAGGACGAGGACGAGGACGACGGCGATCTGGCGACCCTGGCCGACGAGGAGGAAGTCTCCGACATCGAAGCCATCGAAGCCGCACCCGAGACCGCGCCGCTCGACCTGCAGGTCGACGAGACACTTGCCGCGGCGCCGCCGCTGGACAGCGAGCCGGATCAGGTCACGCTCGGCGCTCACCAGATTTCGCGCCCGCTGTTCGAACTCTACGTGTCGGAAGCCGGCCAGCACCTCGACACGCTGAAGCGCGAGATCGGTCACCTGCGCAACAATCCCACGCTGCGCCCGCCGGAGGCGTCGGTGCGTGCCGCCCATACCCTGGCGGGTATTTCGGGCACGGCCCATGTCGATGCGGTGCAGACGCTGGCCAAGTCGCTGGAGCACGCCCAGGCGCGCTTCCGCGACTCCGACCAGTCGCCGGCCGCGGAACAGACCGACCTGCTGGCGCGCAGTGTCGACACGCTCGAGGCGATGCTGGTCGAGGTCGCCGACACCAGCCTGCCGCTGGCGGTGCCCGAACTGGTCGAACAACTCGACGCGCTGCTGCGCGGCGACAGCGAAGCGCTGGCAGCAGTCGGGACCGTCGAGCTTGGCGGCGAACTTGTCGACGAACAGCAGCACGAAGCGGCCCCCGAGGCGCCGGCACTGACCGACGAATTCGACGAGCAACTGCTGCCGATCTTCATGGAAGAGGCGGCCGAGCTGCTGGAACAGCTGCAGGCCACGGTGCGGACCTGGCGCGAAGAACCCGACAGCGAAGCCCACACGCCGGGCATCGCACGCCTGCTGCATACCCTCAAGGGCAGCGCACGGATGGCCGGCGCGATGAGCCTGGGCGAATACGTCCATGGCCTGGAGACCCGGCTCGAGGAATTCGACGGACCGGCCCCACGGTTGATCGACGAAATCGAGAACGGCCTCGACAAGGTCAGCGCCGATCTCGACCGCATCGCGGCCGGGCCCGAGCCCGCGGCACCACCCCCGGCAGAGGAATCCGCCGGCCAGCCGCCGGCAGCGGCAACCCCGTCCTTCGAAGTAGCCGCCGCCGTGGCCGAGAGCGCCGCCCCGACCACCGCCAACCTGCGCGTGCGCGCGGATCTGGTGGACAAGTTCGTCAATGAGGCTGGCGAGATCGGCATCGCGCGGACCCGCATCGACGGTGAATTGCGCACCCTGCGGCGCTCGCTGCTCGACCTGACCGAGAACGTCATTCGACTGCGCAACCAGTTGCGCGAGATCGAAATCCAGGCCGAGACCCAGCTGCAGTCGCGGATCGCGCTGTCGGCCGGCGCCGAAGGTGAATTCGACCCGCTCGAACTGGACCGCTTCACGCGCCTGCAGGAACTCACCCGGATGATGGCGGAGAGCGTCAACGACGTCACCACGGTGCAGCACAACCTGCTCAAGAACCTCGATGGTGCCGAATCCGCCCTGAGTTCCCAGGCGCGCCTGAGCCGGGACCTGCAGCAGGCGCTGATGCGGGTACGCATGGTGCCGTTCGCCAGCATCGCCGACCGCCTGCATCGCATCGTGCGCCAGGGTGGCAAGGACATGGCCAAGCAGGTCACGCTCGACATCCGCGCCGGCAACACCGAGATCGACCGCAGTGTGCTGGAGCGCATGACCGCGCCCCTCGAGCACCTGCTGCGCAACTCGATCGCCCACGGCATCGAGGCACCGGACGCACGCGAGACCACCGGCAAGGCACGGATCGGGCAGATCACCCTGCGACTCGCCCAGGAAGGCAACGAAATCCTGATCGAGCTGTCCGACGACGGCGCCGGCCTGGACTTCCAGCGCATTCGTCAGCGTGCCCTCGACAACGGCCTGATCCAGGCCGGCGACGACCTCGACGAGAAGCGCCTGACCAACCTGATCTTCATGCCGGGCTTCTCGACCGCCAGCAGCCTGTCCCAGGTCTCCGGCCGCGGGGTCGGCATGGACGTCGTCAAGAGCGAGACGGCGGCGGTCGGCGGACGCATCGAGATCGACAGCGAGCCGGGCCAGGGCACCCGCTTCCGCATCTATCTACCGGTCAATCTCGCGGTCACCCAGGCCCTGCTGGTGCGTGCCGGCCCGCGCACCTATGCGATTCCGTCGACGATGATCGCCCAGGTCCGCGAGTTGCGGGCTGACGAGATCGAGCAGTTGCGCAGCACCCGCAGCCTCGAGTGGCAGGACGAGGATTACGGCTACCGCTACCTGCCGCGCCTGGTCGGCGACGGCGAAACACAGCCCCAGGTACAGCGCTTCAATTGGGTGCTGCTGCTGCGGGCCGGCGCCCAGACCGTGGCGCTGCACGTCGACAGCTTGCGCGGCAACCAGGAGATCGTCGTCAAGAACGCCGGGCCGCACCTCGCCCGCATCGTCGGCATCTCCGGCGCCACGGTGATGGGCGACGGCGAGATCGTTCTGATCATCAACCCGGTCGCCCTCGCCACCCGTCCGGACGTCCTCGACGAGGATCACAGCGTCGCCACCGCGGCCAGCGAAACCAGCCACGTGCCGACCGTGATGGTGGTGGACGACTCGCTGACGGTGCGCAAGATCACCGGCCGCCTGCTGGAACGCGAAGGCTACCGCGTGCTGACCGCCAAGGACGGCGTCGACGCCCTCGAACGGCTGATCGACGAGATCCCGGACGTGGTGCTGTCCGACATCGAGATGCCGCGCATGGACGGCTTCGACCTGGCCCGCAACATCCGCTCGGATCACCGCCTGAAGGAGCTGCCGATCATCATGATCACGTCCCGTCTCGCCGACAAGCACAAGGAATACGCCCGCGAGATCGGCGTCCAGCACTACCTCGGCAAGCCCTACGACGAGCAGCACCTGCTGGAACTGATCGCCGGCTACGCCCCCCTCGCGACCGCCGTCCACTGACAGCGAGACAACCGGCCCCGGTGCTTCCCCGGGGCCGGTCGCCGGCACCGGTTCGGTGCATAGCGGCGGGCACGCATTTGCCTGACGGCGAGGTCGGCGTGTCGGCTCCTGTTCCGATCGGCAGCGGTCCGCCCACCTCACGCCACCCCGGACGCGACGGCACTCGCTTCACGACACATGCCCATGTCGAGGCGCGCCCGCGGCCTCGTGTGGTGCGCGCGACAATACGCTTGGCGTGCTCCGCAACCGATCACGAAACAGGCCGACCGATTTCATCGGATCCACCGGGATCTTGCCGGGCGGCAGCCGGCCAGGAGCGCACTTTGCCCCACAGGGAGGCCAGTTCGGCGATGAACCCCTGCGAGACCTTCACCGTTCCGATGAACCTGCCCCTTGCATTACCGCTCCACCCCTGTAACTGCCCGAAATCCGCAGGAACGTGAACGCGCGCTCGAGTGCTCCAGTGGACCTGGCCCGGAGCCTCGGTCTGGCAAGCTACTGGGATGCCTTGTCGGCAAGGGGGCTCAGTATTGGAACGATGAACGCCGCCCCCTGTGCGGTGAGGTGCCCATTGTCCCGATAAAGAGCGCGACCGCCCTCGCTGGTTTGACAGCGTCCGGCGCGGCAAAACGCGCGATCGAGCCACACCACCTCAAGGCCGTCGTGGGCTTCGATTTCAGCGATCGCGTCAATGATGCCACGTTCGTAAGCGTGATATTCAGAGATGCTGAAGGTGCATTCCTGGTGCCCGAAAGTCAGCAAGCCGCCATTGCGTCGCCGCCAACATTCTCCGATGTCGAACCCCGCCTTGGGTGGCGGGGTGATCAGGATGGGCTGCTTGCCCGCCTGCCTGATGGCTTCGATGGTTTTCCGCATGCGGGCGATGGCATCGGAGCGGTCGCCGTTCCAAGTCTGTCCGTCGTGGTAGAGCGGGAGTTCGCCCGGCCTGAAATAGGCTGCGAACGGCGAACTCAGTAGCACGTAGCGAATGGAACTGGTGTTGCGGATGTATTGGAGAGCTTCCGCGTTGAATTTCAGACAGGACGGGGCCCAGGATTCACGAAAATAAGGGGGCTCGATGGCAGCCAAGCCAAGGATCGGGGCACACGAAGCTTTGGTGATTTGCACCAGCGAGTCACCAATACCGGAGATCTTGAGCAATCCAGGCACCAGGTGCATGGCGTAACTGTCGCCCCACAGGGCGAATCTGGGTTCTGGCGAGGTCATGCAGATCGCGGCGCCAATCAGGTCGTCCTGTTGCCCGCAGCGCTTGTCCATGCCGAGGACGTAATTGTCCGTATCGTCGCGCTCCGGGCCCAGGGCCTTCCCCTGCAACATGGCGGGCAATGGAAACAGGAACACCATCAGCGATGCAGCGGCGAGCCATTGGATCGTGCGCTCCGGCCTGGCGTGCCAGCCGTAGCGGAACCGCTGCTCCACAAATTGGAATTGCAGATAGGCGAGCAGGATTGCAAGGGGAACGAGCATGGCACCGACCAGCATCGGAACCGTACCGAGGTGGCTGATATGGGCAAATGCAAACAGCGGCCAATGGACCAGATATAGGGAATAGGACCAGTCGCCAACCTTGATCAGGCCGCCGGTCCAGGCATTGACCGGCAGCCAGTCGCCCCTGCCCGCGATCAGAATGGCCGTGGCGAGGACTGCCAAGGTGGCGTCTCCCCGCGGGTGCAAGTTGTCGAGTGGCTGCACGAGGCAGAAAGCGAGGATGACAAGTGCCACGTACTTGACGAGGGGAGCGGGGGCCGGCATGAGCTTGTGTCGTGACAACCATGCCAGCAAAGATCCGACCAGGAGTTCCCACGCGCGGCCCGGAAGCGTGTAGAACGCAAACGTGGAGGAATCGATGGCCGGCAATCGCCAATATGTGAAGTGCGCGGTTACGAAGGCATAGCACAGCACCAGGCTGGCAGTGGCAATGAACGCCAGGACCCAGCCTCTGGCGCGGGGTGACGTGATCCACAACAGCAGGGGGATGACCAGATAATACTGTTCTTCCAGCGACAGCGACCATGTGTGGAGCAAAGGCTTTCCATCCGCCGCGCTTTCGAAATACCCGGTCTGGAAAGGCAGAAACAGGTTCGCCGAGAAAGTCACCGTACCAAGCAACTGGAACAGATAGTCACGCCATTCGTCCTGTGTAAGAAACGCATAGGCAGCCAAGGTGGTGACGATCAGGGTGGAGTAGGCTGCCGGCAACAAGCGCTTGGCTCGTCGGACATAGAACCCGCGGAACGAGAAATGGTCGTTCTCGAGATCCTTCAGGATGTTTGACGTGATCAGGAATCCAGAAATCACGAAGAAGACATCGACACCGAGAAATCCACCGTTCAAGGCCAGGACACGAGCGTGGTACAGCACCACGGACATGACCGCGATGCCCCGGAGAAATTGGATATCGGTACGCAACGAACTTCCCAATTATTCTTGACTGACGATGTCCACCCTGTTGGCGATTGGCAGCTATTTCGTTTGCCTGGCGATCGCTGGCAGCGACTGCGCTGTCGTTCAGGCGACGAGTCCCTGGCCAAGGACCCGATGACGCTTGTCCACCCCGCCCTGTTCTACAGTTCACCGTGCTTCCACGACCAGGGAAGGGGGAATTGCCGATCACATGCTCCCTTGCCATCGCTGGCAACGTCAACTTCGTCCTTGCAGGCCGCCATTGGCGCTGCTCGTGAACGACCACCGCGTGACGACCACGGCCAAAGCCCTCGGTAGACCGGGGGCAGGCCGCGGATCGCGCCGCTCGTTGGCGATCGGCGTCTTCCACGTCCATGTCCGGCGGGCCGCCCTGGCTTGCAGGGGGTTGTTGGAGCGTCCGGCTCGGCGACGGCCAGCGGCCGGCCCGCAGCAGGGGCTTCAGGGGCACCCTGGCGCTTGCGCTTCAAAATCCCCCGCATGTCGCCGTCGGCGAGTGTCCGCCCGCGGCGCTCGGAAAGCATTCGAAGGGGCGGTGCAGCGCTGGCTGGAACAGTGGCCGCCGGCACTGGAGCCTGACGCGGTAGCCTGGATCGACGGCAGCATCGTTCCGCTCGGCGCGACAGCGGCGGGGGCGCATCGAGGGCTTTCGGTCGGCGCGATTGCCACCGAGTCGGCACAACACGAACTCCGCGCCCCACGGCGGCCGGCTGCCTTCTTTCGCTCGGGTCGGTCCGCAAAGCGCCGCCGGCGCGATGCGTACCAGCTCGTCGGCAGCAGACCTGGCGCGACCAGGCGGATGGTTTTCGCCTCGGGGAAGGCTGAAGCGAACGGCTGCCATCGGGAGCGGTGAGCGACCCGGCGACGCCAACCGGGAACCGCCACGGCATGCCGAGGTTTCTTTGCCGGGGCGAGAGTCGATTCGTGCCCGATCCGAGCCCTTACGCCTTGGCGGCCGCCGCCAGTCCACGCTCGATGTCGCGGACGATGTCGTCCGGGTGCTCGAGTCCGACCGCGAGGCGGATCAGGCCGGCCGGCATCGCGCCCTGGCCGTCGGCGGCATGCCACATCGAACCGACGTGGCTCGCCAGCGTTTCGACGCCACCGAGGCTGACCGCGTTGGCGACCAGATCGAGGGCGTCCACGAACGACCGCGCGCCCCCGGCGCCGGCTTCGAGCTCGAAGCTGAGAACGCCGCCGAAGGCTGTCATCTGGCGCTCGGCCAGTTCGTGCTGGGGATGGCTTGAGAGGCCCGGATAATGAACCCGGGTGATGCCGGCACGGCCCTCCAGGTGGCGCGCCAGCGCGAGCGCCGTCTCGCTCTGGCGTTCGACCCGCAGCGGCAGCGTACGCAGGCCACGCAGCAGCAGGTAGGCGTCGAAGCCATTGCTGCAGGCGCCGAGCACGATGGACTGCGACCACACCCGGTCCACCAGCTCGGCCGGGCCGCACAGCACACCGGCCAGCAGGTCACTGTGGCCGCCGAGGTACTTGGTGGCCGAATGCACCACCAGGTCGATGCCGCATTCCGCCGGGCGCTGGTTGAGGGGGCTGGCGAAGGTGTTGTCGGCCAGCGTCACGATGCCGCGCGCCCGGGCCAGGCCGGCGACCGCGGCGAGATCGGTCAGGCGGAGCATCGGGTTCGACGGTGTCTCGACGATCACCAGCCGCGTCTCGGGGCGGATCGCGGCGGCAAACGCGGCGGCGTCGGTCTGGTCCACCAGCGTGTGCGCGATGCCGAACCTCGGCAACAGCTCGGTGAGCAGGCGCAGCGTGCCCATGTAGTGGTCGCGCTGGGCGACGACGTGATCGCCGGAGGACAGCAGCGCCAGCACGGTGGTGGACACCGCGCCCATGCCGGAGGCGAACAGCAGGGCCGACTGGCAATCTTCTAGCCCGGCGAGCAGGCGCTCGGCGCGGGCCACCGTCGGGTTGCCGTAGCGGGTATAGAAGCGACTCGGGCGATCGGCGGCGGCGATCTGTGCGAACTCGGCGGAGTCCGCGGCGCGATAGGTCGAACTGAGGTGGATCGGCGGCGCGACGTCGGCCACCGACGGGTCGTGATCTCCGTGGATCGCCTGGGTGCGGGGGGCAACTCTGTGCTTGCTCATCGCATTCTCCTGGAGGTGGGGCGGGCCTCGCTGCGCCGCTCAGTCGGACGCCTGGCGGACGGCCTCGAAACGCGCCAGCGTACGCGCCCTCGCCTCGGCGTGGTCGACGATCGGCAGCGGATAGTCGCGGCCGACGGTGCAAGCGCAGCTTCGCTGCCGGCCCTCGTCCATCTCCCACGGTGCGTGCACGAAGGGCGCCGGCACAGCGGCGAGTTCCGGCAGATAGCGCCGGATGAAGCGCCCGTCGCGATCGAACTTCTTCGACTGGGTCACCGGATTGAAGATGCGAAACCATGGTTGGGCGTCACAGCCGGACGACGCCGCCCACTGCCAGCCGCCGTTGTTGGCCGCCAGATCGTAGTCGTTGAGGCGGCGCGCGAAGTAACGCTCGCCGAGGCGCCAGTCCAGCCCCAGGTCCTTGGTCAGGAACGACGCGGCGACCATGCGCAGCCGGTTGTGCATGTAGCCGGTGGTGTTCAGCTGCCGCATCGCGGCGTCCACCAGCGGGTAGCCGGTGCGGCCCTCGCACCAGGCCTCGAAGGCGGCCGGGTCGTCCGCCCAGCGGACCGCGTCGAAGGCCGGCTTGAACGCCCGGTCGACGACGTGGGGGTGATGCCACAGCAACTGCTGATAGAACTCCCGCCAGATCAGCTCGCCGAGCCAGACGCGGGCGCCCTCGCCGGCTTGGCCGAGCGCCGCGCGCGCCAGCGCGCGGATCGACACGGTGCCGAAGCGCAGGTGCACCGACAGGCAGGACACGCCGTTCACGGCCGGGAAGTCCCGCGCCTCGTGGTAGCGCCCCATCCGCCCTACGAAGTCGGCCAGCAAGGCCTGCCCGGCGTCGCTGCCGGGCAGGATCGGCAGCGACGCCGGATCGCTCGCCCGGAAGCCGATTTCCGACAGGCCCGGCAGCGTCTCGCCGGCCGGCTTCGGGGCCAGCACCGCGGCCTGCCCGTCGATCGGGTAGGCGCGGATAGCGGCCGGCGTCAGGCGCGCCAGCCACGCGCGGCAGTACGGCGTGTACACGGTGTACGGCCTGCCCTGGCGGGTCAGCACCTCGTCCTTTTCGAAGATCACCTGGTCCTTGTGGGTGTGCAGGGTGATGCCGGCACTCGCGAGGCGGTCGGCCACCGCGGCGTCGCGCCGCAGCGCGTCGGGCTCGTAGTCGCGGTTGCAGTGCACTTCGTCCACGGCGAGCTCGAGCGCCAGCGCCGGAATGCGCTCCACCGGATCACCGTGGCGCACGATCACGCCGCTGCTGCCGCCGCCGGCGGCGCGCGACGACTCGGCCAGCCGGCGGTCGAGTTCGGCGAGGCTGGCCAGGATGAATTCGACGCGGCGATCGTCGCGGTCCACCAGGCGGTCGAGGATCGTCGTGTCGAACACGAAGACGCAGTACACCCGTCGCGAGCGCGTCAGCGCATGATGAAGGGCGGCGTTGTCGTCGGCGCGCAGGTCGCGCCGCAGCCACACCAGGGCGGCATCACTCATACACTGTTCCCCGTGGGAAGGTCTGCGCCGGTGCGACCATCGGCCGCGGTCCGGGTTCCGCGCAGCGAGCTGTGCCCGAGCCACGGCAAGGTCGCGCCACCGGGGCGCGCAGAGCATCGTAGAATGGCGGTCATGATCTCGCCGACCAGCAATCTGACCAAGCATTTCCTGATCGCCATGCCTGCGCTGGTCGATCCCAATTTCGCGCGCACCGTCACGCTGATCGCGGAACACAATGACCAGGGGGCCCTCGGTGTGATCGTCAATCGCCCGCTGGACATGGACCTGGCGACGCTGTTCGAGCGCATCGACCTGCCGATCGAAGACGGGGAAACGGCCGGCCAGCCGGTCTATTTCGGCGGGCCGGTGCAGACCGACCGTGGCTTCGTGCTGCACCGGCCGGCAGGCGACTGGCACTCCAGCCTGGCGATCGGCGACGACGCTGCGCTGACCAGCTCGAAGGACATCCTGCAATCGGTGGGCAGCGGCGGCGGACCCAGTGAGGTGCTGGTCACCCTCGGCTACGCCGGCTGGTCGCCGGGCCAGCTCGAGCAGGAGCTGGCGCAGAACGCCTGGCTGACGGTGCCGGCGGATCTGTCGATCGTCTTCGAGCTGCCGCCCGAGGAGCGCTTCGCCGCGGCGCTGCAGCTGATCGGCGTCGACTACGCGTCGTTGTCGGAGATCGCCGGCCATGCCTGACTGCGCCGGGACGTGGCCCCGACGGGGCAGCATCCTGGCATTCGACTTCGGCCTCGCCCGCATCGGCGTCGCCGTCGGCGAACTCGAATCGGGCACCGCCCATGCCGTCGCGACGATCGCCGAGGAGGGCGGCAATGCCCGCTTCGCGCGCATCGCGGCGCTGCTCGCCGAATGGCGGCCGGTGGGCCTGGTGGTCGGGCTGCCGACCCGGCCCGACGGCAGCGAGCACGACCTGAGCCGCCGCTGCCGCCGTTTCGCCAACCAGCTGCACGGTCGCTTCGGACTGCCGGTGCAACTGGTCGATGAACGCTTCAGCAGCTGCGCCGCCGAAGGCGAGCTGGCCGCCAGCGGCCACCGCGGCCGGTCTGCGAAGCCGCGCCTCGATGCGGCCGCCGCCCGAATCATCCTGCAGCAATTCCTGGACGCGAGAGCCCATGCCGATTGAACTGCCGAATGCCGAAACCCTGCTCGCCCGCATGGTCGAGCAGATTCGTCCCGACCTCAGCGAGCGCACCGCGCTGGTCGGCATCCATACCGGAGGCGCCTGGCTTGCCCGCCGCCTGCACCGCCAGCTCGGCATCAAGGCGCCCCTCGGCACGATCGACGTCTCGTTCTACCGCGACGACTACGGTTCGCGCGGCCTGCACCCGCGGCCCAAGCGCTCGGACATCCCGTTCGACGTCGAGAGCGCCGACATCATCATCGTCGATGACGTCCTGTATACCGGGCGTACCACCCGGGCGGCCCTCAACGAACTGTTCGACTATGGCCGCCCCGGCCGGGTCGACCTTGCCGTGATGTGCGACCGCCATGGCCGCGAACTGCCGATCGGCGCCCGCTACTGCGCATTCACGCTGCCCCAGCCATTGCCGGCCAGCCGTACCCTGCGCCTGTCCCGGGACGCCACCGGCACCCTGTCCCTGAGGTTGATCGATGCGTAACCCGCAACTGAACAAGCACGGCGAGCTGCAGCACCTGCTCTCCCTCGACGGGCTGCCGCTGTCGATCCTCGGCGCGATCCTCGACATTGCGGCACCATTCACCGAAGTCGCCGAGCGGGAGATCAAGAAGCTGCCGCTGCTGCGCGGCAAGAGCGTGTTCAACCTGTTCTTCGAGAATTCGACCCGCACCCGCACGACCTTCGAGATCGCCGCCAAGCGCCTGTCGGCGGACGTCATCAACCTGAACGTATCGACCTCGTCGACGAAGAAGGGCGAAACCCTGCTCGACACCATCGACAACCTGTGCGCGATGCAGGCCGACATGTTCGTCGTGCGCCACGAATCGAGCGGCGCGCCGTATCTGATCGCGGATCACCTGCACGCCACCGGGCGCGACCACATCCACGTCATCAACGCCGGCGACGGGCGTCATGCCCACCCCACCCAGGGCCTGCTGGACATGTACACGATCCGCCACTTCAAGAAGGAATTCCACAACCTGATCGTGGTCGTCGTCGGCGACGTCCTGCACTCGCGGGTGGCCCGCTCCCAACTCGCCGCGCTGACCACGCTCGGCGTCCCCGAAGTGCGCGTGGTCGGACCGCGGACGCTGCTGCCGACCGAGGTCGAACGCATGGGGGTACGCGTCTGCCACGACATGAACGAGGGCCTGCGCGGCGCCGACGTGGTGATGATGCTGCGCCTGCAGAACGAGCGCATGAACGGGGCGCTGCTGCCCAGTCCGCAGGAATATTTCAAGGTCTGGGGCCTGACGCCGGAGAAACTCGCGCTGGCCAAGGCCGACGCGATCGTGTTGCACCCGGGGCCGATGAACCGGGGCGTCGAGATCGACTCGACGGTAGCCGACGGCGGGCAGGCGGTGATCCTGCCGCAGGTGACCTTCGGCATCGCGGTGCGGATGGCGGTCATGAGCATGCTTGCAGGAAACTGAGATGAAGATCCGAATCGCCCATGGCCGCCTGATCGACCCGGCCAACCGCGTCGACACCGAGCAGGACCTCTACATCGCCGACGGCCGGGTGGCTGCGGTCGGCGAGGCGCCGGACGGCTTCGTCGCCGACCGCGAGATCGATGCGCGCGAGCTGGTGGTCTGCCCGGGCCTGGTGGACATCGCCGCCCGCCTGCGCGAACCCGGCTTCGAGTACCGCGCCACCCTCGAGTCCGAGATGGAGGCGGCGATGGCCGGCGGCGTCACCAGCCTCGCGATCCCGCCCGACACCGACCCGGTGCTCGACGAACCGGGACTGGTCGAGATGCTGCGCTACCGGGCCAAGCGCCTCAATCGCGCCCACATCTACCCGGTCGGCGCGCTGACGGTCGGGCTCGCCGGCGAGCGGCTGTCCGAGATGGCCGAGCTCACCGACGCCGGCTGTGTCGCCTTCAGCCAGGCCAACGTGCCGATGACCGACAACAAGGTGCTGCTGCACGCGATGGAATATGCCGCCACCTTCGATTTCCCGGTCTGGCTGCAGCCAATGGCGCCCTTCCTTTCGCGCGGAGGTGTCGCCCATGACGGCGAGGTGGCGTCCCGCCTCGGCCTGGCCGGCATCCCGACCGCGGCAGAGACGATCGGCCTGTACACCCATATCGAACTCGCGCGGCTGGCCGGCTGCCGGCTGCACGTGACCCGGCTGTCGAGCGCCGAAGGCCTCAAGATGATCAAGTGGGCCCGCCGCGAGGGCGTCGACATCACCTGCGACGTGTCGATCAACCAGCTGCACCTGTGCGACATGGACATCGGCTACTTCAATCCCCATTGTCGCCTGATACCGCCGCTGCGCAGCCAGCGCGACCGCGACGCGCTGCGGCGTGGCCTCGCCGACGGCGACATCAACGCCTTGTGCTCCAACCACACGCCGGTGGACGACGACGCCAAGCAGTGCCCGTTCTCCGAGGCCGAGCCCGGCGCCACCGGGCTCGAACTGCTGCTGCCCCTGACCCTGAAGTGGGCCGAACAGTGCTCGGTGCCGCTGCTGGACGCCCTGGCCCGGGTGACGTCGGACGCCGCCCGCATCATCGGCAGCCAGCGCGGCGGCCACCTGTCGGTCGACGCCCGCGCCGACGTCTGCATCTTCGATCCGGCCGGCGAGACGCTGGTCGCGCGCGAGACCCTCCGCAGCCAGGGCAAGAACACGCCGTTCCTCGGCCTGTGCCTGCCCGGACGGGTGCGTACGACGATCGTCGAGGGCCAGATCATGTACGGCGAAGCGCGATGACGGCGGCACGGCACGGCGCCGCCGCCGTGCTGTTCTGGGCCGCCGGGCTGGCCGGCGCGGCGGCACCGGACTACGCCGAGGTCGCGGCGATCCTCCGGGCCCGCTGCGTGATGTGCCACAGCGGCGAGGCAGCGCCGCTGGGCCTGCGCCTCGACTCGCTCGACGGCCTCACGGCAGGCAGCCGCAACGGACCGGTGGTGCGCGCCGACGATGCCGCCGGCAGCGAACTGCTGCGGCGCATTCGCGGCGACAGCCTGCCGCGCATGCCGATGACCGGCCCGCCGTGGCTGAACGACCCGGAGGTGGCGGTGATCGAGGCCTGGATCGCCGCCGGCATGCCGGCGGCGGACCCGGCCGCGACCGCTGCCGTTGCTACCGCGCCGCGGCCCGGGCCCGGAGAAAAGGTCAGCTACGCCGATGTGGCGCCGATCTTCGCCACCCGCTGCGCCAAGTGCCATACCG
Organism: Rhodocyclaceae bacterium; assembly: GCA_020445745.1. Taxonomy (GTDB): domain Bacteria; phylum Pseudomonadota; class Gammaproteobacteria; order Burkholderiales; family Rhodocyclaceae; genus Cognatazoarcus. The sequence continues at coordinate 15,715 of JAGRGB010000028.1, read as the reverse complement.
ACAACGGACTGATGGGTGCGCCGCCGGAGGGCTTCCGCCTGACGTCCTACCCGGCGACGCTGTCGGCCGCCGAGCGCGTGCGGGTGGTGCCCGGCGTGCCCGGCGCCAGCGAACTGCTACGCCGCATCCGCGGTCTGTCGCGACCGCGCATGCCGTTCGACGGGCCGCCGTGGCTCGACGAAGACGAGATCGCACTGATCGAGCGCTGGATCGCCGACGGTGCACGCAACGCGAAAGGCGAGGAGGCCCCGATCCCGGTCGGAGCACGGCTGCGCTTCGAGGGGACGCTGACCGGCCGGTGGGCGATCGACGGGACGCCGATCAGCGTCGGCGCCGACACCCGCATCGACAAGCGGCCGCGCCTCGGCGACCGGGTCGAGGTGCGCGGCGTGGTCGCGACGGACGGCAGCATCCTGGCGACCCGTCTGCGACGACGCTGAGGGGCGGGGCGAGGTCTTCGCAGGGGCTCGCGGCATTGCGTCGCCACCGTGGGACGCCCGCCGAACGATGACGTTGTCGTAGACGGGGATTGACAGCTCCTCCGGCGAACCGCATCTTGTCGCGGTCGTAGCGGCATTTCGAGGGCACCGCGGTTTCATGACCACCAAGGCAGCGCGCGCAACAAGCCCGGCGCAAAAGCGGGCGAGCCCGCAGGGACCAGCCACGGCAGCGGCGCGTTCCAGGCCCGCCGCCAAGGCCAGCAAGTCCGCCTCGGCGAATCCGTCGGACAACTCGCTGTTCTATGTCGGCATCGGCGCGTCGGCGGGCGGACTCGAGGCGCTGCGACCCTTCGTCGCAGCCCTCCCCGACCACGCCAACATGACCTATCTGGTCGCCCAGCACATGTCGCCGGCCCACCGCAGCATGATGGTCGAACTGCTGGCCCGCGAAACCGGTCTCCGGGTCGAGGAAGCAAGCAACCATCGGGTTCCCAAGGCGGATACGATCTACGTTGCGCCGCCCAACGCCGACCTGACCGTGGTCAAGGGCAAGCTGCGGATCAGCAAGCCGACCAACACGATCGGCCCGAGGCCCTCGGTGGACAGATTTCTGATCAGCCTCGCGGACGATCAGGAGGACCGTGCGATCGGCATCATCCTGTCGGGCACCGGCTCCGACGGCGCCCGTGGCATCAAGGCGATCAAGGCCGCCGGCGGCATCTCCATCGCCCAGGAGCCGAAATCCGCCAAGTACGACAGCATGCCGACCGCGGCGATCCGCGCCGGCGGCGCCGACCTCGTGTTGCCACCCCAGGAGATCGCCAATCAATTGAGCGCGATCGTCCAGCGCCCGCGACCACCGATCGTCGTCGAAGCGGAAGAAGAGCCACCATCGACGATTCTCGGACTGGTGCGGCAGATCCGCGTGACGACCGGCATGGATTTCTCCAACTACAAGGAATCCACGCTGTCACGCCAGGTGCTGCGACGAATGGCGGCGATGCAGATTCCGAGCCTCGAGGCCTACGGCAGCTACATCGCCAGCAACCGCAACGAGCTGACCGAGCTGGCCGGCAACTTCCTGATTTGTGTCACCTCCTTCTTCCGCGATCCCGAGGCCTTCGACGCGCTTCGCAAGCTCGTCGTCGACATGCTCGCAGCGAAGAGTCCGGGCGACGAGATTCGCGTCTGGGTACCGGGATGCGCGACCGGCGAGGAAGTCTATTCGATCGCGATCCTGGTCGCGGAAGCCCTGGGCAACCGTTGCGACCGCTACCGGATCCAGATCTTCGCCACCGACATCAATGGCGAGGCCGTCTCGAGCGCCCGCGCAGGAATCTTTCCGGAGGCAGCCCTCAGTGGCATGGACGCTGCGCTGGTTGCCCGTTATTTCACGGCGGACGAAGGCCTCTACCAGATCGATCGCAGTCTCCGCGAGATGATCCTGTTCGCGCGCCAGGACCTGGTGCAGGATCCGCCGTTCGTGCGCCTGGACTTGATCAGTTGCCGGAACCTCCTGATCTACTTCAAGAGCGAATTGCAGGAGCGCGTGATGAAGATATTTCATTACGCGCTCCACGAAGGCGGCATCCTGTTCCTCGGGAAATCGGAATCGGTCGGTCGATTGGGTACGCTGTTCGCCGAGCGGGACCGCAAGAACAAGATCTACGTGCGGCGCATGGTGCCGTCACCCGCGGTGGGCGGCTTCTCGCAGCAGCGCGAACACGGTGCCGATGCCGGCGCGGCGAGCCCGCGGGCCCTGGATACGAGGTCGCTGACGACGATCGGACAGGATCGGCTGTTCGAACTGTACGCGCCGGCGAGCATGCTGATGACCGCGACCGGCGAGATCCTCGAGGTCTATGGCGAATGCGGCGACTTTCTCGGCGTGCGCAAGGGACGCGCCGACTTCAACGCGTTCTCGCTGATCAAGGAGGCTTTCCGGGCCGAGCTGAGAGCCTTTGCGCACCGCGTCGCCCGATCGCGCAAGAGCGCCCAGTCGAGTGCGATCGAGGTGTCCCTCAACGGCGAGGTGTCGCGCTGGCGTGTCACGGTGCATTACGCCGGCGACACCGGATCGAACGACGGCTGTCTGCTTCTGGTGTGCTTCGAAGCGGCGGACGAGCGGGCCGGCGACCATGATGCGCAGGGCGCCGACCCCGGACGAGAAGCGCGCATTGCCGAATTGGAGCAGGAAGTCGTCCTCAATCGCGAGAACCTGCAGACCGTCATCGAGGAACTTGAGACCGCCAACGAGGAATTGCAGGCGCTCAACGAAGAAGCGCAGGCTTCCAACGAGGAACTCCAGGCCTCCAACGAAGAACTGGAGACCGCCAACGAGGAATTGCAGGCCTCGAACGAAGAGTTGATCACCGTCAATGACGAACTGGGCACCCGCTCCGGCGAGCTGGCCGACATCAACGACGATCTCAAGAACGTCGTCGAAAGCATGCAGCAGGGCCTGGTCGTCGTCGATTCCCGGTTGGCGATCACGCGCTACAACCGGAACGCCCTCGATTTCTTCAATATCGCCGCGGACGCCAGCGAGAATCTGACCTCCGTGCGGACCCGCTGCCGGATACCGGCGCTGATCGAAACCGTGCGCGACGTCATCGACCACGGTCGACAGCACGAGATCGAATTCAGCGGAAACGGCAACCAGACGTATCTGATGCGCCTGGCGCCCTATCTGGCGACCGGCCGCAAGAGGGTGAACGGTGCGGTGCTGATGATCGTGAACGTCACCGAAAAGAAGAGTGCCGAGGAACAGCTGAGACTGTCTGCCTCGGTCTTCGAATACGGTTCCGAAGCAGCGATGATCACCGACGCCGCCAACAAGATCGTCGCCGTCAACCCCGCCTTCACCAGGATCACCGGCTACCTGGCGAGCGAGGTCATCGGCCGCACGCCGCACATCCTGAGTTCTGGCGAGCATTCCCGCGAGTTCTACGACAACCTGTGGCAGACGATAGACCGGAAAGGCTGCTGGCAGGGGGAGATCAAGAACCGGCGCAAGAATGGACAGAATTACGTCGAACACCTGTCGATAAACGTGATTCGCGACGCAAGCGGCAAGATCCATCGCCACATCGGCGTGTTCCGCGACATCACCGACATCAAGCTGGCCCAGCAGACCATCGAACGCCAGGCCACCTACGACAGCCTGACCGGGCTGGCCAACCGGAATCTGACCCTCGACCGCATGGGGCAGGTGCTGGCCGCGGCACGCCGCTCGGGCACGATCTTCGCCGTCCTTTTCCTCGATCTCGACAATTTCAAGTCGATCAACGATGCCCTCGGGCATGCCGCCGGCGACGAATTGCTGGTCGAAACCGCCAAGCGCATCAGGAGCGTGCTTCGCGAGTCCGATTCCGTCGGCCGGATGGGCGGCGACGAATTCATCGTGCTGCTCGGCAACCTGAAGAGCGTCGACGACGTGGTGCCGATCGCCGACAAGATCCTCGCCAGGTTGCATGAGCCGGTGGTCATACAGGGCAGCGTCGTGCGTGCCCCCGCCAGCATCGGCATCACCGTCTATCCGATGGACGGCGATACGCCGGAAGTGCTGCTGAAGAACGCGGACAGCGCCATGTACGAAGCCAAGAAGCTCGGCCGCAACAAGGCCTGCTTCTTCACCAACCGCCTCCAGGACGAGGCCAACCGGCGCCACTGGATCAATTCCGAACTGGAAATCGCCGTCGACGCCGATCACCTCGCGGTTCATTACCAGCCGATAATCCATCTGGAGACGATGACGCTCGCCGGGGCCGAGGCATTGCTGAGATGGAAGCACCCGGCGAAGGGCTACATCTCGCCGGAAGTCTTCATTCCGGTCGCCGAACAGAACGGCATGATCAGCAGGCTCAGCGAGTGGATCCTGCGGGTCGGGCTGGCGGACTGGCGCGACGAAGTCTACGGGCTGTCACTGGCATTCAACCTGTCCGCGGCCCAGTTCGTCGCCAAGGACCACATCGACCAGATGCTGATGCTCCTCGACAAAAGCGACCTGGCCAGGGGTGGCAAGGTCACGCTGGAGATCACCGAGAGCCTCAAGCTGTCGGACAGCGAGGAGTTCGTGGACATCTTCAGACGCCTGAACGGCATGGGCTGCAGCATCGCCGTCGACGACTTCGGCACCGGCTTTTCGTCGCTCTCGTATCTCAAGCGCATGCCCGTGCGCATCATCAAGATCGATCGCTCGTTCGTTTCCGACATCACCTCGGACGAGACCGACGCCGCGACCATCAAGGCGATCGTGCAACTGGCCAACGCGTTCGGCATGCAGACCGTCGCCGAAGGGGTGGAGACCCCGGAGCAGCTCGAGTTTCTGCGCCAGCAGGGCTGCACCTACGCCCAGGGATTCCTGTTCAGCGAGCCACTCCCGATCGACGAATTTCGCGAGTACGTCGCCGCCCACGCAGAAGGCATATCGCAGCCTGCCGAATGATTCCGCAGGATCCTCGCACCGCCTGCGACGGGCGGTCGTGACCCGCTCCCGCAGGCGCCGCGCGGCCCGAACGGAGAGCGAGCGCCCGATCGTCAAGAAAATTCGACCTGCTTGTCGTCCACCCGGCGGCGGATGCGTTCCCTGCCATAAGTACCCGCTCTCACGGCCGGGAGCCCAACCACCAACGACCAGGAGAACATCATGATCAGGAATCGAATCGAGCGCTTGACCGTCGTGCTGGCGACCGGCGTGCTGTTGGCGACCTCGGCGGTCGCGGCCGACCGGGAGCGCATCGCACAGCGCCTGGACGAACGCGGCGACCGCATCGAGCAGCGCCTCGACCGACGCGGCGATCGCATCGAGGAACGTCGCGACGTCCGCGGCAATCGCATCGAGGAGCGCTTCGACCGCCGCGCCGACCGCGCCGGTGAGGCCGGCCACGACCAGCTCGCGAGGCGCCTGCAGAAGAAGGGCGAGCGCATCGACGCGCGCATCGACCGCAGCGGCGCGCGCGTCGACCACCGTCTCGACAGGCGCGGCGAGCGCATCGACGACCGCCTCGACCGTCGTTCGCGCCGAGTCACGCACCGTGGCGACTGAACGCGCCGGCACCGGTGGCCGGAAGGACACGGATGGCCACCGCCGCCGATGACGACCGTGCCGCCGCGCAGGACCTGCCCGCCTTCCTCGCCGACGTCGAGGGGCGGGCCTTTCGCATGGCGCGCTTCGCCACCGGCAATCGCGACGATGCGCTCGAGCTGGTACAGGATGCGATGATGAAACTGGTGGAGAAATACGCCGACCGTGAGCCGGCCGAGTGGCGACCGCTGTTCCTGACGATCCTGCAATCGCGCATCCGCGACTGGCACCGGCGCCAGACCGTACGCAAGCGCTTGCGCCACTGGCTCGCGCCGTTCCTCGGCGACGGCGAGGAGGATGCGTTCGCGCGGCTGCCGGCCGACGCGTCGTGGGAGCCGTCGCGCCGCGTCGAGGACGGCCAGTTCTCGGCGCGCCTCGACGCCGCCCTGGCCGCCTTGCCGCTGCGCCAGCAGCAGGCCTTCCTGCTGCGCGCCTGGGAAGGCCTGGACAGCGCCCGGACGGCTGCGGCGATGGGCTGCGCAGTGACCAGCGCCAAGACCCACTACGCCCGGGCGCTGCAGCGGCTGCGCGACGAGCTGGAGGACTTGAAATGAGCGATCCCGGTGACGACGCCTTCGTCCGCCGTGCCGGCGCCAGTCTCGACCGCAGCGTCGACGCCCTGGACCAGCGCACCCGCGCGCAGCTGGCCGCGGCGCGCCGGCGCGCCCTCTCCGGCCGGCAGCCGCGCGCGCGCCGCTGGCGCGCCTTCGCGGCACCGGCCGCCGCCCTCGCCGTCGGCCTCGTGATCGCGGTCGGCATCGTGCCGTGGGCCGTTGATCCGGCCGACGACCCGTTGCCGATACTCGCCGACGGCGACCTCGACCTGCTCGACCTGCTGGCGGTCCAGGATCCCGACGAACTCACCGAGGACCCGGACTTCTACCTGTGGGTCGACGAGCAATTGTCGGCCGGGGACGGCAGCGATGCCGGCTGAACGGCTCGGCGCCGCCCTGCTGTTGCTCGCCGGCTGCCTGTTGCCGCTGCGGACGGCAAGCGCCACCGATGCGCCACCCAGCCCCGAACTGCTCGAGTTGCTCGGCGAACTCGCCGACGACGAGGACGCGATCGCGCAACTCGACATCCTCGCCACGGACGACGCCCCGGTGCCGACCGCGGAGGCTTCCGATGAAGACTGAAGATCGACAAATGCGCCGGCTGCTGCTGGCCGCCCTGGCCAGCCTGCTGCCGGCGCTGGCGATCGCCGCGAGTCCCGACTGGGCACGGCTCGACGCCGAGCAGCGGAGAATCCTGGCACCCCTGCAGGGGCAGTGGGACGACCTGCCGGAGGAACGCCGGCATCGACTTCTCAGGGGTGCCGCGCGCTGGCAGGAGATGGATCCGGAACAACGACAGCGGGCGCGCCGGCGCCTCGACAAGTGGCAGGCGATGTCGCCCGATCAGCGGGACCGCGCACGCCACAACCTGGAGCGCTACCGCAGCCTGTCGGCGGAAGACAAGCTGCGCTTTCGCAAGGTGCTGAAGCGCTTGCGCGCGCTGCCCCCTGCACGCCGCGCGGAACTGCGTGACAAGTGGCGCGACATGGACGAGGCGCAACGCGCGCGGGTGATGCAGCGCGCCCTGGAGCGGCAGCGGGCACGCGAGCGGGCACGGCGGCAGGAGTAGCGGAGCGCCATCGCCGGCGGCGACGCTCAGTCCAGCGTGCGCCGGAAAGTCCGCAGTCCGACCGCCAGCACGACGACAGTGAACAGCAGGATCGGCCACAGGCTGGGCCACAGCAGCGACACGCCGCTGGCCTTCAGCAGGATGCCGCGCACCAGCACCAGGAAATGGGTCAGCGGCAACAGGCTGCCGACCGCCTGCGCCCACTCGGGCATGCCACGGAACGGGAACATGAAGCCGGAGAGCAGCATCGACGGCAGGAAGAAGAAGAAGGTCAGCTGCATCGCCTGCAGCTGATTGCGCGCGATCGAGCTGAAGGTGATGCCGAGCACCAGGTTGGCGAGAATGAAGATCAGCACCACGCCGTAGAGTAGCGGGATGCTGCCCAGCATCGGCACCTGGAAGATCCAGCGCGCGGCGAGCAGTACCAGGGTCACCTGCAGCAGTCCGATCAGCACGTAGGGCACCAGCTTGCCGGTGATCACCTCGAGCGGCGTCGCCGGAGTCGCCAGCAGATTCTCGAAGGTGCCGCGCTCGCGCTCGCGGGTCATCGCCAGACCGGTCATCAGCACCATCGTCATGGTCAGGATGACGCCCAGCAGGCCGGGCACGATGTTGTAGGCGGTGATGCCCTCCGGGTTGTAGCGGCGCAGCACGACCAGCTCGACCGGCGCGTTGGCGGCCAGGCGCGGGCCGGGCAGGTCCGGCGCGAACAATCCCGCGCCGAGCTGGTTCAGCACCGCGATCGCGCCGCTGGTGGCCTGCGGGTCGGTGGCATCCGCCTCGACGGCGATCGTGGTGGGCCGGCCGCGCACCAGGTCGCGCTCGAAGCCGGGCGGAAAGCGGACCACGAACTGGACCTCGCCGCGGGCCAGCGCCTGCTCGGCCGCGCGCTCGTCGACGCGACCGAGCACGTCGAAATAGGCGCTGTTCTCCATCGCCGCGACGTAGGCGCGGGCCGCCGGACCGGGCTCGGCCATCACCACCGCGGTGGGCAGGTGCCTGGGATCCGAGTTGATCGCGAAACCGAACAGCACCAGCTGCAGGATCGGGATGCCGACGATCATGCCGAAGGTGAGCCGGTCGCGGCGCAGCTGGATGAACTCCTTGATCAGGATGCCGAGCCAGCGGGAGAGCGAGAAGCCGGCCACGGCCTCACTGCCCCAGCGGGTCGCGAGCACCCCTCATCAGGTGCATGAAGACGTCCTCCAGCGACGGCTCCGCGGCCTCCAGGCGCAGCCCGTGGCCAGTCGCGAAGTGCTCGAGGGCGGCCTGCAGAGGTACCGCGTCACGCCCGCTGACATGCAGTTGGACGCCGAAGCTGGCCACCTGCTCGACGCCCGGCAGCCGTCGCAGCTCGTCGGCCAGGTGCTCGACGCCCTCGCCTGCCAGCGCCCAGGTGCTGAGCCGCTGGGCGGCGACGATCTCGGCGGCGCTGCCGGTGGCCAGCAGGCGGCCATAGGCCAGGTAGGAGAGGCGGTGGCAGCGTTCGGCCTCGTCCATGTAGTGGGTGGAGACGAGCACGGTGATGCCGGACGCCGACAGGCGATGGATTTCCTCCCAGAAGTCGCGCCGGGCCTTCGGGTCGACGCCGGCCGTCGGTTCGTCGAGCAGCAGCAGCCGCGGCTCGTGCAGCAGGCACGACGCCAGCGCCAGGCGCTGCTTCCAGCCCCCCGACAGGGTGCCGGCCAACTGCCGGCGGCGGCCACCCAGTCCGAGCCCGTCGAGGGCCTGGTCCACGCGCCGGCGGCGCCCGGCGATGCCGAACATGCGGCCGACGAAATGCAGGTTCTCCTCGATGCTGAGGTCGTCCCACAGGGAGAAGCGCTGCGTCATGTAGCCCACCTCGCGCTTGATCGCGGCGCTCTCGCGCAGCACGTCGTGGCCCAGGCAGCAACCCGCGCCGCCATCCGGCGTCAGCAAGCCGCACAGCATGCGGATGGTGGTCGTCTTGCCGCTGCCGTTGGGGCCCAGAAAGCCGTGGATCTCGCCCTTGGCGACCTGCAGCGACAGCCCGTCCACGACGGTCTTGTCGCCGAAGCGCTTGTTGAGCCCGCGCACGTCGATGACCGGGTCCGGCACGTTCATCGATCGGACCGCATCACGTCCACCGGCAGGCCGGGCGGCAGCCGCCCGTCGCCCCCCTGCGGCACCGCCTCGACGCGGAACACCAGCCGCTCGCGGCTGCCCCGGCTGTAGATCACCGGTGGCGTGTATTCGGCCGTCGGCGACACGTAGTCGATGATCGCCGTCAGCGGCGCCTGGCAGCCGTCGCAGCGCACGCTGACCCGCACGCCGGGTTGCAGCCGCGCGAGTTCGGTCTCGGGCACGAAGAAGCGGACCCGCCGGCCAGCCGGCGGCAGGATGCTGGCCACCGGCTGGCCGGCCGGCACCCACTCGCCCGGCCTGAAATAGGTATCGACCAGCTCGCCGGCGAGCGGCGCGGTCGCTTCGCGCCGCGCGAACAGCCAGCGCTGCTGCGCGACCCGGGCCTGGGCGGCGCGGTAGCCGGCGTCGGCGGCGCGGTATTCGTCATGGCGGCCGAGGGGGTCACGGGCCAGCGCGAGCTGCGCCCTGGCCTGGGCGCGCTGCGCGGTGGCCTGTTCGAGCTGACTCTGCAGCTCGTCCAGGCGCGCCTGTGAGACGAACTCGCGCTGAACCAGGTCCCGCTCCCGCTGCAGGCGACTGCGCGCCAGCTCGACCGCGGCGTCCGCGGCATTCACCTCGGCGCGCAGCCCGGCGATCTCCTCGGCTCGGCGGGTGTCGAGCAGGTTGTCGGCCTCGGCGCGGGCGGCCTGGGCGACCGCTTCGGCCTCGGCCAGCGTATGCGCCTGGGGTTCGGCGTCGAGCACGAACAGCAGTTGGCCGGCCGTCACCGGCTGGCCCCGAGCCACCTTGAGCTCCGCCAGGTAGCCGGCGAAGGGTGCCGAGACATAGGTGTATTCGCCTTCGATGTAGCCGTGGTAGCCGTCGTCCGGAGGCGCCGTGCAGGCCAGCGGCGACAGCGCGGCCAGCAACGCCAGCAGCAGCCGGCCACGGCGCCCGGCGGTTCCGCCGCGGTCTGGGGACGATGTCGCGGATGGCTGGCTCAGATGCGCCCCTCCGCCCGCGCCCGCTCTTCCTCCTGCAGTCGCAGCACCCGCCGCTGGACCTTGCCGGTGGTGGTCATCGGCAGCGCGTCGAGGAATTCGATCTCCTTCGGGTACTCGTAGGGGGCCAGCAGCCCGCGCACATGCTGCTGGATCTCGCCGATCAGGCCCTCGGAGGCCTCGAATCCGGCAGCCAGCACGACATAGGCCTTGACCAGCGCGCCGCGCTCGCGATCCGGCTTCGGCACCACCGCGGCGTTGGCGACTGCCGGGTGCTTGACCAGGCAGTTCTCGATCTCGCTCGGGCCGATGCGGTAGCCCGCCGCCTTGAAGACGTCGTCGGCGCGGCCGCGGTACCACAGATAACCGTCCTCGTCGGCCACCGCCAGATCGCCGGTGCGGCACCAGTCACCGGTGAATTTCCGCGCGGTGGCGACGTCGTTCTTCCAGTAGCCGAGGAAGAACACCGGGTCCGGGTCGCCGTGGATGTCGCAGCGATGCACCGCGATCTCCCCTTCCCGGCCCGGCGCCACCGGCGCGCCGGCGGCGTCGATCACCGCCACCCGGTGGCCGGGATAGCCGCGCCCCATCGAGCCCGGCCGCGCGGGCCAGTGGCGGTGGCTGTTGCCGACGATGTAATTGATCTCGGTCTGGCCGAACATCTCGTTGACGGTCACGCCGAGCGCTGCGCGGCACCACTCGAAGACCGTGTCGCCGAGCGCCTCGCCGGCGCTCATGATCGCCCGCAGCCTCAGCTCGAATTGCTCGCGCGGCTGTGGAAAGGCCTTCATCATCGCCTTCAGGGCGGTCGGGAACAGGAAGCTGTTGGTGACGTGATGATCCTGCATCAGGCGGAACGCGACTTCGGGCGAGAAGCGGCCGTCGAAGCCGACGATCGGCATGCCGAAATACAGTGTCGGCATCAGCGCGTCCCACAGGCCACCGGTCCACGCCCAGTCGGCGGGCGACCAGAAGACGTCGCCGGGCTGCGGAAAATCGTCCTGGCTGGCGACGAAGCCGGACAGGTTGCCGATCATCGCCCGATGCGGGATCAGCGCCCCCTTCGGCGGCCCGGTGGTGCCGCTGGTGTAGATCAGCACCGCCGGGTCGTGCGCTGCGGTCTGGCAGGGCGGCAGCGGCGCGTGCTCGTCGGCCAGCAGCGCGCGCCAGTCCTCGCCCTCGCCGTCGCAATCGACGGTCCAAAGGGACTTCAGTGCCGGGCACCGGCCGCGCACCTCGACCAGGCCCGGCAACGCCCGCCGGTCACAGATGGCGCCGACCGCGTCGCTGTCCTGGAGGCGGTAGGCGAGCGCATCCGGTCCGAACAGGATCGACAGCGGCATCGCCACCGCGCCGATCTGCAGCAACGCGAGCAGGCTGACGACGGTCTCGAGACGCTGCGGCAGCACCACCGCGACCCGCTCGCCGCGGCCGACACCGCGCGCGCTCAGTGCCGCGGCGACGCGGTCCACCGCCTGCTGGACTTCGGCGTAGGCATGGCGGGTCACCGTGCCGTCCTCGCCGACCGCGATCAACGCGGTGCGCTCGCGGTCGCTGGTCCAGCGCCTGCAGCACACCTCGACGATGTTGAACGGCTCAGGCACCTGCCAGCGATGCGCCCGGCAAATTTCGTGGTAGCGGTCCTCCACCATCGCGGCCTCCTCCTGCTGGTTCGGCCTCCTTCCACAAGCCTAGCGCAGATTCACGCCGCACTCATGGCCGGGCGCAGCATTCCGGCAGCAAGCGCGAAGCGGGGGTCCGGCGATTCAGCCGAGCGCGCGCAGGCGTCCCAGCAGCGCCGCGGACGCCGGAAACAGGCGCACGCGCTTGGCCCGCGCCGTCGCGCCGCCGACCAGTGTGACGCCACTGCGCGGCAGCTCGCAGAACTCGGCGAGAAACGCGAGCAGCGCCGCGTTGGCCTTGCCGTCCACCGGCGGCGCAGCCAGCCGCAGCTTCATCGCCTCGCCGTAGCGCCCGCAGAATTCGGTGCGGCGGGCATTGGGCTGGACCCGCAGCGACAGCAGCACGGCACCGTCTGCGGTCTCGTCCAGCCAGGCCATCAGCGCAGCAGCGCCGGCAGCGCCGAGGCCTGGACATTGCCGATCACCATCAGCACCACCTGCAGCACCAGCAGCAGCGCCAGCGGCGACAGGTCCACGCCGGCGATCGGCGGGATGATCCGCCGGAACGGACGCAGGAAGGGGGCCGCCAGGCCGTTGATCAGCGGCGCGATCGGCGCGTGGGGGTTGATCCACGACAGCACCGCCGAGAAGATCACCACGCCGATCAGCAGGTAGACCATCATCCGCAGCACTTCGAAGAAGCCGACGGCGACCATCGCGATCAGCAGGCCGCCGCCGACACCCGCCCCGCGCAGCGCGTACTCGATGCCGATCGCCAGCGCCTGCACCAGCCAGGCGGCGACCAGGCTGGCCAGGTCGAGGCCGCCGAGGCCGGGAATCACCCGGCGCAACGGCAGCACGATCCAGTTGGTGGTGGCCGCGATGAACTGGCCCAGCTGGTTGCGGAACGGCAGGCGCTGCCACTGCATGAAGAAGCGCGCCAGCAGCACCATGGTCAGCAATCCCGAAACGGCCGAAAGAATCAGTGTGAAGATGTTCGCCAGCATGTCCGCCTATGCCTCCCTGCCCAGTTCCACACCCAGCTCGCGCCCACGATGCTCGGCGGCCTGCGCCGCCGCGGCGACCAGCCCGACCAGATCCCGTTGCCGCATCACCTCGAGCGCCGCGGCGGTGGTGCCGCCCTTCGAGGCGACCCGCTCGCGCAGGGTTGCCGGCGAATCCTCGCTGTCGGCCGCCAGCCGGGCGGCGCCGAGGACGGTGTCGATCGCCAGCCTGCGCGCGGTGGCCCCATCGAAGCCGAGTCCGGTCGCGGCGGCTTCCAGTGCCTCGATGAAATGAAACACGTAGGCGGGACCGCTGCCGGAGATCGCGGTCACCGCGTCGATCGCCGCCTCGTCGGCGACCCACACCGTGGTCCCGACCGCCTGCAGCAGGCGCTCGGCCAGGGCCCGGCCCCCGGCATCGACCGTCGGGTCGGCGTAGAGGCCGGTGATGCCGGCGCCGATCAGCGCCGGCGTGTTGGGCATGCAGCGCACCAGCCGCCGGTGGCCACCCAGCCAGCGCCCGATGTCGGTGGCGCGCAGTCCGGCGGCGATGCTGACCACCAGCGTGGCGTCGAGCCGCCCGGCGAGGCCCGCCACGGCTTCCTTCATCTGCTGCGGCTTGACCGCCAGCACCAGCGCATCTGCCGGCAGCGCGGCGTCCGCCGCGGTCGTCACGACACGGACGCCGAAGCGCTCGGCCAGGCGCGTACCGGACGCGGCCACCTTTTCGATCACGGTGATGGATTCGCGATCGAATCCGGTACCGAGCATGCCGCCGATCAGCGCGGTTGCCATGTTGCCGCCGCCGAGGAAAACGATCTTCATCTGTTGCGCCCGTTCAGTTTGGTCAGGGCCGAGGATATACGCGCTCGCCGAAAATCGCAGTGCCGACGCGCACGATCGTCGCCCCTTCGGCGATCGCCGCCTCGAGATCGTGGGACATCCCCATCGACAGCGTATCGAGCGCGAAGCCCCGCCCATTGAGTCCGTCGCGCAGCTCGCGCAGGCGCGCGAAACGGCTGCGCAGCAGCACCGCGTCGTCGCTCGGTTCCGGCACGCACATCAGGCCCCGCAGGCGCAGCCCCGGCAGCCCGGCGACCTGGTCGGCCAGCGCGTCGAGGGCCGGCGGGTCGATGCCGCTCTTGCTGGCCTCGCCGCTGACATTGACCTGGATGCACAGGTTCAGCGCCGGCAACGTCGCCGGACGCTGCCGCGACAGGCGCTGCGCGAGCTTCGCCCGGTCGAGGGAATGCAGCCACTGGAAGGCCATCGCGACCTCGCCGCTCTTGTTGCTCTGGAGCGGGCCGATGAAGTGCCAGTCGAGCCCGGCGTCGGCGAGTGCGGCGATCTTGGCGACCGCCTCCTGAACGTAGTTCTCGCCGAAACTGCGCTGCCCGGCGGCCGCCGCTGCACGCACCGCAGCGGCCGGCCAGGTCTTGCTGACGGCCAGCAGAGAAATGTCCTCGGGATTTCTGCCGTGCCGTCGGGCGGCGTCGGCGATACGGCCACGAACGGCTTGCAGGCGGGAGGCGATTGTTGTCATATCCGGGGGCACCCGCTCGGTCGGTCGGCCCTAAAAAAGTATACCACCCGGCCGTTATACGATGCTCCGCCAGCCACTTCCCCCGAGCCATCCATGGACATCACAGAACTGCTCGCCTTCTCGGTCAAGAACAAGGCCTCCGACCTCCATCTGTCGGCCGGACTGCCGCCGATGATCCGCGTGCATGGCGACGTGCGCCGGATCAACCTGCCGCCGATGGAACACAAGGACGTACACGCGATGGTGTACGACATCATGAACGACGGCCAGCGCAAGCAGTTCGAGGAACACCTCGAGTGCGATTTCTCGTTCGCGGTGCCCAACCTGGCGCGCTTCCGCGTCAATGCCTTCAACCAGAACCGGGGCGCCGCCGCGGTGTTCCGGACGATTCCGACCAAGGTACTGACCCTCGAGGACCTCAACTGCCCGAAGATCTTCAAGGAGATCGCCGAGACCCCGCGCGGCATCTGCCTGGTCACCGGCCCGACCGGCTCGGGCAAGTCGACGACGCTGGCGGCGATGATCGACTACATCAACGAGAACGACTACGGCCACATCCTGACCGTCGAGGATCCGATCGAATTCGTGCACGAGGCCAAGCGCTGCCTGATCAACCAGCGCGAGGTCGGCCCGCATACGCTGTCCTTCTCCAACGCCTTGCGGTCGGCACTGCGCGAGGACCCGGACGTGATCCTGGTCGGCGAGATGCGCGACCTCGAAACGATCCGGCTGGCGCTGACCGCAGCCGAGACCGGCCACCTGGTGTTCGGCACCCTGCACACGTCGTCGGCGGCCAAGACCATCGACCGCATCGTCGACGTCTTCCCGGCGGCCGAGAAGGACATGGTGCGGTCGATGCTGTCCGAATCGCTGCGGGCAGTGATCTCGCAGACCTTGCTGAAGACCAAGGACGGCAGCGGACGGGTCGCCGCCCACGAAATCATGATCGGCACCCCCGCCATCCGCAACCTGATCCGCGAGAGCAAGATCGCCCTGATGTACTCGGCGATCCAGACCGGTCAGAACGTCGGCATGCAGACCCTCGACCAGAACCTCGCCGACCTTGTCCGCCGCAACGTGATCTCCGCCGCCGAGGCCAAGATCCGCGCGCAGAACAAGGACAACTTCATCGCCTGAGCGGCGCCCGGCACCCACCAATCGACCCCCGGCCGGCCCCGCTTTGGCGATAATGCCGGCACGGCACGCAAGATCGGAGTAATCCATGGAACGCGATCAGGCCCTCAAATTCATGCACGACCTGCTGCGGCTGATGACGCAGAAGAAGGGTTCCGACCTCTTCATCACGTCGGG
>JAGRGB010000194.1 GCA_020445745.1 Rhodocyclaceae bacterium | reverse complement strand
TGCAACAAGCTCTGGAACGCCAGCCGCTTCGTGCTGATGAACTGCGAGGGCCAGGACTGCGGCCTCGAGGACCACGACGCCGGCGCCTGCGCCGGCGGCTACCTCGACTTCTCGTTCGCCGACCGCTGGATCGTCTCGAAGCTGCAGCGCACCGAGGCCGAGGTCGAGCAGCACTACGGCGACTACCGCTTCGACCTGCTGGCGAAGGGCATCTACGAGTTCGTCTGGGACGAGTACTGCGACTGGTACCTCGAGATCGCCAAGGTGCAGATCCAGGTCGGCGGCGAGGCGCAGCAGCGGGCCACCCGCCGCACCCTGCTGCGGGTCCTGGAGACCGTGCTGCGCCTCGCCCACCCGCTGATCCCGTTCATCACCGAGGAGCTGTGGCAGACGGTGGCGCCGATGGCCGGCCGCAAGAGCGGCGACTCGGTGATGACCGCGGCCTATCCGAAGGCGCAGCCGGCCAAGCTCGACGAGCTCAGCGAGGCGCGGGTCGCCGAACTGAAGGCGCTGGTGCACGCCTGCCGCAACCTGCGCGGCGAGATGAACATCTCGCCCGCCCAGCGCCTGCCGCTGGTAGCGGCCGGCGAGCGCGGTGCGCTGGAACGCTACGCCCCCTACCTGACCGGCCTCGCCAAGCTCTCCGAACTCGCCATCGTCGACGAGATCGGCGCCGACGAACTGGCGCCGGTGGCAGTGGTCGGCGAGACCCGGCTGATGCTGAAGGTCGAGATCGACGTCGCCGCCGAACGGGAGCGTCTCGGCAAGGAGATCGCGCGGCTCGAGAACGAGATCCGCAAGGCCGAGGCCAAGCTCGGCAACGACAAGTTCGTCGCCCGGGCACCCGCCGAGGTGGTACAGCAGGAGCGCGACCGGATGACCGGCTTCCAGGCGACGCTGGCCCAGCTGCAGCCGCAGCTCGCGAAGCTCGCGAACCGCTGAAGCCACCGTCGATAACCGCTGACGAGGAGCCACCAGACCATGCCGATACCCTGGGCAGCCGCCGCCAAAGTCATCCCCTGGGGCGAGGTCATCGCCGCCGCCCCGGGCATCGTCAGGAGCGCCCGTGAACTGCTCACGCGCACCACCGGTGCGGAGGGCGACAGGGCCGACGGCGACAGCCCCGAGCAGCGCATCGCCGCCCTCGAACGCCAGGTGCAGAAGATCGACGACGAGCTGACGGCCAGCTCGGACCTGATCACCCGCCTGGCCGAACAGAACGAGCGGCTGATCGCCGCGGTCGACACCCTGCACCGCCAGCTGGCGATCGTCTCGGTGGTGGCCGGCGTCGCGCTGCTCGGCACCATCGCGGCGCTGCTGCTGCCCTGATCCCGTGGCAATGGCGAGCCGTTGCTTCGCCTACGGCAGCCTGATGTGCGCCGACATCATGGCCCGGGTATGCGGCCGGACAATGCCGGCCGGCGACGCGCTGCTGCCCGGCCACGCCCGTCACCCGGTGCGCGGGGAGGACTACCCGGCGATCGTCGCCGACCCGGCCCGTGAAGTCGCCGGCCGCCTCTACAGCGGCATCGCCGCCGCCGAGTGGGAGCGGCTCGACGGCTTCGAAGGCAACCAGTACCAGCGCGTGTTACTGCAGGTGCGGGTCGACGGCGGCGCCACCGTCGATGCCTGGGCCTACCTGTTCCGCCCCCAGTACCATTCGCTGCTGCTCCCCGGCGAGTGGGACTTCGCGGCCTTCCTGCGCGACGGCAGGCACCGCTTCGAGGCCCGCTACCTGGGCTTCCGGCAGATCCCCCCATAGCCGGCGGCGTTGCCGCGGGGCGATCGGCGCGGCCCGCGCAGCGGCAACCGCGGGTGCCGGCGATCGGGACGCCGGAATCCCGGACCGCAGCCAAGGCAGCGGCGGCGAACAGCTCCCGTGAACAGGAACCGCCCGCGAACGGGGCGTTTCGTTCGCGGGCGCACGGCGCGGCCTGCCGTTCAGCTCCGGTCGAAGCGGTCGAGGTTCATGACCTTGTCCCAGGCGGCGACGAAGTCCTGCACGAAGCGCTCACCGGCATCATCCTGGGCATAGACCTCGGCGATCGCCCGCAGCTGCGAGTTGGCGCCGAACACCAGGTCGACGCGGGTGCCGGTCCAGCGCCGTTCACCGCTGGTCCGATCCCGCCCCTCGAACACACCCTCCTGGCCGGCGCTCGGCTGCCAGCGCGTGCCCATGTCGAGCAGATTGACGAAGAAGTCGTTGCCGAGGGTGCCCGGCCGGTCGGTCAGCACGCCGTGTTGGAGGCCGCCGGCGTTGGCACCGAGCACCCGCAGGCCGCCGACCAGCACCGTCATCTCGGGCGCGCTCAAGCCCAGCAACTGGGCGCGGTCCACCAGCATCTCCTCGGCCGGCACCCGGAAGGTCTGCTGCAGGTAGTTGCGGAAGCCATCGGCCTGGGGCTCCATCGGCGCGAACGACGCGGCGTCGGTGTCGGCCTGCGAGGCGTCGGCACGGCCCGGCGCGAACGGCACCTCGACGGCATGGCCGCCGGCCCTCGCCGCCGCCTCGACCGCCGCGCAGCCGCCGAGCACGATCAGGTCGGCGATCGAGATGCGCTTGCCGCCCGACTGCTCGCCGTTGAAGGTCTCGCGGATCGCGTCGAGGGTGGCGAGCACCTTCGCCAGTTGGGCCGGCTGGTTGACCGCCCAGTCCTTCTGCGGCGCGAGACGGATGCGCGCGCCATTGGCGCCACCGCGCTTGTCGGAGCCGCGGAAGGTGGAGGCCGACGCCCACGCGGTGGATACCAGCTCGGCGATCGACAGACCGGCGCCCATGATCCGCGACTTCAGCGTCGCGATGTCGGCCGCGTCGACCAGCGGGTGATCGACCGCGGGGATCGGGTCCTGCCAGATCAGGTCTTCGGCCGGCACCTCGGGGCCGAGGTAGCGCGATTTCGGTCCCATGTCGCGGTGGGTCAGCTTGAACCAGGCGCGGGCGAAGGCGTCGGCGAAGGCCTGCGGGTCCTGGTGGAAGCGGCGCGAGATCGGCTCATAGATCGGATCGAAGCGCAGCGACAGGTCCGCGGTGGTCATCATCGGCGGGTGGCTCTTCGACGGATCGTGGGCGTCCGGAATCATGTGCTCCGGCCTGACGTCCTTGGCGACCCACTGGTGGGCGCCGGCCGGGCTCCTGGTGAGTTCCCACTCGTATCCGAACAGCATGTCGAAGTAGCCGTTGTCCCAGCGCGTCGGGTTCGGCTTCCAGGCCCCCTCGATGCCGCTGGTGGTGGTGTCGCCCCCCTTGCCCGAGCCGAACGCGTTGATCCAGCCCAGACCCTGGTTCTCGATCGGCGCGGCCTCGGGCTCCGGCCCGACCAGGGCCGGATCGCCGGCGCCGTGGGCCTTGCCGAAGGTGTGGCCGCCGGCGGTCAGGGCGACGGTCTCCTCGTCGTTCATCGCCATCCGGGCGAAGGTCTCGCGCACGTCGCGGCCGGACGCGACCGGGTCCGGATTGCCATCCGGCCCTTCCGGGTTCACGTAGATCAGGCCCATCTGCACCGCGGCCAGCGGGTTTTCGAGATCGCGCTCGCCGGAGTAGCGGCTGCCCGCCTGGTCACTGGTCGCCAGCCACGCCCGCTCGGCACCCCAGTAGATGTCCTCCTCGGGCTGGTAGATGTCGGCACGGCCGCCGCCGAAGCCGAAGGTCTTGAACCCCATCGACTCGAGCGCGCAGTTGCCGGCCAGGATCATCAGATCGGCCCACGAAATGCTGTTGCCATACTTCTGCTTGATCGGCCACAACAGGCGACGGGCCTTGTCGAGGTTGCCGTTGTCGGGCCAGCTGTTGATCGGCGCGAAGCGCTGGTTGCCGGTGCCACCGCCGCCACGGCCGTCGGCGGTGCGATAGGTGCCGGCGCTGTGCCATGCCATGCGGATGAACAGGCCGCCGTAGTGGCCCCAGTCGGCAGGCCACCACGCCTGGGAGACGGTCATCAGCGCGACCAGGTCCTGCTTCAGCGCCGCGAAATCGAGCTTGCCGAAGGCCTCGGCGTAGTCGAAGTCGGGCCCCAGCGGGTTGGAGGCCGGTGCGTGCTGGTGCAGGATGTTGAGGTTCAACTGGTCCGGCCACCAGTCCCGGTTGGACTGGGCGCCGGCGCGCGCGGCGGCGCCGTGCATCCCGGCGAACGGACATTGGCTCTCGTTGCTCATGCTTGTACCCTCCTGTGGCGTTTCGAGGCTTGCGGATCGAGCCTCCGTGTGGACAACCATAGCCAGCGGGCATTGTCGTATCTAACGATAAATATCGATGATCGCGATAGTTCTCCCCTATCGACCGGCCCATCGGCGCCACGGCCCGCAACGGCGGCGACTTTCCGCGGCCCGGCACGGAGGGCCCGCGTGAGCCGCAGCGATCCGGCAACGGCCGCGGTCGACGACCTCTACCGCGATCCGCAGACCTACGAGCTGTTGGCGCAGATGACCGCGCCGGCCGACCAGCCCTTCTATCGCGCGCTGCTCGGCGACACCGCCGGACGAGTGCTGGAGCTGGGCTGCGGCACAGGCCGCCTGACCCTGCCCCTGGCACGCCTCGCGACCGAAATGGTCGGCGTCGACAATGCCCCGGCGATGCTCGACTACGCGCGCCGCAGAGCCGCGGCGGACGGGCAGGCGATTCGCTTCACCCTCGCCGACTTCCGCGACTTCGATCTCGGCGCGCGTTTCGACTGGGTGCTGCTGCCCTACAACGCGCTGAACCACGTCACCGAAGCGGCCGCGCTCGACGGCCTGTTCGCGTCGGTCGCCCGCCACCTGGCGCCGGGCGGGCGGTTCGTCGTCGACAGCTTCCAGCCCGACCCGACCGCCCTCGCCCGGCCCTGCGAACGACGCAGACTGCTGACCTACCTGGATCCCTACCTGCAGCGCCGGGTCGTGCTCTCCGAATCCAGCCGTTTCGATGCCGCACGCCGCATCAACCACATCACCTGGCACTACGACATCGACGGCGAGGTCGACTGGCGGTTGCATCGCACCGCGATGCGCATCCTGTTCGCCGACGAGCTGGACGCGCTGTTCCGCGGCCACGGCTACGCCATCACGGACAAGTACGGTGACTACGACCGCACGCCGTTCGGCCCGCGCTCGCCCAAGCAGCTGGTGGTGGCGAAACGTGCCTGAGCGGAATTGGCGAGCACCCGTTCAGTGTCGAAACTCTTTACGTCGCTGAACAAAGGAGTGGTCCGGGGCGCTCGAAAATCCGATAAAGGACTGATATCAATATCGGAAATCATTCATTCGGTCGCGGCAACGATCTTGCTGCAAATCGCGGTATCTCTGTCGGCACACGGAGGTGCGCGATGTCTTCCGTGACCAGCTCTACCGCCTTTCATTCGCGGTCATCGACTCGCATTTGCAAATTGCATTTGCAAATTGTCTACACGCCGCCTCGCCATCGGCGTCCCCGCGCTCCAGATCACTCGTGCCTTGGCGACGACGCTTGTCCTGTCACTTTGCATGACTGCCATGGCCGGGCCACTGCACCCGCTGTTCGAGCGCGACGTTGATGGCCCGGGCGGAATCGAATCGGCGATCAACAGCTATCCGAGTCTTGCGGACTTCTTGGCCGGCACCAACTTCACCTGTCGGTTCTCGAGCACCAACGTCAACGCGCCCTACAGCGTTCGAGGATTCCTGATCGAACCGGACGGCGAGAGGTCCCGGTCCAGGCAACGATCCCGGGGGCCGGCGATCCCTCCGCCGTCCCGGAACCCGCCCCGCTCACTTTTGCTCGCGACGGCGATGGCCGCGCTGTTCGGATCGAGACGGACATACCGCCAATGCCCCGCCGGTCGGCAGGAAGGCCATCCGGTCGCCGCACGCTGATGCTTCGAATGCTCAGCGCAGTAGCCGCCGCAGGATCTTGCCGGACGGTGATCGCGGAATCGCGTCGACGAACTCGACGCGGCGGATCCGGCGGTAGGGCGCGACCCGCCCGGCGACCCAGTCCATCAGCTCGTCTGCGCCGAGGGTGCCGCGGAGCACGACGAAGGCCTTCGGCAGCTCGCCGCATTCCTCGTCCGGCATCGGCACCACCGCGCAGTCGGCGATCGCCGGATGGCTCGCCAGCAGGGCCTCGAGTTCGGCCGGTGCGACCTGGTAGGCCTTGACCTTGATCAGCTCCTTGACCCGGTCGACGATGTGGAAGTAGCCGTCCGGATCGACGGTCGCGACGTCGCCGGTATGGAACCAGCCTTCACCGTCGATCGCCGCCGCGGTGGCCCCCGCATCGTTCAGGTAGCCGAGCATCACCTGCGGGCCGCGGATCCACAGTTCGCCGCGCTCGCCGGCGGCGACATCCTGGCTGCCGTCGAGCGCGACGATGCGCGCCTCGGTGCCCGGGATCAGCACGCCGATCGAGCCCGGATCGTCGTGGCCGCCGGCGTCGGGAAAGATGTGGGTGACCGGGCAGGTCTCGGTCAGGCCATAGCCCTGGACCACCGCACAGCCGACCCGCCCGGCCGCGGCGCGGGCCAGGTTCACGCCCAGCGGCGCGGCGCCGGACAGCATGTAGCGCAGCGCGGACAGGTCGAAGCGTGACACCAGCGGATGCTTGGCGAGGAAATTGATGATCGGTGGCACCAGGTAGGCGCGCGTGATGCGCGAGTCCTGCAGCGTCTTCAGGAACAATTCGGGCTCGAAGCGCGGCACGATCACCAGCGTCGCCCCCTGCGACAGGCCCAGGTTCATCATCACGGTCATCGCGAAGATGTGGAACAGCGGCAGCACGATCACCATCCGGTCGCCCGCCTCCGGCAGGCTGGTGTCGCGGCTGCCCAGCACCTGCAGGTTGTGGGCGACCAGGTTGCGATGGGACAGCATCACCCCCTTGCTGGGGCCGGTGGTGCCGCTCGAATAGGGCAGCACCGCCAGGTCGCGGACGGGATCGATGTCGGCGACGGTGCCGTCGGCAGCGTCGCCGCGCAGCGACCAGAAGGCCGCGGCGCCGTCGCCGGCGTCGAACACCAGGACCTCGCGCAGCCCGCAGGCTGCAGCCGCCGGCCGCGCGGTCTCCAGCAGTGCCGCCGTCGTCAGCAGGCAGCAGGCGCCGGCATGGCGCATCTGGCGCTCGAGTTCCGTGCCGGTGTTCAACGGGTTGATGGTGGTGATGACGGCGCCGATCCGCAGCACCGCCTGCAACGCGACGACGAACTCGATCGAGTTGCAGGCATAGATCGCGACCACCTCGCCCTTGCGGTAACCACGCGCGCGCAGCCCGGCCGCGACGGCGCGGATCTCCTCGTGCAGCTGCCGGTAGGTCAGCATGCGGCCGGAGCCCGGTTCCTCGAGGGCGGTCCGTTCCAGGTGCGGCGCGATGGCGGCATCCAGATAGGCCGGCCAGGACTGCTCCGGCACGGCCGCCGGCGGCGACGGGCTGCGGTAGATCATTCGCTCCTCCGTATCCAACGGCCCGGCCACCAGGGGCCGCCGCCAAGACCCCGTGCGCGACCGATCGCGCGGACGGGAATCGCATCAATCTAGGCGATCCGCCGGACGATTGCCAGACCGACGCCCGCTCACACCGCCAGCGCGCCTTCCATCATCGACCGCATCAGCGCCGCGCCGTTGTCGCGCAGGAAATCGAACAGGGTCTGCACCGCCGGCGTGACCGCGAGGTCGCTGCGCACGACGACGTTCCACTGGCGCAGTACCGGGGTGTCCTGCACGTCCAGCCGCGCCAGCCGTCCGGCGGCCAGCTCCATGCCGAACACGTGGTGCGACAGCAGCGCCACGCCGAGGCCTGCCATCGCGGCCTGCTTGAGGGTTTCGTTGCTGCCCAGCTCGTCGGCCCGGTAGGGGCGCACGTTGTGGGTCTTCAGGTAGCGCTCGAGATGGTCGCGGGTACCCGAGCCGCGCTCGCGCAGCAGCAGGCGCTCGTCGGTGAGGCTGGCCGGCGGGATCGCCCGCTTGCCGGCCAGCTCGTGACCGGGCGCGGCCACGAAGGACAGCGCGTGGGGCGCGAAGGCGGTAGCCCGCACCGGGATGTTGCGCGGTGGCGCGCCCATGATCGCCACCACCAGACGGTGTTCCGACAGGCGTGCGTATACGCCGTCGCGGTTCTCGACCGACAGGCGGAAGCTGATCTCGGGATAGCGTGCGCCGAACTCGGCCAGCAGCCGCGGCACGAAATACTCCGCGGTGCTGACCGCGACGATGTCCACGGTGCCGGCGACCACGCCGCGCCGTGCCAGCAGCTCGACCCCGGCCGACTCCAGTGCGGTGACCACCTCGCGGGCGCGGCGGACGAGGATTTCGCCGGCGGGGGTCAGCCGCACCTCGCGGCGACCGTCCACCAGCACCTCGCCGACCACCGACTCCAGCTCGCGCAGCTGCATCGACACCGCCGGCTGGGTGATGTTGAGCCGGCGCGCGGCCATCGTGAAGCTGCCGGTGTCGGCCACGGCCAGCAGGGCGCGCATCTGCTTCATCGTCACCCGATTCTCGAGTTTCATCAGAAAACCTTATCTGGAACTCAATTATTTTCAATTCGACCTTATTTTGCCATCGCCGTATCGTCGAGTCACCACCAGGCAGGAGACACCACAGATGGGCGCACCCGAAGGCAACACCCAGATCACCGATCCCTCCAGGCGCTACCACGCCGGCGTGCTGAAGTACGCCCAGATGGGTTACTGGAACCCCGATTACGAGCCCAAGGACAGCGACGTGCTGGCGGTGTTCCGGATCACCCCGCAGGAGGGCGTCGATCCGGTCGAAGCCGCCGCCGCGGTGGCCGGCGAATCCTCCACCGCCACCTGGACGGTGGTGTGGACCGACCGCCTGACCGACTGCGACACCTACCGCGCCAAGGCCTACCGGGTCGAGCCGGTGCCGGGCTCGGTCGACCAGTACTTCTGCTGGGTCGCCTACGACCTGGACCTGTTCGAGCCCGGCTCGATCGCCAACGTGACGGCCTCGATCATCGGCAACGTGTT
>JAGRGB010000193.1 GCA_020445745.1 Rhodocyclaceae bacterium | reverse complement strand
CGTACGAAGACGCCAGCCAGAAGGTGAAGGCGGCGGTTGCCCAGGCCCAGGCCCAGCTCGACAACGCCGCGGCCGTTGCGGTCGAGAACCTGACCAAGTCCACGGCGGCCGCCGCGTCGGCCCTGAAGGCCGCTGCGTAACTTGGAGCGCGACGCGGCCCACCGCCGCGCTGCCCGAAGTCGCTGATCGAGAGAGGCTCCGCGGAGCCTCTCTTACTTTTCAGGTCCGGCCCCGCCTCTCCCGCCGAGTCGACGGCGGCGGCGCAAATCTGAGGTGACCGCTGCATCGCAGCCCGGCAGTCCGCTTGCGCTGCACGGACGGTCAGCAGGACGGCAATGATGGCCGGGAAAACTTTTGTGCCTTGGCGTCGCGGTGGCCGCCAGCTTGCTACTCTCCTCGCGAGCTTTCCCTGGGAGCATCGCGATGTTGCGCCGATTCGCAGCTGTACTCCTGATGGCTCTGGTGACCGGTTCCGGCTGGGCCAGCAGCAACTATCAGGATTGGTGGTGGGATCCCGCGCAGTCCGGAATGGGGTGGAATGTGGCCCACCAGGGCGACGTGTTGGCGATCGCATGGTTTCACTACGATGCCACCGGCAAGGCAAGTTTCCTGACCCTGGCGGGAACCCTCGACGGCGAAACGCTGACGGGAAACCTGATCCGGTCCAGTGGGCCGCTTCCGGGACCAGGCTTCGATCCGGCCGCAGTCGCAAATGTCCCGGTGGGAACCGCGACTCTCGAGTTCACGTCGAGCAATTCCGCGGTATTCACATACAGCTACGACGGCCTGTCCGGCACCGTGAACCTGCAACGATTCGGCTTTGCCGAGGACGATTTCTCGGGGACGATGGCATATTCCGCCACCGGCACGCTCACCGGCTGCGCAGATCCGGACGACGACGGGGCATATCGGGAATCCGGCTTGATCACGGCGTCACACAGCAGGGACGTGCTGACACTGACGCTGACGATCGACGGCGACAACGCGACCTGCACATACACCGCGGCGCTGTCGGCCGAGGGCTCCCTGCATCAGGCCGAAGGCAGTTTCTCGTGCAACGACGGGGAGAACGGCACGATAGAACTTCGAGATATCCGGTCGACCGAAGACTATCTGATGATGGAATTCACCGGGATCGACTCCGGAGTGTCGGACACCTGTGTTGCGACCGGGCACTTGATCGCGGTTCGCCCTTGACGGGTGCCCTGCGGCCGACACGACGATGACAGGTCGGCCGGCGGACGGGCCCGCTCCGCTCGGGCAGCCGACATTGCGGTCGCCGGTTCCTTCGCGAGCCCCGCGCGAATCCGCCTCCGCACTGCCCGGGGCGCTCACTTGACGCGCCGGATCTCGCCGCTGGTCCGGCTGATGATCCATTCCCATTCCAGCTGCCAACCGCAGTGGGACAAGGCCGTGTAGTAGCGCGCCGGTTCCCCCCTGGGCTTGCCATCGCGCAAGAATTGCAGGTGCAGCGAACTGGCGAAGCATTTGCCGTTGCCCAGCCGCACCAGCACCCGGTCGTTGCCACCGGTCAGGAAGGGCGTCAGGTCGAAGCTCGCCTGCCCGCCCCAGCGGCTGAAGCGCTCGATGGCGTTGATCTCGACGTGGACATCGTCGTCGATGTTCGAGGCGGCCAGCGTCCAGCGATAGCTGTGGCGCGCCGGTGGCGCAGCGGGAATGGCCGCCTCGGGTGACGACGCGGGGGATTCGGCCACTCGACCCTTGAACAGGCCGAACAGGATCGCAGCAAGGATCGCCGCCAGCGCGATCAGCCCCCAGCGGCGCTTGCCAGCGGCGGCGGGACGTCGCACCACCGGTCGCGGTGCCGCGGCCGCAACGGAGCCGGTGGCGGCGCGCAGGCGCGTCGCCTGCAGCAGCTGCCCAAAGCCTTCGTGATCGGCCCGGCCATTCCAGTCCGCAAGCGCGACCGTCTGCTTGCGGCGGAATTCCAGCGGCGGCCTGTGCCCGTCGATCGAGGCCGGAACCAGCACACCCCGCTCGGCCGCCGAGGAGGCCTCGCTGCGCACCCATTCGGATCGCACCGAAGCCTCCGACCACAGCACGACCACGCTGCCGGCCGTCTCGAGTTCGTGCTCGATGGTGTCGTCGAAGGCATCGCCGGCAACGACGTGTCGGTCCCACCAGACCGACAGTCCCTGCGCTTCCAGCGCGTGGGCGAGAGCTTCGGCCTTCGGCTGATCTTCCCTCGCGTAGCTCAGGAATACATCGCTCATGCGCCTCTCCCGCATCCAGACCATGGAAGGCGGGCGGCACGCTCGCCACCGCCCGACCGGAGCTAGCCCGCATTGTCGCATTGGCGTCGGCGTCGGCGTCGGCGTCGGCGTCGGCGTCGGCGAAGGCGAAGGCGAAGCCCAATGTCAGGCATCCGCTGGCGGTGGTCACCCCCTGGCGTGCGTCACGGGGTCGGCCGCATCGCGCCGGCCGGGCAACGGTAATTCAGGGGACTCGGGTCAAGGGCCAGCGTGCCGCCGGCGGCGGCGGGATCAGAGTGTTGCTTGCGACACCGCGCGGGGAATCCCCGTCAAGCGCCGGGGAAGATCACCCAAAATTGCACGGCGATTCACGCCGCAGGCGGTGGCGTCAGCATCCTGCTGCTCGTGGCGACGATCACCGAGGGCACCGCCCGCGAGACTCTGCGCAGGATCGTGTCCCAGGGCTTGGCGAAGCGGTCGTTCGGATGGCTGGCCGTATCGACCGCAGCCTCGGGGGCTGTCGCAATGCTCGGCCTACCTCGGATCGGGCACGATCGCGGCCGGATTCAGACCGCCCGCGCGGTCAACCGGATTCGTTGCCGAACCCGTCAGCGACGGGACATGCGCACCAGCACGCGGCAAGAGTTCTCTCCCACGAAAATGCTCTGCCAGAACTGCGAGCGGAAGCGATTGCGGCCGTCCGATGCCGGTTCCTCCGAATCCACGGGCAGGCCGACGTCGGGGTGCTGCAAGACCTTGCGGGCGATCGCTTCGCCGATGCCTTCTCCTGCGTAGCGCAGGGGATTGAATCGTTCCATTCCGGCAATGATGCGATCTCTCTGTTGCGCGAAGGTGGCGCGGATGATGCCTTTCAAGGCATTCTCGATCGCCCACGCCGACAGGAAGTAGAGCGTCAGGAAGGCTGCGAGCCACGCCAGTAGCACCGCGGGGAGTGCAACGCCAGCCGCGATGATCGCGACTCCGCCGCTTGCCACGGCCGCCACCAGGGTCTCCAGTCCGAACAGACCGAGCGTCATCAGTGCCGCCGCCAGCGCACTGACCACTGCCCACGAAAGTGGCCGTGTCGACAGGGAGATTTCGACGTCTCCGAAATCCAGGCTGACCGGGCCCACCGGACGGGCCGAGAGTGCCGCCGGCGCCATGCTGGTCGGCCGGTCCCCGCCGCCCGGGGTTTCAGCGGGCCGCCGGGTCGTCTCGGTCGGGTTCGGGTCGAGCGCATTCGAGAGGGAGTCCCGCGATCGGCGGTCCGACATCAGGATCGCAGGCGTAAACGACCGGCGGAGGTACATCGACACACGAACGTGATCGAGGGCAATGACCGCGCGCAACAACGGTGCGAGCGCCATCTGATCGAGATCGAAGTCGAGCTTCGTCCTGTATTCGACTCGACCTTGCCCGTTCGCGCTGCCCAGGAACCGGATGTCCGAATCGTATGCGCCGACATTCACGACCTCGACGAATTCGAACAGATCCGGGCGCGGGCCGAGCGCCGGATCGGGGGGAAGGCTGAGATCGCTCCGGAAGGCGATGCGGTACTTGGCGATGCGCAATGTGCCGCCGTATGCGGCGAAGAAACCGTTCGGTGGCAGTTCGGCAAGGGGCGACCAGAGCAGGTCCCAAACGGCTTCGTCGCCCGGTGCGAAGCCGTCGAACAACTCCGCGAAGGCCGGAGTCACGACGAACCGATCCGTCGTTCCAGTGGGCGTTTCCTGTGCGCTGAACCAGAACATCGTATCGAGAATCCTCTCCACCTGGGAACCGAGGGTCCAACTGAACGCCGGCTGGCTCTCGTCCGGAAGCATCGGCGGCGACCGGAAGCCGGGCAACTCGGCCGCAAGCCACGCACCGGGGAGATGAGCCAGCTCGACCCAGACGTCGGACGGATTCCCGGGACCGCTGACGACCTCTGGCGTCAACTGGCCTTTCTCTTCCCACTCGGCAGTGGGTCCGTCGGCGAGCGGCTCGCCGAAGCTGACGACGCGCACGCCGGCATCGCCGAGATCGGTATAGGCGTAGTACTGCAGGCTCGGCTGCCCGGGATCGACAGCCAGCAGGCCGCCCAGGGTATTGTCCAGTTGATAGGCGTCACGGCGGAACGGACTCGGCCGGCCGGGTGTCAAGGGATAGATGAATTCCGCCGTCGAGAACGGTCGAAACTGTTCGTTCTCCCACATCGGAACGGCATCCGAGCTAGGCTCGCGGATTCGTTCGTGGTTGATATCGACGACGCGGAACGTGCGGCTGTGGCGCTCGAGGCCATCTTCCCACACGAAAAGTTCCAAACGCGTATGCAATAGTGCGGCCCGCCCGATGTCGTGGTGCAGGAAGTCGAGGATCTCCGTGCCCTTGTCCTGATCGACGCTGAAGTTCACGGCATGTGTCGGCAACAGCGCCCGCTGTTGCCCGGCGGACAGACGACTCTCGGCGACGGACATGACTATTTGACCGGATTCGCGGCGAAGCGACCGGGGCCGGGCCAGGTAAGGCAGGACGTGGCGCGGATGGATCGTGAAGTCGAGCGGGACGAAGTCGATCGAGAACCAGTTGCCGTCCACCTTGCGCAGCAGTTGCTTGTGACCGAACAGGCGTTCGAATCGCACGAATGTGGGCGGCGGCGCGACGCCGTCGCCGCTCGGGTCCGCCAGCAGCTGGCGCGGCTCGGGACCGACCTGGGCGATACCACCGTCGATACGGTCGCAACTGATGTAGAGCGGATCCAGATTCTGGATCTGTGGGTGGGCGCCCCCCGGCACCCGGTCGTCGGATTCCAGTATGTCGAGGGTCTCGACGTCGATCGTGCGGACTGAAATCAGGGCATTGAGGTCCACATCGTCCGCATCGTCGAAGGGGATCAGATGAACCTGGCGGTCGAGCCTGATTCGCGCGTCGGACATTCGCACGTCGGGCATCGTGTGCCGATATGCGAAGGTCAGCCGGCCACGCCGGAGCGTTGCGTCCAGCTGGTATCCCCGCTGCGCGATGTCGTCGGCAAGCCAGACCGCGGGGTTGCCGGGCTCGCGAACGACATCCTCGAGGCTGCCCCGCAGCATCGTCAGCACGAGCGGGCCGGCGGAACGGAATGCTTGCGTCAGAACGACTAGTCGCTGCGACGTTTCGTCGAAGCCTGCCCACAACGAATAGCCGACCTGCTGCAGGCCCAGGACTTCGGTTGCCAGGGGCACCGGATCTCCGTGAGCGATCAGGATCTCCTGATCGTCGATCCAGTCGAACACGCTCAGCCAGAGCGCCGTCACGCCGCCGAGGCGCCGCTTGTAGACAAGAAAGACGTGTCGCGGGGTCGTTGCCAGACCGACGCGCTGGGACCATGGCAGATCGAGAAGCTGCCGCGCGTCGGGTATGTCGGCTCCGGGCGAATAGGGTCGATGAAGTATTTCGTGCTGGCGCCAGCCGAGCGGAAAGGATGTCGCCGGATTGTTGGCATGCCAGTGCAGGACGATCCGGTCTGGTTCCGACGCGACGACGATCGGGCAGCGGCCGTGGCGCCCGGTGAGGCTGCAGATATCGAGCCCGACGACCTCCTGCTTGCGATCGGAGATCGCGGCATATTTGTCGATCGTCACCGGCGCTCTCCGGGAACATGCGCGCACAGCGAAGACGGATGCTGCGATGGGTGTTCCGCCGCCAGCACAGTCGCCTGATTCCGAGGTCTGGACGCATTCCTGAACATGTCCATGTACTTGAGACTAGCACCGGCTGCAGGCCTTCGACACCGGCATGGATTTGTTCGGCTCCGTCGACAACGCACTGGATCGCGCCACTGCCGGACCGCCGTCGATTGCACGAACCCCGCAGGCGAAACCCGGCAGGCGGCGCCAGGTGCAATAAAGCTAGACCTGACCCCAGCCGGCCTCGAACCCCGCAGGCGAAACCCGGCAGGCGGCGCCAAGTGCAATGAAGCTAGACCTGACCCCACCGGCCTCGACAATCCGCATGAACCGATCCGCAGCACACGTGCACACACCCAGTGTCGCGTGACACGAAGTCGGCCAGCCATGCCTGCACCGACCATGCGAGCGAGGAGATCGCCGATCATGCCAGTTCACAATCCTTCGACCTTTGCGGCCAGCCGTGTCGCGCGGAATGCCGGGCTGCCGTGCCGCAGGCCCTTCCCTGGCCAGGCAATTCGTTTGTGGGCACCCGACATGCGCGAGATGGCGGTTCGCCTTCGCGAGAGCATTGCGCGCAGCCTCGCGGCGGCTTTCAATTCACGGGAATGGGCGCGCTCGCCGATGCCGATCGGCGACGCGTCGGACCCCCACTCGGCACGCGGCATCGTCGCCCAGCTGGGCGCGGACGCGAGCATCCTGCTGGCGTCGTCGACCCACGGCAACGAAACGCTTGCCAGCCAGCCGGTGCTCGGCTGCGTACTCGGCGGTGTGCTCGACGAGGCCCTGATCGCGGCCTACCGCCTCGGCCCCTACGGCGCACGCTGCGGCGACGGCCTGCTAGCCTACATAGGGGTGCCGCCCGCATTCCAGGGCGAGCGGCTGTCGCCCATCGGCGGCGATCGATTCGAGCGTCGGTCCGGCACCCGGAACGCTCCGCCCGACGGCGAGATGGTCGGTCTCGGCAGCCTGCTGTTTTCGCGCTGGCTGGATCTGCCCGCGCTCAGGCGCTGTCCGACGCTGTTCGTGCGCACCCGAACGACGATCAAGCCGATTCTGCATTTGCTGGCCAAGCACGGGTTCGACTTCCGCGGTCGATTCGAACTCGATTTCCGCGGCGAGCGACAGGACCGGCTGGTGTATGCGCGTCACGGCGAGCCCGGTCAGCGAACGCGAGAGAGCGCTGCCCGGGCAAGCGAGCTGTGCTGTGAAAGCTGACGCCTATTACATGCGCAATCCGCGCTCGGTGGTGGTGACCGGCGCCGAACGCATCATCACGGTCGGCGACCAGGGTCGCGCCATCGCGCACGCGACTCGCGACGCCCGGCAATGGTCGCTGCTGATGCAGCGGCTGAGCGAACCGGTCCTCGGGCAGAGCATCGTGGACCTGATCGCATCGATTTCCGACCTCGACGACGACCTGTGGCAAGACCTGCTGGCCGCCGGCCATGTCCTGCAGGCAGCCCAACCAGAAACGCTGCTCAGCGGCCGGGATCGTGTCTTCCGCGAGAACCCGGGCTTTCGTTTCGCCCCGGGCGAGCCCCGCTGCGAACACCTGATCGTCGCCTGCACCGGTAGCGTCGTGGCCGGCCTGATGGCGCCGACCCTGCTCAGTCTCGCCTATTCCCGCTTCCAGAAGACTCTGGACGTGATGCTGACCACCGCGGCCCAGAAATTCGTCACGCGCGAATTGCTCGAAGCCTACGGTATCCGAAGCTGGTGCGATGCATTCGAAACGCGCGAGGGCTTTCACGTTCCCCATGTCCAGCTCGGACGCTCCGCGAGCTGCATCCTGGTGATGCCGGCCACCGCCAATGCCCTGCATCGCATCGCCACCGGCGCCTGTTCGGACCTGCTTTCGCTGACCATTGCGGCAGGCAATGCCCCGGTCGTGCTGGCACCGGCGATGAACGAAACCATGTGGAATCATCGCGCCGTCCAGCGCAACGTCCACCAGCTGCGGGAAGACGGCATGTACGTGATCGAGCCGACCCTGATCTTCGGCGCCGCCGATGTCGCCAGCCAGGGCGCTCCGATGTTCGGCGGCCACGGTACGCTGTGGGGCGGCCCCGGTTCGCTGATGGACACGCTCGCGGCCGTGATGCGCGACGCCGGGCGTGCGCCTGCCGCAGCGGCGGGGCAGGCCTAGGCCGGACGGCGCCGCGAAGCCGGCTCCTGCCGGGAGCCAGGAGGGCCGCAGCGGTCGGTGCCACCATATCGGTCAGTGCCGCGGTGCGAGCCGTCGGGCGGGTCCGGACGCCACCCTTGCCGACGCCCGTCGCAGCGACGAGCAACGATCCTCGGGCGAAGCCGTCGACCAGGACGGCTCAGCGCGTGGACCGCGACCCGCCCCGCCGAGACGCTTACAGGTCGAGTTGCAGCGCCGCCAGCCGCGCGTACAGCCCGCCTTGCTGACGCAAATGCTCCGGGGTCCCCGTTTCGATGACTCGCCCACGGTCCATCACGACGATCCGGTCGACCCTCTGCACGGTCGCGAGGCGGTGGGCGATGACCAGGGTCGTGCGCCCGCGCATGGCGGCGCCGAGGCCCTGCTGGACGAGGACCTCCGATTCCGCGTCGAGGGCGCTGGTCGCTTCGTCGAGCAGCAGCAGCCGCGCCCCCTTGAGGATGGCCCGGGCGATGGCGATGCGCTGGCGCTGGCCCCCCGACAAGCGGGTACCGCGCTCTCCGAGAAAGGTCCGGTAGCCTTCGGGCAGACGTTCGATGAACTCGTCGGCGGCCGCGGCCCGGGCCGCCGCGATGACTTCGGCGTCGGTCGCCGCCGGGCGCCCGTAGCGGATGTTGTCGAGGGTGTTGGCGGAAAAGATCACCGGATCCTGGGCGACGATGGCGATCTCCCTGCGCAGGTCTTCGAGACGCAATCGGCGGATGTCCTGCCCGTTGATGCGGATGACGCCGGCGGACACGTCGTAATAGCGCAGCAGCAACTGGAACAGACTGCTCTTGCCGGCACCGGACGGTCCGACCAGGGCAACGCTCTCGCCGGCGGCGACGGCCAGGCAGATGTCGTCCAGGGCGAGGACCTCCGGGCGCGCCGGGTATGCGAAGCCGACGTGTTCGAAGGCAATCACGGCCTCGTTCGACGGCACCGGCGACTGCGGCCGGGGTGCTTCGCGAATCGCGGATTCGGCGTGCAGCAGTTCGAGCAGACGCTCCGCCGCGCCGCTGGCGCGCATCACGTCGCCCCACACCTCCGACAAGGTCCCGACGCCGCCCGCCACCAGCGCCGCGTAGAGCACGAAGGACAGCAACTGGCCGTTCGACAGCGTACCGGCATGGACCTGGCGCGCGCCGACCCACAGCACGAAGATGATGGTACCCATCACCGCGGTGATGATCAGCGCGGTCATCGCCGCCCGCAGCCGGGTACGCCGGATGGCGGTGACGAAACTGGTTTCGCTTCGCTCGGCAAAGCGGCTGGCCTCCCGCGCTTCCTGGGTATAGGCCTGCACCGTCGGCATGGCATTCAGGACTTCACCCGCCAGCGCCGAGGCATCGGCAATGCGGTCCTGGGATTCCCGCGACAGCTTGCGGACCTTGCGGCCGACGGCGACGATCGGCAGCGCCAGCAGCGCCATCAGGGCCAGGTTCAGGGCGAACAGCTGAAAGCTGGTGACGGCGAGCATCACCATCCCGCCGACGAACTGGAACGCACTGCGCAGTCCCATCGAAATCGAGCTGCCGACCACCGTCTGGATCAGCGTCGTGTCACCGGTCAGGCGCGACAGCACTTCGCCGGTCTGCAGCGATTCGAAGAACTGGGGCGACTGGTACAGCACCCGGGCATAGACGGCGCTGCGCAGATCCGCCGTCGCCCGTTCGCCGATCCACGAGACGGTGTAGTAGCGCGCCGCCACCGCCGCAGCCCAGACGCTCGCCAGCCCGAACAGCGCGAGGAAGTGGCCGTTCAGGGACGACCCGCCGAGGATGCTGCTGCGTGTCGGCGTGCCGGCGCCGAAGCCGAAATCGACGATGTCGCGGAACGCCAGGGGCACCAGCAGGATGGTGGCGGAACCGAGACACAGCAGCACGAAGGCAAGGGCCATGCGCGCCCGATAGGGACGCAGAAACGGCCACAGGCCCTTCAGGGGCGACAATCGCCGAGGCGAGTTCGGTGCGATCGCGGGAACGCTGGGCATCCGCAATTATCCTGGAATGCGCCAGGTCGCGTCCCGGTGTCGGTCCGGCAGACTGGCGGGAAGGCACGATGAGGACGCAGGTCGCACCCCTGCGGGGAGCCGCAACGCGGCCCGGCGGGCTGCCAGGCGTGCAATCGCACGTGCAGCGCATCGACCCCGCCGGGCGGGCAATTCGGCCGCCGATCCACAAGACGGCACTGACGCCCCCACTGCCGATGCTCAGCGGTGATATGTCGCCAGCCAGTCCCGTACCGCGAGCCCGGTGCCGAATTCCCAGGGCTTGAGCTTGTCCGGCGCGATCAGCCGATACTCGGCGAGTTCCTCGTTCAACACGATCTCGCCACGCGTGCGGACGTGATAGGCGAGGATCAGTTCGTTCTTGCGCTCGAACGGATACAGGCCTACCAGCGAGACCGCGATCACGTCGAGCGCAGTCTCTTCGCGGACCTCGCGCACGACGCCGCGGGCAGGATCCTCGTTGCGCTCGAGGAAGCCGGTGACCAGCGCGAACTTGCCCGGCTCCCAGGCCGCATTCCGTGCCAGCAGCACGGCGCCGTCACGATCCTCGCACTGGATGATGGCGGCGACGATGGGTACCGGATTGTCCCAGAACACCCAGCCGCAGTGCATGTCGGCGCAGGTCTGACGCAGGCTGCCGGCGATCGGAAATTCCTCCAGCGGGCTGCCGCAGCACGGGCAGAAGCGGTATCGGTTCATCGTTCCGGGCCAGGAAAGGTATCGCCGGCGCCCCCCCGCGTCGCGCGGCGGCGGGCGCTCAGAGGCGCTCCTCGGCCCAGCCTTGCACCGAGGCCAGCGCCGCCGGCAGCTGGTCGGGCCGGTTGCCGCCGGCCTGGGCCATGTCGGGCCGGCCACCGCCCTTGCCGCCGACCTGCTGCGCGACGAAATTGACCAGCTCGCCGGCCTTGGCCTTGCCGGTCAGATCCTTGGTGACGCCGGCGATCAGGCTGAGCTTGTCGCCGTCGGCGGCAGCCAGCACGATCACCGCGCTGCCGAGCTTGTCCTTGAGCTTGTCCATGGTCTCGCGCAGGCGTGGCACGTCGGCCCCGTCGAGCAGGGCCGCCAGCACCTTGGCACCCTTGACGTCGACCGCCCGGTCGGCGATGTCGTCGCCCTGGCTGGACGCGAGCTTCGACTTCAGCCGAGCCACTTCCTTTTCCAGTGCGCGCACGTTGTCGACGATCTGCGCGACCCGCTGCACGAGCTCG
>JAGRGB010000027.1 GCA_020445745.1 Rhodocyclaceae bacterium | reverse complement strand
TCAAGCTGTTCGCCTGCCTGCGCATCAAGCAGCGGATCGAAGAGACGCTGAACACCGATGGTCCCGAGGCCCTGGTGTCCACGCTGCGGCTGACGATGGAGAACGTGCGGGCCGAGGTCAAGCGCCGCATCAGCGAATGGCCCGACATGACGGTGCGGACCTACATCATGCAGGACTCGACCTTGCGCGAGAACTGCCTGGTCAAGATCAACTGCAAGCTGACCAAGACCGGCGACCGGCTGATCTTCGACTTCCGCGGCTCGGCGCCGGAGTTCACCAACCGACCGACCAACACCATCGTGGCGGGTCTCAAGGGCATGCTCGCGCAGGTCTTCCTGTGCTACGTGTGGCCCGACCTGCCGCGTGGCCAGGCGGCCTTTGCGCCGATCGAGGTGATCACCGATCCGCACTCGATCGTGAACTGCTCCTACGCGGCGCCCAACTCGCAGTCCCTGATGTCGATCTTCACCGGCTTTACCGCCGGTCAGCATGCGGTTGCGAAGTTCCTCTACAGCTGCCCCGAGAAGTACACCAAGGTCCATGCGCCGACCTTCAACATGATCAACACCTTCATCTGGGGTGGGGTCAGCCAGCACGGCGAGACGCTGGGCAACCTGTGTGCGGACTTGAACGGCATGGGCGCGGGCGCCACCATCGACCGGGACGGCGAACATGCGCTGGCGCCGATCTTCGCGACCATGGCCGACATCGGCGAGCAGGAACTCAACGAGGAGGACGTGCCTTTCCTGCAACTGGTCTCGAAGAAGATGACGCGCGATGCGATCGCTCCGGGCAAGTACCGCGGCGGCCAGGGCTACACGATGATCGTCGCCACCAAGGACAGCGAGCAGTGGGGCTTCATGACGGTCTGCCAGGGCGCAAAGTTCCCGCCCTTGCAGGGTCTGTTCGGCGGCTATGCGTGCGGTGCCTATCCCCTGTCGAAGGTGAAGGGCGTCGACGTCTATGACGTGTTGCTCAACGAGCCGAAGAAGTTCAAGCACTCGATCGAGGAGATCATGAATGAACGCCCGTTCGAGGGGGCGAGCTACACCACCCATCACATGGGCATGGGCTTCGAAATTTCGAAGCGCGGCGAGCTGTTCATGATCTCGCAGGGCGCGGGCGCCGGTTACGGTGACCTGCTGGAGCGCGATCCGGCCGGCGTGGTTCGCGACATCGAAGAAGGACTGATTTCGCCGGCCGTTGCCGAACGTCTGTACAAGGTGCAATTCGACCCGCAGACCCTGGCGATCAACCAGGAGGCCACGGTGGCCGCCCGCGATGCCGAGCGCCAGGCGCGCAAGGCGCGCGGCGTGCCCTTCGCCGAGTTCATCAAGCGATGGAACAAGCCTGCGCCGCCGGCCCACCTGCAGTACTTCGGCTGCTGGGGCGACGACGTGGGCAAGCTGTACATGGGCAGCGCGGACCAGTTCCACCACGCCGATCAGCCGCGCCCCAATTACATGCGCCATCCCAAGGACGTGCGAATCGAGGAGCTGGAGGCCCGCCTGGCCGCGCTGGGTGCGCTGGAGGACGAGAAGAAATGAACCCGGGATTCGCGGATCTGCTGCCCGGTGCGCCGGGCG
>JAGRGB010000192.1 GCA_020445745.1 Rhodocyclaceae bacterium | reverse complement strand
GCCGCTGACCCACGACGCCGACAGCCTGGTGCGCGACGCCGACAAGGCACTGTACGCGGCCAAGCACGCGGGTCGCGACCGTTGCTGCCTGGTACGTGGTGGCAAGACCCACCTGGGACCGGCCTGACCGCTTGTCTCGTCGGGCTCGGCGATTTGCCGTCGGCTTCTCGAATGGCATATCGTTGCAGGAAGTCCTGCTCGCTCCGGCCAGCCTCGCCACGTGTCGCCTGCCATCCCTTCGTTGCCTTTTCCACGATCGGCGCTGATCGCCGTCAGCGCACGGGCGGTTGCCGTTGCGCGCGGTGCCGGCGGCCGGCCACGGGCTCATTGGGCCATCGACGGCGATCTGGCTGCCGCGTTGCAGCGGGTCGGTGCGGCGGTCTCGCTGTTGCCGCCGCCGTCCGATGCCGACCGACTCGATCGGCATGCGCGTCGGTGTCTGGCCGATGCCGACGGGCTGCTGCTGCAGGGGGGCGGTGACGTGCGCCTTGCGGCACGAATCGACGATCCGATCTCGACCGCGCCCGGCCGTTCGACCGACCAGATTCGTGACGCCTGGGAATTGGCGCTGCTCGAAGCGGCTCTGGATCGAGGCATCCCGATCCTGGGCATCTGCCGCGGCCTGCACGTCATCAACGTCGTCCGCGGCGGCTCGCTGTGCCTCGATTGCGCGGGCGGGCAGGATCTGACGCTGCACGACGATCGTCTGCACTACGGTGCCCGCTGCCATCGGGTGGCGCTGTCGGCCGACGGCGTGCTTCGCACGATCTGCGCTGCGGATGCGCTGTGGGTGCGTTCGGCACATCGCCACGCGATCGGCCGGATCGGCCGCGGACTGGTGGTCGAGGCCGTTGCCGACGACGGTTGCATCGAGGCCGTGCGGGCGGTCGATCACGACTGGCTGGTCGGGGTGCAGTGGCATCCGGAAATGGCGGAGGGGCGGGCGGAAAGGGCGCATTCGCAGCTGCTGCTGGCGCACTTCGTCGGGCAATGCGTCCTCCTTCGCGGTGACGCCGGGGTGGTTGTGTGAGCGACCGGATGCCGACGCTGGCCCCGGCGTGTGCACCGCCACTGCCGGATACACGGATCGATGCGTCGCTGCTGTCGGCGAGCAAGGCGGAACTGCTGCACTCGATCGCTCCAAGCCTCCGTCTGGCGTGTGTGCCATACGGGCGCATCGTCGAGCGTCACCGCTGGCAGCACGCGCGCGAGGCAACGCTGGCCGAATTCATTCGCGGGCTGAAGGGTCAGCCCGCAGCGGTCCGCAGCTCGCACCCGCAGGAAGATCGCATCGGCCGCTCGCAGGCCGGCAGATTCCTGACACGGCTCGATGTCGAGCCGGACGCGATCGGCGACGCAGTCGACGCGGTGTTTGCCAGCTACGGCGAGGCCGATCCGGGCGATCAGGTGCTGCTGCAGCGATCCCTGGGGCCGGTAGACGCGGCGCTGGTCGCCTGCACTCGTGCACCGCCCGAAGGCGCCGACTACGTCAGTGTCAGCATTGCCCACGGCCAATCGACGCGCGCCGTGACCGATGGCAGTGCCGCCGCCGACACCTGGTACGTGGCAGCGGAGGCGTCGCCGGACAAGCTGCCGGCTCCGGTTGCGGCAGCGCTCGCGGTCGTGCGTGAGGTCCAAGCGTACATGCCCAGCGCCGTGGACTTCGAACTGGAACTGGCGTGGATGCGTTCGCGCATCTGGTTGCTACAGGTTCGGCCGATCGCACTGCCGGCTTGCGACGGTGTCTCGGCAACGCGTCGCAAGCGGCGAGCGGTCGCTGCCATGCTGGCCAGGCTTGGTTGCAGCGGGACCCCCTTGCTCGGTCTGATGCCGGACTGGAATCCGGCCGAGTTGCTGGGGGAACACCCGCGCCCACTGGCACTAAGCCTGTTTCAGAGCCTGATCGGCGATGGCGCCTGGTGGCAGGCACGTTGCTCGCTCGGCTATGCCCGTCCGCTTCGGCCGCGATTGCTGTGCCCGCTTGCCGGCCGACCCTACGTCGATAACGCGGCCAGCCTGTCGTCGTTCATTCCGGGCGGGCTGCCGCCGGCAGTCACCAGGCGGCTGCTGAAAGGCTGGACCGGCTACCTGGCAAGCCATCGTCATCTGCACGATCGCGTCGAGTTCGACGTGGCGGTCACCGCCCTCGAATTCGATCTTCGCCAACGCTTGGCGTTCGCCGGGGTCGATCGCAGCGACGCCGATCTATTGTCCGAGGCGCTGCGACCGATCACGCTGCGCTGTCTCGACCACAGGCGAGTTGCATCGCTGCTGTCCGCATTCGAGGCGTTTGGCGAGGGCTTGCGTCACGCACGGGTGGATCCGCTTTGGATCCGGGTCGGGCGCGTGCGCGAGCGTCTGGCGATCCCGTTCGCGACAGCCGCCCGATGCGATTTTGCTGCGCAGGCGCTGCTGCGTTCGGCCGTCCGGCGAGGGGCATTGGCGGCGGAGCGCCTCGAAGCCCTGCTGTGCTCGGCGGGCAGCACGGCCGGGCGGCTGGCGGAAGGAGACGGCTACCGACGCTGCCGCGCAAACGCGCGCGCCGGAACTTTCGACATCCGTTCGCTGCGGCATGCGGATCTTCCACTCCGGCCGTCATCGACAGAGGCTGCCGAGCGCGGCCAACGCTTCGTCTTGCGGACACACGAGCGCCGGGAACTCGACCGTCTGCTGACCGAAGCCGGCCTCACGCTATCGGCCGACCGACTCGTGGAAGCGGCCCTCCTCGCCGCCCGTGCCCGCGAACTGGGCAAGTTCGTGTTCGCCGCCGAGGTGAGCGAACTGCTCGAGATCGTTGCGAGGCGGGCAGCCGGCGTCGGGCTGGGTCGTGACGAAGCGAGCTGGACGCCATGGCAGGTCTGGTGCAATGTTGAAGGATCGGCCACAGATCCGGCCGCTGAGGCACGTGAACGGCACCGGACGGAATCGCTGCTGCGGATGCCTGCGTTGATCCAGGTCGGCGACAGCCTCGACGCGGTCTGCAGCTCGCAACAACGGCCCAGCTACATCGGCAGTGGTTGCGTCAGCGCACCATTGGCGACGGTCGGCAGCGGCAGTGCACCGGGAAGCTTGCCGGTTGCCTCGATCGTCGCGATCGAGGCAGCCGATCCGGGCTTCGACTGGATCTTCGAACGGGCACCCGCTGCCTTGCTGACGGCCTGGGGTGGCCCCCACTCACACATGGCGCTGCGATGTCGGGATCTTGGCTGTCCGGCCGTGCTCGGTGTCGGCATCGAGCGGTTTTCGCGATTGACGCGGGCTGCGCGACTATCGATCGACTTCTCGACCGGGGCGATTCATGCGATCTGAGACGACATGGCATCCGACGCTCGCGTGGGATTATTCACGGCTGGCCGCCGACTATGCGAAGCGGGCGCCTTATCACCCGGACTTGATTCGCGAGGGGATGCGAATGGCCGATATCCGCGCACCGGCGCTTGCGGTCGACCTCGGCGCAGGCACCGGTCGCGTCAGCCTGGCGCTGGCAGCGCAAGGATGGCAGGTGGATGCCGTCGAACCGTGCCGCGAAATGCACGAGCTCGGCGCAGGGGCGAGCACCGGTCGTGCGGTACGCTGGCATCGCACGACCGGCGAGGCCACTGGTCTGGCGTCGGGCCGCTATCGGATCGCGTGTTTCGGCTCGTCCCTCAACGTGATGGATCGTGCGGCGGCGCTGGCCGAGGCGCGCCGGCTGGTCGGCGACGGCGGGAACGTCCTGTGCGCCTACAATCATCGATGCCTGGACGATCCGTTGCAGCGTGAGATCCAGCGCATGATCGAACGATTGCTGGGGCACTACGACGCCGGCGAGCGGCGCGGTGACGCCGCCGTGTCGATCGCCGACGGCGGGTGCTTCGGTAGCGTCCGTTCGGCTCGTCTGGCGTTTGTCCACAGCTACGCAAGCGAGGACTTCGTCGATGCGTTCCGCGCGCACGCGACGCTGGTACGCCAGGCCGGCGACCGACTCGACGCGGTGCTGGGCGGCATTCGCGGAATGATCGCCGGCGCGGCGCGTGTTGAGGTGCCGTTCGAGACCGTGCTGTCGGTTGGCCGCGCCCTGTGAATACCGCGATCGTGCTGGCCGCGGGGCGGGGCAGTCGGCTCGGACCGAGCGCCATCGAACGTGCGAAATGCATGACTCCGATCGCCGGCAGGAGCCTGCTGGACTGGCAACGGCGCGCGATGCTGCGGGCCGGCATCCAGCGACGCGTGGTGGTGACCGGTCATGCCGCCGATTCGGTTGCATTGGTCCCTGGCGAATGTCGGGCTCACTGTAACGATTGGGCGGCGAACGGACCCATCGGCTCACTGCTCTGCGTGGATCGGGCGATTCTGGAAGCCGGTTTCGTGCTGGCTTACGGTGACTGTGTCTGGCGTGCGGATTGGTTGTCGCGCTTGCTGACCGAACCGGGAGATCTGGTGCTGCCCGCAGACATCCGTTGGCACTCGCTCTGGCATGCGCGCTTCGCCGATCCGTTGTCCGACGCCGAAACCTTCCAGACACGCGCCGGCCGCTTGTGCGAAATTGGTGCGCGGGCGTCTTCGGAGACCGAGATCGAAGCGCAGTTCATGGGTCTGGTCAGCGTACGCCCGCAGGGCTGGCGGTCGATGCAGCGCACGATCACGCGCATCGGTCTCGATCGAGCCCGACGATGCGACGCGACCGGCCTGCTGTCCGAGATGTTGAGCGACGGGGCCGAGATCCGTGTACTGCCACTGGCCGGCGGCTGGATCGAAGTCGATTCCATGCGAGATCTCGCGTGCTATCGCCAGCGCCTCGGCGACGGCGCGCGCTGGGATCATGACTGGCGAGACCGGCCCGGATGAAGGGTGGCTGCGTGGTCTGGATCACCGGATTGCCCGGCGTCGGCAAGACCTGCGTCGCAACTGCACTATTTCAGCAGCTGCGCGAACGCGGCGTGCAGTCGGTCTGGCTCGATGGCGACGAAATGCGCCGGGAATTGTGGCCGGATGCCGGCTACGACGAGCTGGCCAGGCGGAGGCTGGCGGCTGCGTACGCGAGGCTGGCCGTCAGCCTCGCGCAGCAGGATACGGTCGTCGTGGTCAGCGTTGTCGCCTTGTTTGCGTCGGTTCGCGAATGGCTGTCGGATCACGCGCCCGCCTACCTCGAGGTTCTCGTGCAATGCCCGGAGTCGGCACGCATCGCACGGATTCCGGCGATCGGGCGGCGGGGATTGGAAGTTGGGCGCGAGTTGTCGGCCGAAATGCCTCTGCGGCCCGACCTCGTCATCGACAACGATGCCGGTCGCGAATGCATCCCCACCTACGCCCGCCGGATCGCGGCCTGCCTGGATGTCCGTCAAGCAGTTTGACGCCGACCCGGCCTACGTCGCAACGCCGGGTCAGCCGGGCTATCCGCGATGGACGCTCGACATCGCGTCGCCGGAGTTGCCCTGTGGCGTCGGCTGGCTGGCAGCGGCGATGATGGCGCTGGGCATGCCGGTGTTCAAACCCTGGGGCATCTTCGATTCGCCGCACTGGATCGCGCTCGGACAGCAGCGCTTCGAATACCGGTGCGCGGGCAGTGGCTGGAGCCGCCTGTTGCCCGATCTGGTGGATGGCCGTCGCTTCGAATTCCTGTCCGAGCCGGTTCCGCGTTTCACCCACGCCCTGCCCGGCGCCTTTCCGCTGACACAACGTCGCGTGCTGTTCGTGCGGGATCCCCGTGATGCGCTGGCGTCGGCGGCTGCGCGGGCGCGCAGGATCGGTCAGATACCGGTGACGCGGTCGAATGTGGCGTTTGCACTGTCGCCACGCGCCGCCGGTCACGCCGACCGGATTTCGTACCTCGCCGATTTCCTCAAGCGCTGGCTCGCAGCACTCGATGCCGATCGGGATCTGGTGGTGCGTTTCGAAGACGCCAAGCACGAACCTGAGCAGACACTGCGTCGGGTGCTCGACTGGCTCGCGTTTCCGTGCTCTTCGGCGGCGCTGACCGCGGCTTGCCGCGCTGCCAGCCATGAGCGCGTGTGTGCGCGCGACCGGGCGCTGGTTGCCGCCGGCGCCGTGCCGACGCCGATTCTGGGGCCCGGGCTTGCGTTCGCATGGCAGCATGATCCGGATCCGGAATTGTGGGCGGCGATGGCGGGACGCTTCGATCGCATTTGTCGCCAGCTTGGCTACGACGCCATCGCTCGTGATCGCTGATGGGCATTCGCGGCTTGCATGGACGTCAGGGCATTTCCCCTGTAGGCCCACTCCGACAGGGCTTTCGGAGCCTGCCGATGATCGACTGACCAGCCCCTTGGATAGAGTGGAATCACCGTAAGGCCACGTCATCGGCGCGGCTCGGAAACGTGAATCAACTCAACCAAGGAGCGCAGCCATGAATCGCGACATCATCGAAGGAAACTGGAAACAACTGAAGGGCGCCGTCAAGGTGAAGTGGGGCAAGCTCACCGACGACGATCTCGACGTCATCGAGGGCAATCGTGAGCGTCTGGCCGGCAAGATCCAGGAGCGCTACGGCATCACGCGCGACGAGGCCGAATCTCAGTTGAAGGACTGGGAGCGGATGGGCCACCACTAACCGACAGTGCGTGACGGTCCGTCGAGGAGCCGGTCGCGCCACAGGAGAACCGCCATGCTTCATTACGCCATCGTGTTTTTCGTCATTGCCCTGATTGCCGCCGTCTTCGGCTTCAGCGGAATCGCCGCCGGTGCGGCTGGGATTGCCAAGATCCTGTTCGTGGTGTTCCTGCTGATGGCACTCGTCAGCTTCGTCGTGAATCTGA
The DNA here is from genome assembly GCA_020445745.1 of Rhodocyclaceae bacterium. Lineage (GTDB taxonomy): Bacteria > Pseudomonadota > Gammaproteobacteria > Burkholderiales > Rhodocyclaceae > Cognatazoarcus. The sequence goes on along the minus strand of JAGRGB010000192.1, from coordinate 177 downwards.
CCCGGGGGAAACGCTGACGCTGCGGGGGACCCGCGACGGTACCCACGAGCGGGCCCGCCCGACGACGGCGGGCCCGATTCGAGGGGGCTCCGCCTGCCTGCGGGGGCGGGGTTAGAATGAAACCATCGTTGCTTGGAGACGTCGATGTTGCGAGTTGCCATTGTCGATGACCATCAG
>JAGRGB010000191.1 GCA_020445745.1 Rhodocyclaceae bacterium | reverse complement strand
TGGCGCTGGCCACGGTGTTCGGCTGCGCGCGCCACATCATGTACATGGCCGGCCAGTCACTGCGCCGGGCCATCCTCAACCAGCACGTGCTGCTCGCTTTCGGCGCCTTCGCCGGGCTGGCCGGCGGTGCGATCGGGCTCGCGCTGGACCGGCCGGGCTATCCGACGGCCCCCTTCTTCGCGGTGGCGGTGATGGTCTCCACCTACCACCTGTTCTCCGAGTGGCTGTCACTGATCGTCAAGACCCGCAGCTCCCAGGCAGTGAAACGTCTGCTCGACCTGCAGCCGGACACCGCGCGGGTCGTGCGCGAGGACGGCGAGACCGAGGCGCCGATCGAGGCAGTGCGGGTCGGCGATCTCGTGCGCATCCGGCCCGGCGAGCGCGTTCCCGTGGACGGCACGGTGGTGGAGGGGCACTCGGCGGTGGACCTCTCTCTCGTGACGGGCGAGCCGATGCCGGTCGAGCGTGTGACAGGCGATACGGTAATCGGCGGCTCGATCAACGGCCTGGGCACACTGCTGGTGCAGGTGATCCGCGTCGGCGAAGAGAGCTTCCTGGCCCGCGTCGCGCGGGAAGTGGAGGACGCGCGGGCGCTCAAGCCGGGTGTGCTGCACCTGGTTGATCGCGTGCTGCGCGTCTATGCACCCGTGGTGGTCGCAGCGGCGATCCTGGCCGGGCTGGTCTGGGGCGTGGCTGCCCCGCTGCTCGGGTTCGGCGGCGGGCTGGAGCGCGCGGTGTTCGCGGCGCTGTCCGTGCTGGTGATGGGCTATCCCTGCGCGGTGGGCATTTCGGCGCCGCTTTCCATCGTGCGCGGCGCGGGCGAGGCAGCCGGACAGGGCATCCTGATGCGCACCGGTGAGGCTTTCCAAACCCTGCGGCTGGTGCGTACCGTTGTGTTCGACAAGACCGGCACCTTGACCGAAGGCCGCCCGGTGCTGTTCGAGATCGATCCGTTGGAAGGCACGGAAGATGAGTTCTTGGCGCTGGCGGCGGCGGCCGAGGCGGCTTCCGAGCATCCCCTGGCCGGCGCCATCGTCGATGCCGCCTTCGCCCGCGGCCTGGCGTTGCCCCAGGTAGCGAGTTTCGAGGCGGTCGCCGGCCGGGGCGTCGTGGCCCGGGTCGAAGGCCAGGCGATCTTGGTCGGCAGCCCGCGCTTTCTCGTCGAGCGCGACATCGCGCTCGGCCCGCTCGAATCCCGCGTCGCGGCGCTCGAAGGCTCCGGCCGCACGGTGGTCGGCGTGGCGTCCGAAGGACGGCTGCGGGGCGTGCTGGCGCTGGGTGACCGGGTGCGGCCCGAGGCCCGCGCCACGGTGGAATCGCTCGCCCGCGCGGGGGTGACGAGCGTGCTGGTCACCGGCGACAACGAGCGCGCAGCGCAGCGCATCGCCGAAGAGGTCGGCATCACCGAGCTGCGTGCCGGGCTGCTGCCGGGTGAGAAAGCCGAGTTGCTTCGCGACCTGCAGCGGCAGGGCAAGGTCGCCATGGTGGGCGACGGCATCAACGACGCCCCCGCCCTGATGCAGGCCGACGTGGGTATCACCATGGGCGGCGGCACCGATATCGCGATCGACGCGGCCGATGTCGTGATCCTCAACAATCGCCTCGAAGCAGTCGTCACGGCGCGGGAAGTGAGCCGCTGGAGCTATCGCAAGCTCCTGCAGAACGTGGCGCTCGCCTTCCTGTTCAACGGCATCGGCATTCCGCTGGCGGCCACCGGGCTGCTCTACCCGGTGTGGGCGATGGCCGCGATGGCGGTCTCCGTCACCAGCATCTTCTTCAATTCCCTGTGGGGCCGACCGCGCCTGTTCTTCGACGCAGTGGTCAGCGTCGGCCGGGGCGTGCCCCCGCGCCCCGCCGCGGCCGCCGTGAGGTAGCCATGGGCGCCGTGCTGCGGGGTATGCGTAATCCGTTTCGCCACCGGGCGCGGGCCGTCGTTGTGATCGCGTTGCTCGCCTTGGTCATCAGCCTGCTCGCCCTGCTGATCCAGGCGGCGCTGGCCGGTCGACAGCAGATCGCGGGGATGGAGGCGCGTGTGCGTACCCTGATCGAGCTGCGCGAGGCGGGCGCCTTCGGCACGGGCGGGTTCGGCGGCGACAAGCCGATCGGGGAGGAGCATTTCTCCGTCGATACGCTGGCGAACGTGTGGAGCATCCCCCACGCGCGCCACCTCGCCCGGGTGGACGAGTACGTCTACAAACCCGACATCGATTCTTCGCGGCGCAACGCCTACGCGATGGTGATCGGCTTGCACCCCGGCGCCGCACTGCGCGCCATCGGCGAGGTGGATTACGAGAACGCGCGGATCGTTGCCGGTCGCGCATTGAGCGCGGCGGACCAGCACGAGCTGGTCGCCGTCGTCGGGCGCCTGTATGCACGGCAGCGCCTCGGCATCGATGATCCTGCGGTGTTCGCCCGCACCGAGCGGCAAGTGGTTCTCAACGGCCAACCCTTCCGGGTGATCGGGATCTACACCACCGGCAACGATTTCGGCGACAACCATGTCTTCATTCCGATCGAACCCTTCCGCGCGCTCTACCGGCCTGGCGCCAAGCTCTCGAAGATCTTCGTCACGGTCGATTCCGTCGCCCATGTCGAGGCGGTGGTCGCCGACCTCAAGCGTCTGCCGGAAGCGGACGTAGTGACAACACCGGAGGCGGTCTCCACCGCCCGCACGACCCTGGGCGGGCTGGCGGCCGCGAGCGCCTACGCCGCCGCCCTGCTGTTCGCGGTGGGAGCGGTGCTGGTGGTATTCGTGATGGTCCTGAGCCTGCGCGAGCGGGTGCGCGAAATCGGCACGCTGAAGGCGCTGGGTGCCTCGACCGCGGAGGTGGTCGTCCAGTTTCTCGCCGAAGCCGCCACCGTGAGCGCCTTGGGCGCCCTGGGCGCGCTGCTACTGGCGGCCCCGATGGCCGGGGCGCTGGCCCGCCTCCTCGATCTGCCCGTCTCCTTCGACGGGCGGGCGATCGTGCTCATCCTGGGCGGCGCGGTCGTCTTCGCGGCACTCGCCAGCCTCTATCCGGTCATCACCGGGGCGCGCCTGTCCCCTGTGGAAGCGATGCGGAGGCCGGCATGATCCGCCTGGGCCTCAGGAATCTGCTGCGCAGCAAGACGCACCTCGTCCTGGTGGCGGTGCTGATCGGCATGCCGTGCTTCCTGCTGCTCATGATGCAGGCCATCGGCAGCGCGGTGGAGAAGCAGACGGCGATCCTGCAGCAGAACGTGGACAACACGCTGCAGCTTCGAGCCCGCGGTTCGATGGGGCACGTGAACATGGTGGGCAACGAGGACATCCTGCCTCAGGACGCCCTGGATCAGGCCCGGGCGATCGAGCACGTGGCTCGGGTGGAGCCCTATCTGCTGGCCATGACGCCCACCGAGGGGCACAACTTCGCAATGGTGGTCGGGGTCGAGCCGGGCGACGCGCGGCGGCTGGAGTCCCACGGCGAGGCGGGCAATCCGCGGATCATCGCGGGGCGGGATCTCACCGAGGCCGATCGGGGCCAGCACGTCGCCATCATCGGCCAGGGCTTCGCCCAGTGGGTCGGCATCACGGCGGACAAGCTCGACGGCGCGACCTTGACCCTCGATCTCAAGAAGACCCACCCGGTCATCTTCGCCCTCGACCGCCCGAACGCCACGCTCCGGATCGTGGGCATCTACGCCAGCGGCTACGTCTTCGGCGACATGCAGCTCTTCATGCCGCTGGACACCTTCCGCGACATCTACGGAGTTCCGGCGGGCATCTCGTGGCTGTTCGTCCGGGCGGACTCGGCGGCACATCTGCCACGGGTCGAACAGGCGCTGCGCGCCCGGCTGGGCGAGGCCGCCGACATCATCGCGCCTACCAATGTCGCCGAGTTCCAGAGCACCGCCACGCGCGCCGTGCGCACGCTCGCCGCGAGCGGTATCGCCCTGTCGGCCGTGCTGATGGCGGTGATCGTCTTCTTCGTCATGCTGCTGATCGTGCGCAGCCGCGCGCGGGAGATCGGCACGCTGAAGGCGCTGGGCGCATCCGACGGGGGCGTCGTCGCGGCATTCCTGACCGAGGCGGTGGCCCTATGCCTGGCCGGGGCGCTGCTCGGCACGCTGTTGTTCGGCGCGGGCGGCGGTGCCGTCATCCAGAAGGCCTTCGGGCTGGGCGTGGCGCCCTTCCTCCCGGCCCAGTACAAGGACACGCTCATCGACGCGCTTGCCCTTTCCCCGGATCTCGGGCCCGGCACCCTCGGGCTGCTGATCCTGATCAGCATCGCGGCGGCACTGGCAGGAAGCAGCTGGGGCATCCGGCAGATTCTGCGGCTCTCGCCCATGGAAGCCATACGCAATGAGTGATCGCAACGAATTGATCGCGCTCCGCAGCGTGAGCAAGGTGTACCGCAAGGGCCATGAAACCGTCGTTGCCCTGGATGGCATCGACCTCATCCTGCCCGCGCAAGGCATGTACGCCGTCGTCGGCCCCAGCGGCAGCGGCAAGTCCTCGCTGCTCCACATCGTGGGCGCGATGGATCATCCGACGCAGGGCGATGTCGTGGTCGCCGGCCAGTCGTTGAACACGCTCCCCGCGGCCGGACTGACGCGCTTTCGGCGCAAGACCGTGGGCTTCGTGTTCCAGGGCTTCAACCTCATCCCCAATCTGAGTGCGCTGGAGAACGTCATGCTGCCGATGGAATTCGACGGTGTGGCGGCCGCCGAGCGAAGACAGAGGGCGGGTGCGCTGCTCGACCGGGTGGGCCTCGCCGCGCGGCTCGCCCACCGGCCGGGTGAGCTCTCCGGCGGCGAGCAGCAGCGCGTGGCAATCGCTCGGGCCCTGGCCAACGATCCGCCGTTGGTGCTGGCCGACGAGCCGACGGGCAATCTGGACTCCAAAACCGGCGGCATGATCTACGAGCTGCTAAAAGCGATCTCGCGCGAACGCACCGTGGTGGTGGTGACCCATGCCGAAGCGCTGGCCGCCTTGGCCGACGGCATCCTGCACTTGGCGGACGGCCGACTCGCCGCGAACGACCTCAGGAGGACGAGCCATGTCTAAGTTG
>JAGRGB010000190.1 GCA_020445745.1 Rhodocyclaceae bacterium | reverse complement strand
TCCCGACCGGCTTGATGTAATCCATGTAGATGTCACGCACGCCAACCCAGGCGTGGTAGAACAGCGCCAGGAAGAAGAGGAAGGTGAAGAAACGCATGAAGCCGCCGCTGAACATGCCGCGCCAGGCTTCGTGACTCATTTCCGGAAGCATCAGCGCGTTCAGCGCGAAGAACAGCGTATAGAGTGCCATCACGACGGCCGTGACCCGCTGGCCCAGCCAGTCCCGGAAACCATAGTGAGCGCCGACGACGATTCGCCTTACCATAGTTTCACCCCGACGATCAGGGTCAGCACCAGGCTGACGATGAGAACGACCCGGGCGGACTTGCGCGCCGCCTCGAGCTCCAGCCCCTGATGCATGTCGAGCAGCAGGAAGCGGATACCGGCACAGAAATGATGCAGGTAGGCCCACAGCAGACCGAACAGCAGGAGTTTGGCCAGGGGATTCGAAACGATCTCCTTGTAGGCCGCAAAGGACTCCTCCGATCCGAGGCTCTTGCCGAACAACATCAACAGGAAGGGCAGCATCAGGAACAAGCCGGCACCGCTGACCCTGTGCAGGATCGAAACGATCCCCGGCAGTGGCAGCCGGATCTCGTTCAGCGTCAGGAACTTCGGACGCTGCTTTCTCACACTCACGTCTGACATTTGATTCCCCCTCAAAATCGGCGGACCCATCCGGCCCGCCGCACTCCCACAAAAGACCGAAGTATAACTTCTGGTAAACCCGTGTCGGGCGATCAATTCAATTCGTTGTGATAGTAATGGGCTTCGGTCAGATACAGCCCCCGCCGCCACTCCACCGGCCGGTCTCCGTAGGTGTAGGTGACGCGCTCGACCGACAGCAGCGGCGTGCCTTCCGCGACATCGAGTATCTCGGCGGTCGACTTGTCGGCGGCCACCGCGCGAATCTTTTCGTCGGCCCTGATCATGCGCAGGCCGAAGCGTGACTCGAAAAGGCTATACAGCGAGCTGCGCCAGCTCTGCAATACCTCGAGGGTCAGCCCGTTGAATACCTCGCCGGGGAGGTAGATCTCGTCGACCACCACCGGCGTGGTAGCAAACCTCAGCAATCGCCGTACAATCATGATCGGCGCGCCGGGCTCGATTGCGAGTATCCTGGAGGCCTCGTGGCCGGCCTTGGCGCGCCAGCATTCCAGCGGAATACTCTCTCGCTGGGGAATCGAGTCGTCGTCCGGCACCAGCCGCAGGAAGCGGAACATCGCGCGAGGATCGCTATGCGAAGCGACAAACGTACCCTTGCCCTGCCTGCGCACCAGCAGGTTCTCGGCCGCCATTTCGTCGATCGCCTTGCGCACCGTCCCCTGACTGACGCTGAAGCGCATCGCCAATTCCTGCTCGCTGGGAATGGACTGCCCCGGGCGCCATTCACCCGCCTCGAGGGCCTGTAGAATCAGGCTCTTGATCTGGCGATAAAGCGGGCTAAAGGTCGGGGACTCTTGGGCCATGGCGCGCATTCCATCACAAAATTTCAAAAAGGTCCACAGAAGTCTTATATCTTATATAAGACAACATACATGAATTGACAATTTGTCGCAGCCCTTCTAGGATTCTCGCGCCGCACGCGCCGCCAGCCGGTTGTCCCCGGGATCCGGAGCGGCTGCGCCAGGAGCCAGTGAACCAGTCAATGCCGCTTCGGCTTACAACGAGAGAGGGAGTCATCCATGAGCAAAGCACCCGTTCGTGTCGCAGTCACCGGCGCCGCCGGCCAGATCGGCTACAGCCTGCTTTTCCGCATCGCCAGCGGCGAGATGCTCGGCAACGATCAGCCGGTCATCCTGCAACTGCTCGACCTGCCCCAGGCCCAGAAGGCCGTCAAGGGCGTGATGATGGAACTCGAGGACTGCGCATTCCCGTTGCTGGCCGGGATGCTGGCGACCGACGATCCGAACGTCGCGTTCAAGGACGCGGACTTCTGCCTGCTGGTCGGTGCCCGGCCGCGCGGCCCCGGCATGGAGCGTGCCGACCTGCTGACCGCCAACGGCGCGATCTTCACGGTGCAGGGCAAGGCCATCGCCGAGAACGCCAATGAGAACGTGCGGGTGCTGGTGGTCGGCAACCCGTGCAACACCAACGCCTACATCGCCGCCGCCGCCGCGCGGAAAGTGGGCCGTACCAACCCCGGCAACTACCACGGCATGCTCCGTCTCGATCACAACCGTGCCCTGTCGCAGCTGTCGACCAGGACCGGCCGCCCGGTCTCGAGCTTCCGCAAGATGGTGGTGTGGGGCAACCACTCGCCGAGCATGTACGCCGACTACCGCTTCTGCGAATCCAACGGCGATTCGGTCAAGGCGCTGGTGAACGACCAGGCCTGGAACAACGACGTGTTCCTGCCGACGGTCGGAAAGCGCGGCGCGGCCATCATCGACGCCCGCGGCCTGTCCTCCGCCGCCTCCGCGGCCAATGCGGCGATCGATCACATGCACGACTGGGCGCTGGGCTCAGACGACTGGGTGACGATGGGCGTGCCGTCCGACGGCTCCTACGGCATTCCGGAAGGCGTCGTGTTCGGCTTCCCGTGCGAGTGCAAGAATGGTGAGTTCTCGATCATCCAGGGCCTGGAGATCGACGACTACTCCCAGGAAAAGATCAACAAGACGCTGGCCGAACTCGAGGACGAGCGCAGCGCCGTCGCCGACATGCTGAAGTAGTAGGCACGGCCCGCGGGCTGCAAGTTTCGAGGGTCGCGGTACAATGCCGCGGCCCTTTTTCTTTGCAGGGACGTCGATGAGCGCCTCACACCAGCCCGCCGCCCACCCCTCGCAGGTACTGTTTGCCGGTGAGCGGGAACTGCCATACCTGCCCGCCGTGGACCACTACGCCGGCTCCGAGAAGCTGATTCGCAAGGCACTCGCACTGCAGGCCGAAATGGGCCCGGTGTTCGACGTCACCTGCGACTGCGAGGACGGTGCGACGGCAGGCGCCGAACGCGCGCACGCCGAGATGTGCGCGGAAATCGTCATGGGTGGCGAGAACCGGCACGGCCGGGTGGGCGTGCGCATCCACGACGTCACCCACCCCCACTGGCGCGAAGACCTGGAGATCCTGATCCCGCGCGCCGGTTCGCGCCTGCCCTTCGTGACGCTGCCCAAACCCTGTTCCGCGGGCGACGTGCGCAGCCAGCTGGCGGCGCTGAGGGAAATTGAGCACCGCTGCGGACTGGGCCGGCAGATTCCGGTACACGTGCTGATCGAGACCCACGGTGCGCTGCGGGAGGTCTGGGAGATCGCGGCGATCGATGGTGTGGAGTCCCTCGACTTCGGGCTGATGGACTTCGTCAGCGCCCACGGCGGCGCGATCGGCGGCGCCGCGATGAGAAGCCCCGGGCAGTTCGACCACCCCCTGGTGCGGCGGGCGAAATGCGAAATTGCCGCGGCCGCGCTGGCCAACGGCGTGGTGCCCACGCACAACGTCACCACCGAGCTTCGGGACGGCGCGCTGATCCGCGCCGACGCGGCGCGTGCGCGCGACGAGTTCGCGTTCCTGAGGATGTGGAGCATCCACCCCAATCAGATCGAGCCGATCCTCGAGGCGATGCGCCCCGATTTCGCGGAGGTGATCCAGGCACAGGAAATCATCCTCGCCGCGATGGCCGCCGGCTGGGGCCCGATCCAGCACTCCGGCAAGCTCCACGACCGCGCCTCGTATCGCTATTTCTGGAACTTGCTGGTGCGGGCCCACGCCACCGGCCTGCAGCTCGACCGGGAGCTCGGTGCGCTGATCGCGGGCGACGGCGCCGGCGGCGAGGCGCGCTGATCAAGAAACGGGATTCCCGTCCGCGGCCGCGCCTGGCTGCCGCTACAGGTGGAATGGCGTGTCCCGCTGCGCGGCATCCGCCGCAAACCGGCCGCCCGGATGCCGGCAACGGGCGGCAACGGCTAGCGCCAGCAGTCCGCCACGCTCTTGGCACATCCGGCCACGCCCTTGATGCCCTGCTGGGTCAGTGTCAACGTGCAGCCGCAGGCCTTGTCGTTCTTGGCCTGGCCGGCACTCGGCGCGGCGCTCAGCGTATAGGCGGTCTGCGTCTGCGTGGTGGTGCTGAAGGCGAACACACCGGCCAGGTCCGTCCGGCACTGCAAGGCCGGTAGTGCCAGCGCATTGCCAGCGGTGTCCAGATCGTATCGCAGGGCCAGATTGTAGTTGCGTTCCATGAACTGCCCGAGTTCGCTCAGGCAGCCCTGGGCCGCGCCGCGTCGTGACTTGGCCACGTGGCTCGTATAGGCCGGCAGTGCCACCGACGCGAGGATCCCGATGATCGCCACGACGATCACCATTTCGATCAGCGTAAAGCCTCTCGAACCACTCTTGCGCGCGTTCATCTGCTCGTCCCTGTGCTCTGCTGCTGTGCCCAGAACGTCGTCAGGTTGCCCTGGCCATCATCCATGTAGCCGACCGGGGCACCGATCTTGAGGTCGCGCAGATCGGTCAATGGTCGCGACCCGACGTAGGCGCGCGTGGTCTTGCCGATCTTGTAGGCCGATCCCGAAATCCACACCATCGAGCGTGCCGCGTCGATCCGCTGCACATTGCCCTGCTTCTCGAGCATGCCGAGCGGGATCGGCGGCAGTCCGGCGTCGTTCGCCTGGACCTGCGCGCCCCCCAGCAGCGCGGCCGCCAACCCGAATGCGATGACGTGTTTGCTCAACATGTTCAGTCTCCCAGAAGTTCGCGCCACGACAGCCTACCGCGGGCGCCGGTCTCGGCAATGTTTTCCGTGCCCGGCGGTTCCGTGCCGTCGGTCGAGGTGCTGGTCGCGCACAGGCCTTCGCCGCACTGCTGCAGATAGGGTATGCCGCCGTTGCCATGCTTGAAGCCGCTCACGGTCTGGTCCTTGACGCTGTCCAGGCCATTCACCTCGCCATCGCCATTGACGTCGAAGAAATCGTGCAGCGGACGCCCGCCGAGCCACGGGTAGATCGCCATCAGCCAACCGTCGCCGAGCTCGCCGCAGGCTTCGGTGTTGGGGATGAAGGTGGAGCCCAGCAGGATGTCCTTGAGCAGGATGTTGCGGACCAGCATGCGCTCACCGGCGCCCGGCGTGCCGTCCAGCCGCAGATCCAGATACCAGCCGTGTTTCAGATAGTTGCCGCTGGCGTCGACGACCTTCTCGCCACCGACCGCTTCGCCGACATCGGAGATCAGCCGGTAGGTCGCCTTGGATCCGTCCACACGCGTCACGGTACCCTCTTCCTTGATCACGCGCTCGACCAGGGCCGATCGATTCCGGCCGGACTTCGACGGCACGGCGTCGGTGATCATGTCGCGGACGCCATACCAGGTCTGGACGCTGGTGTCACCGCGGTCCGACGACTCGACGAACTTGCCGGTGCCGAAGAAGATCCACAGTTCGCCGGTGTCCGGGTGGCTGCCGACCAGCGGTCCGGCCGAGATCGGTTGCACCTTGCTGTTTTCGTCGGTGGCGGTGAACACCGGCGCATAGGCCGCGCCGCTCTTGTTCGCCGTGGTCCACTGGGTCTCGCCATCCAGCAGCTCGAACTTCCACAGCTGACCGCGCAGGTCGCCGCCATAGACGTAGTCGATGTCGCCGTCGGCATCGTCGTCCCAGCCACCGACCGCCAGCAGACCGTTGGACGTCGAGCCGTCGGTATCCAGCACCTTGATGACACTGCCGGTGAGGGCGTTGATGATCACCAGGTGGGCGTCGTCGTCGGCGCTGTTGTAGCCGTTGCCGACGATCACACCCCAGTCGCCGTTGTTCAGCGGGGCGATCAGCGGCGTGCCGAGCACGTGGCCGAGCTTGTTGGTGGTATTGCCGTTGAGCTCCCACAGCAGGCTTCCGGCCGTGATATTCACCGCGCCGCCGCTGACCGGCGTCGTCACGTCCAGCGCGAACAGCGTCTTGGCGCCGCGGCCCAGCGACGCCACCAGGATCGTGCGCCAGCTGCCGCCATTGAAGACGTCCTCGACCACCACGTCGCCGTCCACGTAGAACTGGTGTCCGTAGTCCTGGGCGGCCATCGCCTTGAGCTTGGGCAGCAGCGCCGACGGGATGTAGGCGAAGACCTCCTTGCCGGTGGCCGCGTCGAAGGCGTGCAGCATGCCGTCGTTGGCACCGATGTAGACCAACGGCGAACGGTTCGCCACGCTGGTGCGAAAATTCTGGTAGCTCGAAGCCCCGTCCAGCGGCGTACGCTCGTAGAGCCGTTCGGGCGAGGAACCGACATAGGCCGGCGACGAGTTCACGATGTCGCCCAGCGGCGAGACCACGTCACCCGCGGCCTTCGGATTGCGCAGGCGCGGCCGGAACTTGCTGGCCCCGGCACCCTCGTTGTCGTCGCTGCCGCGAACATATTCCACCAGCGATGCCCCGCCGACGGCACCGGCAATCGCGCTGTCCGAACTCAGGAACTCCACCAGGCTGCCGGACACCCCGGTCAGGCTGGTGTAGATCTTGCGGTCGTCGGGCGCGGGCATCTCCTCGCTGGCCTTCCAGAAGCCGCGTTTGCTGCCGTCCGGATCGACCGTGAACTTGACGCTGCCGTCGTCATTGAGGCCCCAGGCGACGACGTCGCCCGACCAGTTGCCGGCGGCATAGCGCGCCTGGTAGATCCGCGAGCCGGCGGTCACCGCCGTCGTGTTTCCGGACAGGCTGGAGGCACTGCCCGCCGTCGCGGTGATCGCCGCCAGCGCATCGGTGAGGCCCTGCTTGAACTCCGCCGGATCCTTGGCGGGGATGAACTCGCCGCGACCGTTGATCGCCGCATGGAGCAGGTCGTCCACGGTCTTCTCGCCGCCGAGGGACGGATCCGGCCACGCCGAGAACGTTTCGTCGGCAATTACCGTCTCCGGATCGAGTGTCCCCTTGACGCCGATCGACAACGTGAAGGTGTTCATGTGCTGCCAGAACGCCTCGTCGCTGATCGTCGGCTTGACCTTGTTCAGGACGGAGGATTGCAGATCGTTCTTCCAGTAGTGCATCGCCACGTCGGCGAGCGTGTTGGAGTAGCTGTCGGCCCAGGGTGGACCGGCCTTGTAGCCACCATCCGAGACGTCGTCGAGCGAGCTGGTGTGCGTCGGCCCGTCCGCACTGTCTGAGTTGCCGACCGAGGGATCGGGGGCGGAGCCGTTCCAGTAGCCGTCGGTGGTCAGGATCGTGAAGCTGCGCCGGCATTCCGCCGCGTCGAGCGGCAGCCACGGGTTGTCGGGATCACCCGCACCCTTCGAATAGTATTCCCCGGCCCACTGCAGCGCCCGCCGCAGCGGGGTGCCGCTGGCACCGACGTTGCTGTCGAGCAGGATGTCGAACCAGCCGTCCCGGTTCGCCGCGGAGAATTCCCCGACGGTGGGAACCTTGAAGGTGTAGCTCGACTCGCCGCGGTGATTGATGGTGGTGAAGCCGACCCGGTAGTTGCTGCCCAGCTCGGCGAAGGCCAGGCTGGCGCCACCGCGCGCCGAGAGCAGGCGCGAGCGATAGTAGCTGAACCAGTTCGCAAAGTTCCTGCGCTCCTCGGTGGCCGCGCGGACGACCGTCGAGCCGTCCTCGGCAGTCCAGCTCAGCGAGGTGACCTCGGTCTCGCTGCCGGCACCGGCGTTCAGTGCCCGATACATCTTGCCGTTGCGCATCTGATAGCGGACGTAGCTCGACTGCGAATTGGGATTCGCGTCGCCGCCGACGTGCATGTAGAAGGTGATCGGCCAGATCGAGCAGCTCATGTTGCCCGAGCAGCCACCAGTGCCGTTGGCATACCAGTTGGCGTTGCGCGACACTGCCGAGGCGGGATCCAGGTCCAGCGTTCCGCGCAACGGTGCGGCCGGGTTGAACGGCGCGGCATGGGGATCGACATTGCCGTCGGCGTCACCGGTGACCGCCACCGTCGCCCCGCTCGACGACGTCTGCCACGGCAGGTACTCGATGGCCGGGTTGTAGAAGATCCGGTTGTTGTGGGGCGAGCGCAAGAAGTAGTTGTAGAAATTGTTGCTGTTGAAGTTCGGGATCTGCGACGAGTAATCGACGGCGCCGTAGATCTGCGAGCCGCCATTGGCCGACGGGATCGGAAACAGGTAGGCGAAGAACGTGATGTCGTCCGGCATGATCTCCCACTGCATCGAACCGGAGTCGTCGAGCACGAACATCACGTTCGGTGGCACGGCGGAGTCCGTCAGCAGCGGTGCAGTGGCGATGCTCGTCGTCGCATGCGCCGGCTGCAGGGCCATGCAGGCCGCCACACTGACGCACAGGCGCGTCGTCCGGCCGAACTTTGGTGAGCGGGTGTCCGATTGATTGCTGGCCATGATGCCTCCCTAACCTCAGGGTCTGAATGTGGATTGCAGGACCACCTGGCGCTCGGCGCCGGCCTCGCCGCTGCGGGCGGTGATCCGGTAGCGAGCCGACAGGCACAGCGGCGGTCGCGGTACCTGCTTGATGCAGTCGGGCGGGTCCGGCCAGGTACCGAGGTCCTCGACGATGAATTCGGGCGTGATGTGCTTCGGCCCGTTGGCGATCGCCGTGCCGCCCCGCCAGTTGACGGCCGGATCGTCCCAGCGGTCCACCCAGGTGCCGTTGTTCACCACCGGCGGCAGCGGGTAGAGCCCGTTGGTGCCGTCGAAGACCGGGTTGGCCCCCGTGGCGACGACCGCGGAGGCATCCCGGATCGCGCTCTCCGCGGCCTGGAAGGCGATCTGCCGGTCATACAGGCCCGCACCCATCCGCACCTGCAGGCTGGTACCGCGGATGCCGGCGATGCCGAGCAGCATCACCGCGACCAGCATCACCAGCGAAACGATCAGGACCGCCCCTCGCTGCCCTTTCTGGCCAATCGAAAAGCCGTTCATCATGACACCCGGTTGCGAAGCGTTACGACGTTGAAATAGCTGCGCTGGACCCGCTCGGACGCCCCGGCCGCGCTTCGCTCCTGGGCCACGCCGCTGAAGATCAGGCCGATCTGGACCGCCAGCACCTGCTTCCAGTCGGCCACCGCGGCCGCATCGACGTAATCGGCGGCGCCGTCGACCAGGAACTGGAACTGCAGTCCGCTGACCCCCTCCATGACTTCCTGGGGCACCATCGCCGGAACACCGCCGGTGTTCTGCAACTGCATCCGGAACAGCGACGTGCCGCCACTGTCCGCTCGCCCGTTATTGCCGATGTACCAATACATCGACTCGAACTTGAGGATCGTCGAATTGGGGCCGTAGTTGTACGGCCGGCCGGCCGGACTGCAGATGCGCGGCACGACCCAGCCGAGCCCCATCGTGCAGTTGCCCGGCGACTCTCCGCCGCTGGCGTTGTGCACCACCCGTTCGTCGCCCCCCGCCTCATTGGTGTTGGTGATCTGGAAGATCGTCGCCTGGGTGAAGTCGCAAACGATGGCGATGTCACCGGGTTCGAACGGCGATTCGTCGGTGACCTGCATCGACGCCGGCTGGCCGCCGCCCGGCGACAGGGTCGCGACGACCGAGACACCCTTGGACGCGCCCTTCATGATGTTGAGGGCATCTTCGGTGGCGACCCGCTCGCCGAAACCCGCGCCGCTCGTCAGGCCAGGGGCAGCGACCCCCGCGTCGAAGCCGGCGACGCCGTTGTTCCAGGTCGCCCATTGCGGCGGCGGGCCACCACCGGCGCCCAGCACGTTCATGACGCGATCGATGCGGCCGCAGTCGTTGATGCCGGCTTCGCGGATATCCCTGGCCATCATGCTGAAGGCGGTGCGCGCGGCTTCCTGCAGTCGCGACAGGTTCTCGTTGGATCGGTTGGCCTCGCCGGTGGCGATGAAGACGCTGCCGATGCCGGCCATCAGGAACAGGCCGAGGGTCATCGCGACCAGCAGTTCGATCAGGGAGAAGCCGCCCGCGCGGCCCGACATTCGCTTCGTCATAGCCGCACCTCGAGCACCAGTTGCGGGGTTTCCGTGCCGGATACCGTGCTCCGGGAATCGTTCCACTGAACCGTCACGACGCAGACGTCGGTCAGGGCATCGCACTGGACCGAACCGCAGCTGGTCGGTCCCAGGGCGCCGTTGCCCCGCATTTCCGTGAGCCAGTCGGTGAGATCCTGGCTCGCCAGTGTCCCGCCGCCCGGCGCCGGGCAAGCGGCACCGCCCATCGCAAGGTTGTAGGCGCCGCCCTGCGCGCTGGCGCGATTGGCGGCCATCCGTTCGGCGATCGAGCTGGCCATGATCGTCGCGACACTGCGCTCGTAGGCGGCCTGGTTGGAGCGCAGCGCCGACAACTGCATGCCGGCCACGCCCAGCAGGCCGACGGCGAGGACCAGCACGGCGATCAGCACCTCGATCATGCCGACTCCGCGTTCCCTGGTGCTGCGAGGAATTCGATTCGTGTTCATCATCATGGATTGGCCGGCGTGGCACAGGTTGCATCGGTGGCGCGGGAGACGCTGACGCGGCTGCCGAAGGTCAGCACGATGTCGCGCAGGTTGTGCGCGCTGGCACCGGACGGGTCGCAGATGCGCAATGCCACCTGCTGGATCGTCAGTCCGCCGTGCGCCTTGGCGATTCCGTCGGGCCTGAAGACGATGCGGTTCGCGGCGCCGGACAGGGACAGGCTGGACTTGGAGAGAACGCTTCCGCCACCGAGAGTGCCGGCCCGCACGACCTCTTCGTTCGGATCGTGGGCGCCGCTGCTGTTGGAATCGACGAACACCATCCAGCCCGGCCAGGAGTCCGCCCCCGGATCGGTACAGGTATCCGTCGACGGCACCCCGGCGGCCGTCTGCACCGGACAGAATATGACCCGCTGCCCCCGCCGCACCGCCTCGGCCCGTGCCAGGTTGATCGCCGCCAGGATGTCGTTGGCCTGGCCGGTCAGATCGCTCGACACGATGAAACCGCGCAGTGCCGGGACGCCGACCATCAGCAGGATGCCGAAGATCGTCAATGTCATCATCAATTCGATCAGGGTGAAGCCGCGCAGGGATCTTCTCTGAGCTTTTTTCATGGCAGTTCCATGTTTCCGCATGGCTAAGGTAGCGCCCGCCCGTCACCGCCGGAATCCGCATGGGACGGGCGCCGGGAAATACGGGACATGCGGTGAGGGCGCCTTACCGGCGGCCGATTGGCAAGGATGGCCGGTGCGCGAATTGCGGTCGTCGAGCCGCGGCTGAAGGTGCGGCCAGCGAAGCCTTGCCGTTCCCGGCGGCACCCGATCCAGCGAGAAAAAAGCCGGACGCAGCGTCCGGCTTTTCTTCGCGGGACCCCATGGCGGGGTCCTTGCGCCGATTTCAGGCGGCTTCGCGAGCGAGCAGATCGATGCCGCTCGGCGCGCCGATCTCGATCCGGCGCGGCTTCATCGCCTCCGGCACCTCCCGAACCAGCTCGATGTTCAGCAGCCCGTTGTCGAGCGATGCGCCCACCACCTTGACGTGGTCGGCGAGCTGAAAGCGGTGCTCGAAATCGCGCGCCGCGATGCCGCGATGCAGGTACTTGCGTTCCTCGGCGTCCTTGCGCTTGCGACCGACCACCTTGAGGGTGTCGTGCTCGCTCTCGATCTCGAGTTCGCCACGCTCGAAGCCTGCGACGGCCATCGAGATGCGGTACTTGTCGTCTTCGACCAGTTCGATGTTGTAGGGCGGATAACTCGGCTGCGCGTCACTGCGCAGGGCACCGTCCACCAGTCGGGCGAATCGGTCGAAGCCGATCGCGGAGCGGTACAGCGGGGTCAGATCATAGGTTCTCATCGTCATATCCTCCAGAATCAAGCGATACGTCAGGTTGGCGGGCCTCCGTCGAGCGCCCGCAACGGTGATCTATGGTCGCCACCGCAGAATTCAATCCCCGCCTCAGAAGCCCATGTAACGCCCGTCCCGGTGATTCATCGAGATCACCATGTTCAACGCCACCGACCCGAGCAAAGACAGCGCCACCCCGACCCATGGCACGACCGTCAGCGCCGCCGCGAAGATCGCCGCGTCCGCCGCGAGTTGAAGATGGCCGGCACGCCAGCCCCGCCGCTCCTGAAGATAGACCGCCATCACCCCGATGCCGCCGAGGCTGGCGCGATGGCGGATCAGGATCAGCAGGCCATTGCCGAGCAGCAGGCCACCGGCGATGGCCGCGAACACCGGCGAGACCGCCCCGACCGTGAGCCATCCGGGCATCAGCTCGGCGAGCGCCGAAACGGTCGCCACCGCGGCGAAGGTCTTGACCGTGAAGGCCCGCCCCATGCCCCGCCAGGCGAGCCCGTAGAACGGCAAGTTGACGGCGAAGAAGACCGCTCCGAGGGGCCAGCCGGCGGCGTAGTGTGCGAGGAAGGCGAGGCCGGCGGTGCCGCCGCTGAGGACGCCGGCAGCCTGGAACAGCGTCAGGCCGAGCGACACCTGCAGCGCGCCGATGCCGATCGCTAGCGCGTCCTCGACGCGGCTGTGGCGCCGCTGCCCGTCAACACCGGCCACCGCCGACCTCCGCGCTGGCGACGAACACCGCCAGCCACACCGCCGGGTCGCTGGTGGCGCTCACCCGATGACGGGCGTGGGCCGGGATCAGCAGCCAGTCGCCGGCGGCGAGCGCGAGCGCCTCGCCGTCCTCGAAGGTCAGCGTCGCACGCCCCGCCAGCAGGCACACCCATTCGTCCTCGGGCTGGTCGTACCAGAATCCTTCGGGCGACTGGTGGCCGCGGGAGACGATCCGCTCGATCCGCACGCCGGCCCGCGAATGGAGTGGTTCGACGACCTCTTCGCCGCCCGCCGCCGGCAGCGGCGCCAGGAGATTGCCCGTCCTCACATGCATGCCTGTCGATCGCTCCCTGTGTGCCGATGTCGGCAGATTGCACGAATCGAACCACTTGCGTCTAATGGGAACCCCACCTCGCGGAGACAGCCATGAGTTCCCATACCTACAAGCTGGTCGAAATCGTCGGTTCCTCGCCGAACAGCCAGGACGAAGCCATCCGCAACGCGGTGGCGGAAGCCAGCAAGACGCTGCGCAACCTGGACTGGTTCGAGGTGGTCGAATCGCGCGGTCACATCAGCGACGGTCAGATCGCCCATTACCAGGTGAAACTCAAGATCGGCTTCCGCCTCGGCGACTGATCGGCGAGGGCGACGCCGCCAGCATATTAGTTTTTGCTGATATAATCGCCGCATTCCGGCGCCTGCTCCGACCTACTGCATGATTTTCCGCCGCCTGCTCCCCGTCGCCGTCATCGCCGTCGCCGCTGCCGGTTTCCTCGCGCTCAAGGCGAGCCGGCCGGCGCCGCCGCAGGTCGAGGCACGCGAGCGCGTCTGGCGGATCGAGTCGCGACGCGTCGCACCCGGCGAGGCCCGGCCGAACCTGGTCGTCTACGGACGCGTAGAAGCACCGGACCGGCTCCGCGCGGCGGCACCGGTGGGCGGCCGCATCCTCCAAGTCGCGGTGCGCGACGGTCAGGCCGTGGCCGCCGGCCGGCTGCTCGCCCGGCTCGATCCGGGCGACCTGCTGCCTCGTGTCGAGCGCGCTCGGGCCGAGGTCGAGCGCGAGCGCATCCGCCATCGCCACGACCTCGAGGCGGTCGTCGAGGAGCGCCGCCTGCGCGAACTCGCAGCCGCCGGCGTAGAGCGTGTGTCGCGGCTGAAGAAGGCTCAGCTGGGCGCCGAGAGCGCCCTCGATCAGGCACGCGAGGCGCTCGCCAGGGCCCGCCTCGCGGTGACCCAGCGCGAGCAGTCGCTGGCCGAGCACCCGGCGCGACTGGCGCAGCTGCAGGCGAATCTGGCCGAGGCCGAACGCGACGCGGCCCGCGGCGAGATCCACGCACCGTTCGCCGGCCGCGTCGCCGGCGTCGAGGTGGCCGCCGGCGACCAGGTGCAACCCGGTCAGGTGCTGCTCTCCCTCTATGCCGCCGACGACCTGTTCCTGCGCGCCCGCGTGCCGGTGGACTATGCTGCGGAGCTGCGCCGCGCGCTCGCGGCCGGCGACGGGCTCACCGCCGAAGCCGAATACGGCGAGCGCCGCGTTGCCGCGCAGCTCGAGCGTATCGGCGGCGAGGCCGATGCCCGCGGCATCGATGTGCTGCTGCGCCTGATCGACGGCAACGACGTGCCGGTCGGCGCCTTTCTCGCCGCCCGCCTGCAGCGCCCGATCGCCGACGACGTGATCGCGCTGCCCTATTCGGCCCTGCATGGCGGCAACCGCATCTACCGCATCGACGCGGGCCGCCTGGCCTCGGTGCCCGTCACGCGGGTCGGTGAGCGCCGCGACGGCGACGAGGTCCGGGTGCTGTTGCGCGCGCCGGCACTGGCGGCCGGCAGCGAGGTGATGGTGACCCACCTGCCCAACGCGATCGACGGCCTGGCCGTCGAAGCGCTGACGCGATGAGCGCTCGCGGGCAAGGCATCCTGGCCGCGCTGCTGCGCCACCGGGTCGCGGCGAACGTGCTGATGCTGCTGGCGGTGTTCGCCGGCCTGGTCGGCGTGAGCCGGATGAACGTCCAGTTCTTCCCGACCTTCGAGCTCGACATCGTCAGCGTCCGGGTGGTGTGGAGTGGTGCGTCGGCCGAGGATGTCGAGGCCGGCATCACCGACCCCCTCGAGGAGCGGCTGAAGAACGTGGACGGGCTCAAGCGCATGACGTCCACGTCGGCCCAGGGGGTCGCCAGCATCAGCCTGGAGCTGGACGAAGGCACCGACCCGCTGCTGGCCCTCGACCAGGTACGCCAGCGGGTCGACGAGTTCCGCAATCTGCCGCGCGACGCCGAGACGCCGCAGATCAGCCGCGTCACCCGCTACGAACCGATCGCGCGCCTGCTGGTGCGCGGCGGTGACGTCGAGCAATTGCGTCCGTGGGTGCGCCGCTTCGAAAGCGAGCTGCTCGCCAACGGCATCGATCGCATCGACATCACCGGTCTGCCCGAACAGCGCATCGCGATCGAGATTCCCTCTGCGGCACTGCAGACCCTCGGCCTGTCGCTGGTCGAGGTCGCCGAGCGCGTCGCCCAGCTCGCCCGCGACGTGCCGGCCGGCGTCGCCGGCGAGCGCGACGGCGCCCGCGAGCTGCGCGGCCTCGAGCAGCGCCGCGACGCGGCCGAGTTTGCCGAGCTGCCGGTATCGAGCGAAGCCACGGGCCTGATCCGTCTCGGCGAGATCGCCGAGATCCGCCGCGAACCGCGCCCGGGCGCGCTGACGCTCAGCGAAGGCGGCGACGCGGTGGTCGAGATGAAGCTGCAGCGCGCCGAGAGCGGGCATTCGCTGCGCGCCGCCGAGGCCCTCGAGGTTTGGCTGGCGCGCACCCGCCCGACCCTGCCGCCGTCGATCCGGCTGGAAGTGTTCGATGCCCAGTGGCAGCTGATCCGCGACCGCATCGAACTGTTGATCGAAAACGGTCTCGGCGGCCTGTTGCTGGTGGTGCTGGTGCTCTACCTGTTCCTGCCGGCGCGGGTCGCGTTCTGGGTCGTGGTCGGCATTCCCACCGCCTTTCTCGGCACCCTCGCGCTGATGCTGTTGTTCGGCGGTTCGATCAACATGATCAGCCTGTTCGCGTTGATCATGGCGCTCGGCATCATCGTCGACGACGCGATCGTCGTCAGCGAGGATGCCGACACCCACCGCAGCATGGGCGAGCCGCCGGAGGCCGCCGCGCTCGGCGGTGCCCGCCGCATGCTGGCGCCGGTGATCGCCGCGTCGCTGACCACGGTCGCCGCCTTCGTGCCGCTGATGATGGTCGGCGGCGTGATCGGCAACATCCTCGGCGACATCCCGTTCGTCATGGTGATGGTGATCCTGGCGTCGCTGCTGGAGAGCTTCCTGATCCTGCCCGCCCATCTGAAGAGCGCCTTGCACGGCGAGGCCGCCGCCCGCAGCTCGCGCCTGCGCAAGTGGCTCGAGGCCGGCTTCGATCGCCTCCGGGAGCACCATTTCCGCCGCCTGGTGACGCTGGCGCTGGCCTGGCGCGGCACCACCGTCGCCATCACGATGTCGCTGATGGTGCTGGCGGTGGGGCTGATCGCCGGCGGGCGCATCGGTTTCGAATTCTTCCCGGCGCCGGAAGGGCAGACGGTCTATGTCAATGCCACCTTCGTCGCCGGCACGCCCCGCGCCCGCAGCGAAGCCTTTCTGCGGGAACTCGAACGGGCCCTCGCCGAGACCGAACGCGAACTCGGCAGCGATCTCGTCGAGACCGCGGTGTCGTGGCTGGGCTCGACGGTGGGCACCGGCGCCGGCGGCAGTGCCCGCGGCGACCAGCTGGCGTCGATGATGATCGAGCTGTCGCCGCCCGACAGCCGCAGCGTGCGCAACGAACGATTCCTGAAGGTGTGGCGCGACAAGACCGCGCCGGCGGCCGGCCTCGAGCTGCTGACCTTCACCGCCCGGCGCGCCGGCCCGCCGGGACGCGACCTCAACGTGCGGCTGGTCGGCGACGACGCCGACGCGCTGAAGGCCGCCGCACTGCAGCTCGCCGAGACGATGAAGAGCATCCCCGGGGTGAGCGACACCGAGGACGACATGCCCTTCGGTCGCGAGCAGCTGATCTACCGCCTGAGTCCGGCCGGAGAAGCCCTCGGCCTGACCACCGAGGGCCTCGGCCGCCAGTTGCGCGCGGCCTTCGACGGCAGCCTCGCCCAGCTCGTCCAGGTCGGGCGCGACGAGCTCGAAGTGCGGCTGCTGCTGCCGCGCGAGGAGCGCACCCGTCTGGATGTCTTCGACCGCATCGCGATCCGCCTGCCGGCCGGCTCGTTCGCGCCCCTCACCAGCATCGCCACGTTCGAGTCGCGGCGCGGCTTCGAGGCCCTGCGCCACGCCGATGGCCGGCTCGCGGTCGAGGTTTCGGGCGAGATCGACAGCGGGCGCACGTCCGCCGACGTGATCCGTGCCGAACTGGCGCGCGAGACCCTGCCGGCGCTGGCCGCTCGCCACGGCATCTCGTACAGCTTCGAGGGCCGCGCCAGCGACCAGCGCGAGACGATGGCCGACATGGGCCGCGGCCTGGTCATCGGACTGGCGCTGATCTACTTCGTGCTGGTGTGGTCGTTCGCGTCGTGGAGCTGGCCGCTGGTGGTGATGGCGGCGATACCGCTGGGACTCGCCGGCGCGATCTTCGGCCACTGGCTGCTCGGCCTGAAGCTGACGATCCTGTCGATGTTCGGCCTGTTCGGCCTGTCCGGCATCGTCGTCAACAACTCGATCATCCTGGTGACGATGTTCCAGACCCTGCGGCAGAAGGGTCTCGACCCCGAGCAAGCGCTGATCGGCGCGGCCTGCGCCCGGCTGCGGGCAGTGCTGCTGACCTCGCTGACGACGATCGGCGGGCTCACGCCACTGCTCTTCGAGACCTCGCTGCAGGCCCAGTTCCTGATACCGATGGCCGCGTCGATTGCCTTCGGGCTCGGTTTCTCGGCGGTGCTGGTGCTGTTCTTCGTGCCGGCGCTGCTGTCGATGCTGGAGCACCTGAAGCAATGGCTGAGCGGGCGCGCCGGCACCGAGCCAGCGCCGGCCGGCTGAGGGGGCTTCACACCATGTCCGACGGCACCACCCAGCGGTCGAATTCCTCTGCGCTCACCCAGCCGGTCGCCAGCGCCGCGTCACGCAGCGTCGTGCCCTCGGCATGGGCCCGCTTGGCGATCGCGGCCGCCTTGTCGTAGCCGATCTGCGGTGTCAGCGCGGTGACCAGCATCAGCGAGCGCGACAGCAGTTCGGCGATGCGTTGACGATCCGGCTCGATGCCGGCCACGCAGTGCCGTCCGAAGCTCGCCATGCCGTCGCTGAGCAGGCGCACGCTGCCCAGGAAGTTGTGGATGATCACCGGCTTGTAGACATTCAGTTCGAACTGGCCGGACGCGCCGGCGATGCCGACCACGACATCGTTGCCGAGGACCTGGGCACAGAGCATCGTCAGCGCCTCGCACTGGGTCGGATTGACCTTGCCCGGCATGATCGAACTGCCCGGTTCGTTGGCTGGCAATTCGATCTCGCCGAGACCGCTGCGCGGTCCCGAAGCCAGCCAGCGCACGTCGTTGGCAATCTTGGTCAGGGCCGCCGCCAGCGTTCGCAATGCCCCGTGGGCGGCGAGCATCGGCTCGTGTCCGGCCAGTGCGGCGAACTTGTTGCCGGCGCTTTCGAACGGCAGGCCGCTGTCCGCCGTCAGCACTTCGGCCACCCGCTCGCCGAAGCATTGCGGTGCGTTCAGCCCGGTACCGACCGCGGTGCCGCCGATCGCCAGCACGTGGAGGCCGGGCAGGCTGGCTTCGATCGCCTGCCCCGCGAGCCCGAGCTGGGCGGCGTAGCCGGAAAACTCCTGGCCCAGGGTCAGCGGCGTCGCGTCCTGCAGGTGGGTGCGGCCGATCTTGACGATGCCGGCGAATTCGGCCGCCTTCGCCTCGAGCGTGCGTTGCAGCGACTCCAGTGCCGGCAGCAACCGCCCGCGCAAGGCGCGAACCGCCGCCACGTGCATCGCGCTCGGGAACATGTCGTTCGACGACTGCCCGAGATTGACGTCGTCATTGGGGTGCACCAGGCGTCCGGCCCCGCGCAGGCCGCCGAGCAATTCGGATGCCCGGTTGGCCAGCACCTCGTTGACGTTCATGTGGCTCTGGGTACCCGATCCGGTCTGCCACACCGACAAGGGAAACTCGTCGTCATGGCTGCCGTCGCGCACCTCCCGGGCAGCGCTGACGATGGCCGCCGCCTTGTCACCGGGAAGCCGCCCGAGTTCGGCGTTGACGCGCGCACATGCGGCCTTCAGTTCGGCCAGCGCACGGATCACCTCGAGGGGCATGCGCTCGCTCGAGATCGCGAAGTTCACGAGCGAGCGCTGGGTCTGGGCGCCCCACAGCCGCGCCTGCGGAACCACGACCTCACCGAGCGAGTCGCGCTCGGTACGGGTCCCGCCGGCAGGGCCGCCACTAGCCATGGAGTTCGGCGTTGAGCTCGTCGATGATCGCCGCCCAGTCGGCATCCTCCTGGATCTCCTCGCGAAGGAACGCGGCCTGGGACGGCGTCCAGAACGATGCCTCGGCCAGTTGCACGTTCTCCGGCAACGGCCGGTGGGTCTCGATGAACCGGGCGATCGACGCCTCGTCGTTCGGCAGGCCCAGTTGGGCAAACAGGTTGGTCATGCTGTGAACGGGTGCTTCCATGATGTCCTCCGGGGTTTCGGAAACAATGGATGGGATGCCGTCGTCGCCGTTGTCTTTCCCCTCCCTGCCGGCCTCCAGCACCGATCAGGTCACTCGCGAGTGCGGTTCCCAGCACGATGATCGCGCAATCGGCCAGCATCTGCCAGGTGATCCGCTCGTCGCCGGGGCCTGCCCGCCGCGGCTGGCCTAGCGGCGGCACCGGCAAATCCCCCCGAAGCGGCGGCCCGCGCTCAGCCGGGCAACGCGCCCTCGATCGTCAGCAGCCGGCGCTTGCGCGCCAGCCCGCCGGCATAGCCCCGCAGCGAGCCGTCGCTGCCGAGCACGCGGTGGCACGGCACCAGCAGCAGGACCGGATTGGCTGCCAGCGCAGCGGCGACCGCCCGCACCGCGCGCGGCCGGCCCAGCGCCTCCGCCAGCTCGCGATAGCTGCAGGTGGCGCCGCGGCCCACGGCCATCGCCGCCTGCCATACCTGTCGCTGGAAGTCGCTCGCACGCGGCCAGGCGATCACGCCGGCCGGCAGCTCGCCACTGGCGAACCAATCGTCGATCAGCCCCTGCACGCCGCCTGCCGCGACATCCACGCCCGCTGCTTCGTTCCCCTCGGCGAACACCAGGCCGACGATTCGTCCGTCCCGGTCGAGGCTCGCCACCAGATCGCCGAGCGGTGATCGCACCGCCAGCCGACGCCGTTCATCGTCCATCCTGCTTCTCCTGTCGCATCCACAAGTGAAGCACCGCATAGGCACGCCACGGCCGCCATGCCGCCATCCGCTGCCGGATCGCGGCTCGCGAGCCCCCACCGAGCGCCCGATGCACGCCGACATCGCCTTCCGGCAGCGCATCCGGCCACGAGGCCGCGCGCATCAGGATGTAATCGGCAGTCCACGGACCTATCCCAGGCAAGGCCAGCAGGCGCGCGCGGGTCTCCACCAACGGCGCCAGGCCGTCGAGATCCAGCGCGCCGCCGGCGACCGCGCGGGCCAGCGCCACCAGGGCATTCGCACGGGCCGGCATGATGCCGATCCCGGTGAAGTCCTGCGCTGCCAGCGCGGCGACTTCAGCCGGAAGAGGAAAGGCGCGGTCGAGTTCCGGCCACGGCGTGTCGACGGCCTGGCCGAAACGCGCCACGAAGCGCGCCGCCAGGGTTCGTGCCGCGGCCACGCTGACCTGTTGGCCGAGCACCGCGCGCACGCCGATTTCGAATCCGTCCACCGCGCCGGGGAGTCGCAGCCCGGGCCGCCCGGCCGCCAGATCGCCGAGCGCGGAAGCCACCTCATGGGGATCGCAGGCCAGGTCGAACAGGCGCCGAAGGCGGGCGAGCACCGCCGCCGCGCCGGGCAGCAGGGCTTCGGCAACCCTCACCTCGAGCGCCGCACTGATCGCATCGCAGCGCACCGCGATCCAGCCGACGCCCGGCTGCGGTCCGGCTGTCAGCCGCAGGATGCGCCGATAGCAGACGCTGCCCTGCTCGTCCGCGACCTGTTCGACGCCCGGAATCGCGCGCCGGCCGAGGAAATCGGTCAGGGCCTGCCAGTCCAGCGGCGGCCGGTAGTCGAGGCGGAACACGGCCTCGCCGTCCGCTCCCGGCCCCGGCGACCGCTGCCGCAACTCTCCCGGGGTCTGGCCGTAGGCACGCGCAAGACTTCGATTGAAGGTCCGCAGGCTGCCGAACCCGGCCGCCAGCGCGACCTCGCCGACCGGCATCGCGGATTCGGTGAGCAGCCGCCGCGCCAATTGCAGCCGGCGACCGTTGCGGTAGGCCAGCGGCGTCACGCCGAACTCGCGGGCGAACAGGCGCCGCAGATGGCGCTGGCTGACGCCGACATGGGACGCCAGCGCGTCCATCGTCGCCTCCTGCGCGAGCCTGCGCTCGATCCACTCCGCGGCAGCCCGGGCGAGCCGCGCCCCGGCGTCGATCGGGGCGCGACCCGGCGCGTGTCCCGGCCGGCAGCGCAGGCAGGGCCTGAAGCCGGCATCTTCGGCGGCCTCGGCGCTGGCGAAGAAGCGGCAATTCTCCCGCTTCGGCGTGCGTACCCGGCAGATCGGACGACAATAGATACCGGTGCTGCGCACGCCGACGAAGAATCGACCGTCGAAGCGCGGGTCGCGGCTCAACAGGGCCTGGTAGCAAATGTCCGGCGGGGGCAGGTTCATGACCCGATTATCACGCCGGCACGGCACCTGCGCTGGCCGAAAGCGGACACACATTTTCGCCTCGCGCAGCCGCCGGATGCCATCTGTCATGCCGGGCGACTGGCGCGCGGTGCTAGAATCGGGGACCCGATTAGCAGGGAGCTTCGATGATCATCGGTGAGCAGTTGCGGGTCGAAATCCAGCGCAACGTGGCCGCGGCCCTGGCCGAGGACATCGGCACCGGTGATCTCACGGCGCATCTGATCCCCGATTCGGTCCAGGCCCGCGGGCGGGTGATCACCCGGGAGCCGGCGATCCTGTGCGGCAGCGCCTGGTTCGATGCCGCGTTCATGGCGCTGCAGCCCAACGCGCTGGTCACCTGGCACGCGGTCGACGGCGACCGCCTGGAGGCCGGCCAGCCGATCTGCGAGATCATCGCGACAGCCCGCAATCTGCTCACCGCCGAGCGCACCGGCCTGAATTTCCTGCAGTTGCTGTCCGCGACCGCGTCGCTGACCCGCAGCTACGTCGATGCGGTCGAGGGCACCGGGGCCAGCATCGTCGATACCCGCAAGACCCTGCCGGGCCTGCGGCTCGCCCAGAAGTACGCGGTGCTGGTCGGCGGCGGCGTCAACCATCGCATCGGTCTGTACGACGGCATCCTGATCAAGGAAAATCACATCATCTCGGCCGGCGGCGTGCGCGAGGTGCTGGCCACGGCCCGGCGTATCGCCACCGGCAACGCCTTCATCGAGATCGAGGTGGAGTCGCTGGCGCAGTTGCGTGAAGCGCTCGACGGCGGCGCGAAAATGGTGTTGCTGGACAACATGAGCCTCGACGAAATGCGCGAAGCGGTGAAGATGACCGCCGGTCGCGCCGAACTCGAAGCTTCCGGCGGCGTCGGTCTGGAGATGGTGCGCAAGATCGCCGAGACCGGTGTAGACCGCATCTCGATCGGCGGCCTGACCAAGAACGTGCGGGCGATCGACCTTTCCCTGCGCCACGTCGAGGAATGAGGATCATGGACCGGCACCGCCCAACGCCACCGGGAGACTGACGATGCTGTTCACCCTGTACTACATCCTCGCCGTCGTCGTCCTGGTGCTCCATTTCACCGGCTTCCTCGAGCGCCGGCGGCTGGAGTGGTTGCTCTACGTGGTCGCCTTGACGGTGTTCCCGGCAGTCCTGTACCTGTAGACCGGCAAGTCCTCAGGGCGCCGCCGGCAACCCGCCTCGATCGGCATCGACCGGTGGCGACGCTGGCCCCGCCGGCACGCCGCACGGCGTTGGTCAGCGCATAGCCGTCCGGCGCCCACGCCAGGCTCCGCGCCCCCCCACTGCAGCTCCGCCATCCCGCGCCGGCAAAGGCGGCCCGTTGACAATCAACTTGTCAAAATCTAGATTGACAACGTGATTGTCAATTTCAGGGGAGCGACGGGGAGCCGATGACGTCGAACGAGAAGATCCTCGCGGATGTGTTCCGCGAGGTGCGTACCTGCTTCAATCAGCTGAAGACCCTGGCCGAGCAACTGCACGCGGATCTGCACGTGAACCCCTCGATGCGGGCGGTGATGGAATCGCTGGCGTCTGGCGGGCCGCGGACCGTCCCCGAAATTGCCAGGAGCAAGCGGGTTTCCCGCCAGCACATCCAGACCATCGTCAATTCGCTCCAGGCGGCCGGTCTGGTCGGGGCCGGCGACAACCCGGCCCACCGGCGATCACCGCACTTCCTCCTGACCGCGGAGGGCCGTGCGCTTTTCGCGACCATCGAGGCGCGTGAACGGGAACCCTTGCGCCGCATCTCCCGCAGCCTGCCGGACGGGACACTGCGGCATGCAGCCCAGGTCCTGCGGGACCTGAACCGGCAAATTGCCCAGGAAATCGCGACAGGAGACTGCCATGAATGACCATCCTGAAAACACCACCGGACCCGTCAGGACGCTCGTCGTCGCCCTCGCCGTGCTGATCTCGACGAGCACCGCCCTGCTGTGGGGATGGAACACCTTTGCCACCGAGGTGCTGGATCTCCCGGCGATCCGCTTCAAGCATGCACTGGCGCTCGAGCTGATCGTCCTCGCGATGGCTGCGGTGGTCCCGTTCACCTGGCGCCTGTTCGCAAGGCCGGCCCCCCCAGGGAGGATGCTTTGATGACCCTGCGCTCGATTGTCGTCGGCCAGTTCAGGCGGCCACACGGCCTGCTCGGTTCTCTTGCGGGCCTCGTCATGGCGCGGCGCCCGTCCAACCTCGAACGCAACGCGTGGACCGTCGGCCTGATGGCGGCCCAACCCTGGCACAGGATTCTCGAGATCGGCTGTGGTCCCGGGGTCGCGCTCGAAGCGGCAGCAGCGATCGTGAGCGGCGGCCAGGCGGTCGGCATCGATCACTCCGAGACCATGGTGCGCCAGGCCCGGCGCCGACTGGCGGCGCAGATCGCCTCCGGGAGCGCCGTGGTCCGGCCGGGGAGTCTGGGCGAGCTGGCCGGGCAAGCGGCAGGCTACGACCGCGTGTTCTCGGTGAACGTCGTGCAATTCCTTCCCGACCTGGAAGAAGCCTTCGAACAGATTCATGGCTGCCTGGCAGACCAGGGCATCGCGGCGACGACCTTCCAGCCGCGCTCGAGGAATCCGACCCGTGACGAGGCCCTCGACATGGCGCAGCGCATCGCCATGGCGATGCGGCAGGCCGGCTTCAGCGGCATCGCGCGGCACGAACTGACCCTCGATCCGGCACCTGCGATATGCGTGACGGGTATCCGGCACCACACCAACATCGCCCACTGATGCGACCGACATCGACGCCACGACCAACCGTGACGTCGCCTTCGAGCACCTGCGGCCGTTCTGCGCAGGTGACGTGGATGGCCCGGCGCCGCTGCTGGCGCCAGGCCTGTGCTTCGAGGGCACCTTGCACGGCTGTCGGTCGGCCGATGCCTACCTGGCGGCCGTGCGGCGCGACACACGCGGCCTCGGCGACTGCGGCCTGCCGAGGATCACCGCAAGCGGGGACGCCGTCGCGACCTTCTACGCCTACCGCAATCCCGCCGGAACCGTCAGGATCGCGCGGCTGTTCGGGTTCGGGTTCGGGGAGCGCAGAATCCGGCGCGTGCTGCTGATCATCGACGGGCGGGCGGCATCATCCGGGCGGCCTCGGATCCGGCAGTGGCGGTCCGCTTTGCTCCCTCGGTCACGACCGGCCCTCCGAGGAAGACACCGCTCAGTCCGGTTGCCGCGCCACCAGGTCGATCAGCGCCGAGCGGCCATGATGGCCCTCGCCTTCCCGGATTTCCTGCTCGTAGGCCCGCAGCGACAGGATCTCCATGGCGCCGAAGGCGCTCGCGAGCATCGCTTCGGTGTACATGTGGGTCGGGTCCGGCGGGCCGCCGGTGCCGTAATCGACCTGCTTCGGTGTGTAGCCGTGCAACATCAGCAGGCCACCCGGCCTGACCGCAGCCCGCAGACCGTCGAACAGGCGGGGCCGCTCGGTCGGCGCCGCGAACTGGACGAAGATCGCGACGACGGCATCGTAGACCGCCTCGGGCCACGTCCATTCGAGCACGTCGACCCGCTCGAACGCGACCGCGACGCCCTCCCGCTCGGCGAAGCGCGCCGCCTTGGCGAGCGCCACCGGCGAGAACTCGACGGCATGCACGCGGTGCCCCCGGCGGGCCAGCCAGACACTGTTGCGCCCCTCGCCGTCGGCCACCGACAGCACCCGCGCGCCAGCCGGCAGGCGGTGCGCCTCGGCCTCGAGGAAGTGACTCGGCTGCTCGCCGAAGACGAAGGCATCACCGGCGTCGGCAAAACGCTGGTTCCACAATTCCAGGCTCATCGCGATTCAGGTGCAGTGTCGTTCGATGAAGGCGCGCACCGCGGCGGCATCGGCGTCCATGACTTCGACGCGCTGGGGTAGCGACTCGATGTCGACGAGGTCGGCAGGACGCTCGGGGAGCCGCCCCAGGGCCTCGCGGATGGTGTCCTCGAACTTTGCCGGCAGCGCCGTTTCCAGGACCAGCGTCGGCACGTCGGGCAACAAGTGCTCGAGCGCGACCTTCAGTCCGTCGGCGGTATGGGTATCGATCACCACGTCCCAGGTCTCGAAGCAGCGGCGGATCGTCGCCAGCCGGTCGGCGTGGGTGCTGCTTCCCGAGACGAAGCCGTATTCCTCGATGCAGGCCCAGTACGGCGAGCCCATCAGGTCGAAGAACGCACCGGACTCGACGCCGCTCCACAGCTCGCTGACCACCTGGCCGTCGCGCCCGACCAGGTCGAACACGAAGCGCTCGAAATTCGACGCCTTCGAGATGTCCATCGACGGGCTCGACGTGGCGTGGGTTTCGGCGGTGGCGCGCGGGCGGTAGGTGCCGGTGCGGAAGAACTCGTCGAGCACGTCGTTCTCGTTGGTGGCGAGCACCAGCCGCTCGATCGGCAGGCCCATCATCCGCGCGATGTGGCCCGCACAGATGTTGCCGAAATTGCCGGAGGGCACCGCGAAGGCGATCCGTTCGTCGTTGGACGCGGTCGCCGCGAAGTAGCCCTTGAAGTAGTAGACGATCTGCGCCGCGACCCTCCCCCAGTTGATCGAGTTGACCGCGCCGATCTTGTGCCGGGCCTTGAAGTCATGGTCGTTCGACACCGCCTTGACGATGTCCTGGGCGTCGTCGAACATGCCGCGCACCGCGATGTTGAAGATGTTCCGATCCTGCAGCGAATACATCTGGGCGCGCTGGAAGGCGCTCATGCGGCCATGGGGCGAGAGCATGAACACGCGTACGTTGTGCTTGCCGCGCATCGCGTACTCGGCGGCCGATCCGGTGTCGCCGGAGGTGGCACCGAGGATGTTGATCGAATCGTGGCGCTGTTCGAGCACGTATTCGAACAGGTTGCCGAGCAGTTGCATCGCCATGTCCTTGAACGCCAGCGTCGGCCCGTTCGACAGCGACAGCAGGCCGAGCCTGCCGGGCTCGAGCCAGTGCACCGGCGTGATCTCGCGCGGGTCGTCACCGGCGCGGGCATGGCAATAGACTTCGGCGGTGTAGGTGCGCCGGCAGATCTCGCGCAGGTCGTCGGCCGGGATGTCGTCGATGAAGCGCGCCAGGATCTCGTAGGCCAGTTCGTGATAGGGCAGCGGGCGCCAGGCATCGAGTTCGGCACGGCCGATCTGGGGATAGGACTCCGGCAGGTACAGCCCGCCGTCGGGTGCCAGCCCGCCGAGCAGGATGTCGCAGAATGCTTGCGCCGGCGCGCGCCCGCGCGTGGAGATGTAACGCATGCGAAATTTCCGTCGAGTCGGGGTGCTCGCCGGCGGTGCCGGCCAGCGCCCCGCGGGTTGTCACTTGTCCAGCACTTCGAGACGCAGCCGGATGATCTTGCCGGCCACTACCGGCAGTTGCTCGATCTTCGCGACCGCGGCGTTGATCCGACCTTCGATCGAGCGATGGGTGAGGATGATGATGTCGGCCTGGTCCTCGCCTTCGTCCGGCTCGCGCTGCAGCATCGCGTCGATCGAGATGGCGTTGTCGGCCAGGATGCGCGTGATGTCGGCCAGCGCACCGGGCTGGTCGGCGACCCGCATGCGCAGGTAGCAGGCCGTCTCGGCCTCCTCGATCGGCAGCACCGGCAGGTCCACCATCTGGTCCGGCTGGAAGGCCAGGTGGGGCACCCGATGCTCGGGGTCGGCGGTGTGCAGGCGGGTGACGTCCACCAGGTCGGCGATCACCGCGCTGCCGGTCGGCTCGGCGCCGGCGCCCTTGCCGTAGTAGAGCGTCGGACCGACCGCGTCGCCGTGCACCAGTACCGCGTTCATCGCGCCTTCGACATTGGCGATCAGGCGCTTGGCCGGCACCAGGGTCGGATGCACGCGCAGTTCGACTCCGTGGCTGCGTCGGCGGGCGATGCCGAGCAGCTTGATGCGGTAACCGAGTTGCTCGGCGTAGTTGATGTCGGCCGATTCGAGCCCGACGATGCCCTCGACGTGGCACTTGTCGAACTGAACCGGGATGCCAAACGCGATCGACGCCATCAGCGTGGCCTTGTGGGCGGCATCGAAGCCGCCGATGTCGGTGGTCGGGTCGGCCTCGGCGTAGCCGAGCGCCTGGGCCTCCTTGAGCACGTCGGCGAACGGCAGCCCCTTGTCGCGCATCTCCGACAGGATGTAGTTGGTGGTGCCGTTGATGATGCCGGCCACCCAGTCGATGCGGTTGGCGGTGAGGCCCTCGCGCAGCGCCTTGATGATCGGGATGCCACCGGCGACCGCAGCCTCGAAGGCCACCATCACGCCCTTTTTCCGGGCTGCCTCGAAGATCTCGGTGCCATGCACGGCGAGCAGCGCCTTGTTGGCGGTGACCACGTGCTTGCCGTTGTCG
>JAGRGB010000189.1 GCA_020445745.1 Rhodocyclaceae bacterium | reverse complement strand
GCCCGCAAACCAACACCGCGTTGCCGGCACGGACCGCCATGAGCGCGGTGGGCCTACGCGGGAGACACGATTCCGGTTCAGCACCGCGATCCGGCCGGGCGCCCGTGCGCCGACCGCAGGCTTGCGCCGCCGACCGCAAAGGGCTCGACCCAGGCCAAGGCAAAAAGCCGCTCTCCACTGGGCGTTCAAAGCCCCCGATCGGTGCCGAACCTCGCTTTGCACCTATTGCGCATCGCCAAGGCCTACCCGCGCGGCATCATCTGCGCCTAAAATCCCCATAGTCACCGCCCGTGCGGCGGTTCAGTTCAACAAGGCTTATCCCTCGCGGCATGCGCCAGCACTTCGATCCAGACTTCGTGGCGCGAGGGATAAACCCTATTCGTTAGCCGCCATCATGGCCAAACCACGCTACTTACGAACCGACGAGCGAGAAGAGGCAGTACGGTCGCTCGAATGGGCTGAACAACAAGCTCGGTCACTTGCAGATGACCCATATCTTTGGAAGTGGGTTCTTATTGCGCTCCACAACGCTGCGCAAGGCTTTATGGTTCTCGCCCTATGGAACGGTAATGGCTTGCTTGCCTTGCGCGACAAGGTCGCCGCAAAGTGGCTATCTGCCTATGAAAACGGCGGCCCTTATCCTGTTGAGAAACTCGATGAATTTCTCAACCTATACAAAAAGGTCAAGGACAAGGGAAACATCCATGTCATTGGTGCTGGGCCATTTGTGCCTGGTCCAACCCATGACGTCAGCTTTACGCGCCTGAACGAATATCGAAACGAGTTCATTCATTTCACGCCAAAGGGTTGGTCACTCCAATTGGCTGGCCTTCCGCGCGTTGGCCTCGACGCCCTCGATCTCATCCAGTTCTTCGGCTGGGAATCAACGGCTGTCCTGTGGCACAAGCAAGCTCTGGTGTCACGGGCAAAGCGCGCAGTAAAACGCCTGCGTCAAACGTTGCACACTCTGGAAGGTGCGTATGGCGGCTAACCCATCGTTCGAGACGTTCGCTTCGCTCACTGGGACTGGCCGACTGCGGCGTCCAGCCCCTCAACTCAAACGTTAGCCCTATGGCCCATACGCTCACTGTCACCGAAGGGGATGTGGTTTGCGCCCAAAGGCTGCATGCCACGCCCAGAACGTCTCTGTCCGTTTTTCTCCTAGCCGTTGTCGTCATCGTTATCGTAGGAGCCTATGCCGAAAGCCAGTTGTCGGCTGGTGCGGCAATTGGCGGCCTGGCGGGCATGTTCGGTTGGCTGGCCATCTTGTATCTTGTCATCATTCCCTATCGCGCAAAGCGCATTTACCGCCAACAGAAGAGCCTTCATCTGAGTTACTCGTTCTGGTGGGACAACGAAACGGTCTTCTTCCAGTCAAAAGCCAGCGAGGGAAAAACCCGATGGTCCGATTTCACCAAGGTGAAAGAGAACCGCAAAATGTTCCTTCTGTATCACTCTGATACGCTCTTCAATATGGTTCCAAAGAACTGTTTCGCCGGACGCGAAGACCTTGAAGCCTTCAAGTCATGCCTTTCTGCTCTCCCCAAGGGCTAACCGGCCGCTCCAGGGGACGCCCGGCAAGCTGTGCTTGCCGGTTCCCTCCGGCCTGTTGAGCTAGCACGTTAGGCCTCAGAGACCACCCGCATGCGTCTAGGTCCCGGAAAGCAACCTGCTACGCCCTTGCTGAGTGCAAGGCGAGTGCTCATCCTGCTTCTCCTCGGTCTTGTAGCCGTGTGGTTCTGGACCACACGGTATCCACCCGTCCGCGAGTACCGACTCTACCTATTCGAGGAACGGCCGGACGCCACGCTAGCCTGGGAAAGTCTCTCGCACGCCTGGACTGAAGCCCGAGTCAAGGAGCACTTTCGCGGCGCCCCGATTCGCTGCCTTCCTGACGAGAGTGGCACGCCGGGTATCAAGAGGGTGTGCGCTGTTGACCTTCGACGCCTGAACGGAGTCCCGACAATGTCGGTGAACTTCCTGTTCTCGGACGTCGGTCTCCAACGCGTGGCCACAAACATCCCTTTGTGGTCACACCGACGAGGCCTCGATGCGCTGGTTAAGGCGTATGGTGAACCCGATGCAGGCCAGAGCCGTCCGGTTAGCGGCGTGCGGCTACTGGGCTGGCAACTACCAGGTCGGTCAGCGGTCTTCTACAACCGCGATCCTGACTTCAGCCCCCTGATGACAAACTCGACTCAATGGACTGGACCCACAGCATGCAACGGCGGGCCGTGTCTCCGCTGAGGCCAACAGTCACATCAAGTCGCCCTTCGGGCTGGGGCGCTCCGCTTCGCGAAGCGCCCTTTATTTGGATCGTTAACATCGTCATGGACAGCGCTTCTCTCGGCCAGGCATTTCTCGATCAAGCGCCGATTCCGGGCGTCAAGTTTTCACACAACGACTACGTTCGCGTCGTCGCAGGGCCGCATTCAGGAGAATACGGCTCCCTAGTCACAGTCCTATCCCTACTTCCAGAACCTCGCTTCGTGTTGGAGCTTGAGTCGGGATTTGACGTTGAGGTGCTGCAGTCAGAGATTCAGCCTGAAGACGCTCAACCCTACAGTTGAGGCACGGCGTCCCTCACTTCCACGTTGAGCAACAGTTATACAGATTTCTGACCGGCTCCATTGGATCGCATGCTGTCGCTGAGTTCAGGGAGGCGTCGAGCTGGGTGGGTTCCAGTCCAGCACCGGCATCTTTACTGAATGCGGATATTCGTCGTCGGTGGTCCCACCGCCGGCATTCCCCGATCATCAACCCGCGAGACATTCACGTCGGGAAGGGCAACCGGTGGCAGCCATGCCTCAAGGTGGGCGCGAATCCGCCTGCGTCGAACTCGGCACGGCCTGATTCGAAAGATAGTCGCGCAGGGCCGCGACGGTCTGGGCGAACCGTTCCGAGTCGGTCTGGCACAGCGAATTCAGGGCATCGATCATCGTTTGGCCGGGGCGTCGCGCATCTTTTGCCGAACGAATGTCCTCCTGCATGTCAGCAAAGCTCTTGATGACCTTTTTCGCATTCTCCGTCTGCAAAGCCGGAGCGTTCGCGAGACCGGACAGAACGAGTTCCATGACCCGGGATATGCAGCCGATCTGACTTCCCGCGCTGTAGAGCTCGCCGAAGATGTGGGCCTCGAGTTGGGGGTCGGTGGAGTTCTTCAGATTCACCACCACGGTCTGAGTGGACTGCTGGGTCTGCTGCTGGGACTGCTGCGGAGTGCCGCCTTGGTTTGTCATGATCTTATCCTCGTTACGCCGTCGCGGGAGCTCGCCATCGGGAGCGCGGTCGTGTTCGAGGCGATTGTAGCGCTGTCGATGATAGGGTTATCTGCTCGTCGGCGACGACGAGGCACGCCAGATATCGTACGCGGATGGTTTCGTCGGTGTTCTTCCCACGTGCCGCAGCGGCCTGATGCGGGCGAGCGCCCTGGCTGGCCGGTTGCCGATGCCGGCGGCGTGCGCGACGGAGCGCGAACGATGTCGTGCTGCAAGTCCATCGCTCGTCAGCAATGTGCAACTCGCTGGACTTTTCCCGGAGCAGCGGCCAAACAACCGCTTGATACGCACGCCTGGCAGACGGCTCCGCGCAGCGTCGGCGGCGCTGCGGGTGAGGGGGGCGAAACGTGACATCGGGGGAAACATGAAGGAGCGATACGAAGGCAGGGAGGGAAAGGCGAGACTCGTGGCCGCGTTCGCCGATCAGGAATTGGTGCTCCAGAAAAGGACGCTGGCCCGGAGACTGGCCGATGTCGCGATATTGCGCGAATACGACACCGGCGGGGAACTCTATGTGCAGGGCGAGCCGGGAAAGAACAATCTTTATTTCCTGATCAGCGGAAGCATGGAATTGTCGGTGAAGGGCCGCCCAGCCGCCACCATCCAGGCGAAACAGGCCTTTGGGGAGTTCCCAATCCTGGATCCAGGGCTGTGCTACACGGTCACGATCCGGGCGAAGGAGCCGAGCGTGGTCGCGGAGGTCTCAGAACGCCGTTTCGGGTCGATTGCAAAAAGGCACCGCAAGATCTGGAAGAACATGGCAAGGATGTTGATGAAGCGCCTGCTCCGCACGCACGACTCGATCGAGGCGGTCAAGACGCCCCGGGTCTTCATCGGACATGGCGGCAACCTCTTGTGGACGCGTGTCCGGGACTTTCTCGAAAAGGATCTGCACCTGGGCACCGTCAGCTACGAATCGGAAGCGCGGGCCGGTGTCTCGATTGTTCCGATCCTGCAGCAGATGCTTCACCAGGCCACTTTCGCGGTGCTGGTCCTGACAGCCGAGGACCTTACCGTCGAGGGAAGCCGGCGGGCGCGACAGAACGTCATTCACGAAGCCGGACTGTTCCAGGGAATGCTCGGTTTCGAGCGCGCCATTCTGCTGCTGCAGCACGGGGTCGAGGAATTTTCGAACGTCGATGGGCTGCAACACATCGTTTTCGAGGGTGACGAGATCGAACGGGCTTTTCACGAGATGCAGCGGGCGTTGCGGCGCGAGGGGCAGATCGCGTAGCGGGCGAACCCGACACCTCCTGCAGCGGGGGCGTAGGGATGCTGCATTCTGCCGGCCGGCGACCGGAGCCCGCGGTGAGCGCGCCCGACGGCCAAAAAAATTGCCCCGGACGATGCCGGGGCAATCACGACCGTGAGCCATTGCGAGCCGCCCGCCGTCGCCCGGTTGCACACGCTGCGCGTGCGTCGCGACGCATCGGGGAATGCGGGGGCTCGTAGCGCCCGGGCTTGCGCGGTCAGATGCCGAGCATCTTCATCGCCTTGGCCAGCGAGGCCTCCGACTCCGGATGCTTGCCGGCCTTGTGCAGTTCCTCGCCTTCCGCCCGCAGCTTCTTGACCTCGTCCATTTCCTCGGCCGACAGTTGCGGATGTTCGGCAAGAGCCGCGTCGATCGCCTTCATGTCCTTCGGGCAGTGCCGCGCCCACGCGCTGGTGGACATCACCGCGGCCAGAGCAACCAACAGCAAGCGCATCTTCATCTTGGTCTCCTTAGAGGGTTCCCGGGCTCGTTCCCGGATCGGTAGGGTTCCGGCGCATCTCGGCCGGGCCGGATGCCGGCGGGCGACGCGTCCGCGGGCGCCTGCGTGGTGAACAATCCGCGTCCGCGCTTATTCCGGTGCGATGCAAGCAAATTTGTCGCTATCAGGCCGTCTCCGGTCCGCAGGGCAGGCGGGTGGCTGCCGGCGGCGACCCGGGTGAACACAATTCGATACTTTCCTTGCGCTCCTGCGGCGCCACCCTAGAATGGCTCGCTCACAAAATAAATCCATGCTTCAGGAGGAGGAAGGCCATGCCGCATCACGTCGTCGTCGCCTTCGGTGGCGGGCGCGAATACGAGTTCGCGCTCACCGATGAAGAGGTCGCGCGGACCAGCACGGACCAGGCCCGGGAATGGCTTGCGCAGGAGTTCGAGGATCTCGAGTGCACCCCCAGCAACCCGATGGGCAAGATCCTGGTGCTCGACATGATCCTCAACGTTGCCAAGTACGGTGGCGAGAAGCGCTTCGCCGATGCCGGCGACTGGGCCCGGCAGTTCGCACGGGTAGCCGCAGCGTCGCTGCAGCGGTCGGTGGTGCGGGTGGACGTGGCCGGCTTCGTGGTCGGCTGAGGCTGGCGCGGTCATCGTCCGCCGGCGGCGCTCAGCCGACCAGCCCGGTGACCAGCCAGATCATCAGCACGCCGATCGCGATCGCCACCAGCAGGGCCTTGCCCGAAGGCGGATGGCGCTTGCTGCCGGCCGGCAGCGGATGGGCCTGCTCGAAGCGCTCGCGCATCCGTGCGAGGCGGGCTTCCTTGGTGCTGTGGGGGGCGCGGAACGGGGTGACGGGGTGATCGGCCATCGGGCTTGCCTGCCAGGAGTCTGTCGCTGTCGGGGCTAATCTACTGTGCCGACGGGACGGCGGTCCATAGGCGGCCGCATCTTCGTCGCGTAGTCCCGCCGCCGGCCGCCGATCCGAGCGAACCGCAGGTCGTCATCCTGCCCGGCGCGCCACGCCCACTTGCCTCCGGCAGGCCCGCGGGCATGCGCTCATTCGAGAAAACGCCGGTTCCATTCGCTGAAGCGCCGGAACGCCTCGGCCTTCATCTGGTACTTGTCGGCGAAGTCCCCTGGCAGCAGCGGGTCGAACACATGATAGTTGGCGCGGTTGTTCACCGTGAACATCATGTGGCGGATCTTGTCCGGCAGGGTGTGGGGATCCTGCCATTCGAAGTCGTCCTGCGCTTCGTAGTGCAGGAACACCGGCAGGATCGGCACGCCGGTGCGCATCGACACCTCGAAGGCGCCCGACTTGAACGCGTCGTGCAGGCGCCGCCCCTTGCACCCGCCCTCCGGGTACAGCGCCAGGTTGCGGCCTGCGCTGACCGCCTCGACCATCACGTCGATCACCTGCTGGCGCGAGTCGGCGTCTTCGCGGTCCACGTACAGGGTGCCGGCGGCGATGCTGATGCGCCCGACGACGAACCAGTCGCGCACCTGGATCTTGGCCAGCGACACCACGTCGAACAGCGCCGGGATGCCGATGTCCTCGAACGCGGACGGATGGTTGGCGATCAGGATGTAGTGCCCGGGCAGGGGCCGGCGATTGTGCTGGTGCAGGCGCAGGTCCACGTCGAGGGCGCGCACGAAGCTGCGGCACCAGGCATGGAACAGCCCGGCCACCGGATGACGCCCGCGCCACGGCAGATAGGTGAGCAGGTAGACGACCGCGGTCAGCACCACGAAATCCACCCAGCCGAGGGCCTTGCGCAGCGCGCGCAGCAGGATCAGCATCGGCCGGCCCTGCGCGCGCTCACGGCGAGCGCGGTGCCGGCACCGCAGCCGGGATGCCGAGGGCGGACACCGTGTCGATGCCCTTGCGGTCGAGGGCGAAGATCACGCACGGCGCGCTCATCACCGAGGTCTGCACGGTGCCGCCGGCAGGCTCGCGGGCAGCGACCGGCAGCGCCGCGGCTCCGTCGCGCACGACCGCGTCGCCGGCGGTCACCGCCAGGCTGCTGCCTCCGTGCCGGCGGCTGCCCAGCTCCACCATGGCCACCAGCTGCCGGTCGAAGTCGAGCAGCGGCGGTGTCGGTCGCGGCAGCGCGGCGGCTTGGGCACGTCGCCACACGGTCGCGAAGGCCGCCTGCTCGCTGACCAGGGTCAGCGCCGGCCGGGGATCCTCGCGGCCGCAGAATGCCGACTGATGCAGCACCGTGGCCGCGACCCGGCCGTTGCCATTGACGCCGCTGCAAGCCGTGCAGGCGGCCAGGGCCAGGGCGATGGTCGTGAGACTCCTCACCGTGCCGCGCCGCCAGCCGGCTTGCTCAGCAGGGGGTATCCCCGCTGCGCCGCCGCCGTCAGCGCGCTGCCCCGCAGCGCGCCGCCCGAGCCGATCGACATCGACAGCCCGCCGATGCCGTCGGCACCCACCGTGAGCACGTCCGGCGCACTGGCCACCGGCCAGGCGCCGCAGCTCTCGCCCGGGCCGCAGATGAAGTCGTCGTTGTCGAGGTCGCTGCCGGCTACCAGCAGATACTCGCCGGCTTCCACGCCATTGAAGCGGAAGTCGTAGCGGCCGCTGCTGGCGGCTGCGTCCGCCTGCGCCACGCTCAGGCCGGTCTCCGGGTCCAGCAACAGGAAATACACCCGGCCGACGTCGCTGGGGAGTTCGGCGCCCGCCACCAGCATCGTCACCGGTACGATGTGGCTGCCGACGTTGCTGGTGATCGTCAGCCGCCCGCCGTAGGCGCCGCCCGGCAGGTCGCGCCGGTCAACCGATACCTGGAACTCCAGCGCGCCATTGACGGTGTTGCCGCCGCTGACGACGATCCAGTCGTCGCTGGCGGTGACGGCGCTGATGTCGAGCACGCCGCCGCCCTGGTTCTCGAGGCGCAAGGTGCGCGCGGCGCTTCCGCTGCCGAAGTCGAAGCGTCCCGGCTGCGCCGCCAGCACCGGTGGCAGCGCGCCGCCGCCGGCGAGATCGCGTGCCGCCACCACGGCCTTGTAGGCGTTGATCAGGCCGTGGCCGAATTCGTCGTCGCGCCCGGCGATGCCGAGGTCGTCGGTGAGCTGCCCCGCGGCCAGCAGGGTATCCACCTGGGCCGGCGTGATGTCGGCATTGACCGCCCGCATCAGCGCCAGCACGCCGGCCACGTGCGGCGCCGCCATCGAGGTGCCGTTCAGGAAGCCGAACGCCGGCTGGCCGTCGCCGCCGGTGTCGTCGGCGTGGGTGCTGAGGATGTTGTCCGGATAGCCGTCGGCGTTGACGTCGCCGGCACTGCCGCTGCCGCCGGGTGCGGCGACGTCGATGGTGGCGCCGAAGTTCGAGAAGTCCGAACGGGCGTTGCCGATGTCCACCGCGCTGACCGAGATCACACCGTCGTAGCCGGCCGGGAACGAGGTCTGCGAGCTGGCCTCGTTGCCGGCTGCGGCGACGACGATCACGCCCGCCGCGCGGGCCTGGGTGATCGCATCCTGCATCTGCGGCACGAAGGCCGGGCCGCCGAGGCTCAGGTTGATGATGTCGGCCGGCTGGTCCGGCGTCTGCGACGACACGTTGTCGAGGCCGGCGGCATAGCGCACGCCCTGGAGGATGTCGAAGGCGGTACCGCCGCCGCGCCCGAGCACGCGTATCGGCATCACCCGCGCACCGCCGGCCACCCCGGCCACGCCGCTGCCGTTGTCGGTGGCCGCGGCGATGGTGCCGGCGACATGGGTGCCGTGCCACGAGCTGGCGCCACCGAAGTCGCGGTCGCCCGGATCGGTGGCATCGGCGTCGATGCCGTCGCCGTCCAGCGCCCGGGCCGCGTCGCTGACGAAGTCGAAGCCCGCCACCAGCTGGCCGGCGAGGTCGGGGTGGCTGGTCAGCACGCCGGTGTCGACCACCGCGACCACCACCGGGCTGCCGGCGCGCTCGCCACGGGTGATGTCCCACGCGGCCGGCAGCTGGATCGCCGGGTAATGCCACTGCAGGGGATAGAAGGGGTCGTTCGGCACCGCGCTGGCGGCGAGCCGGTAGTTCGGGCCGGCGCTCGCCACCGCCGGTGACGCCGCCAGCGCCTTGAGTTCGCGGATCGTCCTTGCCCGGGCGGCCTCTTCGGCCGACAGCGACCGCCCGCTCCAGGCGTCGATCGCGCCTCG
>JAGRGB010000026.1 GCA_020445745.1 Rhodocyclaceae bacterium | reverse complement strand
GACGACTGCCGCGCTCGAACTGATCGCGTTGCTGAAGGAGAAGCATGGCGAACTGATGTTCCACCAGTCGGGCGGCTGTTGCGACAACAGCGCCGCCAACTGCTATCTGCCCGGGGAGGTGATGATCGGTCCGGCCGACGTGCTGCTCGGCGAGGTCGGCGGCTGCCCCTTCTACATCGGCAAGCTGCAGTACGAAACCTGGAAGCGTACCCAGATCATCCTCGACGCCCTCGACGGCGCCGGCGGCGGCACCTTCTCGTTGGAGGCGCCGGAAGGCAAGCACTTCCATTCCGGCTCGCGGCTGTTCACCGACGCGGAATGGTCCGAATTGGTGGCCAGCGGCGTCGTCACCGACGACTGAGCAAGTGGCGGTCAGCGACCGTCGCGGCGGGCTTCGTCGTCAGGCACTTCGCGGATCACCTCGCCCTCGAGGATCTCGCCGGCGCCAGTGGCCTGCCCGCCCGGGCCGGCAGTTCCCGGACGCCCATGGGCGGCATGTTCGCGCATCGCCTTGCGCAGGTCGCGGGTCTTCCACCACAGGTAGCCCCATACCAGCAGGCCGATGCTGGCGACGACGGCGAAC
Source organism: Rhodocyclaceae bacterium (assembly GCA_020445745.1). Taxonomy (GTDB): domain Bacteria; phylum Pseudomonadota; class Gammaproteobacteria; order Burkholderiales; family Rhodocyclaceae; genus Cognatazoarcus. Next base: position 68,991 of record JAGRGB010000026.1, on the reverse strand, counting down.
AGCACGACGGAGAACGTCAGTGCCAGGCCGAACACCACCAGGGTCGCGATCACGGCGCCGATCTTCTGCAGCCAACCGCCCGCTTGCGCAGGGCCGGACAAGCCGTTGAGCAGGTGATCGAAGCGGGGGTCCTGGTTTGACATCGTCGGTCCTCTCGGCGGTACGCGGACATCTGCGCTGGTCGGTCGCCGGGCGCGGCGACGGGAATGATGTAGATGGGGGCGAATCTGCGGATCTCAATCGCCGGCGCCGGGGGCGGCCGTCAGTCGCGCTGGGCGGACGCTTCGGCGCCTTCCTCGTAACTGGACGGCGTGACCCCGGCGGCCGCCAGGAACTCCCGCAGATGGCGAACGTCCTGGCGGCCGAGGGTATTGCCATGGTGCGGGTGGTGCAGCACCGACTCGTGGCGGTTTAGCCAGACGTGGAAGCGCGCCCCGTGACCCGGCTGCAGGTCGGCACCGAGGTGTCGGAGCAGCGACTCGATCTCGCGCCACTGGATGTTGCCTGGCGTCGGATCCTGATAGATCTGGCGCAGCAGGTTGCGGTGTTTCGAACTCATGGTGAACTCCCCTCGGGCCGTTTGGCCGGGCGCCTGCCCATTCCCGTTTCACCATAGCTCACTGCGGCCGGCTTCGTGACTCGGCGTTGCGGAGGCGCCACGGCGATCGGACTCTGGCATACTCGATCACGCCGACCGGTCTCCGGAGGAACGCACTTGAGCAAGACCGACGCCCGCAGGACCGTGCTCGACGCGCTGGCCCGCTCGGCGCGGCGGTGGCGGACGCCATCCGGCCTCGCCAGGGACACCGGCATTGCCGAGGACAGGGTCAGGCGGATCCTCGACGAGGCGCGGGAAGTCGTCCGCGGGGCGCGCGCCGGCAGCGCGGGGCAGCCACTGTATGCCCTGCGCGACAAGCGGGGCGAGGCTGCAGCCGAGCCGGCCGTGGAGCCGGCGGAAGCACCGCAGCTGCCGTCGGGGGCCGCCCTGCGCTTCCTGTCCCTGCTGCCGCTCGACGCCTCGGTGCGCCGCCTGCGCGACGCGGTCGGTCGGGCGCTACGCGAAGCGGGTGCGGAAGCGGTCTTCATCGATGAGGCGGTCGTCGGTGCGGCGTGGGTCGATCATGTCGTCGAACTCATCCGCGGCAGCGACGCGGTGATCGCCGACGTGTCGCGGCAGGCCGGCAACGTCCTGTTCGAGATCGGCGTCGCGCATGGGCTCGGCAAGCCGCTGATCCTGCTGGTGAGCGACGACGGCGACGCCGAGCTGCCGAGCGATCTGGCCGGGTTTCCGTACCTGACCTATGCGCCGGAGAACCTGCGCGGGCTGGTCGATCGCCTGCAGCGCACGGTCCGCCACCTCGGTGCCCGGAGGGCCGTGGCCTGATGGCGCCGAAGCGCATCTGCTTCTTCGTGATGCCGTTCCGGCCGGAGCTCAATTTCGTCTATCTGTACCTGCAGCGCTACCTGGAGGATCGCCACGGGCTGACCGTGCGGCGCGGCGACACCAGCGTCCTGACCAAGGCACTGATGGACAAGGTCGAGACGGAGATACGTGCTGCCGACGTCATCGTCGGCGACATCACCGACGCCAATCCGAACGTCTTCTACGAACTCGGCATTGCCCGGGCGCTCGGCAAGCCGGTCCTCTTCATGACCCAGCAGGCGCCGGAATCGGCGCCGGTGGACCTACGCCAGTTCGAGTTCATCCACTACGATCTGGCGCGCGAGCATGAACTGCTGACGCGGCTCGACAACGCCATCGGGCACATCCTCGGCCAGGGCTACGAGGGCCTGTTCGACGATGCGGTCGAACTGCTGCGGCAGTTCAATGCGCAGACCGGATCGAATTACCTGGCCACCAGCGCCGAGGAGTTCCAGGCGCGGGTCATCCGCGGCGAGCGGCTCGAAGGCATCCCCGAGCGGGAGGAGGCCGCCTATCCCGAGTTCCTGTTGCCGAAGATCGTCGCCGAGTCGACCGACATCGGCGTGATCCGGAAGATGGACCGCTGGCTGAGCGACGCTGCCTAGGCCGTCGGTGCCGCCCGCGTGCCCAGGGTTTCGAGCTGCTGCATTTCGTACAGGCGCCGGTAGATGCCGTCGTCGACCGCCATCAGTGCCTCGTGGCGGCCCTGTTCCGCTAGCCGTCCGTGCTGCAGCACGACGATGTGGTCGGCATGGCGGATGGTTGACAGCCGATGGGCGATGGCGACGATCGTGACCCGGCCGCGCATCGCGGCGAGGGCCTGTTGCACCCGCTGTTCGGTCGCCGAATCGACGTGGGCGGTGGCCTCGTCGAGCAGCAGGATGCGGGGTCGGCCTGCCAGCGCCCGGGCGATCGCCAGCAACTGCTTCTGACCGACCGACAGTCGTGCGCCAGCTTCGCCCAGCGGCGTGTCGAAGCCGCCTTCGAGAGCCTCGACGAAATCCAGCGCGTGCGCCTGCTCGGCAGCCTCGCGGATCACTGCTTCATCGAGGTGGCGACCCATGTCGATGTTGTCGCGCACGCTGCCGGCGACCAGGAAGGGCTCCTGCGGCACCAGCCCGACCGCCGCGCGGAACGCGCCCTCGTCGAAGTCGTCGAGGGGCTGGCCGTCCACCAGGATCACGCCTTCGCCGACCGGGTAGAAGCGCTGCAGCAGCGCCAGCAGCGTGCTCTTGCCTGCACCGGTGTGGCCGACGATGCCGCAGAAGCTGCCCGCTGGAACATGGATGTCGATGTCGTGCAGCACCGTCTCGCCCGGCTGGTAGCGGAAGCGCAGGCGCTCGATGCGGATCTCGCCGGCGCCGACCCGGGATCCCCCCCGCGGCCGTGTCGCCGGAGCGCGTTCGAGCAGTTGGGCGACGCGGGCGGCCGAGATCACCGACTGCTGCAGCATCGAGAACTGCATCGTGAACTGGATCAGCGGCTCCGCGACCCGCCCCAGGTAGTTGATGAACGCATACAGGATGCCGACCTCGACAGCGCTCAACTGGCCGCCGAATTCGCGCAGCCCGAAGACCCAGATGACGCCGGCCAGCAGCCCGGTGTTGATCAGGTCGAGGGCCGGTCGCAGCAGCCACGCGTTGGCCCGCAGTTCGATCTGGCGGGCGTGGTAGTAGGCCAGGTTGGTGCCGCCGAAGCGATCGATGAAGCGCCCGGTGGCATTGCTCGCCTGCAATACGGCGATGCCGCCGATGGACTCCGACAGGCGGGCGTTGAGCTCGCTGCGCAGCGCGCGGCTGCGGGCCACCGCCGGGGCGCTGCGGCGCTGGTAGATCCAGACGATGCCGAATACCGCCGGCGCCAGCAGCGCGACGATCGCCATCAGCCGCCAGTCGAGCCAGGCCATCGCCGCGAGTGCGCCGGCGAGCACGATCACGCTGTCCAGCATGACGAACAGCACCTGGACGTAGAGGGCCTTGACGGCCTCGGTGTCGTTGGTCACGCGACTGACCAGCTGGCCGCTGATGCTGCGGTCGAAGAAGGCCATCGGCAGTCGCAGCAGGTGGGCGAAGACACGCTCGCGCAGGCGCTGCACCGAGCGCATCGCCAGCGCCGACATGCGCGTCAGCTGCCAGAAGCGCAGCACGCTGGCGGTGCTGCCGGCCAGCAGCGCGCCGACCAGCAGCGCCGCCATCTCTGCAGCTTCGCCGGCCCGCGGCACCAGGTGCCGATCGATGTAGACCTTGGCCAGCACCGGGCCGGCGGCCTCCAGCAGCGCGGCCACCGCGAGGCCGCCGAGCGCGAGCACCATCACCCGGCGGTCGGGCGCTGCCGCCTCGGCCAGCAGCGCCGCCGCCCGGCGCTGGGGCGAACCGGCGCGCCACCAGCCGTCACTCAGCGAGGCTTCCTCGGGGGGCGGCACGGTGGACTGGCTCACCGGACCGCCATGCCGTCGCCACGAGACGTCGTTCCCGAGGGAGGGTGGGCGCCCCCGTCGGACTGCCGTGCGGGCGCGCCTGCCTCCAGGCTGGCCGCGAGCTGCTGGTAGCGCCACTGGTACGCGTACCAGCCGTCGGCCGCCAGCAGCTCGCGGTGGCGGCCCTGCTCGGCGATCCTGCCATGCTGCAAGACGACGATGTGCTCGGCGTCGGCCAGTGCCGACAGGCGCTGGCTGACCACGATCACGCTGCGCGCGTGGCGCTCTCTTGCGAAATGTTCCAGGATCCGCGCCTCGGTTGCGGTATCGACCGCCGACAGCGCGTCGTCGAGCAGCAGCAGCGGCGCGTCGGTGAGCAGCGCGCGGGCGATCGCGATGCGTTGCCGCTGGCCGCCGGACAAGGTCACGCCGCGCTCGCCGACCTCGGTATCGTAGCCGCGCGCGAAACGTCGGATGTCGTCGTCGATCGCCGCCAGCCGGGCGGCCGCCTCGATCTCGGCCCGGCTGGCGTCCGGCCGGGCGAGCGCGATGTTGTCGGCGATCGTCGCCGAGAACATGAAGGGCTCCTGGGGAACCCAGGCGACCGCTGCACGCAGGCTGGCCAGCGGTATCGCGTCGAGGCGTGCGCCGCCCCATTCGACGGTGCCCGCGGTCGGCTGGTACTGGCGCAGCAGCAGCCTCAGCAAGGTCGTCTTGCCGGCACCGGTCGGGCCCGCGATGCCGAGCGTGGTCGCGGGCGGCAGCTCGAAGGCGACGTCGGCGAGCGCGTCGCGCCCGGTGCCCGGGTAGCGGAAGCCGAGCCGACGCGCAGCGACGGTGCCCGGCACCAGGGTGCCGTGGGTGCCGTCGTCCGCGATCGCCGGCACTTCGTCGAGCAAGGGCGCCACGCGATTCCATGCGGCCTTGCCGCGCTCGAGCAGCGACAACACCCAGCCGGCGGCGAACATCGGCCAGATCAACTGACCCAGGTACATCGAGAACGCGGTCAGGGTGCCGACACTGAGCTGTTCGTGCCATACGAGATAGCCACCCATCGTCAGGCTCAGAACCGTCGCCAGCGCGAGGCTGACGCCGACCGCCGGCTCGTAGGCGGCTTCCCAGCGCTGCGCCGCCAGGTTGGCCGCGCTGGCGCGGCCCGCGAGTTCCGAGAAGCGCTCGCCGCTGACGGCCTCCAGGCCCAGTGCCCGCAGCGCGCGCACGCCGTTCACGCTTTCCTGGACGTGATCGTTGATGTCGGCGAAACGCTCGAGGGCGTCGCGCGAGTGGGCATGGATGCGCCGCGAGATCCACCAGAACGATGCGGCCATCATCGGGAACGGCAGCAGCGCCGAGACCGCCAGCCGCCAGTCGATGCCCAGCGTCATCATCGCGACGACCAGCACCAGTGTCAGGCTGCCGTCGAAGGCCGCCAGCAGGGCTTCGCCGGCAGCCATCTCGATCGCGTCGATGTCGTTGGTGGCGACCGCCATCAGCTGCCCGGTACGGTGACGTCGGAAGAATTCGGGGCCATGCAGGGTCAGGCGCCGATAGAGCCTGTCGCGCAGTTCGACACCCAGGCGATAGGCCGCCGCGAACAACTGCAGGCGCCAGCCGACCCGCATGAAGTAGATCGCCGTCGCCGCGGCCAGCAGCAGTGCCAGTTCGCCGACCAGCTGCGCCGCCGTGGTGCGGTGGGCGACCAGGCCGTCGACGATGGTGCCGACCTGGCGTGGAATCCACACCACCAACAGCGAGATCCCCAGCAGCATCGCCGCAGCGCTGGTGTAGGCGCGCAGCTGGCGTCGGACGAAGGCGCCGATCAGCGCGTAGAGGCTGGTGCCTGGCGAGCGGGAGGGGGGCTCGTCGATCGGTGCCGGCCGGTCGATCACCGGGTCAGACGCCGTGGGCAACGAACCAGCGCCGCATGCGTCGCCAGCCGTCGGCGGCCTCGGCGGCCCGGTAGCTTGGCCGGTAGTCCGCATAGAAGGCATGGCCTGCGTCGCGGTAGACGACGATCTCGCTTGTCTGGCCGGCCGCCGTCAGCGCCTCGCGCATCGCCTCGACATCGGCCACGGGAATGCTGTTGTCCTGGCCGCCATAGAGCCCCAGCACGGGTGCCAGCAGTGAAGCGGCCAGGCTGAGCGGCGAGCGTGGATCGCCATCGCCGAAGCCTTCCCGCAGGCGCCCGTACCATGCCACCGCGGCCTTCAGCCGCGGATTGTGGGCGGCATACAGCCAGCACATGCGCCCACCCCAGCAGAAGCCGGTGATCCCCAGGCGATCCGGATCGCCACCCAGGGAGCGGGCCCAGGCCGCGGTGGCGTCGAGATCGGCCATCACGCCGGCGACCGGTACCCGGGCGACGATCTCGCCGACGATCCGAGCTATCTCGGTGTGGCGTGCCGGATCGCCATGTCGAAAATAGAGTTTGGGTGCGACCGCGAGATAGCCCAGCTGGGCCAGCCGGCGACAGATGTCGCGGATGTGTTCGTGCACGCCGAAGATCTCCTGCACCACCAAAATCGTCGGCAGCCGGCCGCCCGTGTCCGGCCGGGCGTAATAGGCAGGCATCGCGCCGTCGTCGGTCGCGATCCGCAGCTCGCCGCAATCGAGGCCCGCGCAACCGGTGCAAATGGTGGTGGCGGCTGGTGCCGGAGCGGCGGCGGCAGCGAACTTGCCGTCCGTGGGTCTGCCGGCGGGAGCCGGCGACCGCCGGTCGATGGCATGGTCGGTCATGAATTCCTCCAGACGAACGCCGGGGCGATCCCTCGTCGCGCGATCGATGCAATGATCGCGCATCTGGCCGGCTGGGGCACGTGCCGGCACCCCATCGGCCATCACCGGGGCGTGGTCGATGCCGGCGGGCAAGACGGATGGAAGTTCGGCCCGGAGGTCTGGCCGCGGTCAGGCGCGGGTGTACAGGCAGTCCAGCGGCGGGTAGTCGGACAGCAGCGTGGCCTGCATCTGGAACAGATCGCCAATCTCCCGTTCGTCGACGAAGGCGATCTCGATCATGCCGTGGCGCTGGCGGTAAGCGTCGACGATCTTGCTGGCGTGCTTGATGTCACACGGTCGCCCGTCGAGGGTGTATGACTTTCCGGAGGCGGTCTCGGCCTCGCGCGCACCCCTGTCGAAGCTGAGCAGCATCGAGCTGACGCGATACTTGCCGTCGCTGCCGCGACCGACCAGTCGCAACTGCGGGCCGCTGCGTGCCTCGACGCGCACGATATGCCAGTCGTGGAGCGTGATGTTCATGGTTCCTGGGAGTCCTCGCGCCGAATGCGGCGGCTGTGCCGCGCAATCGGCAATCTCCTGAAATTTCCTGCTGGAAACATAATTTGCCGGCCCGTCGTCGCGCAATCGCGGTGTACCGGGCGCTGCCAATTCGATCACGAGGAGGGGGCGACGTCCCGATGGGCGGTCTGCCACGAGCCCCGAATGGTGCGTTCGGCGGCGGACGCCAATGGCCCCGCCGGGGCGACGCCGCGACAAGATGCCGTTTGCATTGCCTGCGGCGCAAGGCCGGGCTGGCGGCGCCGAGGCAGCGGTGCGCCCGGGGCGATATCCGGATCGTCGAGGAGCTTGTCGATGACGCGATGCACTTCGCGCCGTCGGCGCCGGCGGTCGTCTCCGTCGCGCCGGTCCCGGAAGGTGGTGGCGGAGCGCCCTGGCGATCAGTGATCCCGCGCTCGCCGGCGCGGACGTACGAGTCTTGGCCGCACCGAGCGCGTGGCGCCATCCGCCGGCATTGTCATCGCGCGCCGGTCGCGCGGTTCGATGCGCCCTGCGTAAGTGGCACCCCGATGTCCGCCCGCAAGAGGCCGGGAAAATTGCGCCTCGCGGCGACCTGGCGTGGCTGTGCCCGGCCATGGCCCGGACAGGCGTGGTGAGCGCGGCGGCCGGTTGCCGGCTTGTCGCCAGGAGCGTCGAGCCGGTTTCCGCAGCCGCAGGTGCCGGCCTCGATCGGAACCTCGCGGGAGATCTTGGTCACCCCGCGACACGGGTTCGCCGGGGCGATGCCATCGCGTCCCGCGGCTGTCCCGGCGCGCCGCCGCCCGCAGGCCGCATCGCTGCCGGCCACGCGTGGAGATCGCGACCGATGCCGCGCGAGCCCGGCAGGCGCCGGTGTCCGTTGCTGCGAACCGCAGGGTGCCGCCCGGACAGCGTCAGTTGTAGCCTGGCACGGCGTCCTGTTCGGAATCGGGCTTCTGGTCCGCCGACGCCATCTGCTGCAGTTGCTGCTGCTGTTGTTGCTGGGCTTGGGAAATCATGGCCGGCTTGCGCGCTGGCTTGGTGTGGCAGGTCGGCTGCTTTTTTACACCGGCAAACGCGAACTCCGGGAGTTGGCGGTGAAGGGCGCTCATTGATGTCTCTCCATTCGACAGATGCGATCGTGACAATCACGACGAAATCATTCTGCGCCTCTTTTTCAGACTGCGGGCGTGATCGAATGCCGATCTGTGGGGTTTGCGCAACACACTGATGTAACGGGATTTTTGTGTTTGGGCCAATGGGTCTTCGCGGTCCCCGTTTGATTTTGTAGTTTAGCGGTCTAATATTCCGCCATGGACAGGCCGAAGCAGCGCGGGCGGGGGCGCCCGCCGAAGTGCATCGACGGGCGTCTGGAGACCCGGCAGGCGCTGGTGCGTGCCGGCGTGGTGGCGCTGACCGAGCGGGGCTTCGCACTGACCGGCATCGACGATGTGCTGACGCGGGTCGGAGTACCGAAGGGATCCTTCTACTACTATTTCGCCAGCAAGGAAGCCTTCGGTGCGGCGTTGATCGACAGCTATGCCACCTACTTCGATCGCAAGCTCGACCGCTGGCTGGGTGATCGTCGGCGTCCGCCGCTGCTGAGGGTGCGAGACTTCATGGATGATGCGCGCCTCGGCATGGCCCGCCACGGTTATCGGCGCGGCTGCCTGGTCGGCAATCTCGGCCAGGAGATGGCGTCGCTGCCGGAGTCGTTTCGCGCGCGCCTGATAGAAGTGCTGCACGGTTGGCAGGCGAGGCTCCAGCGCTGCCTCGAAGAGGCGCGTGAGGTCGGTGACCTGGCGGCCGACCATGATTGCGCACAGCTGGCGTCCTTTTTCTGGATCGGCTGGGAAGGGGCGGTGTTGCGCGCCAAGCTCGAACGGCGCGCGGCGCCCCTCGATTGTTTCGCTGAAGGATTTCTGGCCTTGCTGGGCATGGCCGGGTCGGTGTCAGAGCAATCACGTTTCATTCAGGAGGAATGATGTTCAAGGGAATCCTCATTCAAAAAGACGAGGCAGGCTATCGCTCGTCGCTGGCAGAACTCGACGACGCTGCGCTCGGCGACGGTGACGTCACCGTGCGGGTCGCCTATTCGACGCTGAACTACAAGGACGGGCTGGCGATTACCGGCAAGGGGCCGGTGGTGCGCAGGTTTCCGATGATTCCGGGCATCGACATGGCGGGCACCGTCGAGCACAGCAATCATCCGGAGTACCGTCCCGGCGATGCCGTGCTGCTCAACGGCTGGGGGGTCGGCGAGGTGCACCCCGGCGGCCTGGCCCAGCGCATCCGTTTGAAGGGGGACTGGCTGGTACCGCAGCCGTCGGCGTTCTCGGCGCGTCAGTCGATGGCGATCGGCACCGCCGGCTATACGGCGATGCTGTGCGTGCTCGCGCTCGAGCGCTTCGGCGTCACGCCGGATCACGGTGAGATCCTGGTGACCGGGGCCAACGGCGGCGTCGGCAGCGTCGCGGTGGCCGTGCTTGCCAAGCTCGGGTTCACGGTGGTGGCATCGACCGGGCGGGTGGACGAGGCCGACTACCTGAAATCCCTCGGTGCCGCCGAGATCATCGACCGGGCCCAGTTCTCCGAGCCAGGTCGGCCGCTCGGCAAGGAGCGCTGGGCGGGAGCGGTGGATTCCGTCGGCAGCCACACCCTCGCCAATGTCTGCGCCACCACCCGTTACTGCGGCGTAGTCACCGCCTGCGGGCTCGCCCAGGGCATGGATCTGCCGGCCACCGTGGCGCCCTTCATCCTGCGCGGGGTCACCCTCGCCGGCATCGACAGCGTGATGTGCCCACGCCCCCAGCGGCTCGTGGCATGGGAGCGGCTGGCCGCCGACCTGGACGTCGCGAAGCTCGACCTGATCACCCACGAGATCGGCCTCGGGGAAGTCATCGACGCTGCCGGCCGACTGATCGAGGGCAAGATCCGAGGGCGGGTCGTGGTCGATGTCAACCGCTGAGGAACCCGCCATGGAAGAGCGCATCAGCCGATTTCCGGTCCCGGAGCTGTCTGACCTGCCAGAGGATGTGCGCGAGCGCATCCTGGCAGTCCAGGTGAAGGCCGGCTTCGTTCCCAACGTCTTCCTGATGCTGGCCCACCGGCCGGCAGAGTTCCGCGCCTTCTTCGATTATCACGACGCCTTGATGGAGAGCGATGTCGGTCTCTCCAGGGCCGAGCGGGAGATGATCGTGGTGGCGACCTCGGCGCTCAATCATTGCCTGTACTGCGTCATCGCCCATGGCGCGGTGCTGCGCATTCGGGCAAAGAACCCGCGGCTGGCGGATCAATTGGCGACCAACCACCGCAAGGGAGAGATCTCGCCGCGACAGCGAGCCATGCTCGACTTCGCGGTCAAGCTGTCGCGCGACGGCGAGACCGTCGACGACGACGATCTCGCGCAACTGCGCGAGCACGGATTCGACGACGCGGCAATCTGGGACATCGGCGCGATCACCGCATTCTTCGCGATGAGCAACCGCCTGGTCCATCTGACCGGAACGCCGCCCAACGAACCGTTCTATCTGATGGGGCGGGTTCCGAGGACCTGAAACGCGCGGCGCCAGCCGCCGCGGACGGGCGACACCGCCTCGTTCGCACGGCGGCGCGTGGGGCTACCGCGGGCCGTGGCGGCGCTCGACGATCCACGCGCCGCCGAGCCCGGCGGCGGTGGTGACGATTCCGGTCGCCAGCCAGAACAGCATCGGGCCGGGCTTGCCCTGGAACATCAGGTCGCCGAGGCCGAGCGCGGCGAGCAGCAGCGCCGGACTGGCGAAGACTGTCGCGCCGACCAGCGCGAGCTGCGTCGATTCGCGCGCGGTGAGGGCGCTGGAGACCGCATTGAAGGTCAGCGCCGACAGTGCAGCGAGCAGCATCTGTCCGTCCAGACCGTTGAACATCGATGCGAAGAACCACAGCAGCACGGTGGCGCCGAGGACGAATTTGCCGACTAGCGGCCACAGTCGGCGTGCTGTAGAGATTCGTGTCATGGCGAGTAGAGGCTGATCGACCGTGCCATGTTGCGAGCCCTTGCGGTTCCAGGCAAGGGAGAATTTCACCGATCTGGCGCGTGCCGATCGAGCCGAGAAAGGGTGCCCAAGCGGGCCACGAAGGCTTATTCTGGGACTCTCCGCGACCGACTCGCGATTCTGGAGACTGTGCAATGACCCGCCCGAGAATTGTCGTCATGGCCGGCAGCAGCCGTCGCGACTCGCTGGCGCGCCGGCTCGCGCGGGCATGTGTCGAGCCCCTGTCGCAGGCTGGCGCCGCGGTCGAGCCGATCGAGCTCGGCGACTATCCGATGCCGCTCTACAACGGCGACCTCGAACGCGAGTCGGGCCTGCCGGAGGCGGCCGCGGCGCTGCAGCGCAAGCTCTACGCGAGTGACGGGCTGCTGGTCGTCAATCCGGAGTACAACGGCTCGATCACGCCCCTGCTCAAGAACACCCTGGACTGGTGCTCGCGCCCCGACCCGCAGGACGAGCCGCACTCGGGCGGTGCCGTCTTTGCCGGCCGCGCGGCGGCGGTGCTGGCGACCTCGCCCGGCCCGATGGGCGGTAACCGGGTGTTGTTCCACATTCGCGACATCCTCGGCTACCTGGGGATGCACGTGGTTCCGCAGCAACTCGGCGTCGGCAATGCCGGATCGGCATTTGCCGACGATGGCCGGCTTTCCGACGAACGGCAAAGGCGCATGCTCGAGGCGGCACTGCGCTCGCTGGCACAGACCGCCGTCCGCCTCGCGCCGGAGTCGCGGTGAATATCCTGCATGCCCTGGAGGGGCGCCAGCGTGATCTCGGCGACGGTTTCACGGTGCGGCGCCTGCTGCCGGCGTCGACGTGCCGGTCGGTCGGACCTTTCATATTCTTCGATCACCTGGGGCCCATAGATGTCGCCGCCGACGCCCGCCACGACGTGCGCCCGCATCCGCACATCGGTCTGGCCACGGTGACCTATCTGTTCGAAGGGGCGATCATGCACCGTGACAGCCTCGGTCACGTGCAGCGCATCGAACCGGGTGCGATCAACTGGATGACCGCCGGACGCGGCATCGTGCATTCCGAGCGCACCCCCGAGGATCTGCGTGGTCGTCCGCGGCGCATGCACGGCCTTCAGCTGTGGACCGCGCTGCCGAGCGAAGACGAGGAGTGCGAGCCGGCCTTTGTCCATTACTCGGCAGCCGCGATGCCGGAGGTACGCGACGGCGGTGTCGGCGTGCGGGTGCTGGTCGGCGAGTTGCACGGCAGCCGTTCGCCGGTGACGACCCGCCTCGAGACGCTCTATCTGGACGTATCGCTCGCGCCGGGCGCGGCCTGGCACGTACCGGCGGTGGTCGAGGAGCGTGCCCTGTATTGCGTCGACGGCGCCGTGGCGCTCGACGGTGTGCCCCTGCCGGCGAGCCGCCTGGTGGTCTTGAAGGAGGGGGCGACGCCGCTGCTCGCCACCGTCGACGGCGCGCGCCTGGTCATGATCGGCGGCGGCAGCCTGCCCGAACCGCGCTACATGTGGTGGAACCTCGTGTCGACCCGTCGCGAGCGCATCCAGCAGGCGGCGGCGGACTGGGACGCGGAGCGCTTCGCGCCGATCCCGGGCGACGACCAGGAACGCATTCCGCTGCCCGAGTCGCGATTCGCGTGAGCCTGCCGTTGCGCGGCATTCCGCCGATGCACGCGCTGACCGCGTTCGAGTCGGCGGCGCGGCTGGGTGGCTTCGCGGCCGCGGCGCAGGAGCTGTGCGTGACACCGAGCGCGGTCAGCCACCGCATCCGCCAGCTCGAAGCGCGCCTCGGCCTGGCGCTGTTCGATCGCGAGCCGACCGGCGTGCAGCTGACCTCGGCCGGGCGTCGCTATCTCGACAGCGTGCGCGAGGCCTTCGACAGGCTCTCCCAGGGAGGCGGCGCGATGGCCGCCGAGCGCGAGCGGCTGAAAATCTCGGTGCCACCGACCTTCGCCCGCCAGATGCTGATGGCGCGGCTGCCGGAATACCTCGAACGGCATCCCGAGGTCGAGATCACCGTGAACGTCGCCTTGCCGACCGATGTCACGACCCCGCAGTCCGCCGACCTGGCGGTGCGCTGGCTGGCCCATGCGCCGCTGGCGGCGCTGGCCGAAAAGCTGTTCGACGACGAACTGATGGTGCTGGCGTCGCCGGGCTACGCCCGGCAGATCGCGTTGCGGGAACCCGCCGATCTCGCACGGGCCGAGTTGCTGCGTTCCGAATTGCTGCCGTGGCGACCGTGGTTCGCAGCCGCGGGTCTCGACTGGCCCGAACCGCAACGGGGCTCGGTGCTGAACGATCTCGGGATGCTGCTCGAGGTCGCTGCCTGCGGCCTCGGCGTCGCGTTGTGCACGCGGCGTATCGCCAGGGCCTGGCTCGAGTCGGGCCGGCTGCTGGGGCCGCTGGCGGTCAGCGCGCCGTCACCGATGAACTACTATCTGGTCGCCGAAGATCACGGTGCCCGACGGCCGGGCGTGCGGCGCTTTGCGGCCTGGCTCGGCGACGCGCTGGGCGACAGGGTGGCGTACTGCGAGCGCGCCTCAGGGTAGCGGCGGAGTCTGCTCGGAACGTGGAATCAGATAGGCATGGACCGCGCAGAGGTCGGCGGTGGTGGTCGCCGCCAGTTGCGACAGGACTTCGTCCTCCCACCGCCGCGTGACGTGCAGCTGGCCGCGCTCGGAGCGCTCGACCCACCCCAGTGACTGGAGCTTGGCGATCTTGCGGCGCACGGTCTCGTGCGGGAGTCCGAGCGCCTGGGCGATCGAATAGGCGTTGCAGCGCGGCACGACGGTGCCCCGTTCGGCGCTGTCGAGTCGCTCGCTGAGGCGAGCACAGCCGGTCCGTTCGGCAAAACGTCCGATGTTGTACAGCCAGATTTCGCTGCCGATCAGCGACATCACCGGGTCGCCCCCGCAAAGTCGGTGATCGCGGATCCGGACGCGCTGGATCAGTGACAGCACGACGAAGGAGCGCGCATGCCAGTCACCGTTCGCGTCGTGGGCGGGCAATGCCTGCCGGTGGCGGCCGAAGGCGCCCCGGAGAAAGGCTTCGAGTCCCTGGAGGGACTGTGTTTCGGTTTCGATCAACATCGGATGCACGGCCAGGCAGTTTCTCGGACGTGATAATTGTATTCATAATTATGAATTATTGGAAGGGGGGTATGCGGGTGGGTGAACGAAAAGGCGCCCGGCCGGAGGCCGGGCGCCGGGCGCCTCGTGTCCGTGGGGGCTGCTTCAGGGGCGCGGAAAAGGTATCACCAGCGGCGGCAGGTTTACGCCGATCACCACGCCCGGTTCGGCATAGACCGGGTAGCGCGACTCGTAGTGGCGGTAGATCGGTCGTTCCCTGATGATCACCCGTTCGCGCACGATCGAGCGATGGCGGTCATGATCGTGGGCGTGGCGGTGATGGCGGAACTCGTGCTCGTGCCTGCGCTGGCGCCAGTGGCGGTGGCCCCGGTCGTCGTGCCGATCGTGGCCGTGATCGCGCCATTCGTGGCGACCATGATCGCGGTCGCCACGACCGCGGTCCGCGCTCGCGGTACCGGCGGCGAACATCATCGACGCAGCGAGCACTGCGCCGAGCAAGCTGCGGATGGGCTTATTCATGTCCTTGCCTCCTGTTCGTGGGTCGGCGGCGGCTTCCTGAATCTGCCGCACGACTGCACGATAGGTCCGGATGCAAGGGTCGGGGCGCTGCGCTTGTAAGCGGATCCCGGCCACGGACGGCCCCCGGGAATCCTCGCAAAAGCAATGAAAAACAATGTGTTGTCGCGAACTTCCGGTGATGGCTGCGGGCTGCCGTGGCGTGACCTCCTTACATTCGGGCGCCGGGTCTTTACCTAACTTGTCACGCCCTTTGCACGAACGAGCAGTACGTGGACCTGGCGTGGACCGTGGGCGCCGAGCTGGATCGTCTGCTCGACGTCGCCAGTGCGCGACGGACCGGCGATCAGATTCAGGGCCCGCGGCATGCCACCGTGGGCACGTACCTTGGCCCAGATGCCTTCCTGGCTGTCGCTGACATCCTCGTCGCGAATGGCCACCAGATGGAATTCGGGCACGAAGTTGTGGGTGATCGGCGAATTCGGGCCCGAATACATCACCAGACTGCCGCTCTCGGCGATGCCGGCGAAGGCGAGCGATACCGCGACCGACTCGTCGATGCCGGCCGCGCCGGCGTGACGGTGCACGCCTTCCGGCCATGGCAGCTCCATCAGTGGCGGGGCGACGGCCATCCGCCGCGCGAGCCCGCGCTGCTCGAGCCAGGCCAGAACGCGGGCCGGCAGCTCGTCGAGGCCCCCGATCGCTTCCCAACTGCAGGCATGGGCCTCCAGGCGCTCGGTGAACCGATCGATGCGGCGATCACCGTAGGACGGCGGCTGCGGTCGCTGCGGCAACTGGCTGCGGCCCCGCAGTCCCGCTGCGCCGGCGATCGCGCGCCGTATTTCGTGCAGTACCAGTTCGCGGCTCATTGTTCGCGCCCCCGTGATTTCCATTGATCGATGAAGGTCGGCCCCGCGGGCGCGGGAAGATCGCGTCCTTCGGTCCACGCGCCGGCGCCCGGCAACGACGACAACGCGCCGCGGCGGCCGGCCCGCAGCCGCATCATGCGGCTGCCGAGCCGCTCGAGCGCGCGATACAAGCCGGGTTGACGCGCCACCCAGCCCCAGGCCGCCATCATCCGGCGCTGGCTGGCCGGCATCAGGCCGGCCTTGACCTGTTCGTTGCGCATCGTGCGGATCAGGTCGGTGAGCGGAATCCGCACCGGGCAGACCGACTGGCAGCGCCCGTTCAGGGTGCACGCGTTGGGCAGATCGTAGGTCTCGGCGAGGCCGTTGAACAAGGGTGTCAGGATCGAACCCATCGGTCCGGGATAGACCCAGCCATAGGCGTGGCCGCCCACCGCGCCATACACCGGACAGTGGTTCATGCATGCGCCGCAGCGGATGCAGCGCAGCATGTCGCGAAAGCGGCCGGCCAGCATCTTCGAGCGCCCGTTGTCCACCAGCACGACGTGGTATTCCTCCGGACCATCGACGTCGCCCGGCCGCCGCGGGCCGGTCGACAGGGTGGTGTAGCACTCGGTGTCCTGGCCGGTGGCGCTACGCGCCAGCAGCCGCAGGAACACCGACAGGTCGTCGAGGGTCGGTATCACCCGCTCGATGCCCGACGTCACGACATGGATCCGCGACAGGGTCTGGGTCAGGTCGCCATTGCCCTCGTTGGTGACGATGACGCTGGTGCCGGTCTCGGCGATCAGGAAGTTGCCGCCGGTGATGCCGACGTCGGACTGGAAGAAGCGCTCGCGCAACGCGTGGCGGGCTTCGTTCACCAGCCCGGCGACGCTGTCCTCGCGCGGGCGTCCCGGATGGTTCTGGGCGAACAGATCGGCCACCTGCTCGCGGGTCTTGTGGATCGCCGGCGCGATGATGTGGGACGGCGGCTCCTTGGCGAGCTGGATGATGTACTCGCCGAGGTCGGTCTCGACGACCCGGTAGCCATCCTCCTCGAGGACCTCGTTGAGGCCGATCTCCTCGGACACCATCGACTTGCCCTTGCACACGGTGCGGGCGCCGGCCTTGCGGCAGATGTCGCGGATGATTTCGCGGGCCGCCTCGGCATCCTTGGCGAAATGGACCTTGCCGCCGAGCGACTCGACCTTGTCGGCATAGCGTTCGAGCCAGACGTCGAGTTCGCACAGCACGGCATCCTTGATCCCCGCCGCGGCGTCCCTCAGTCGCTCGAATTCCGGCAGCTCGGCGACCGCGGCGGCGCGCTTGGCGACGAACAGCGGCTTGAAGTTGGCGAGCGCCTTCTGCAGAGACGGGTCTGCGAGCGCCGCTTCGGCGCGGCTGTCGAAACTTCCCGGAAGGGCCTTCATCGCGACTCCTCCTCGCCGATCGCGGCGCCGTCGGTGCGCCCGGCCAGCACCTCTGCGGTGTGCCAGACACGCACCTTCGAACCGATCCGCTTCAAGCGGCCGGCCATGTTCATCAGGCAACCGAGGTCGCCCCCGAGCAAGGTGTCGGCGCCCGAGGCACCGATCGACCTGAGCTTGTCGTCGACCATCTTCTCGGAGATCTTCGGGTACTTGACGCAGAAGCTGCCACCGAAGCCGCAGCAAACCTCGGCATCCTCCATCTCGGTCAGTTCCAGCCCGTCCACCTTCGACAGCAACTCCCGGGGCTGGCGCTTGACGCCCAGTTGCCGCAGCCCGCTGCACGAGTCGTGGTAGGTGGCACGGCCCGGGTAGCGCGCCTGGATATCGACCTGGCGCACATCCACCAGAAACGACAGCAGCTCGAACGACCGGGCCGCAAGGGCCTCCGCACGTGGCGCCCACTGGGCGTCGCCGGCCAGCAGCTGCGGGTACTTGCGCACGGTGCCGACGCAAGAGCCGGACGGGCTGACCAGACAGTCGTAGCCCTCGAACTGCTCGATCAACTGGCGCGCCATGCGGCCGGCCAATTCGTCGTCGCCCGCCGAGTAGGCCGGCTGGCCGCAGCAGGTCTGGCTGTCCGGGACGGCCACCTCGCAGCCGGCGGCGCGCAGCAGATCCACTGCCGAGAATCCGATGTTGGGCCGGAACACGTTCATCAGGCAGGTCGCCAGGAGGCCGACCCGCGGCCTTTTCGCTTGGGACATCAGTCTCCTCCGTCGCCGGACGCTCACGTCGTCCTTGATTGATCAGCTTCATGCTAGGGCGCCCCGGCCTGCTGCTCAAGCGAAGCGTGTTCAGCGGGGTGCTGAATCAGATTTGCGGGGGTGCCGGGCCAGCCGCCGCCGGCGGCGAGGCGGCCTTTGACAAGGTACGCCCCGGTGGTGCGATCATTGGCGTCGATGTCCGTGACCGCGGGCATGGCATCGCGCCGTGGGAGCCTTGCCGGGTGCCGCGCAGGGGCGCACTGCGGATTTCCGGCCCTCCCGCGTGCACCCTTTGTCATCAAGGAACGAGACATGGACGGACCGACCGACGCCGCCGCCTGGAAGCGCGAGCAGAAGCAGACCGAACTGGCTGCGCGCATTTCCCAGAAGGGCGATCTCAAGCTCAAGCTGGACCACTTCATTCAGACCCGCCAGGACACCACGTCGGTGACCCACGAAATCGCCGAAATCGACGCCGAAATTGCCCGGCTGGAGGAAGAACTGCGCCTGCTCTGAGCTCCTCGGCGCCCGGGCCTGTCGCCATCGAACTGACCGCGGCCGCCGGGCGTCGCGGCAGCACGCCCTGCGCCGCGCCACCCCTCAAGGTCGGCGATCGACATCGGATTCGTCGCACCAGGCGAAGCGCGCCACGACCGCGACATGGTCGGATGGCTGGCCCGGTCCGGGCAGCGGGGTGTCGTCGGCGATCGGCGGCAGCGCACGGGGTTCGGCGGCGAGCGTACTGCCGTGGAAGATGAAATCGATGGTCTCGGTGCGGCCGTTGGGGTTGCAGGTCGCCGCGGGGCTGACGCCGGCATGGGCGTCGTGCAGCGAGGCGGCCGCCAGCAACTGGGTGACCGCGCTGGCCGGTGGCGCATTGAAGTCGCCGCACACCAGCCAGGCGTCGCAGTGCGGCGCCTGCCGCTCGCGCTGGGCGAGCAACTCGCGCATCTGCCGCGGACCGTAGCGGTGCTGGGCCGGCAGGGCGGGAGAATCCCACTTGAGGTGGGTGTTGGCGATCCCCAGCCGTCGCCCGTGATGTCCCAGCAGCAGGAACTGGGCGATGTGGCCGGAGCTGGCGCGGCCTTCTCCCCCGTCCTCGTATTCGTGGCGGCCGTCGGCGATCAGGTCGAGCGTCGTGGTGTTCACGAAGCTCGCACATCCATCCGGCCGGGCCTGCCCCTTCGGCACCAGCCGGCCGACATAGCCTAGCGCCGAGAGGCGCGCGTCGATGGCGCGGAAGCTCGCTGGCTCGACCTCCTGCAGGCACATCAGATCGGCGCCCAGCGCGCACAGGTGCTCGACCAGGGCGGCAATCCGCCGCGACGGCTCGAGCAGCTCCGGCGGGCTGTTGCGGTAGCGTCTGCGTACCAGGTAGGCATTGGCCAGCACGTTGTAGCTGGCCACCGTAAAGCCGCTGGTCGGGTCACCGGTTTCGCGGCTGGCGTTTTCCGGTCTGTTCATGCGGGTCGGGCTTCGGCAGCGTGGCGGCGCCACACCATGTGAGCCGCCGGTCCGGGTCCGGTTTCGATTGTAGCCGCTGCGCAGCTGGCCACGTTGCGCGGGCAAACGACGCCGGCCGAGGCGCACTTCGATGGCTGGTCCGCGCGCGCCGGGGCATACTGTCCCCATCGCGTACCGTTTCCCCGTCCATGAAGTCCAGTAAATTCCGACCCGACCTGTTCATCCAGGCGGTTGCCTTCGCGGCCGACAAGCACCGTCATCAGCGGCGCAAGGATGTGCTCGCCTCTCCGTACATCAATCATCCGATCGCGCTGGCGCACGTGCTCGCCAACGAGGGCGGCGTCACGGACACGGTGGTGCTGAGCGCCGCGGTGCTGCACGACACCGTCGAGGATACCGAGACCAGCGCCGACGAACTGCGACAGGTCTTTGGCGAGCAGGTGGCATCGGTGGTGATGGAAGTGACCGACGACAAGGCGCGCAGCAAGGACGAGCGCAAGCGCCTGCAGGTCGAGCACGCGCCGCAGCTCACCGACGAGGCCAAGCTGGTCAAGCTGGCCGACAAGATCTGCAATCTGCGCGACATCATCGGGGCGCCGCCGGCCGGGTGGACGACCGAGCGCAAGGAGGCCTACTTCGACTGGGCCGCCGAGGTGGTGGACGGTCTGCGTGGCATCCATCCGCGGCTGGAGGCGGTGTTCGACGCGGTGTACGCGCGTCGCGCAGAACTGCGCTGAGGCGGCTGCCCGCCAGGCCCGCGCGCGACGAAAGGCGGGCCCCGATCGGTCACCCAGGTCCGCGCCAGTCCGGCAGCCAGATGCCGGCATAGACCAGAGCATTCCAGACCACGACGGCGACGCCGGCGATGCGTTCGACGCGGCGCGCTGCCAGCGGCTGCCCGAGCAGCCACTGCAGGTGATGCACGACGAAGCCACCGCTGTACGCAGGCTCGCCGTCGCGCTCGCGCAGGCGCTTCTCGAGCGGCGTCAGCGGACAGGTCCAGCCCGCCAGATTGACCGCCGATGCCCACACTACCGCCGGCAGGTGGAGCCATGCCCAGCCGCGTCCGGCGCCGACCAGCACGCCGCCGAAAAGCACGAACGCGATGAACAGCACGTGCAGGACCTGCACGTGGCGCCCACCGAGGCGCAGCGGACTGGTGGCCGCGGCGCCGCTGCGCCGGGTGATGGCGTGCGCGCTGAGAGCGCCGGCCAGGGCTGCGCTGGCCAGCTCGGCGTAGGCCCCGGTCGCCGCTGCGAATGCGCTTGCCGCGAGCAGGCCGAGGGCAAACGCGATCCAGGCGACCCGCATGCGCCAGCCCGGCGCGACCAGCGTCGGCAACAGCACCACCAGCGTCGCTGCCAGCGCCGCCGCGGCACAGAAGATGCCACGCTGCACGGGCCCGAACCAAGGCGCGGTGCACAGCCCGGATACCATCACTTCCGGTGGGCACAGCCGTTCCGCCAGCGACAGCATCGACATGCCGGCGACGATGCCGGCGTACCATCCGGCAAAGGCCGCCGGCACCGTCAGCAGCCAGCGCAGCGCGTCGCCGAGTCGCGGGTGCATCGGGATGGCTCAGAGCCCTGGCATCCGGTCGTCGACCCTGCCGTCCCGACCGACGGTGCTGCCGACGAAGCCACCGGGCACGAAGCGCGGTCTGCCGTCGGCGTCCCTGCCGGCGACGAAGGAGACGACGAAGACCCATCGCCCGGCGTCGAGCCCGCCGCGCAGCACGCAGACATCCACGGACTTGCACCCGGCGGCGTCGCGCGCGATGTCGATGGCCCGTGCCTTGCCGATCGCCGGCGATTGCGCCATGGCAATCGCCGGCACGGTCAGGGCGAAGCGCCATGCGATCGCCAGCAGCGGACCCAGCCGTGCCACGCGGCGCGGCGGATGACTGCACGGTGTCTCCGGCGATCTGCCCGGCAATTCCATTGGCGCCTCCGATCCGGCCTCCATGCGCCGCCGGCCGCGATCTGGCAGCCCGCATGCGACCCGTTCACGATCGGTGCAGGTTCGGGCTATCGGACGGCGATGGCCATCTCTCGCACCCCGCCTCGGTGAGGTGGCCGGCCGGCACTATGGCAGCGCGAACGGCAGCAGCGGCAGCGTCGTCAGCCGGGTGATGTCGACCAGCCCGTCGTTGTCGTCGTCCAGCTCCAGCATCACCTGGCCGGCAGCCAGGAAGGTCAGCCACAGCACGCTGGCGAAGCCGTCGACCCGCAGCCGGCCGGACAGGATCGACCCGTCGCTGGCCATCTCGAGCGCCGATTCGGTCAGGATCCGCAGCACGCCGCTGAAGTCGGCGGAGATCACCACGTAGTCTTCGGTGATCGTGATGGTGGTGCCGGCGATGGCGTCTTCCTCGAAGCGGATGCTGCCTTCCCGCACCGTGACGACGACCGTGTCGCCGTCCGCGGCGAACCGGTAGTGCATGTCGTCGGAGCGCGCGCTGGCCGACACGACACCGTTGTCGACCGCGATCTCGATGTGCATCGTGCCGTTGGCGGTCAGGCTGTCCGCGCCGCTGGAAAAGCGCAGGTCGGTGAAGCGCGCCTCGAGCGTGCCGCTGCCCGTCCCGTCGAGGCGTCCGCTGAGGGAGACTACCGTCAGCTCGAGCTGGCCGTCGACGATTTCTCCCTGGCGCTGGTCGCAATCGTCGAACTGAAGTTCCAGTTGGTCGCCCGGGTCGAGCGTGAGCAGGTTGTCGTCGTCGCTGGTGATCGAGATGCGCACCGCTCCGCCCTGTTCGCAGGCCTCGCTGCGCGCCAGCGTTGCGCCGGTGACGGCCGCCAGGCTGCCGCCGGCAACGGAGAATCGGATCGCGCTGCGGACCGCCAGGGCGGCGGCCTCGGCGACGCTGACCGTGGTCCGTCGCTCGGTCGCCACGCCGGTGGCCGCGTCGCCGGCGGCGCTGGTGCCGGCGAGATCGGCCTGGGCGAGCGAGATGCTGATGCCGGCCACCGTCTCGAAGTTGTCGCGGGTGATTGCGACGGGCGCGCTGCCGTCGTCCTGCACGATGTCGCCGTCGCCGCTCTGAATCGAGAATTCGCCACCGCCGCCGCAGGCGGTCAGGCCGAGGGCCAGTACGAAACTGGCCAGCAGGAATTTCAGGCGCATCGGAGGGCTGCCGGCTTGACGACTACCTGCACATGCTACGCCGCCGGCAAACGGCGCGGAAGCACCCGGCGACGACCGTCACCAGCTCAGCCGCAGGCCTGCGCCGAGCTGCCATTCGTCGCGTTCCGGTTCGTTGATGGTGCCCTGGACGACACCGCCGAGGCGCCAGCTGCGCGATGGCGAGGCCGCCGAGCGGGTACGCGAGAGGCCGGGTTCGAGGTCGATGTGGTCGAACCAGCCGGCCGCGCCGAGCGGAATGCGGGCCGAGACGCTAAAGCCGCGGCTGGCGCCGAGCGGGATCCACACCCGGTCGATGACGCCCGGCGACGAGACGCGCAGCGTACCGCCGATCGACCGATGCCACTCGGCCTCGACCCACTCGACCGGCCCGCCGGCGAGCCGGTGCCTGAGGCCGATCGCGGCCCAGTCCTGGCTGTAGCGTTCCTCCAGCCCGGCCACGGCGGCCGTGGCGCGGATGTCGCGCTCGACACGGCTGCGCTCCCAGCGCATGCCCAGCGACCAGCGCTCCCCCAACGCGAAGCGGTAGCCGGCCCAAAGCCGGTTCTCGAAGTAGCTGCTGCGGGTTTCGAGCGGCCGGCCGGCCTGGCTCTGCCCGTCGTAGTCGAGACCATAGTCGCGGACGCCGATGCCGCCGAACAGCGTGCCGGCTCCCAGTCGGTGCCCGATCTCCAGATCGAGTCCCGGCGCCAGCCCGCGTTCGGTCAGCAGTCGCCGTCCGCGGGCGCCGGATTCCTCGACATGTCGGTAGCGCAAGCCGGTGCCCAGCGACACGATCGTGGCCTGTTCGGCGAGGGCGGCGGTGGCGGCGGCCACCAGCAGCGGACAAGCCAGCCATCGCAGAAGCGGGTGGGACGGCTGCATCAGAAGGCCGCGCGCTCGAGATCGGCGACGGCGAGGGTGCTCGCGACCTCGAAACTGCCGTCGGCCTCGGTGACGGTGGCGCTGCCGGAAGGCGAGAAATCACCACTGAAGCCGACCAGTACCACCGACAGACGGCCAGCGACCACGCCCTCGCCGCCATCGCAGTCGCTGGATGACGCTTCGAGGGCGTCGCCACTGCCAAGGCTGCCATCGCCGTCCGAGATCGTGATCGCGACGCTGCCGCCGAATCGGCAATCCTCGCTGCGGGTCAGCGAGATGCCGTTGGCGGCGTCGGCCCGGGGCGCCTCGCCGAACGCGATCGGGCGCCCGACCAGCAGCGCGCCGATCGTGTCGCCATCCGGGCCGCGGCCATCGGCGCGGACGCCGATCACCAGGTCACCGAGATCGGCCGGCGGCACGCTGCCAGCCTCGGCCGCGGTCAGGGCGGTGCCGCCGGCCCGTTCCATGTCGTCGCCGGTGAGTGCCACGTCGACCGTGCCCGCTGCTGCCGCGGTCGCCGGGTCGCCGCCGCCGCCACAGGCGCTCAGCGACAGCGCCGTGCAGAACAGCGGGACCGCGGCCAGGGGCTTGTCGTGCATGCTTGGCTCCAGGGTTCGAAGTTCCGGCGTCCATGCCAGTGGTCCGCCTCGCAAATGCCGGAACCCCAAGAGCGCGCCTCGCGCCCCGTGGCGGCATTGCTTGCCCGCGCGATAGTCCCGGCCATCGCCGTGGCTCGCGCCTTGCCACGAGACCCGATGCATCACGTTCGTCATGCCCCTTGATTCACGAAGCGGACCACTGGCGCGATCGGCGCGGCGCGTCGCGCGCTCATTCCCGCCTCCGCGACCGATCGTCCAACGCGGGCAGCGCCAGCAGCCGGCCGCCACGTCTGCGCGATCCCGCCACCGCCAGTCTGGCAGCGGTGGCGCCGCCGTTGGCGTGGCAGATCGCACAGGCCAGCGCATCGGAGGCATCCGGACCCGCCGGTCGCGGCAGATCGAGCAGTCGCTGCACCATCTGCTGCACCTGGCTCTTGTGGGCCTTGCCGTAGCCGACCACCGCCTGCTTGATTTGCAGGGCGGTGTATTCGGCGACCGGCAGATCGCTGGAAACGGCACCGCAGATCACCGCACCGCGGGCCTGGCCGAGCAGCAGGGTGGACTTCGGATTGACGTTGACGAAGACGATCTCGACCGCCGCCTGGTCGGGCGCGTAGGTCGCCACCACCTCGCGTACGCCGTCGAGCAAGGTCCGCAGCCGGCCCGGCAGCGCGCCGTCGCCGGTCCGGATGCAGCCGCTGGCGACGTAGCCGAGCTGGCTGCCGAGCTGGTCGATGACGCCGAAGCCGGTTACGCGCAGCCCCGGATCGAGGCCGAGGATGCGTGTCGCCACCCGCCGGGACGCGGTGGCGCTCACCGGTGGCAGTCCCGCGGGTCGTCGTGGGTCGATGGGGGCGCGTGTTCCATGGCGCGATTGTAGTGCCGGGCTCAGCGGCGGCGCGCCAGCGCGACACCGGCCACCGCGAGGCCCATGCCGAACAGTGCCGCGGCGCCGAGCGTCTCGCCGAACAGGCCCCAGGCCATCAGCGCGGTGCACGGCGGCGTCAGGTAGAACAGGCTGGCGACGTTGACCGCGTTGCCGCTGCGAATCAGGATGTTCAGCAGGGTGATGGCGCCCAGCGACAACACCAGCACCAGCCAGCCCAGCGCGAACACGAAGTGCGGATCCCAGTCGATCACCAATGACTCGTTCGTCGCCGCCAGCGCCAGCGTCAGCGCCAGGGTCGGAACGAACTGGACCACCGAGCCGGTGCGCAGGTCGAAGGCCGGGCAGAAGCGCTTCTGGTAGAGCGTGCCGGCGGTGATGCCGAGCAGCGCCGCCAGCGCCGGCAGCAGCATCGCGCCGAGTCGGCCGACCGGCACGTGGCCGAACTTGCCGGACACCACCAGCGCCACGCCGGCGAATCCCAGGAGCAGGCCCAGCCACTGCCTGCGGGTCACCCGCTCGCCCAGCAGCCAGCCGGCACCGAGGGCCGTCAGCAGCGGCTGCATGCCCACCACCAGGCTGGCGATGCCGGCCGGCAGGCCGTGATGGATCGATGTGAATACCCCGCCGAGGTAGACACCGTGGATCAGCACGCCGGTGATGCCGATATGGGCGACGGAGCGCAGATCCCTCGGCCAGCGCGCCCGTGTCGCCAGGGCCAGCGCGCTCATCAGCGTGATCACCAGCACGTAGCGCAGCGACAGGAAGGTCAGTGGCTCGGCGTAGGGCAGGCCGTACTTGGCGCCGATGAAGCCGGTGCTCCACAGCACGACGAACAGCAGGGGGTACAGTCGCTGCATGCGGGGATCCGCTGGTGCCGGGCGCTCAGCCCCGGCGCGGGGCGAAAATGCGCGACGCGACCACCACCAGCAGGTGCACGTCCGCCTCGGCGAGCTCGGGCATCTCCTCCCGCAGCCGGCGATAGGCCATGTGGTCGAGGCTGTGGCCGGCCCACTGGCCTTCCGCTTCGAAGAACGGCCGGACGATTCCCAGCGCCTGCTCGATGCGTGCCCTGCGGGCAGAATCGGTGCGCCGCTCGGGGCGGGCGGCGCGGTCGATCGCGCTACCGCCGGGGATCACGTCAGTCGTCGAACACCGCACTGGTGTAGACATTCTGCACGTCGTCGAGGGATTCGAGCGCGTCGAGCAGGCGCTGCATCCGAACGGCGTCGTCGCCGTCGAGTTCGGTCTCGTTGTCGGGCTTCATCGTGACTTCGCCGAATTCGACGCAGAAGCCCGCCGCCTCGAGCGCTTCCTTGACGTCGCTGAAGTCATTGGGGGCGGTGAGCACTTCGATCGAGCCGTCGTCGTCGGTGATCACGTCCTCGGCGCCGGCTTCGAGTGCGGCCTCCATCAGGGCCTCCTCGTCGGTGCCCGGCGCGAACATCAGCTGGCCGCAATGCTTGAACTGATAGGCGACGCAACCATCGGAGCCCATGTTGCCGCCGTGCTTGGAGAAGGCATGGCGCACATCCGCGACTGTCCGGGTCTTGTTGTCGGTGAGGCAGTCGACCATCACGGCGGCGCCGCCGACGCCGTAGCCCTCGTAGCGGATCTCCTCGTAGCTGACGCCCTCGAGTTCGCCGGTGCCCTTCTTGATCGCGTTCTCGATCTTGTCCTTGGGCATGTTGGTGCCCTTGGCCTTGTCGACCGCAAGCCTCAGGCGCGGGTTGAAGTTGGCGTCACCACCGCCCATCTTGGCGGCCACCGTGATCTCCTTGGCGAGCTTCGAAAACACGGCGCCGCGCTTCTCGTCCTGTCGCCCCTTGCGGTGCTGGATGTTGGCCCATTTGGAATGACCTGCCATAAAGTACCCTCTGTGATGCGCGATGTCGCCAATGTCAGGCCCGGGATTATACCGGTGCCGACCGCCGGCTCCTTCCTGGCGCCATTGGCGGTTGCCGGCCGCGGCATGTCACGATCTCGATTTCGAACCGGTCGCCGCCCGTGATCCGCCTTCCGGTCGCTGCCGCTGTGCCGGTCACCTGCCGGTCTGTTAGATTCGAGGCTTGCCCGCCATCGTCCCGTCATGGAGTCCCCATGCGCTATGCCCTGATCCTGTCGGCTGCCCTATTCGCTCCGGCCCACGGCCAGCAGCCCTCGCTGACCTTCGACGGTTGCGTCGACAGCGCCGGGCGGCCGGTGCCGGCGGTGCCCGATGGCGGCCAGCGCGAATTCGTCCGCGTCCGGGACGACGGTGGACGGCTGGCGCTGGTGTACAACCCGGACGCACTGGCGGAGCGAAGCGAGGCGACCCGCAGCTTCCTGTTCGCCCAGGCCTGCGCGCGCATCAATCTCGGTCTGCCGGCAACTGGCATCAGCGCCGCCGATGCGCATCGCGCGGACTGCTGGGGCCTGGAAACCCTGCGGCGCTCGCGACTGATCATTGATCCGGACGGTGTCGCCGCAGTGCAGGCGGACCTCGACCTCAGCGCCGACGAATGGTCACGGTTGCCGGGTCCCGAGCGCCGTTTCGAATTGGCGTCGTGCCAGCGACAGGCCATCCGGCTGCCGTCGGCCGACCGTCCGGACGCTGACCGGCGCGCACTCAACGCCTGCCTGCACGGTTGCGGCGACCGGCTGTTCCGCTGCCAGGGGGGCGCTCTCAGCGTTGCCGGCGACTGCATGCGCGTGTTCGATGCCTGCGAGGCCGACTGCGGGCGCTAACGCCGGCACACATTCGCGATTCGATTGGAGGGAATGCCGATGGCCGAACCACTGCTGATCGCCCGCAACGACAAGCGGGACGTGACCCTGCTGCCGCAACTGGCCAACCGGCATGGCCTGGTTACCGGTGCCACCGGCACCGGCAAGACCGTGACGCTGCAGAAACTGGCCGAGTCCTTTGCGTCGATCGGGGTCCCGGTGTTCATGGCCGACGTCAAGGGCGACCTGTCCGGCGTCGGCGCGCCCGGCCAGGCTTCCGACAAGCTGATGAAAAGGCTCGCCGCGATCGGCATCACCGAATTCGAGCCGCGCGGCAATACCACGGTGTTCTGGGACGTGTTCGGCGAGGCGGGTCATCCGGTGCGGGCGACGGTGTCGGACATGGGGCCGCTGCTGCTCGCGCGGCTGCTGAATCTCAACGACACCCAGTCCGGGGTTCTGCAGATCGTGTTCCGGGTGGCGGACGACAGGGGACTGTTGCTGCTGGACCTCAAGGATCTGCGGGCGATGGTGCAATACGTCGGTGACAACGCCAGATCGCTGAAGACCGAGTACGGCAACATTTCGGCGGCGTCGGTCGGCGCCATCCAGCGCGGCCTGCTCGGCATCGAGGATCAGGGCGGAGATCGATTCTTCGGCGAACCGATGCTCGACATCGCCGACCTGATGCAGACCGATGGCGACGGTCGCGGCGTGATCAACGTGCTGGTGGCCGATCGGCTCCATTCGAGCCCGAAGCTCTATTCGACCTTCCTGCTGTGGCTGCTGGCCGAACTGTTCGAACAACTGCCCGAGGTCGGGGATCCCGACAAGCCGAAGATGGTGTTCTTCTTCGACGAGGCCCATCTGCTGTTCGACGATGCGCCGCGGGCTCTGCTCGAGAAGATCGAACAGGTCGTGCGCCTGATCCGCTCGAAGGGTGTCGGCGTGTATTTCGTCACCCAGAATCCGCTCGACGTGCCGGAATCGGTTCTCGGCCAGCTCGGCAACCGGGTCCAGCACGCGCTGAGGGCTTTCACCCCACGGGATCAGAAGGCGGTCAGGACGGCGGCCGAGACGATGCGCGCCAATCCGGCGTTCGATGCCGCCACGGCGATCACCGAGCTCGGGGTCGGCGAGGCCCTGATCTCGTTTCTCGACGAAAAGGGCCGCCCCTCGGTGGTCGAACGGGTGTCGGTGATCGCACCCTGTTCGCGACTGGGGCCGATGAGCGACGACGAGCGCGGGCGCGCGATCAAGGACTCCTTGCTGTTCGGCCACTACGAGAAGGTGCTCGACCGCGAATCGGCCTACGAGTTGCTGCGGGCCAACGCCGAGGCCGCGCAGGACGCGGTCGATGCGCCGCCGGCGAAGAGTCCGGCCGGCGCCGGCGGAGGGTCGATCGGCGGTGCCCTGGGCGAGGTCCTGTTCGGCAGCACCGGACCGCGCGGCGGGCGCCGGGACGGCGTCGTGCAGGCGGCCGCGAAGAGTGCCGCGCGCAGCATCGCGTCGTCGCTCGGCCGGCAGATCGTGCGCGGGCTGCTCGGTTCCCTGCTCGGCGGGTCGCGGCGGCGCTGACGGCCCCCTGCCGCCTCAGTAGGTGTGGGACAGGATCAGCCCGCCGCCGATGTCCGGGCTGTTGTCCGAGAAGCCGCGGATCAGATAGGCCTGCAACTTCATCCGTTCGGCCAGGCGATGGCTCGCGAACAGCATCAGTTCGCGGATCTCGTCGCCGGTGCGGGTGACGTTGTCGCGCCAGTCGTAGCTGGCGCCGACGAAGGTGCTGGGAACCGCCCGCCTGCCGACGCCGATCGAACCGTAGTAGGGGTCCCGGTAGTCGCGACCGTCGGGATCGCCGTATTTCTTCTTGCCGACCGTGCCGAACACGGTCACACCCTTGACCAGCGTCGCTGCGTCCAGCTGCAGCGAGAAGTCGGTCTTGCCGGTGCCCAGGGCCCGGTCCTCGTCGGCGGTCGGCACCTTGACCTTGGCGATCACGTCGAGCAGCAGATAACGGTTCTGAACCGCCGCGTAGCCGGCGCTGAGGACCAGATCGCCGATGCCCGATTCGGTCCGGGTCTCGTTCTCGGAACCTTCCGCGGGAATCCGGTCGGGGCCGACGCCGATGACGTCACCGGGACCCGTCGTGCGGATCCACGGAATGCTCGCCTTCCATGTCATCGGGCCGCGTTCGTACTTGGCGATGACCGGGACCACCCAGGTGCGGGTTTCCTTGTCGCTGCCGTACTCGCCGCTCGAATAGTCGAGCCCGATCATCATCGTCAGATCGCCCTTCGACGACTCCTCCGCGATCGCCGCGTGTCCGCACCCGACCAGCGCAATGGCCGCCACCAGCGATCGCCAACGCCCCTTCATCGACAAGCCTCCGTTTGAATTCCGTAGAGCGGGCGCGCATGCCGCGGGGGCCCGCGCGACGTCCCGAAAGCACCGATTGTATGCGCTCGCCCCGGAACGCGGCTCAACAATGATCGGTATCTGGCCGTCGCCGGCATCGTGCAGAGGCTGCCGGATTGCGGTATATTAGTTGATGCTTATTAAAGGAGAAGCCATGCGTACGCTGCTGATCGTGACCCTGCTGGCGGCTGCCGGCGCCGTGCGGGCCGGGGAACTCGAATCGCTGACCGCGGAAACCCGTGCCGAAGTCGCGCAGATCCTGCCCAGGGTGAGCGGCATGATGAAGTCGGCGGTCGAAGCCGAAGGCGTGGCCGCCGCGATACCGGTATGCAAGGACAAGGCGCCGCAGTTGATGGCCGAAAAGGCCGACGCCCTCGGCTGGAAGATCCGCCGGGTCAGCCTGAAGACCCGCAATCCCGAGCGGGCGACGCCCGATGCCTGGGAGGCGGAGCGCCTCGCCGCGTTCGATGCCCGCGCGGCGGCCGGCGAGGCGCCGGCCAGCCTGGAGGTCGCGGAGATCGTCAGCGACGGCGAGGGGCGGCGTGTGTTCCGCTACATGAAGGCATTGCCGGTGGCACCGGTCTGCGTCCAGTGCCACGGCGAGCAGGCCAACATGGCGCCCGAGCTGGTGCAGGCGCTGGCGCGCGACTACCCGCACGACGCCGCAACCGGCTATGCGCCGGGCCAGATTCGCGGGGCGGTAACGGTCCAGCGGCCGCTGTAGGCAGGCCTGCGTTCGAGAGTCCCTCAGGCGGACACGTCAGGATCCTGAAAACTGGCCTGGATCGCCTCGACCTGGGGCAGCGCATCGGCCAGTGCCGCGACGCCCTGCGGATCGAAGTGCCGGCCGGCTTCGGCCCGGATCCAGTCCAGGGCGTCGCGGTTGCTCCACGGATCCTTGTAGGGGCGGCGCGTGGTCAGCGCGTCGAAGCTGTCGGCGATTGCGACGATGCGGGCCTCGGCCGGAATGCGGGTGCCGGCGAGCCGGTCCGGGTAGCCAGTGCCATCGAAATGCTCGTGGTGATGGCGGATGATGTTGAGCAGGATCTCCGCCTTCGGGATCGGCACCGAGGCGTTTTCCATCATGATCTGGACGATTTCGCAGCCGCGCGCCGGGTGCTGGCACATGATCTGCCACTCGCGCTCGTCGAGCGGGCCCGGCTTGAGCAGGATCGCATCGGGCATCGCCAGCTTGCCGATGTCGTGCAGCGGTGCGTACAGGTAGAGCTTTTCGATGAACTCGTCGTCGAGGCGCCAGCGTCCCGCGACCCCGAACGCGATCTCGCGCGAGAAGCGCGACATGCGCTGCAGGTGGGCGCCCGTTTCCGGATCCCGTACCCGCGCCACCTTGCCGAGGGCGACGATCGCGCCGGTCAGGATGCGCGAGGCATCGAGGTCTTCGCCGACCGTCAGCGCCACCAGCCGGGCGGCACATTCGACGACCGGCAGCGTGCGGCCCGAAAACATGCCCGGCTCGAAACCGTTGAAGAACACGAAGCCCAGCACCTGGCCCCGATGCGTCATCCGCTCGGTATAGCTCGAGCGGTAGCCATGGCCGATGATGCGGCGCGAATGCTCGCTGGCGCTCGCATAGCTGGCGGGGATGTCGTCCACCACCCGGGGGGTGCCGTTGTCGACCATCGCCTTCAGCGAAGGCACGCTCTTCAGCGGCACGCTGTAGTGGCTCAGCGGATCGTCCTTGCCGCTGCTGTGGGCCAGGGTATGCAGCATTTCGGTCTGAGGATCGTAGAGCACCACCGCGATGCGCGCGAGACCAGGCATCTTGTCGGCCAGCAGTCCGTGAATGGCCTCCAGGCGCTCGGTCAGGGTGTGCGCTCGAGTCATCTGCTGCTGGCCTCCACGACGGGCGATCGTGCGATGGTAGCGCCAGACCATCGCTTGCGGCAGATCTTGATCGCCGCTTGCCGCCGACGGAATCTTTGACCGGGCGGCGTGTTCAAAGCGGGAGTTGCCACCAGGAGGTGCCGATGACGCCCCAAACCCTTGAAGTCCTGATGAGCGATATCGAGGCCAGCGATCCCCTCGATTTTTCCGACCTCGCGATCGGCGAGGACGACGCACGAAGCCTGATGGCGCACCACTTCTGTCAGCTCGACGGGGAACTCAGCGAGGCCGGACTGGACGCCGAAGGACGCCTTGCGGTAATGACCGCGATCGCGGCCCACACCATGGAAGCCAACTTTCTGATCCACGTGCAGCGCCTGCGCGGGCGGCGTCACGAGGGCTTCGACCTGAAGCGCTGGATGGCCATCCGGGGCTTCGGCGGCTGATCGTGGGCGCGCAGCGGCTTGCGGTTGCGCAGCGCGCATTCGATCGCACGGCGCGCCCAGGGCCGCATCGCATCCGGGCCGTCGAGCGCCTCGTCCGGTGCGCTCCAGTAGCCCATGGAGAACTCCCGGCCATCGGGCCGGGTGTCGCGAAAGATCTGGCACCCGGCCTCGACGAAGGGCGCCTGGGCGGCGGCGTCGGCCTTCAGGTACAGCGTGTCCCAGGCCACTAGTGCGAAGAACAGGCCGTCGCAGTAGAAGCCGTAGCCGCCGAACATCCGCCGAACCCGAATCCTGCCGAGCGGCGCGAACAGCGCCAGCGCATGTTCGACGATCTCCGGGCGGCGTGTGTTCGTCACGACTCAATTGCCGATGCCGAGCCGATCGACGATGGCGCAGGTCGCGGCGGACTGGTTCATGCAGTAGAAATGCAGGCCGGGCGCGCCGGCCGCGATCAGCCGGTCGCACAATTCGGTGACGACGTCGAGGCCGAAGGCCTTGATCGACTCGCCGTCGTCGCCGAAGGATTCGAGCTTGCGCCGCATCCAGCGAGGAATCTCGGCGCCGCAGGCGTCGGAGAAGCGTGCCAGCTTGACGAAGCTGACGATCGGCATGATGCCCGGCACGATCGGCGCGTCGATGCCGACGCCGCGACACGCGTCGACGAAATGCCGGTAGGCGTCGAGGTTGTAGAAATACTGCGTGATCGCGGCATCGGCGCCGGCGTCCATCTTGCGTTTGAAGGCGACCAGATCGTCCTGTGGCGAGCGCGCCTGGGGATGGTACTCCGGGTAGGCGGCGACCTCGATGCGGAAGGCATCGCCGGTCTCCCGGCGGATGAAGTCGACCAGTTCGTTGGCATAGCGGAACTCGCCCGGGTCGACCACGCCGGAGGGCAGGTCGCCGCGCAGCGCGACGATGCGGCCGATCCCGGCATTGCGGTAATGGTCGAGAATCTCGCGGATACCCTCGCGGGTGGAGCCGACGCAGGACAGGTGCGGTGCCACCGCGAGGCCCTCGTTCTGGATCTCGAATACCGTCTCGAAGGTGCGATCGCGGGTCGAGCCGCCGGCGCCGTAGGTGACCGAGAAGTACTCGGGCCCCAGCCGCGCCAGCCTTGCACGTGCGTAGCGCAGCTTGTCCGTTCCCGCCGGCGTCTGGGGCGGGAAGAATTCGATGCTGAAGGGGGTCTTGCCTGTCATGCCTGGTTTCCTGTGGCAACCGGCCCGTCGGGCCGGCGCAGGTGAATGAAGAATTCCCGGTTGCCGTCGCCGCCGGTGATCGGACTGTCGAAGTAGGCCAGCACTTCGAGGCCGGACCCGGTCGCGGCCGCCCGGATGCGCGATTCGACCTCGGCGTAGAGGGTCTCGTCGCGCACGATGCCGCCCTTGCCGAGGCCCTTCGGGCCGACCTCGAACTGGGGTTTGACGAGCGCCAGCACCTGTCCGCCGTCGCCCAGCAGCGCCGGCCAGCGCGGCAGCAGCAGCGCCAAGGATATGAAGCTCGCGTCGCAGACGACGAGGTCGAAGCCGGTGGCCGGGCAGGCGTCGCCGAGAACCTCGGCGGACAGCTCGCGTGCGTTGACGTGTTCGAACGTGACGACGCGGGAATCGGTCGCGAGCCGGCGATGCAACTGGCCATGGCCGACCTCGACGCCCACGACCCGGCGCGCGCCGGCCCGCAGCAGGCAGTCGGTGAATCCGCCGGTGGACTGACCGACGTCGAGACAGTCGAGGCCGGCGACATCGATGCCGGCGTGGCTCAGCGCAGCGGCCAGCTTGGTGCCGCCGCGCGAGACGAAGCCGTCGCCGCCGTCGTCGGCGACCTCGAGTCGGGCGCTCGTGGGCAGCTCCTGCGAGGGCTTGCGGACCGGCTCGCCGTCGGCAACTACCCGGCCCGCTTCGATCAGACGGCGCGCCGCGCTGCGCGACTCGGCGAGACCGAGATCGCTGAGCAGCACGTCGGCGCGGACTCCACCCCGCGGCGGGGCGCGCCGGCTTTCACCGACGGCCCGCGGCCGACGGCTGCGCGCGTGAAACGAGTTCATGCTCACGGCGGCGCGGCCCGTTGCTCAGTAACGGTAGTGTTCCGACTTGTACGGACCGTCCACCGGCACGCCGATGTAGCTGGCCTGCTTCGCGCTCAATCGGGTCAGCGACACGTTGAGCTTCCGCAACTGCAGGCGTGCGACCTTCTCGTCCAGATGCTTGGGCAGGGTATAGACCCCGACCGGATAATTCGCGGTGCGCGTGAACAGCTCGATCTGGGCAATGGTCTGGTTGGCGAAGGACGAACTCATCACGTAGCTCGGGTGGCCGGTCGCGCATCCGAGGTTCACCAGCCGCCCCTTGGCCAGCAGGATGATGCGGCGGCCGGACGGGAAGATCACGTGGTCCACCTGCGGCTTGATCTCCTCCCACTGGTATTGCTCAAGGGAGGCGACGTCGATCTCGTTGTCGAAATGGCCGATGTTGCAGACGATCGCCTGATCCTTCATCGCCACCATGTGCTCGTGGGTGATCACATGGTAGTTGCCGGTGCAGGTCACGAAGATGTCGCCCTGGGAGGCCGCCTCCTCCATCGTCACCACCCGGTAGCCCTCCATCGCCGCCTGCAGCGCGCAGATCGGATCGATCTCGGTGACCCAGACCTGGGCCGAGAGCGCCCGCAGCGCCTGCGCAGACCCCTTGCCGACGTCTCCGTAGCCGCACACCACGGCGATCTTGCCGGCGACCATCACGTCGGTGGCGCGCTTGATGCCGTCCACCAGCGATTCGCGGCAGCCGTACAGGTTGTCGAACTTGGACTTGGTGACCGAATCGTTGACGTTGATCGCCGGGAAACGCAATTCGCCGCGCTCGTGCATCTGGTAGAGACGGTGGACGCCGGTGGTGGTCTCCTCGGTCACGCCCCGAATCTGTTCGAGCCGCGTCGAATACCAGCCGGGCTGGTTCGCGAGGCGGGCCTTGATCGCCGCGAACAGCACGGTCTCCTCCTCGCTCGACGGCGTCGCCAGCACCGACGGATCCTGTTCGGCCCGCGCGCCCAGGTGCAGCAGCAGGGTGGCGTCGCCGCCGTCGTCGAGGATCATGTTGGCGTGGCCGCCGTCCGGCCATTCGAAGATGCGGTGGGTGTACTCCCAGTAGTCGGCGAGCGATTCGCCCTTGACCGCAAACACCGGTATGCCCGCGGTGGCGATTGCCGCGGCGGCATGGTCCTGGGTCGAGAAGATGTTGCACGAGGCCCAGCGCACTTCGGCACCCAGCGCGGTCAGGGTCTCGATCAGCACCGCCGTCTGGATGGTCATGTGCAGCGAGCCGGTGATGCGCGCACCCTCGAGGGGCTGCGACGCCGCGTACTCCTCGCGGATCGCCATCAGACCGGGCATCTCGGTCTCGGCAATGGCGATCTCGCGACGGCCCCAGTCGGACAGCGAGAGGTCGGCGACGACGAAATCGGTGAATTTGTCAGCCACAGTGTTCATGCGAACTCCTTGAACGATGTGGCCGGGTTGGGGTGTAGCGGCATCTTTGCCCACCTTGCACCCCGTGCCCGGCACGGGTTAGAGGTGAGCGCCGTTGATCGGTGCCGGCATGCAGCCGGACCTGTCCCGAGCCTGGGGGCAGCCGTAGCATGCGCCCTCGCAACGCTCCTCGGGACCGCCCAGTATAGCGCAGGGAATTTGCTGCGGTGTCCACCCGGCGACTCCCTGGCGCCGTCCGTCCGCCGCTGCCATCGAGATGCCCCCATCATCGCCGGTGCCCGGGGCGGCCGGGCCGCGGATCGTCCGCCGGCGACGCCCGACGGCGGCCGCTGCGCGGTCGATCCGCCGTGTTCGCGAACGCTCAGTCCCGGTTCGCCGCGGTCTTCTTGCGCACGGTGTGCCGGACGAAGCTCGCCGTCAGCGTCAGCCCGGTCAGTGGCAGCACGAACAGCAGCATCACGCCGGAGAACATCGGCAGCATCTCGTGATGCTGGGCCGACAGGATCAGGTAGGCGGTGTACGCGGCATAGTAGCCGAGCAGCAATGCACCTTCCCAGCGGCGGATTTCGCCGGCGGTCAGGAACACCGGCAGGCACACGAAGGCTACCGCCAGCATCACCCAAAGGTCGAAGCTGCGTGCCGCCTCCGGGACCAGCAGGCCGACCGGCGACACCACCCCGGCGGCGCCGAGGCAGGCCAGGATGTTGAACAGGTTGCTGCCGACGACGTTGCCGACGGCGATGTCGCGCTGGCCCCTCAGGGCCGCCATCAGCGAGGTCGCGATCTCCGGCATCGAGGTGCCGATCGCGACGACCGTCAGGCCGATCACCAGGTCGCTGACGCCGAGTGCCCGCGCGAAGACGACCGCCGACTGCACCAGCCAGTCGGCACCCAGCACCAGCATCGCGAGGCCGCCGCCCACCAGCAGCAGCTGGATGCTCCAGTGCCGATCCCAGCCCGCATCCTTTGGCAGGTCGGCCTCCATCTCGGCGCGCATGCGCGCCGAGGCCTTGCGCGCCTGGATCGCCAGGAATCCGGTGTAGGCGACCGACAGCAACAGCAGCATGCCTGCCTCCAGCCGCGAAATGTCGCCGTCGAGGGCGATGCCGACCAGCAGGGCGCTGGCGGCGATCATCACCGGGACCTCCTGCCGGACGATCTGTTCGGCCACCAGCAGTGGCGCGATCATCGCGGAAAGTCCGAGGATCAGCAGGATGTTGGCGATGTTGCTGCCGATCACGTTGCCGATCGCGAGCGATGGGTTGCCCTCGAGGGAGGCATCGACGGCAACCGCGATCTCCGGTGCGCTGGTACCGAAGGCGACCACCGTGAGGCCGACCACCAGCGGCGAGATGCCGAACGACAAGGCCAGGCGGGACGCGCCGCGCACCAGTGCCTCCGCGCCGATCGCCAGCAGGCCGAGACCGCCCGCAAACACGAAAATTTCTGCAGTCATCGGGTTCCGTTCATGTGACAGGTCGGCGGCGAGTTCGGGGACGAAAGATCGTTGCCGGGGTCGCCCATGCCACGGGACACGGGGCGTCGCCGTCGCGCCCGTCGCCCGAGCTGTTGCCGGGCCGGGGTCCGGGGCGGTCGCCTTCTCCGGCAGCGTCGACGCCGGGCGGACGTGCCCGCGCGCCGGACGCCGGTGCAGTCCGGGATCGCGGGTGCCGTCCGGGCGGACGGTATCACGTCAGCCCAGATTGACGGGCACGAAGTTCTGCCGGATCCATTTGATCATGTCCTGCCAGATCGCTTCCTGGTCACGGAGCGAGGGCATGCGCGTGGCGTGAGGCAGTTCGATGGTGATCACCGGTACGCCCTTGTGGATGCCGCCATAATTGCCGAGAGAACCTGGATAGACACCGAGGCGGTTCAGCCGGAGACGGCCGAATCGCTTCGGTTCCTCCGCCGGACCGTCGAAGTCGAGCACGCCGTAAGGCGCGTGGATCGACACGATCACGTCGGGCCGGAAACGCGCGATCTCCTGCTGCAGCCAGCGCGTTTCGGGTTCGGACACCGGTGCTTCACCCGGAAAGCGGCGCGGATCCCTGCGCGCCCGCGCGATCCAGTGGTTCATCGCCTGCTCGCTCCAGTCCGGTGTGTCGAAGTTGCGATTGAGGTCGACGCCGCGGGCATTGACGCGTCGCGCCGGCGAACTCAGCATCCCGTCGGGATTGGCCAGCGGTATGACGAGCCAGTGCAGCTCCGAGGCATCCGGGCGTTCGAGCCGTTCCATCCATCTGAACACGATCGAGACCGAGGTCAGTTCGTCGCCATGGATCCCGCCGATCATCATGATCCGCGGCGCGCGTGTGTCGGCGTCGATCGATGCCGACCTGCGGGGGAGGCGGGGCGGCTGCTCGAGACGCATCAGTGCCCGGCCCTCGATCGAGGTCGATGGCGAAGGGCGCAGACGCGAGCGTTCGCAGAAGCTCGTCGAAACGCTGAACAGGCGATCGCCGACGGACTTGCACCATTGGCGCGAGACAATTTCGCTCGCCAACGGCGCGGCGGGCTCGGCACCCGCCGTCGGGGAACCTGCCAGCAGTGCCGCCGCCAGGCCCGCTGCCAGGGCGGATCCGGTCCTTGTCGGCGCTCCACGCATGTCGTTCGAAACTCCAGCTGCAGGTCGGCTGCCGCGGCGGCGAGGCGACCGCCCGGCGTCGTGAAGTGTCAGAGCCCTGCCGCGGCCCGCATCGCGTCGGCCTTGTCGGTCGCCTCCCAGGTGAATTCGGGCTCGTCGCGACCGAAATGGCCGTAGGCCGCGGTCTTGCAGTAGATCGGCCGAAGCAGGTCGAGGCTGGCGATGATGCCCTTCGGCCGCAGGTCGAAGTGCTCGCGGATCAATTCGACGATGCGCTGCTCCGAGACCCTGGCGGTGCCGAAGGTATCGACCATCAGCGACACCGGGTTGGCGACGCCGATCGCGTAGGCTACCTGGACCTCGCAACGGGCCGCCAATCCGGCGGCGACGATGTTCTTCGCGACATGGCGGCCGGCATAGGCGGCGGAGCGGTCCACCTTGGACGGGTCCTTGCCCGAGAATGCGCCGCCACCGTGGTGCGCAGCACCGCCGTAGGTGTCGACGATGATCTTGCGCCCGGTCAGCCCGCAGTCGCCGTGGGGGCCGCCGATCACGAAGCGGCCGGTGGGATTGATCAGGTAGCGGGTGTCTCCGGTCAGCAGCTCGGGCGGCAGCACCGGCTTGATGATTTCCTCGATCACCGCCTCGGACAACTGGGCATGGGAGATGTCCGGGTCGTGCTGCGTCGACACCACGACGGTGTCGACCGACACCGGCTTGCCGTCCACGTAGCGCACCGTCAACTGGCTCTTGGCGTCCGGTCGCAGCCAGCGCAAGCGGCCGTCCTTGCGCACCTCACCCTGGCGCTGCATGATGCGGTGGGCATAATAGATCGGCAGCGGCATCAACTGCGGCGTCTCGTCGCAGGCGTAACCGAACATCAGGCCCTGGTCGCCGGCTCCCTGGTCGAGATCCAGCCCTTCACCCTCGTTGACCCCCTGGGCGATGTCGGGAGACTGGCGATTGATGGCCGTGAGCACTGCGCACGACTTGTAGTCGAAGCCGATGTCCGAATTGTTGTAGCCGATACGCCGGACCGTGTCCTGGACCAGTTCCCGGTAATTGACGTGGGCCTTGGTCGTGATTTCACCGGAAATCACCACCAGGCCGGTGGACACCAGCGTTTCGCAGGCAACCCGGGCGTGAGGATCCTCGGCCAGGATGGCATCGAGAATGGCGTCCGAGATTTGGTCGGCGACCTTGTCCGGATGGCCCTCCGAAACCGACTCGGAAGTGAACAGGAAATCCTTGCTCATCTACGCTGCTCCATAAACTACAATCCCCGGTGGCTCCTGCGTGGCCGGCTCCGGGGATCTTGTCGAGCAGACGACGCTTTAGCAGTATTTCTTCCCGAATTCGGATCCGCCCTGCAAGTTGTCGGGTTAACTCGGCGGAAGCGCTATTATAGCCACAGTTCGGTCGCCGCTTGGTGGGCCGTCGAAATATGCGCGTCAGATTACACGCCGACGACCCTTGATCGCTCGCCTCTTCAGACTTCTCTCCGTGTTCTCGCTCGCCACGCTGCACCGCTTCGGCTGGTTCGCGGGCTGGATCACCTACGGCATGTCGCCCACCTATCGACGCCGCCTTCGTGCCAACCTGACGCAGGCGCTCGGCGAGCCGTTGCCGGCCGGGACGCTCGGCGCTGCGGTGGCGGGTGCGGGCCGGCAGGCACTCGAATTGCCGTGGGTCTGGCTGCGGCCGCGCGACGAGGTGCTCGCCCGCGTCGTCGAGGTCAGCGGCTGGCAGCACGTCGAGGCTGCCTGGGCGGCCGGCAAGGGCATCCTGTTCCTGACGCCGCATCTCGGCTGCTTCGAGATCACCGCCCAGTATTACGCCGCGCGGCGCCCGATCACGGTGCTCTACCGACCGCCCAAGCGGCGCGAACTGCAGCCCTTGATCGAATCCGGTCGCGGCGCGGGGCAGGGCATCGAACTGGCCCCGGCGGACCTGTCGGGGGTGCGGCGGCTGATCCGGGCGCTGCGCGGACGCGAGGCGGTCGGCATGCTGCCCGACCAGGTGCCGGCCCGCGGCGAAGGCGTCTGGGTGCCGTATTTCGGCCGGCCGGCCTATACCATGACGCTGGCGGCACGGCTGTCGGCGCTGCCGGCCTGCGAATTGATCCTGGCCTGGGCCGAACGTCTCGACGGCGGGCGTGGCTACCATCTGCATCTGTCGCTGCCGGAGCGCCCGCTCGGCGGCGACACCGAAGCCCGGGCGGCGGCCATCAACGGCGAACTGGAACGCCTGATCCGCTTGCGGCCGGACCAGTACCTGTGGGGCTACAACCGCTACAAGCGTCCGGCCGGCGCTCCGCCGGCCGGGCAGGACGCGACATGAAAGGCAAACTGTCGGAATGGGCCGCGCAACTGCTGGTGGCCACGCTATGGCTGCTGCACTGGCTGCCGCTGCCGTTGCTGGCCGCGCTGGGCAGCGGGCTGGGTCGGCTGCTCTATCTGCTGGTCGGCGCCCGCCGCAAGGTGGTGGCGACCAATCTCGCGCTGTGCTTCCCGCAGTGGGACGAAGGCCGCCGCCGCCAGGTTGCCCGGGACCATTTCGCCTGCCTCGGGCGAAGCATGCTCGAACGCGGGCTGTTGTGGTGGGCGCCGCGCGAGCGGCTCGAGCGCCTCATCACGGTCAGCGGCGAAGCGCGGCTGCGCGCACTGCTCGACGCCGGGACACCGGTGATCATGCTGGTGCCGCACTTCGTCGCGCTGGACGTCGCCGGGACCCGCACCGCCCTCGGTTTCGACGCGGTCAGCATCTATGCGCGCCAGCGCAATGCGGTGATCGACCATTGGCTGCGCCGTGGCCGCAGCCGCTTCGGCGACCAGTTGCTGCAACCGCGGCACGAGAGCATCCGCGGCACGATCAAGGCGATGCGCGCCGGCCGCCCGTTCTTCTACCTGCCCGACATGGACCACGGCCCCAAGGAATCGATCTTCGTGCCGTTCTTCGGCGTACCCGCCGCGACGATCACCGGCCTGCCGCGCTTCGCCAGGATGGCACGCGC
Source organism: Rhodocyclaceae bacterium (assembly GCA_020445745.1). Lineage (GTDB taxonomy): Bacteria > Pseudomonadota > Gammaproteobacteria > Burkholderiales > Rhodocyclaceae > Cognatazoarcus. Next base: position 27,801 of record JAGRGB010000026.1, on the reverse strand, counting down.
GGTGGTGGTGCCGGTGTCGGTGCGCATGCTCCCAGGCGGCCAGGGCTACCACGTGGATTTCGGCGAAGCCTGGCGTGATTTCCCGACCGACGATCTGGCGGCGGATGTCAGGCGCCAGAACGCCGCGATCGAGGAGATGGTCGCGGCGATGCCGGAGCAGTATTACTGGGTGCATCGCCGCTTCAAGACGCGGCCCGAGGGCGACTCCGCGGTCTATTGACGGCGGCTCGGGTCGTCCGGCGGCGGCTCGCGTGCCGCCAGCCGCGCCAGCACGATCGGGAAGGCGGCGGACCCGATCAGTGCCAGCGCCGATACCACCAGCGCCAGCCCGGCGCCCGGGGCGTCGAGCAGGGGATGCCATTGCCGCCCGGCGCCGCTGCTAACGGCGATGCCGGCGGCGAGCATGGGGATGGCCATGGACAGCAGGAGCAGGCCGATGACCGGCACCCCGGCACGCTTTGCCGTGGGCGTCTGGCCATCGTCGTGATCGGCTGGCATCGGCTTCCGTCTCCAGTGCCGGGGGTGGGTGCAGGCCCTGTTTACCACCCGACCGGGTAGACGGCAACGGCTGGCGTCGGCGAGAATCGCCGCACGGCGGTGCTCGTGCCCGGGAGTGCCGTTGTCATCGATGCTGGGCGGGAACTGCGGCGCAATGCGAATACGCTTTACCAAGATGCACGGACTGGGCAACGATTTCGTCGTCATCGACGCGGTCGGGCAGGGGGTCGAGCTGGACGTGCCGCGGGTGCGCTTCCTGGCCGACCGCCATTTCGGCGTCGGCTGCGATCAGGTGCTGGTGGTCGAGCCCGCGAGCCGGGCCGACGTCGATTTCCGCTACCGCATCTTCAACAGCGACGGCGGCGAGGTCGAGCAATGCGGCAATGGCGCCCGCTGCTTCGTACGCTTCGTCCACGACAAGGGGCTGACCACCAAGCGCGAGATCCGGGTCGAGACCCGCTCCGGCGTGATCGCGCCGCGGCTCGAGGACGACGGACAGGTCACCGTGGACATGGGGGTACCGCGCTTCGCCCCGCAGCAGGTGCCGTTCGTCAGCGAGCGCGAGGCAGTGAGCGAGCCGCTCGACCTTGCCGGCGAGCGCATCGAGATCAGCGCCCTGAGCATGGGCAACCCCCACGCGGTCCAGGTGGTCGCCGACGTCGACCGGGCGCCGGTGGCCAGGCTCGGACCATCGATCGAGGCCCATCCGCGCTTTCCCGCGCGGGTCAATGCGGGCTTCATGCAGATCGTCGATCGTGGGCAGATCCGGCTGCGGGTGTACGAGCGCGGTGCCGGCGAGACGCTGGCTTGCGGCACCGGCGCCTGCGCCGCAGTGGTCGCCGGCATCCGCCGTGGCCTGCTGGACTCGCCGGTGCAGGTGCATACGCGCGGCGGCATGCTGTCGGTGGCCTGGTCGGGTTCCGGCAGCCCGGTGCTGATGACCGGCCCCGCGGTGAGCGTCTTCGACGCGGAAATAGAACTACCTGGACAGGACGTTTCATGAAACCGGAAGAAGTCGCAGCCTACCTCCAGCAATACCCCGATTTCTTCGACCGCAACGTCGACCTGCTGGCCCACATGACGGTGCCCCATCCGGACACCGGCAAGGCGATCTCGCTCAGCGAGCGTCAGATGCACGCGTTGCGCGCGAAGATCGCGCAGCTCGAGCACAAGTTCGCGGAACTGATCCGCTTCGGCGAGGAGAACGACGAGATCGGCGAAAAGGTCCATCGACTGAGCGTGGCGCTGATGACCGCGGAGAACTTCGACGACATCCTGCAGGTCACGATGACCCACCTGCTCGACGATTTCTCGGTGCCCCATGTCGCGCTCCGGGTCTGGAACTGCGTGCTGACCAAGGACGGCGACGAATTTGCGCCGGTCTCGGAAGGCGTCAGCTTTCTCGCCGGAGATCTCCAGCGGCCCTATTGTGGCGCCCCGTGCAACGACGAGATCATGGCCTGGTTCGGCGAGTCGGCGGAACAGATCCGCTCGATCTGCCTGGTGCCGCTGCTGCGCGACAACACGCCTTTCGGCCTGCTGGCGATGGGTTCCGAGGAGGCGGAACGCTTCTACCGGGAAATGGGTACGCTCTACGTCCGCCGCATCGGTGATCTGGTCGGTGCCGCCGTGCTCGGCGAACTGGGCTGATTCGGGCGAGGCGGCCGGTGAGCGAGCAGGTGGCACTCGGCGAGCCGATGCAGGCCTACCTGCGTCAACTGGAGATCGAACGGCGCGCCAGCCCCCATACGCTTGCCGCCTACCGCCGCGACCTGCTCGAGCTGGCGCGCCTGGCGCTTCCCGCGGATCCGGCCGATCTCGCGCCCCACGACATCCGCCGGCTGGTGTCCCGCCTGCACGGCGCGGGGCTCGGCGGACGCTCGATCGGGCGCTGCCTGTCGGCCTGGCGCGGCTTCTATCGCTGGCTGGTACGCCATCGCGGACTCGGCGCGAATCCTGCAGACGGCATTCGGCCGCCCCGTGCACCGACCCCGCTGCCGGCGGCGTTGACGCCGGACCAGGCCGCTTCGTTGCTCGACGCCGAAGACGACGACGCCCTGGCGATCCGCGATCGGGCGATGTTCGAGCTGTTCTATTCGAGCGGCCTGCGGCTGTCCGAACTGGCAGCGCTCGACGCCGAACCCGGCGTCGATCCGGTGGCGCGCGAGGTCACCGTCACCGGCAAGCGCGGCAAGACCCGCTGCGTTCCGGTCGGCGACAAGGCGCTTGCCGCCCTGGCGCTGTGGCGACCGCAGCGGGAAGGGCTGGCCGCGGCCGGCGAGGGGGCCCTGTTCGTCGGACGGCACGGACGCCGGCTGTCGGCGCGCAGCATCGAAGCTCGGCTGGCGCGCTGGGCCAGGCGCTGTGGCCTCGGCATCGATGTACACCCACATATGCTGCGCCACAGTTTTGCCAGTCACCTGCTGCAGTCGAGCGGCGACCTGCGCGCGGTGCAGGAGCTGCTCGGCCACGCCAGCATCCGCAGCACGCAGATCTACACCCATCTCGATTTCCAGCACCTGGCCCGCGTCTACGATGCCGCCCACCCCCGTGCGCGCAAGCGCGGCTGAACCCGTTGCCCGGCTGGCGGCCGCCGCCGCCGCGCCGGGCGGCAGCCTAGAAATGAGCTATCCTGCCCGCCCCCGCAGAGCCCCGGAGGCCGCTCGATGGCCGAACTGATCCTCAAGCCCGGCAAGGAACGCTCGCTGCTGCGCCGCCATCCCTGGATCTTCGCCGGATCGGTGGCGCGCACCGAGGGGCGGCTGCGCCCGGGGGACACCGTCACCGTGCTCGACCGCGACCACCGGCCGCTGGCCCGCGCCGCCTGGTCACCACATTCGCAGATCCGGGCGCGGGTGTGGAGCTTCGACCCGTCGGCGACGATCGACCATGCCTTCTTCAAGCGCGCGATAGCGGCCGCGGTCAGCCGCCGGGCCCGGCATCCGCGGTTGCGCGATCAGCAGGGTCTGCGCCTGGTCCACGGCGAATCCGACGGCCTGCCCGGCGTCATCATCGACCGCTATGGCGATGTCGTCGTCGTCCAGCTGACCAGCGCCGGCGCCGACAAGTGGCGCGGCGCGATTGTCGACGCGGTGGTGCAGGCGACCGGCTGTGCCAACGTCTACGAGCGTTCCGATTCCGACGTGCGTGCGCTGGAGGGCCTGCAGGCGATGTCCGGTCCCCTGGCCGGCTCGCTGCCGCGCGAACTGACGATCGACGAGTATGGCGTGCGCATCGCGGTGGACGTCGCCGGCGGGCACAAGACCGGGTTCTATCTCGACCAGCGGGAGAATCGGGCGCTGGCCGGAACGCTGGCGGCCGGCCGGCGGGTGCTCAACTGCTTCTGCTATACCGGGGGCTTTTCGCTGCAGGCGCTCGCCGGCGGCGCCGCCGAGGTGCTGTCGATCGACTCCTCGGCGCCGGCCCTCGTCACTGCGAGCCACAATCTCCGGCTCAATCCGGGGCTCGACCACCAGCGCGCCGAATGGCGCGAGGAAGACGTCTTCCAGGCGCTGCGCGGATTGCGGGGCGAGGGCCGGCGTTTCGACATGATCATTCTCGATCCGCCGAAGTTCGCGCCATCCGCGGGCCACGCCGAGCGCGCCGCACGCGCCTACAAGGACATCAATCTGCAGGCTTTCCGGCTGCTCGAAGCGGGTGGTGTGCTGATGACCTACTCATGCTCCGGCGGCATCGGCATCGAACTGTTCCAGCGGATCGTCGCCGGTGCGGCGGTGGACGCCGGTGTCGAGGCGTGCATCATCCACCGCCTGGCCGCGGCGCCCGACCACCCGGTGGGGCTGGCGGTGCCGGAAGGCGAGTACCTCAAGGGGCTGGTCTGCCAACGGGCGTGACACCGCGTTCGTCGTCGAGCAGCGCGCGCAGCGCGCACCACAGCACCACCGCGTTGCACAGGTGCCAGCCGAAGTGGGTGCCCAGCGGAAAACTCGCGCAGACCAGCATGTCGATGCTGCGCAGCGCGATCGACACCGCGAACAACGAAGTCGCGGCGATCAGCCATCGGCCGGCGGCGACGCGCCAACCGGTCGCGGCGAGCGTGGCCATCGCCAGCCAGGTGCCGAGATAGATCTCCGAGCCGTTCATCGCCGGCAGCCGCGGGGCGACGGCGGTTGCCGCCGTCAGCCCGACGACCGCGGAGACGCCCAGCACGGCGCGGCGCACCGGCCAGCCCAGCAGGTGAATCGGTGCGTAGGCCAGATAGGCCAGCACGAACACGGCGATGAAGGCGATGTCGAGGACGCTCGCCCACCGTGTCGCCACCGTGTGGAAGACCAGGCTGCCGGTACCGATCGCCACCGGAAGCCACGCCAGCGCCCGCACCAAAGATGGTGCTTGCGCCGGCAGGCGCCGCACGATCAGGGCGGTGGTCGCGAAGAAGGCGAGATTGCTGAAGGCGTTGGCCGGCTCGGCCAGCAGGCCGTCGTTGAGGCGCTCGCAGTAGATGTCGAGAGTCTGGGTCCAGTCCATCGGGAATTCCGGTCAGGTCAGATCAGGGCGAGGAAATTGCGGGCACATCCGGCAATCTCGGGCTCGGCCAGGCTGCGGGCGACGGATTCCGCCGCCCCACATCGTAGTCGCGACGTCCGGACCGGCTGACGCCTGGGGGGCATCTTCGGGCGCAGCCGCGGTGCGTCGCCGCGGACATGCCGTACGCCATGCGCGATGTTCGTGCCGGCGGCCAACCGGTCCGACGCATCCCGGTGCGCGCTGGCCCCCGCTACTGCCCGCCATGGTCGCCGCGCACCCGCCAGCCGGGCGTCGGGCCCGCCTCGCCGGCGACGAAGGCGCCGCCGATCAGCGCGATCGCCAGCACCAGCGCGGCGAAATAGCGCCGATGCCAGCTCAGCGGCTTGTGCTCGCGGATGCCGCCGCCGAAATTCTTCAGGGCGACCACGCCGAGCCCGGCCACCGTCAGCAGGCCGGCGCCGAGCATCCGCGCCGACCAGCCGACGACGTGCACCCCGACCGACGGATCCCAGCGGCCGGGCATGAAGAAGCCGCGGCCGGTCAGCAGGTACAGGCCGATCGCCAGGCACAGCGTGATGACGAATACCTGGATCGCGCGCACCGGGCCCGGGGGTGATCAGCCGGCGGCGAGCAGTGCGGCCACCGGCGCAGCCAGCGCGTCGCCGAGCGACACGTGCTGGTCCGCATCGAGATGGACGCCATCGATGCGGCTGGCGCTGATCACGTCCCCCGCATCGAAGAACGGGCAGCCGAGTTCGGCCGCCAGCGCGCGAAGCCCGTCGCCCAGGCCGACGCACTTGCGGTCGCCGCCGGCGAACTTGTCGGCCATCGTGCCGCTCGGCGTGCCGATCGGCGGCGGCGCGACGACCAGCACCGGCGGCACCGGCATGCCCGGTTCGATCGGTGCGCTGCGGATTGCATCGAGCAGCGCGGCTACGCCCTGCACCGCGTGCCAGGCGGTATGGGGATGCATCGACTGGAAATCGTTGTTGCCCAGCATCAGGATCACCAGCGCCAGCGGGCTGTTGACCTCGATGCGCAGCGCCAGCCCTTCCAGGCCGCTGCGTCCGGCCTTGAACGGGTCGTCCCATACCGTGCGTCGCCCGTTCAGGCAGTCTTCGATGACCCGGACGTCGTGGCCGGCCTCCTGCAGGCGAAGTTCGAGCCGGCCCGGCCAGCGCACCGCGAACGGGTGCCGCCCGCGGCTTCCGGGCACGATCCCCCACGACAGGGAATCGCCATAGACCAGAATCTGCTTCATCGTGTCGCCTCCTCAATCGCCACCGCAGCCGCCGCCGCAGCCACTGTCGCCGCCACAGCCGCTATCCGAACCGCCGCTGGAGCATCCGCCGCCGCAGCCGATGTGGCTCGCGCACTGGCCGCCGCGACCGCTGCCGCCGGCGGCAAGGCAGTCGAGCTGGTAGCGGAAGCCGTCGGCGATGCCGAGTTCCTCGTCCAGCGCGAACAGCAGCGGCAGCGCGCTCGGAGCGCGGGGATTGATCCTTGCGCGCTGGCAGCTGATGCGCCAGGTCCGCCGCAAGCCCTTGCCGGCCTGGGTCGGGGTCTGCATCGCCTCGGCCGGAACGTGGTGCAGGAAGCGGCCCAGCGCACGATTGCAGAACACCTGGTAGTTGCGGGTGAACAGGATGAATTCGTGCCATGCGTCGTCCACCACCTGGGACGGCATCGAGACGTGGCGCCGGCCGGCCTCCTGGCACACCTCGAACCACATGCGCAGACCCTCGAGGACCCGGCCACGCGCGGCCGCGTCGAGTTCCGGTCGGCGCTTGGCCAGTCTCCTGTCCAGCAGGCCGGCGAAATCGAAGGCGCGCAGGAAGCGGCGGCGCCGCAGATGGCTGCGGATCTGCCACACGATCGTCAGCAGCATCGCGACGACCAGCGTTGCGAAGATGCCAATGGCGGTGGTCGCGTCCACGGCTCAGTCGTCGCCGAACAGGCCCGGGTTCCGCGCCGGCCGCTCGAGCCCGAAATGCGACCAGATCGCATGGGTGGCGACGCGACCGCGCGGCGTGCGCTGCAGGTAGCCCTGCTGGATCAGGTAGGGCTCGAGCACATCCTCGATGGTGTCGCTGGTCTCGCCGATCGCGGCGGCCAGGTTGTCGAGCCCGACCGGGCCGCCGCCGAACTTCTCGAGCACCGCGCCGAGCAGCTTGCGATCCATCAGGTCGAGGCCGAGGGCGTCGACGTCGAGCATCGACAGCGCGGCATCGGCCACCGCCGAGTCCACATGGCCGCTGGCCCGGACCTCGGCGAAGTCGCGCACCCTGCGCAGCAGACGGTTGGCGATGCGTGGCGTGCCGCGGGCGCGACGGGCGATCTCGTGGGCACCGCCGCGATCGATCGTGACCTTGAGCAGATCGGCCGAGCGAGTGACGATCCAGACCAACTCGTCGGGGGTGTAGAACTCCAGCCGCGAGACGATCCCGAAGCGGTCGCGCAACGGATTGGTCAGCATGCCGGCGCGGGTGGTGGCGCCGACCAGCGTGAACGGTGGCAGGTCGAGCTTGACCGAGCGTGCCGCCGGGCCCTCGCCGATCATGATGTCGATCTGGAAGTCCTCGAGCGCCGGGTAGAGAATCTCCTCGACCACCGGGCTGAGGCGGTGGATTTCGTCGATGAACAGCACGTCGCGCGGCTCGAGATTGGTCAGCAGCGCGGCGAGATCTCCCGGCCGCTCGAGCACCGGTCCCGAGGTCTGGCGCAGATTGACGCCCATTTCGGCAGCGACGATATGGGCGAGGGTGGTCTTGCCGAGCCCCGGCGGGCCGAACAGCAGCAGGTGATCGAGCGCCTCGCCGCGTCGCCGCGCAGCGGCGACGAAGATCTCGAGCTGCTCGCGGATCTTCGCCTGACCGACGTACTCCGCCAGGCGCTTCGGCCGCAGCGCTCGCTCGATCGCCTCTTCCTGGCGATCGCTGTTGCCGGCGGCGACCAGGCGGGGCTGCGGCCCGGGCGAGATGCGGTCGGTTTCGATCATGGCGAGAGTCTAACGGAATGTGTCCGGCTTGCGCCGACCTCGCAATGCCCGCAATATGGCTCTCCTCGCGCCGCGCAGCGGCCGCCCACGGAAAACGCATGAAACTGGACAGAAGTGCGCGCGCCATCCTCGGCGCGCTGGTCGCGGATGCCTCCTCGCTCGGACTGCACGGACTCTACGATACCGACCGGCTGGCCGATATCGCGCTTCGTGGCGAGCCGGTGTTCGTCGCCCCGGATCGTGCCAACTACGAGGGGGCGAAGGGCAGTTTCATTCACTGCATGCGGCAGGCCGGGGACATGTCCACCTATGGCGAGTGCTGCACGTTGATGCTGCGCCAGCTCGCCGAGGCCGCCGGGCGCTTCCAGCGGGTGACCTACCAGAGCCTGTATCGCAAGCACTTCGGGCCCGGCGGCGCCTATGTCGGCCACATCGACAAGCCGACCCGGGGCACGCTGATTCGCCTGATCCCGCACGAGGACCCGGCCACCTATCCGCAGCCGTCCGGGGTGGACGACGATCAGTTGCCGGCGCTCGCCTGCATACCGCCGGTGGTGGTCGCTGCCCATCGTTGCGGTCGCGAGGACGCCAGCCTGTGGGGCGAGATCGAACATGTCGTGCGGGTCACCAACAATAACGAACGTGCGGTCGATGCCGGCCGTGCGGCCGGCTTGTTGCTGCTGGAATTGCTGCGGGGGCGCAAGCCGCTCGCGGCGATCGACGCCGCGGCCTCGCGGGTGGCCGACGACCTGGCCACACGGATGCGCGCCGCCGCCGAGGGTTCGCGCATGGACGTGGTGTCGGCAGCATCCCGCTTCGGCTCGGGCTGCCATGTCGAGCAGGGGCTGCCGCTGATCTGCCACATCATCGCCCACGCCGCCAGCTATCGCGAGGCGGTGATCGCCAACATCATGGCCGGCGGCGACAGCTGTGGCCGCAGCATCGTGCTCGGTGCCGCGATGGCCATCATCGACGAAGTGCCGCTCGGCTGGATGGCCCGCTTGCGGCGCCTGGCCGAGGTTCTCGACTGGATCGATCGCCTCGAGTCGGCGCCCTGCTGATCAGCCGCGGTTGCCGTTGGGCTCGCCGCCCTGACGCGAACCGCCGCCGCGAGTCCGGCGGCGACGGCCGCCACCCGGGCCACGGCCCTGGCCCTGCGGTGATTCCCGGTTGCCGTCCGCGCCCTGGCCGCTGCCGCCGCGCTCCTTGCCGCGGCGCTTGCCACCGCCACCGCCACCGCCACCACCGTTGCCGTTGCTGCGCCCTTCGCGCGGCGCCGGCATGCGGTTGCCGTCCACTTCCGGCCGCTGCTTGACGCGCCGTCCGTTGGGCTCGATGTCCCAGCGGTTGAAGTTGATCTCGTCGCCGTCCTCGTCGTCATCGTCGATCAGGCCCGGCGGCAGCGTGTTGCCGTTGAGCTCGTAGGTCGCCCGCGGATCGATCGGCTGGCCGCCTTCGCTGCGCCGGCCACGCTTGCGCGGGTTGCGGCCGTTGCTGCGGCCGTCTCCGTTGCCGGCGTTGGCGTTGGCGTTGGCGTTGGCGTTGGCGCTGGCGCCTTCTCGATTGCTCGTGTCGCGGCTGCCGCGCTGGCGGCGCGGTTGTCGCGGTGGCCGCGGCTCGGAGGCCGGGTCTGCGCTTTCCGCGCTCGGTTCGAAATCCTCGGGCAGCGCCCGACGCTCGATGCCGCGGTTGATCAGGCGTTCGATCGCCGCCAGCTGTTGCAGCTCCTCGCCGTCCACCAGCGAGATCGCCTCGCCCTCGCTGCCGGCGCGTCCGGTGCGGCCGATGCGGTGCACGTAGTCCTCCGCCACACTGGGCAGGTCGAAATTGACGACGTGGGGCAGTTGGTCGATGTCGAGCCCGCGCGCCGCGATGTCGGTGGCCACCAGCACCTGCAACTCGCCGTTCTTGAATTGTTCGAGCGCCCGGGTGCGGGCCGTCTGACTCTTGTTGCCATGGATCGCCAGCGCCGTGACCTCGTTCTTGCCGAGGTATTCGGCGAGCTTGTTGGCGCCATGCTTGGTGCGCGTGAACACCAGCACCTGAAACCACTTGTGACTGCGTATCAGGTGACTCAGCAGCTCGCGCTTGTGCTTCTGGCCGATCATGTAGATCGCCTGCTCCACCAGCTCCGACGCGGTGTTGCGGCGTGCCACCTCGACCCGGCCGGGATTGTGCAGCAGTCCGTCGGCCAGGTCGCGGATCTCGTCGGAAAAGGTGGCCGAGAACAACAGGTTCTGCCGCTTCCCGGGAAGCAGTGCGAGAATCCTGCGGATGTCGCGGATGAAGCCCATGTCGAGCATGCGGTCGGCTTCGTCGAGCACCAGGATCTCGACCCCGGACAGGTCGATCGTGTTCTGCCCGACATGGTCGAGCAGGCGTCCGGGGGTCGCCACCAGCACGTCGACCGGTTGCGCCAGACGCTCGATCTGAGGGCTGATCGGGACGCCGCCGAACATTACCATCGAACTCAGCGGCAGATGCCTGCCGTAGACCTGCACCGCCTGCTCGACCTGGGCGGCCAGTTCCCGCGTCGGTGCCAGGATCAGGCAGCGCGGGCGACCGTTGGCCGGCTGATCCGGCGGCGTTGCCGCCAGCCGGTGCAGCAGCGGCAGCGCGAAGCCGGCGGTCTTGCCGGTGCCGGTCTGCGCCGCAGCGAGCAGGTCGGTGCCCTCGATTACCATCGGAATCGCCTGCACCTGAATCGGCGTCGGTTCGGTGTAACCGGTATCGGCGATCGCGCGCAACAGCGGTTCGGCCAGCCCGAGGCTGGCAAAGCTTACTTCAGTCTGCAAGGTTTTTGCTCCAGCGACAGCCTGTCGTTCGAGCCGAACGGCACCAATCGAGGCGGGCGGGACGCGGCCGGCACTTGGCGCGGCGGAAGTTAAGGACGGCAGCCGGTGCGCTGATTGGTGGGGCGCACGGTATGGGCGGATTGTACAAAAAAGTCGGGTCCGGTGAAGGAAATTCGTCGCCGATGGGCCATTCGCTGCGACGAACGTGGATATCGTGCTATAACGTGCATATGCACGTTAATACCCTCGACGATCCGCCGGCCGGCGCCGGCCTGGGGCCTCTGCCCTGTACCGGTGCCCGGCTGCGCCGCCTCAGCCGCCGCACCACGGTCTTCTACGAGCAGTACCTGCGCCCGCTGGGATTGCGGCTGACCCAGTATTCGGTGCTGGTGCATCTGGGGAGCGCACCGCAGGCACTGCTGGAACTGGCGGATCGCCTGGAGATGGACCGCACCACGCTGACCCGCAGCCTGCGGCCGATGATCGACCGCGGCTGGGTGGTGGTGTCGCGCGGCAGCGACGCGCGGATGCGGCTGTTCAGCCTCAGTCCGGACGGGCTCGCGCTGCGCGAGCGTGCCCGCGGCCAGTGGGTGCGGGCCCAGCTGGCCCTCGAAGCGGTGCTCGGCAGGGAATTCACCGGGCAGCTCAACCAGCGGCTGGAGGAGGCATTGATGCGCATCAAGCCTGCCTTGCCGGAGGAGAACTGATGGACCGTGCGCCTGCTCGCCCGACCAGCCATTGGCCGCTGATTCTGGCCGCTGCGGCGATGATGGTGGTGACGATGGGTGGCCGCCAGTCGCTCGGCCTGTTCGTCTCGCCCCTCAACACCAGCAGCGGCCTCGGCATCACCACGATCAGTTTCGCGATGGCCGTGGCGCAATTCGTCTGGGGTGCCGCCCAGCCGATCGCCGGCGCCATCGCCGATCGCTACGGACCGGGCCGCGTGCTTGCCGCCGGCACCGTGGTGATGGCGGCCGGAGCGGCGCTGACGCCCTTGCTGTTCACCACCGGCACGGGCCTGGTGTTCAGCATCGGCCTGCTGATCGCCGCCGGCTCGGGTGCCGGCAGCTTCTCGGTGCTGATCGGCGCGGCCGCCCAGCGGCTGCCGGCGAGCCGCCGGGGGATTGCGGCCGGCATCATCAATGCTGGCGGTTCGTTCGGCCAGTTCGTGTTCGCGCCGCTGCTGCAGAAGCTGATCGCGGTCTTCGGCTGGGTCGGGGCGATGTATTCGCTGGCCCTGATCACGCTGGCGGCGCTGCCCTTGTCGGGCATCCTGCGTGGTCGTCCCGAGCACGCGGAGCAGGCCGCCGCCCATGCCCGTGCCGAGCATCCAGGGCGCGAGGACAGGGGTATGCGCCACGCGCTGCGCGAGGCGGCGGGCGACCGCAGCTACCTGCTGCTGCACGCCGGCTTCTTCACCTGCGGCTTCCACATCGCGTTCCTGGTCACCCACCTGCCCGGCGAGGTCGCGCTGTGCGGATTGCCGGCCGAGGTGGCGAGCTGGTCGCTGGCGATCATCGGGCTGGCCAACATAGCCGGCAGCCTGGCCGCCGGCTGGGCGGTGCAACGCTATCGCGGCAAGTACGTGCTGTTTTGGATGTACGCCTCGCGGGCGGTGCTGGTGGCTGCCTACCTGATGGCACCGAGGACTGCGTCGAACTTCTACCTGTTCGCCGCCGGTCTCGGATTCACCTGGCTGGCGACGGTGCCGCCCACTGCCGGCGTCGTCGGCAAGCTGTTCGGCACCCGCTATCTGGCGACGCTGTTCGGGCTGACCCTGCTGACCCATCAGGTCGGCGGCTTTCTCGGCGCCTGGCTCGGCGGTCTGGCGATCAGCAGCAGCGGTGACTACCTGTGGATGTGGTACGCCGACATGGCCCTCGCGAGCGCGGCCGCGATGTGCAACCTGCCGATCCGCGAGCCGCACCCGGCAGTCGCCGGCGCTGCCGCCTGACGTGCGCGCAGGCCCGGCGCGTTTCGCGACCCGGGTCCTGCCGCTGGCGGTGCGGCCCGTCTGCGCTTGACGATATCGGCCGGCGCGGCTATCGTCGGCAGCATGACATCGCCACCGGCCGCTTCGCGGGTGCCCAACGCCGCGTTATCGAGCCCCGCGCCGCGCGGGTCGAGCCTGCTGCTGCGCGTTCCGCGCAGCTGATCCCTTTCCCTTCCTGCAGAGTTTCACCCGCGACGAGACGCCAGCTTCGCGTCCACGCCGCGCGCTCTCCGACCCCGACCAGACCGTGCCGAAGACCATGACGAACGATTGCCAGATGCTGCGACTGCCGACCGACTCCCGGACCGCGTGACACGGCGGCCGTCCGGGAGTCCCACGCCGCCCGCCCGGACAACCGATCGCACTACTCTGGAGAGTCGCTCATGTTGAAGCAACCTGCCACCAAGTACCGCCCCTTCGCACCCTTCGCCGGCGATGTCGGGCTGACCGACCGCCGATGGCCCGACCGACGCATCGACAAGCCGCCGGTATGGATGAGCACCGACCTGCGTGACGGCAACCAGGCGCTGTTCGAGCCGATGGACACCGAGCGCAAGCTGCGCATGTTCCGGATGCTCGTGGAAATCGGCTTCAAGGAGATCGAGATCGGCTTCCCGTCCGCCTCGCAGACCGACTTCGATTTCGTCCGACGGCTGATCGACGGTGGACACATTCCCGACGACGTTACCATCGAGGTGCTGACCCAGGCCCGCGAGCATCTCATCGACCGGACCTTCGAGGCGGTGCGCGGCGCGCGCCGTGTGATCGTCCATTTCTACAACGCCTGCGCCGAGAACTTCCGTCGCATCGTGTTCAACGAGGACGAAGCGGGGGTGCGGCGGATCGCCATCGACGGTGCGCGCATGATCCGCGAGCGGGCGCAACGCCAGACCGACACCGAGTTCGTCTTCCAGTACAGCCCGGAGGTGTTCTCCGGCGCGGAACTCGGCTTCGTGCGGGACGTCGTCGACGCGGTGACCGCGGTGTGGCAGCCGACCGCCGCCCACCCGTGTATCATAAACCTGCCCGCCACCGTCGAAATGAGCACGCCCAACGTCTATGCCGACCAGATCGAATGGATGCACCGCCATCTCGCCCGCCGCGAGGGCATCGTGCTGTCGGTGCATCCCCACAACGACCGGGGCACGGCCGTGGCGGCGGCCGAACTCGCCTTGATGGCCGGTGCCGACCGCGTCGAGGGCTGCCTGTTCGGTCATGGCGAGCGCACCGGCAACGTGGACCTGGTGACGCTCGCGCTCAACCTCTACAGCCAGGGCGTGCATCCCGGCCTCGATTTCTCGAGGATCAACGAGGTCGCGCGCACCGTCGAGCACTGCACCCAGTTGCCGATCCATCCGCGCCACCCGTACGTCGGCGACCTCGTGTTCACGGCGTTTTCCGGGTCGCACCAGGACGCGATCAAGAAAGGCTTTGCGGCCCGACGCGAGGGCCAGGCCTGGGAGGTCCCCTACCTCGCGGTGGACCCTGCCGATCTCGGTCGCACCTATGATTCGATCATCCGCGTGAACAGCCAGTCGGGGAAGGGCGGCATCTCCTACCTGCTCGAGAGCGAGTACGGCATGGTGCTGCCGCGGCGCCTGCAGGTGGAATTCTCGTCGGTGGTGCAGCAACTCGCCGACAGCACCGGCGCTGAGGTGCGGGCGAGCGACATCTGGCGGCTGTTCAGCGCCGAATACCTCGAGTCCGAGGCGCCGCTCGGCTACCGCGAGCACCATCTGTTCGAACAGGGTTCCCAGCAGGGCATCGCCCTGACGGTCGATGTCGATGGCGTCCGCCGCACCCTGCGTGGCATCGGCAACGGCCCGATCGACGCGGCCGTCCATGCGCTCGGCGCCGATGTCGATGTGCTCGACTACGAGGAGCGGGCGATCGGCCACGGTTCGGACGCCCGGGCGGTGGCCTTCGTCGAGCTTGCCGCACCGGGTCTGACGGGCAGCTGCTTCGGCGTCGGCATGGACGGCAACATCGTCACCGCGTCGGTGCGCGCGATCCTGTCGGCGGTCAATCGCGTCGCCCGGCGACGAACCGGCGGCATCGTCTTCGCCGGCTCCGTGCTGCACAGTGTCTGACGCGGGCAGACCCTCGGTCGCGCTGGTGCCGGTAGCCGCCGACGGGCTACCGGCCGAAGTCGCTGGCAAGGCCGCCCGTCGCGTGCCGGACTACCTTTCCCGGACCTACCGCTGGGCATACCTCGACCGGCGCATGCTGTACTGGCTGGACCGGCCCGCCGTCGTCTCGGCGATCCTGTGGGGCAATGCCGGCCGGCTGATGTCGGCCGCCGCGTCCTGCTTCGACCAAGGTCAGAGCGTCCTGCAGGCAGCCGCGGTGTATGGCGATTTCTCCCGCCGGCTGGCACACCGGCTCGGTGAAGATGGGCGGCTCGAAGTGGTCGACGTGGCGCCGCTGCAGATCGCCAACCTTCGACGCAAGCTGCGCGGCCGCAACAACGTCAGCGCGCGCCTGCACGACCTTCGCCTGCCGCTGTCACGCCGCTACGATGGCATCTGCTGCTTCTTCCTGCTGCACGAGGTGCCCGCGGAGTCGCGGGCCCATATCGTCGACAACCTGCTGGCCGGCGTCGGCGAGGGCGGACGGGTGGTGTTCGTCGATTATCACCGCCCCCGCCGGGGCCACCCGCTGCGGCTGCCAATGCGCTGGATTTTCAGTCGCTTCGAGCCGTTCGCGGAGTCCCTGCTGGACCAGGACATTGCCGCGCTGGCCACTCGCCGGGGCGACTTCGAGTGGCGCCGGACGCTGTATTTTGGCGGGATGTACCAGCTCGTGGTCGCCACGGCGGGTCCCCGGCGCGCCGCCGCAGGCGATCGGGAGTCCTCCGCAAGTCGTTGATTGTGCGCTGCAATGTAACGGGCGCGATGCTCGTTGTATAGCCATCCGTGGTATTCGCAAATGCTTATCACTTTCGAACGATTTCCCCTTTTCGATTAAGCGGTTACAGTGTCGGCATGATTGTCGAGCGTGCTCTGCTTGCGGATGGTGGGCGGCGGCACCGCCGCCAGCGTCGGCTGACCCTGCTGCTGACCCTGCGCGCGGTCGCCGGCCTCAGCGTTCTCGCCGGACTGGTGTTCGCGATACTGGCCTTCGGGCTGTGGTTCGCGTTCGCCGGTAACGGCGAGCAGTTTGCGCTGCGCATCGTCGCCGCGCTGGCGCTGGTCTTTGCCGCCGGCCAGTTGTTGAGCTGGTTGTGGCAGCCATCCTCGGAGATCGCCGGGGTCACGCTGTCGCGTCTCGAGGCGCCGGGTCTCTACGACGAACTCGACCGGCTGTGCGTGTACTATCGGCTGGCGCCGATCGAGCGCGTGATGATCGGCTCCGACATCAACGCCACGGTCGTCCAGCTCCCCCAATTGGGGCTGTGGGGGCCGCTGCAGACCACGCTGGTGGTCGGCCTGCCGCTCCTGCACAGCCTCAGCCCCGAGCAGATGAGGGCGATCCTCGCCCATGAGCTCTCCCATCTTGCGCTGCAGCGTCGCCAGTTGGCCGCCTGGGCCGCCCAGTCGCGCGCATGGTGGCACCGGGTGCTGATGGCGATGGAAGAGGACCAGACGGTGGTCGGCTGGCTCGCCACCCGGCTGCTGTCCTGGCATGCCTACGGCTACCTGATCGGCAGCGTCGAGCTGGCCCACCTCGAGGAGTTCGAGGCCGATGCCGCGGCAGCCGAGATCGTCGGCGCGCCGTGTCTCGGCGAAGCCTTGATCGAGGTCGCGATGAAGGAGCGCTACCTGCGCGAGGAATACTGGGATGCGGTGATGAGCCAGTTCGAGTGTCCGGGCCAGGGCGGACCCATCCTGCCGTTTCGCGAGATGGGGGTCGGCGTCGCGCTCGGGTTCCGGCGCAGCGAGCAGGCCGGGCGGATGGGCGAGCTGCTGCAGGCCGATCCTGGTCTCGAACTCCACCCGTGCCTGAACGATCGGCTGGCAGCGATCCAGGTGGCCCCCTATTCGATCTTCGCCAAGGGGCCGTCGGCGGCCGACAGCTACCTCGGCGAAGCAGCCTCCGACCTGGCCTGCCGACTCGACCGCGCCTGGTGCATGGCGCTGGCGCCCTGCTGCGAGTAGACGCCCGCGGCTGCCCGGCGCGGGGGCTGTCCGCGCCGCTCCGGCAATGTGCCGCATCCCCGGCGGCCGCGTAGAATCCCATGCAATGAAACGAACTTCGACAGGCAGGGCCTGGCTGCCAATCCTGTCGCTGCTGCTGGTCCTGGCGTCCACGCTGCAGCTGCTGGTCCATTCGGCGCCGGCCGGCACGGCCTTGTCCGACGTCTGCTTCGCCGCCTCGCCGACCACGGCGTCGGGTGATTCCGGGGCGGGGTCGGCGGCCGACGCCTCGCCGCTGTGCCCCCTGTGTGTCGCCGCGGCGCACGGTGGCTGTATCGACACCGCCCCCGCGCGGTCGCCGACGGCCACGGTCGGGCGGCCGCAAATCGTCGTCGCGACATCGCCGACCGTGTGCTCCCGGTCCTGCGTTCGTGCCCGCGCCCCGCCGCGGGCGGCCTGATCGAAGCGCCCGCGGGGCATCCGCGCCGGCCGCCGTGGGCGGAACCGGCCCGATTCGGACGATTGGAGCACGACGATGAACAGACATTTGATTGCCCTCGCGTGGGGCATCGCGGTGGCGTGCACGGCCCGCGGCGAGGTGACGGTCAGCGAGGCCTGGGTAAGGGCCAGCCTGCCGCAACAGGCCGTCACCGGCGCCTACATGAAGATCACCGGCGACGACGAGCGGCTGCGCCTGGTCGGTGTCACGACCCCGGTCGCCGGGGTGGCCGAGATCCACGAGATGCGGATCGAGAACGACATCGCCAGGATGGGGCGGGTCGATGGCATCGCGATCGCCCCCGGCGAGGTCCTCGAATTGCGGCCCGGAGGCTACCACGTGATGCTGATGGATCTGCACCAGCCCCTGCCGGCTGGTAGCGAGGTGGTGCTGGAGCTGGCGTTCGAGGGGGCCGGCGGTGCCATCCACCGGGTCCCGGTGACGGCCACCGTGAGACCCTTGAACACACGGGCCGGCGGGCATCACCAATGAAGGCGGCGCGGGGCCGACGGCCGTGGTGGTCGAGGTGTCTCGCCGGCCTCGGGCTGGCGGTGGCGCTGGCCGGCCATGCGGCCGCCGGCGGCTTCCACGCCAGGGAGCTGCCGGATGCCGCCGAACAGCCGTTCCGGTTGCATGACGCGCACGGGGCGCTGCGGACATCCACCGAGTTCCGCGGTCGCGTCGTGCTGCTGTTCTTCGGCTTCACCCACTGTCCGGACGTCTGCCCGACCGAACTCGCCCGGCTGGCCGAAGCGATCGATCTGCTGCCGCCCGATCAGGCGCGACAGGTCGAGGTGGCGTTCATCACCCTCGACCCGCAACGGGATTCTCCACAACTGCTGCGCAGCTACGTCGCCGCGTTTTCGCCAGACTTCATTGCACTGCGCGGCAGCGAGGAGGAGACCGCCGCGCTCGCGAAGGCCTTCCGGGTGTTCTACCGGCGCGTCGCGGGCAGCGCCCCCGGCCGCTATACGCTGGAGCATTCGGCCTACGTCCATGTGCTCGACAAGCGGGGGCGCCTGCGCCTGCGCATCCCGGGCTCGCTGGCGATCGAGCAGGTCGCCGAGGACCTGCGCCGGCTACTCGCGGAGTAGCGCCTCGCGCAGCGGATGCTTCCCGCGAACGAGCGGCATTTCGCCCCCGGCCGCGTTCGAGGCGGATCGCGAAGCCTCGAATCGCGAGCCGGTCGGAAGCGCCGGGCCGAGCGGCATCCGGAGGCTCTTCGCGCCGCCGCCCCGCGACGCGACCAGGCGTCCGGCCTAACGCAGGAATGCCTCGGTGTCGGTGTCGTAGCCTTCGACGACGCGCATGACGCGACCATCGGCACCGACCCGCAGGATGCGCAGGTCGAGGATCAGATCGCCGTACTCGTAGCGATAGTTCACGCCTAGGCTGGCCGCGACGTTGGGGGTGTCCGCCACGCTGGCGCGCAGGAAGTGCCAGTTGTCGCCCTCGACACCCCGCTCCCGGCGGTAGCGCGCCCAGGATTGCGGGGTGTCCTTGTCCGGCTCGATACCGATGACGACGAATTCGACGTCCTTGCCGAGGCGGTCGGCAGCCACCTGCAGCGCATGCAACCGGCGCGCGGTGCTCGAACACACGGCGCTCCAGGTGCTGTGATCCATCGCGACGATGGTCGGCCGCCCGCGCCAGTCGGCCAGGCGCCGCTGTCGGCCGTGCTCGTCCACCAGGGGATAGGGCAGGGCATAGACGTCGATGCCGGGTGCCGCATGCGCCGGCGAAGCCAGCGCGGCGAGCAGTGGCAACAGCATCGACAGAAGGCGCAGGGACATGGCGCGACGTTAGCGAAGCGTCGGCCAGGGATCAATCCGCTGCGACGTGCGGCCGCCGGCTGCGGGCAATGTCGAGCTGGCGACAGAGCTGCTCGGCACCGTCGAGCACGCGCGGCGTATGGCGTTGCAGCAGATCGGGCGGTATGAAGAACAGGTTGTCGCGGGCGACTGCGGCGAGCCCCGGCCAGCGCCGCCAGCCGTCGAGCCACTCCGGCCTGGCCTGGTCCATGCCGCTGGCGACGATCGCCTCGGGGTCCGCCGCGAGCACCGCCTCTTCATTGACCTTGGGTGCCAGTTGGCGGAGGTCGGCGAACACGTTCTCGCCACCGCACAGGCGGATCACCGCGCTGATCAGGTGTTCACCGTTGATCGTCATCAGCGGATCGTTCCACACCTGATAGAACATCCGTACCGGTACCTTGCCCTGGTAGCCCGCGCGCAGCGCGGCGTGGCGGGCGCGGAACGCGCCGGCCGCTGCCGCAGCCGATTCGCCGGTACCAGCCAGCATGCCGATCTGCTCGATGCTGGTCGCGACCTCCTCGAGGCTGCGGGCCTCGCTGACGAACACCGGTATGCCCAGCGCGCGCAATCTCTGCAGATGAGCCTCGCGATTGCCGCTGCGCCACGCCACCGCGAGATCCGGGTGAAGCGCCGCGACCGCCTCGAGGTCGAGGGCGTTGTAGCTGCCGATCCGCGGCAGCTCGGCGGCGGCCGGGGGATAGTCGCTGAAGCTGACGACGCCCACCAGCTGCCCGCCGGCGCCGGCGGCGTACACCAGCTCGGTGACGTGGGGCGCCAGGCTGACGATCCGGCGTGCCGGTGCCGCCAGCACCACTGCCTGGCCGTTGGCGTCCTCCAGGGTGACGGCCTGCGCCGACGCTGGCGAGGCCAGCGCCAGCAGCAGCCATGCCAGCACAATGCGCATCGGTCGGGCTCGCAGGGGATCTCGTGGGATAATCCGCCGCCAGCGGCGGACACGCCGCGATTCTAGCCCGGATGCGGCGGCCGCCGCTCGAGCGCGCTGACTGCCGGGCCGCGCGATCCGGTTCATCGACACGTCATCATGAGGCCATGGCCGCAACGCAGACGCTGATGGTGCAGGGCACCACCTCGGACGCCGGCAAGAGCACGCTGGTGGCGGCCCTGTGCCGCGTGCTGGTCCGCCGCGGCGTGCGCGTGGCGCCGTTCAAGCCGCAGAACATGGCGCTCAATTCGGCGGTCGCGATCGACGGTGGCGAGATCGGCCGCGCCCAGGCGGTGCAGGCCCAGGCGGCGCGCCTGCCACCCCACAGCGACATGAACCCGGTGCTGCTGAAGCCGAGCAGCGACACCGTCGCGCAGGTCATCATCCACGGCCGGGTCGCCCACGATCTGTCGGCCGCCGACTACGACGCCTACAAGCCACGCGCCATGACGGCAGTGCTGGAAAGCTGGCGTCGCCTGGCGGCGCGCCACCGGTGCATCGTCGTCGAGGGCGCGGGCAGTCCGGCGGAGATCAACCTGCGCGAGCGCGACATCGCCAACATGGGGTTTGCCGAGGCGGTCGATTGTCCGGTGGTGCTGATCGCCGACATCGATCGCGGCGGCGTCTTCGCCCACCTGGTGGGCACGCTGGAACTGCTGTCCGAATCCGAACGGGCCCGCGTGGTGGGCTTCGTGATCAATCGATTTCGCGGCGACATCGCGCTGCTCGAGCCCGGCCTCGAGTGGCTGGCACGGCGCACCGGCAAGCCGGTGATCGGCGTTCTGCCCTACCTCGACGGCCTCTTTCTCGACGCCGAGGATGCCCTGTCGGGCAGCGCCGCCGGCAAACCGGGGGCGCGCCTCAAGGTGGTGGCCCCGGTGCTGCCGAGGATCGCCAATCACACCGACCTGGATCCGCTGCGGCTCCATCCCGAGGTCGATTTCGAATGGGTGGGGCCGGGTCGGCCGCTGCCGCCCGCCGACCTGGTGGTGCTGCCCGGCTCCAAGAGCGTGCGCGCCGACCTGGCCTGCCTGCGCGCGCGGGGCTGGGACCAGGGGCTGTTGCGCCACCTGCGCTACGGCGGACGGGTGCTCGGCATCTGTGGCGGCTACCAGATGCTCGGCGAACGCATCGACGACCCCGACGGGCTGGAGGGGCCGGCGGGCAGCAGCGACGGGCTCGGTCTGCTGGCGGTGACGACGCGACTCGCCCGCGGCAAGCAGCTGGACAACGTCGCCGGCCGGATCCTGCTGGCCGGCGGCGGGGTGGTGCGCGGCTACGAGATCCACATGGGCGTGAGTCGCGGCGAGGGCCTGTCGCGACCGCTCGTCAGGCTCGACGACGGGCGGCTCGACGGCGCGATGTCGGTCGACGGCCAGGTCGCCGGCAGCTATCTGCACGGTATTTTCGATGCCCCGGCGGCGCAGTCGGCGTTGCTCGGCTGGGCCGCCGGCGGCGCGTCCTTCGCGCCGGTGGACGCGGCCGCCCGCCGGGAGGCCGACATCGACCGGCTGGCCGATGTCGTGGCAGCCTCGCTGCGACTCGAAACACTCTTTCCGTGGCTCCCGGTGACACCTGCCACGGGCGATCGCGAGGGCGGCTTGACCGGCTGTTGACCCCTATCTAACATCGCGCCATGGACGCAGAACTCTCCCGGCTCGAGCAGCAGATCGAGCAACTCGCCACGCTCTACCATCAGCTCACGAGCGAGAACCGCGAATTGCGGGATCGCCTTGCCGTCGTCGAGGCCGACAACCGCCGACTCAGGGACAAGGTCGAGATCGCCGCGGTGCGTGTCGAGGCGGTTCTCGAACAACTGCCGCAGGCCTGAATATGGAAACCCTGGAAATCACTTTGCTGGGCCGGGAATACCGCGTGTCATGTCCTGCGGAGGAACGTGAAGGCCTGATTGCGGCGGTGCGATTCCTCGACGAAAAGCTCAACGATCTGGCCGCCAAGACCAACACCGCAGGCGAAAAGCTGGTGATGATGACGGCGCTCAACATCACCCACGAATACCTCCAATACCAGCGCTCCGGCGGGTTTGACATGCCCGCCTTGAAGCGTAGAATCGGCGCCATGAACGAACGACTGGAGCATGCTCTCGGCAAGCAGGAGAAGCTGTTCTGAGGGCTGTTTCGGGTCGTCGGGGTCAATCCCCTGCAGTGTTTGCGTTGGCCGTAGATTCCTTGAACCAATGTCTTCGAGACTTGGTTGCCGACTGAAGATTCGCCGGTGAGCGGTCCCCCTCGTCGGGAAAGCCTGAGGCGACCGGAAGGCGACCTCCCTGAACCCTCGGTTCAGGATGCCCGGCCAGGGCGGCACACGCGGGGGGCCAATCAGGAAGGGCGCGGCCATGGCCGCGCCCTTCTTGCGTCGTCTATCGCGTCGAAGTTCGCGCCGCTGGCGGCAGGCGGCACGGAAACAGCTCGATTCGCCCGTCGCCCGCCGGGCCGCCGAGCCAAGCCGTGATCGGCCGGCACTCGCCCGCCGCGCACAGCACGTACTCCGGCTGACTGCCGCCGGACGAAAGCAGCAGTGCGGCGACCCGCCGCTCGGTCCGGTAGTGCCAGACGCCGTCGCGCAGCACCGCGCCTTGCGGCGGGTCCATTCCGGCGCCGCTGCCGCGGATTCTGGCCTCGACCAGCACCAGGGCGTCGCCCTCCAGGCGCCAGTCCTCCTGCCACGCCAGCCGCTCGACCGAGTGGATCCATTGCAGCGTGAACAGCGTCGCCGCGATCGACGACGCGAGGCCGCCGCCGGCCAGGCACAGGGCGGTCAACACGGTGTCTCCGCCGGCAGCGGTTTCGCAGCGCCGCACGACTGCGCGACAATCGCCCTCATCGATGATCTCCGCTCGATGTCCGCAAGGGAGCCTAGCATGCGCTACTGGTTGATGAAGTCCGAGCCGGCGGAATGTTCGATCGACGACCTCGCCGCGATGCCCGGACGACGCGTGCCGTGGTTCGGCGTGCGCAATTACCAGGCACGCAACTTCATGACCCGGGAGATGTCGGTCGGCGACGGCGTGCTGTTCTATCATTCGAGTTGCCCGCAGCCGGGGATCGCCGGCCTGGCGCGGGTGGCGAGCGAGGCCTACCCGGACGAGACCCAGTTCGACCCAGACAGTCCCTACTTCGACCCCAAGGCCAGCCGCGATGCGCCGCGCTGGCAAAACGTGGACGTCGCCTTCGTCGCCAAGACCCGGCTGGTCGGCCTGGCCGAGCTGCGCGCCCACCCGGAACTGGCCGATCTGCGGGTCCTGGCCCGCGGCAACCGGTTGTCGATCACCCCGGTGACCAACGACGAATGGCGCTTCATCCTTTGCCAACTGCTGGATGCCGATCCCGATGACGTTCAATGAGTGGTGGCTGGCCTATCTTCCGCTGGGCGCGTTCGTCGGCTTCTTCGCCGGCCTGCTCGGCGTCGGTGGCGGCGCGATCATGGTGCCGATGCTGACCACGCTGTTCGTCGCCCAAGGCTTCCCCGACGACAAGCTGGTGCATCTGGCCCTGGGCACGTCGATGGCGGCGATCGTGCTGACTTCGATGTCCAGCCTGCGCGCCCACCATCGTCATGGCGCGGTGCGCTGGGACATCGTGCGCGGCATCACGCCGGGCATCCTGCTCGGCACCTTCGGCGCGACCTTCGTCGCGTCGCGGGTGGATTCCGAGCCGCTGGCGATCTTCTTCGCCTGTTTCACCTTCTACGTGGCGGTGCAGATGCTGCTCAACATCAAGCCCAAGCCGTCACGCGAGCTGCCCGGCTGGCTGGGCCTGTCGGGCGTCGGCCTGGGCATCGGCGGGATCTCGGCGCTGGTCGCGATCGGCGGCGGATCGCTGTCGGTACCGTTCATGACCTGGTGCAACGTCAAGGTCCAGAACGCGATCGGCACCTCGGCCGCGATCGGGCTGCCGATCGCGCTGTCCGGCACCTTCGGCTACCTGGTCAATGGCTGGGGGGAGCAGGGCATGCCGGCGCTGACCCTCGGCTTCGTGCACCTGCCCGCGCTGGTGCTGGTGGCCGGTGTCAGCATGACGACCGCGCCGCTCGGCGCCAGGCTGGCGCACCGCCTGCCGGTCGCCACCCTGAAGAAGATCTTTGCCGCCCTGCTGGTGGCGCTGTGCGTGAAGATGCT
The DNA here is from genome assembly GCA_020445745.1 of Rhodocyclaceae bacterium. Taxonomy (GTDB): domain Bacteria; phylum Pseudomonadota; class Gammaproteobacteria; order Burkholderiales; family Rhodocyclaceae; genus Cognatazoarcus. The sequence goes on along the minus strand of JAGRGB010000026.1, from coordinate 3,559 downwards.
GCACAGCGTCTTCGGCTGAGTCAGTTCGCCGCCTGCGGCGGGCCGGGCAGGCTCGCGACGTGCACCGTCCGGGTCGGATGGGCGAAGCCGATGTCGCGCTCGGCGAAGCGCCGCACCATTGCCAGGTTGATCGCCTGCTGCACATCCATGAATCGGTCGTAGTCGGCAGTGGTCACGAAGTAGACCACTTCGAAGTCCAGCGACGAGGGGCCCAGGGCCCGGAAATGGGCCCGGTCGAAGCGGGCGTCGTCGATCCCCTCGACAATCTTGCGCAGCAGACCGGGAATCGCCTCGAGGGTGTCCGCCGGTGTGCCGTAGGGGACGCCGAACGCGAACGAGATGCGACGCTCCTGCAGGCGCTTGAAGTTGCGGATGCGGCTGGCCAGCAGATCGCCGTTGGCCATCACCACCTGTTCGCCGGACAGGCTGCGGACGCGGGTGGTCTTGAGGCCGACGTGCTCGACCGTGCCGGCGACGTCGCCGACGACGACGAAGTCGCCGATCACGAAGGGCTTGTCGAGGGCAATCGACAGCGATGCGAACAGATCGCCGAGGATGTTCTGGACGGCCAGCGCGACGGCAACGCCGCCGACCCCGAGAGACGCGATCAGGGTGGTGACGTCGAAGCCGAACTGGTCGAGGATCAGGATCAGCACGATCGACCACAGCGCCAGTCGGATCGTGAACCCGGCTACCGCCAGCGCGGTGGCGCTGGCGCCGTCGTCCTCGGCGTCGCGGCAGGCGAGCCGCCACGCGAGCCAGAAGCGGACCGCCCGGCTCGCCCACAGGCCGGCCTGCAGGAACACCAGCGCCATCACCGCCTGGGTCGTGCGCGTCGCGACCGCCGCGGGCAGATCCAGGTAGTTCAGTGCCAGCAGCAGCGCGACACCGCCCAGTGCCCAGTTGCGCGTGCTGCCGAGCACATCGACGACGAGATCGTCCCACTTGAACGTGGTGCCGGCCGCCAGCGCCACCAGGCGCGAGCGAACCAGCCGGCGCAACAGCGAGAGTGCGAGGAAGCCGACGACCGCCGCCAGGCTGGCGAGCAGGAATGCGCCGGTGTCGTTGTGATCGAGGAGGTGCTGGAGTGCCGTCATCGGTTCGTTGTGCGTGGGCGCGCCGGCTGCGGGCTCAGCGGCCCTTGAATTCGGGCGACCGCTTGGCGAAGAAGGCGGCCATGCCTTCGCGGTAGTCGTCGGTGTCGAGGAACGCGAAGGCGGAGCGCTTTTCCTCGTCGGTCAGCGCCTCGGTACGGGTCAGGCGGTGCACCCACTGCTTGTGCCAGCGGGCGACCAGCGGCGCACCGGATGCAATGCGCCGCGCGCTGGCGTCGGCCTCCGTGATCGCCTCCCCGTCGTCGACGACCCTGGTCAGCAGACCCTTGGCGAGGGCTTCGTCGGCGCCCAGGATGCGCCCTTCGAGCAGGACCTCGAGCAGTACCGCCGGACCCACCAGTTCGAGCAGGCCGGCCATCTCGCCCGGATACATCGAGAAGCCGAGGCGGTTGATCGGGGCGCCGAAGCGCGCCGAGCGGCCAGCGATGCGCAGATCGCAGCAGCCGGCGATCTCGAGGCCGCCGCCGATGCAGGCGCCCTCGATGGCCGCCACGGTCGGCACCGGGCAGGCACGGATGCCGTCGAGCGCCGCTGCCACCCATTCGTCGTGGTAGGTCAGGGCCTGGTCGACGGTACCGCGCACGTGGGGGAATTCCTCGATGTCGCCACCGGCCGCGAAGGCCTTGTCGCCGGCGCCGCGCAGGATCACGCAACGCAGCGCGGGATCGTCGTTGAGGGCGGTCATGTGGGCCCTCAGGGACTGCCACATGACGGAATCGATGGCATTGAGCTTGCCGTCGTTGTCGAGCGTCAGGGTGGCGACGTTCGACTCGAGTTGCAGGGTGACCTGGCCGGGCATGGCGGCTCCGCATCCGAAAGATGACGAGGCCCATGGTATCGAATCCGCCCCGCCGCGCGACAGCCGGGCGCGGCAGGACAGGGTGGGGCGTCGTGCGGCGGCCGTCGGTTTCGGCGGCGAGCCGGCCCCGGATCGATCAGGCGGCCTGCTCGCGGGCGGCGGCGATGCGGGCCAGCGCGCTGCGCCCGCCGCTGATGTGCTCGCGCATGCGCGCTTCGGCAAGCACCGGATCGCGTGCGACGAAGGCGTCGAGAATGCGCTGGTGCTCGCCCAGCGACTGTTCGAGGCGGCCTTCGCTGAACAGCGAGTGGTGGCGTGACAGCTTGACCACCTTGCGCAGATCCTCGATGCAGTGCTGCAGCCAGTGATTGCCGGTGATCTGCTGGAGCCGCGCGTGAAAGGCCTGGTTGCCTTCGAAGAAACCGTCGATGTCGCCATGCGCGGCAGCCTTTTCGAGGGCTTCGTGCATCTGCACCAGTTCCTCGATCTGCTGGTCGCTGGCGCACTCGGCGGTGGTCGCCGCACATTGGCCCTCGAGCAGCGCCAGCACCGAGAAGATCTCGTCCAGGTCCTGCTCCGAGATCTCGGTGACATAGCAGCCGCGGCGCGGTTTCAGCGTCACCAGTCCCTCGGCGGCGAGGACCTTGAGCGCTTCACGCAGCGGCGTGCGCGAGATGCCGTATTGTTCGGCGACGGCCTGCTCGTCGATCCAGGTGCCCGGGCGCAGTTCGTGGGTGAAGATGCGCTGGCGCAGACGCTCGGCAACCTCTTGGTAGAGTGCCAGAGGGGCGATTCGATTGGCGTTCATGTTTATGATTGTACGACAAAAGCAGGCCTTGCATTCATAATTATGGATAAAGTATTATTTTGCCGCTGCCGGGTCGGTCGAGCACCCGCAGGATAGGGGAGGGGTCAGTTCCCGATTCGGGCAGCGAATCTTCTGCAGCCGGGCGATTTTGTCGCCCGGCTGCTACGCTGTAAGTCGATATTTTTTGGAGGTGGCGCCAGGCCACCCGCTTGCCGAGGTGAACATTATGTCGAGCAACAAGGCGCCGGATTTGCCCAACACGGGTCGGGATGCATGGACGGCTGCTGCCGAGAAGTCCACCAAGGGTCGCGGACTCGATTCGCTGACCTGGAAGACTCCCGAGGGCATCGAGGTCAAGCCGCTGTACACCGCGGCCGACACCGCCGACCTGCCCTATGCCGATACCCTGCCCGGCTTCGAGCCGTTCGTGCGCGGCCCCCAGGCGACGATGTACGCCGGTCGCCCGTGGACGATCCGGCAGTACGCCGGTTTCTCCACCGCCGAGGCCTCCAACGCCTTCTACCGCAAGGCCCTGGCGGCCGGCGGCCAGGGCGTGTCGGTGGCCTTCGACCTGGCCACCCACCGCGGCTACGACTCCGACAACCCTCGCGTCGTCGGTGACGTCGGCAAGGCCGGGGTGGCGATCGACTCGGTCGAGGACATGAAGATCCTGTTCGACGGCATCCCCCTCGACAAGATCTCGGTGTCGATGACGATGAACGGTGCGGTGCTGCCGATCCTGGCGGGCTACATCGTCGCCGCCGAAGAGCAGGGCGTGGCCCAGGCGGACCTCTCCGGGACCATCCAGAACGACATCCTGAAGGAGTTCATGGTCCG
>JAGRGB010000188.1 GCA_020445745.1 Rhodocyclaceae bacterium | reverse complement strand
CCCTTGTCCGCCCGCCGCCGGCCGAGCGTGATCAGCCGCGAGAGCCGCCCGTAGCCGCCCCGGTCGGTCGCCAGCAACACCAGCCGCGGCCCTTCCGCCAGGCGGATCTCGGTGCCGACGATCAGTTCGAGCTTCAGCGCCTGCTTGCGGATTGCCAGATGGGCGCGGACCACGCCCGCGAGCGAGCACTCGTCGGTGATCGCCAGCGCCCGATAGCCCAGCGCGGCGGCCCGCTCGACCAACTCCTCCGGGTGGGAGGCGCCGGTCAGGAAGGTGAAGTTGGACAGGCAGTGCAGCTCGGCATAGGCGGGCATCGCGGGGCATGCTCAGGGGAGGCGGTCGAGCGGGCTGACGACGGCGGCGGCGCCGCGGTTGAGGACGTGGGTGTAGATCATCGTGGTGGAGACGTCGGAATGCCCTAGCAACTCCTGGACGGTGCGGATGTCGCTGCCGGATTCGAGCAGGTGAGTGGCGAAGGAGTGGCGCAGGGTGTGAACGCTGACCGGCCGACAGATGCCGGCGGTCAGGCTCGCCCGCTTGACCGCCCGCTGCAGGCTCTTCTCGTGCACATGATGTCTGCGTGTTATGCCGCTGACCGGATCCGTCGATAGACCCGGTGCAGGAAACAACCAGAACCAGGCCCAACTGATCGGTGCATTCGGATACTTGCGGGCCAATGCGTGGGGCAACTGCACGCCGGGCCGATCCAGCCGGCGATCCTGGTCGAACAGGGCGCGGGCATCGGCAATCTGCTGCGCGAGCCCGCTGCGGAGCGAGGCCGGCAGGACCGTGACCCGGTCCTTGCCGCCCTTGCCGTGACGAACGCGGATCTCGCCCCGTTGAAGGTCGAGGTCTTTGATGCGCAGGCGCAAGGCTTCCATCAGCCGCATGCCCGAACCGTAGATCAGGCGTGCCATCAGCGCATGCCGACCCGACAAGGCCGCGAGCAGCGCTTGTACCTCGGCAAGATTCAGAACGGTGGGCAGGCGAGCGGGTTTCTTCGGCCGCTCGAGTTCGTCCAACCACGGCAACTCGATTTCCAGCACATGGCGGTATAGGAAGAGCAGGGCGGACAAGGCCTGCTGATGGGTTGCCGCGGCGACATTCCTTTCGGAGACCAGCCACTTCAGAAAGCTGCGGATCTCATTGGCGCCCATCTCCCTCGGGTGCCGCATGCCGTGGTGGCGAACGAAAGCGCGAACCCAATAGACATAGGCCTTCTCGGTCCTTAAGCTGTAGTGACGGTAACGAATGGCCTGGCGCACCTGGTCGAGCAGGCGCGGAGGTCGGGACGAAGGGGAGGTGGGGGTGTCCGGTTTCATGGTGCAGGACAACTGTACGTGTATACAGTTGTATGTCGAAAGACCCGAACATGCAAGGCCTTTCGTTTGTCCTTGCTTCCAGCTTATCGGACACCGTCCAGCATATTGGACGCCTGTGTCGTCGACTTCTAGTTGAACTAAACCGCTGACGCGGTGGCTGGGAGATCGAGGCCCGCCATCGCGTATTTCATGCGCTTGTCTCTGCACTTCTACCTTGAAACCGGGGGATGTCCCCGATTTCAAGGAGAAGGTGATGACGCCCTTACGTCAGCGGATGATCGATGCGATGGTGCTGCGTGGCATGGCTGCGCGCACCCAGCAAGCCTACCT
>JAGRGB010000025.1 GCA_020445745.1 Rhodocyclaceae bacterium | reverse complement strand
TTGAGCACCTGCCCATCATCCCCGAGCGCTGGCGTGTCGAGCCCAAGGCCGCGACCGCCGCGCAATTCAAGATCGTCAAGCAGCTCGTCGGCCAGGCCAGCGAGCTGGTGATCGCCACCGACGCCGACCGCGAAGGCGAGATGATTGCTCGCGAGATCATCGAGCTGTGCGGTTACCACGGGCCGATCCAGCGCCTGTGGCTGTCTGCGCTCAACGACGCGTCGATTCGCAAGGCGCTGAACGCGCTGAAGCCGTCGGCCGAGACCCTGCCGCTGTACTACTCGGCCCTGGCCCGCTCGCGTGCTGACTGGCTGATTGGCATGAATCTGAGCAGGCTGTTCACGCTGCTCGGACGGCAATCAGGCTACACCGGCGTGCTGTCGGTGGGCCGGGTACAGACGCCGACGCTGAAGCTGGTGGTGGATCGTGATCGCGAGATCGCGCGATTTGTCTCGGTGCCGTTCTGGGCCGTCGAGGTCACGCTGTCCCATGCCGGCCAATCCTTCATCGCAAGCTGGACGCCGCCGCAGGGTTGTACGGACGACACCGGCCGCTGCCTTCAGCAGCCGGTCGCCGATCAGGCCGCGGAACACATGCGCGCCGCTGGCGGCGCCCAGGTGGTGTCGGTCGAGACCGAGCGCGTGCGTGAAGGTCCGCCGCTGCCGTTCGACCTGGGCACGCTGCAGGAGCTATGTTCCAAGCAGTTTGGCCTGGACGTGCAGGAGACGCTGGATATCGCCCAGGCGCTGTACGAGACGCACAAGGCGACGACCTACCCGCGCTCGGATTCCGGCTACCTGCCCGAGAGCATGCTGGCCGAGGTGCCGGCCGTTCTCGACAGCCTGGTCAAGACCGACCCCGGCCTGCGCCCCTTGATCGATCACCTGGACCGTAATCAGCGCTCGCGCGCCTGGAACGACGCCAAGGTCACGGCGCACCACGGCATCATCCCGACGCTGGAACCGGCCAACCTGTCGGCCATGAACGACAAGGAACTGGCCGTCTACCGAATGATCCGCGCGCATTACCTGGCGCAGTTTCTGCCGCACCACGAGTTCGACCGGACGGTGGCGCAGCTCGCGTGCAGCGGGCAGTCGCTGCTGGCCGTTGGCAAACAGATCGCCGTGGCCGGCTGGCGCCAGGTGCTGGCGGCGCCGGAGGAAAGCGACGCGGATGGCGACGACGCCCAGCGCAGCCAAGTGCTGCCGGCGCTGCGAGCCGGCTTGTCCTGCCAGGTCGGCTCGGTCGATCTGAAGGCGCTGAAGACGCTGCCGCCCAAGCCCTACACGCAGGGCGAGCTGGTCAAGGCCATGAAGGGCGTCGCCAGGCTCGTTACCGACCCACGCCTGAAGCAGAAGCTCAAGGAGACGACAGGCATCGGCACCGAAGCCACGCGCGCCAACATCATCAGCGGCCTGCTCGGCCGCGGCTATCTGCTGAAGAAGGGGCGCACCATCCGCGCCTCGGATGCCGCTTTCACCCTGATCGATACCGTGCCGGCGGCCATTGCCGATCCGGGCACGACGGCAGTCTGGGAGCAGGCGCTGGACATGATCGAGGCCGGCCAGATGACGCTGGATACCTTCATCGCCAAGCAATCCGCCTGGGTGGCTCAACTTGTGCAGCAGTACAGCGGCGCGACGCTCGCCATCAACTTGCCGCCTTCGCCCTCCTGTCCCCTGTGCGGCGGTCAGATGCGCCAGCGCACCGGCAAGAGCGGCGCTTTCTGGTCATGCAGCCGCTATCCGGACTGCAAGGGAACGCTGCCGATCGACAGCTCGACAGGCAAGCACGGTGCGTCGCGCAAGCAGCGTGCCTCCCGCAAGGCGTCCTGACACCGACGAATCCCCGCGCCACGCCGGCCGTTTCCAACGGCGAGGCCAACCTCCCGCACCCTGCGGGACTCCCCAGCACATGCCTCCTTCTGCAACGGTGTGCGCGTCTCGTTGTCCTGTGACAGGCCCGCGAGATGAGAAGGCCGTTCCTTCACGAATCGTGTCTGCCGCGATTCCATTGATCGAGGTGCTTCCGTCGATGATGAGAGGTCTCCTGACGTCTGGCCGATCGCTTCGCGGCGAGCCGTCAGGAGACCCCTCGGGTCGATGGTATTCGGTGCCGGTGCCCGCCGGCGGAACAACGGGCTCCCTTTGTGCGCGGATGTGTGCCGAAGGATGTCGACCCCAGCCACGACACGGGTCGGGTGAGATTGCTGATGCAGCGAGCGGCTTTGACGACGGCCGGGACTGCCACAGCCCACAGGTGGTTTCTCTCTTCTCCGGCTGAAGGCTCAAGGGCCTTCGGCACCCTGGTCCTTGCCTCGTCCCACGACACGCCGACTGCCGCGCGGCCCCCCGACATTGCAAACCAAGGAGAACGTGTATGAACGCCACGGTCTTCGCCCCCGCGCCGCTGTGCTTTGGAACTTTCCAGATCGATGCGGTCTATGCGATGCGTCGGGAGGCGCGCTTTCCTTCTCGCCCGTCCTGCGTTTACAATACCTCGGCCATTTCCAGATTCATTGTGTATATGCACTTCTTCCGGCGACTGATCGCGCTGCTCCTGATGGTGACGCTTCCCGCGTACGCCTGGGCGGCACTCGCTCTGCCGGAGGTCTGCCCCATGCAGTCGACGCCCATGATGGAGATGGCCAGTACCGGCGACGCCTGCTGTGACCCCGCCGACGGCGACCACGGCCAGCCGGACAAGCCTCATCCGTGCAAGCCCGGCCAAGAGTGCAAGAGCAGCAACCTGTATCAGCCGGTGTTCCCGCGCCTCGCGCAACCATTCGTCGCTGCCGCGACGGTCGTTTCCGCAGTCGAATCCCCCGTCTTCTCCCGCGACCCCACTGGGGTCTGGCGGCCTCCCCGCTCCATCTGAATTCGTTCTCCGGTCTGTCGTTTCGGGCCGCGCCTCGGCGCCTGTAGCCCGAGACGATGCTTTGTGCGCGCCGTGATTGCGGCGGCACCTGACTCGTTCGGATTCAGCCTATGCCACTTCCATTGGAAGGGGTGCGCGCGTGCGCGCCCCGAAAGAACAAAAACACGCTCGCGCGCCGGCCCGGCGTCCTGCGCGCGCTCGGCGCAGCGTTGCTCACGGCCGCTCTTTCCGGCTGGGCCGCGGCCCAGACCGCCCCGCAGATCACACCTCCCGCCCAACCGCTGACCCTGCAGGCGGCGCTGGACGCAGCGCAAACGCGCTCCTACGCCCTGGTCGCACAGGATGCGGCGGCCCGCTCGGCGCGCGAGCTGGCCGTCGCGGCCGAGCGCCTGCCCGACCCGATGCTGCGCCTGTCGGTCGACAACCTGCCCGTCGACGGACCGATGCGCTTCAGCCTGACCGACGACTTCATGACCATGCGCTCGGTGGGTCTCACGCAGACCTTCACCCGCGCGGACAAGCGTCGGGCTCGCGCGGCCCGCTTCGAGCGCGAGGCCGATTCGGCACAGGCCGCGCGCGCGATGCAGCTTGCGGAATTGCGACGCGGCACCGCGCTCGCGTGGTTCGACCGCTACTACCAGCAGCAGATGGTCGCGTTGCTGTCGAAGCAGCGCGA
>JAGRGB010000187.1 GCA_020445745.1 Rhodocyclaceae bacterium | reverse complement strand
CACCATCTACTTCATGCTCACCCGCCGCCAGCCGTATCACGACTCCGGGGTCGATTACGAGGCAGCGAACGTGGCCAAGAATGCTCCCCGCTGGCTCAAGGCACTGAAACGCTACGGCTATTGGCCAACGCCCAATCCTGCCTAGCCAGACGAGGATTCAGCAATATTCCCCTCCTGCCCGGCGGGGTGCCACATCATCGCCCATCGCGCCTTGGCTTTCACGGTAACTTAATGGCATTGACCCTACAAGGGAACGACTACGCGTGGAGTTAGCCCCATGCGTTTGGCTCGACGGGCAAATTTCTTGTCGTCGAATGAGGCCATGCTTTCGCAGGCCCGATAGCTCGCGTGATGCAAGGCGTCGGCGAAGTCCAGCCCGGCCCCACTTTGCTTAAGTGCCTGGGCGACGCAGTCTCGATCCTCGATCGTTACCTGCGGCAACGACAGCAAATGATCCATGACCCCGGAAACCTCGGAGGAACTGAAATCGTAGTAGCCGCGCATGACCCATTCCAGTTCGAGCAGCACGGTCTTGCATAGCATTAGCGGTTTTCCAGATTCGATCAATCGGCGAGCAGCCTCCCGTTGTGTTGCCGCCTCTTCGTCGCCCAAATCCTGAATGTAGTAGCGCGCGAGAACGTTGGTATCGAGGCCGATCACTTACGCTGCCTCGTCTTACCTCTTGCGAGCATCTCGGCAGGGTCGAAATCCGCCGGTACCGCAGTTCTCTTGCTCTTGAGCATGCCAAAGCCGCTTTCCGGCACTTCGACCGGGGAACTGACGACACGCATCTCAAGGTGGTCGCCTACGAGCACAAACTCGACCTTGCTACCCTGTCTCAGGCCCAAACGCTGCCGCAGCGGCTTTGGAATCGTGACCTGGCCCTTGCTGGTGACTGACGTCGCTTCCATTGAACCCTCCGTCGTAATACCAAGTAATACTAACATGACTCGGACGATAACACGGATCGGGTTGGGTGCGAATTGCGAAATCTCTCCGGGAAGCGCCGAACAATACATACAGGCTTAAAAGCCAAGCAGCCTCCGCGCCAGAACTGACTGCATGTCGCGGCGGCCATCAACGATCAGGTAGATGATGACCTCCCTTCCGTGCACGCGGTAGATCATCCGATAGGGCTTGAACGCCGTCTGCCGATACTCCTTGATGCCCAACGCAACCAACTCTCTTGGGTAGTCTCCACGCTCGGGGAACTGGCTCAAGCTGTCCACGACTTCCACTAGGCGATCGAGCACGTAGTCGGCGTTGATCGGGCCATCGAACTCGGCGATGTAGTCGTATATCGCCTCAAGGTCCTGCTCGGCACCCTGGGTCAGCAGAACCTCGTACCGGCCTGGTTTGGCTGTCATCCGGCCTTCGAATGCTTGCTTCTTCTCAAGCGCTTCACGATTTCGGCCGCCGCTGACAGCCATCAATGGCAATGATCGATTCGGCGAAGAGATCGAGTTTGCGGCAAAGCACGACAAACTGGCGGCACACCGCACGGATCGCTTTGCCGTTATTGCGCCGGAAATCAGCAATCGTCTAGAAGTCGGGCGTCAATCGCTCGACCAGCCACATGAGTTCGACGTTACGCTTCGCTTCGCGCTCGAGGCGACGACTCGATTGGATGCGGTTCAAGTAACCGTAGATGTAGAGCTTCAGCAGTACGGCGGGTGATAACTTGGGCGCCCCGTCGCCGCAGGAACAACACCTTCGAAGCCGAGCGTGCCGAGGTCGAGATGTTCAACGAAGGCATCAACAACGCGAACCGGATTCTCGTCGCCGACATAATCGTCCAGGCAGTCGGGCAGCAAGATGCGCTGAGCTCTGTTCTCACCTTCGATGAAACGCTTCATGCTCGCCTCAAACTAAAATGTCTTTTGCATAGACAGCGATGTGCGGCTTCGGTTCACGTTTTCACACAGCCTGGGTCGCTCAGAGCCAGCCGGGGGTGCAAGTTGGGCGCCGTAAACCGGTCGTCCGGCAAGGTCCGCCGAGGGAGATCATGGACGGGTCACCAACGACAGGCCGCGGCCGATCACTGACATCGCCCAGCACGTGGCTAATGATCGGTGCGCTCACACCGCTGTCGAAGCCTGGATCTCAGTTCAGCGGGTACAGACAAACCGGGCTGACCGTCACGGATATGACAATCAGCTCTTGACATTCGCATCGACGAATGCTCCCATTGCTCGTAGAGCACTCGTTGTTTTGGCCGACCCTAGCAGCGGACGCGAGTGCCTTCGAGCACGGCAAGCCCATGCAACCGTGCCGCGCCGTTTTCTGGTGATGGGCTCTCTCCTCAATGCGCTGGCGTACCGCCGGCATCATGCCGCGACTTCCGCCAAGGCGAAGTTCTGGCCTCGCCGCAAAACGTGGCGCTGCTTCCCTCATTGGGATGGAACGGGCAACCTTCACGCTTCACAGCTTGCTCAACCACATGGAGTGGCAGAGTGGCTCGCGTCAACGGCAAAACGTCATGCTAACGAGTGGTTTATGACAATGGTGGAATGGCAAGACTGAGTTCCAGGGCACTCAGAAAAGAAAAAGCCCACCGAAGTGAGCTTAAGTCTTTGATTTTGTAGGCGCGACTCGGAATCGAACCGGGGTACACGGCTTTGCAGGCCGTCAACACTTGCGTGTAAACAGCTACTTAGATCCGTTTGCCATTACGCTTGCCACTCTGGTCCTCACCCGCTTTGGGGGACGTCCCAATGAGTGGTGTAAGCGCAGAGACTTCGCGCGTCTGGCATTGTGTCTAGGAAGGCAGAAGCATTACGACCAAAACTGACAGAGATGCTGCCGAGAACGCAGTCGACATCAAGATCGTACTCGCCGATGAAGCCACAAATACCTGATAGCGCTGGGCGAACAGATAGGCCGTGATTCCCGATGGTAGCGCTGCCAACATCACCGCGACCGCACTCCACAATGGCGGAAGCTCGAACATCTTGGTGGCAAGCAGCCAGACCAGGAGCGGGTGCACTAGGGTCTTGAAGCCAACGAGCGACAGGGGCTCCGCAAGCGCACCTCCGATCCGGTATCGAGTCATCGATGCGCCGAGCGCGAATAGCGCGCACGGTACCGCAGCACCACCAATCGGCTTGATGATCGCATCGATGACGGACGGAATCCTAAGGCTGACGAGATTGAAGAGTAGGCCGCTGGAGAGCGCAAGGATCAGCGGATTGGTGACCAAGCCGCGCAGGATCCGCCAAGCCGTGTTGCCGACGCCCTCCCCCTTGCCTCGACCGGTCTCGATCACCGCAGTCGCGAAGGGCAGCAAAATCAGACTGTGAACCGCGAGCAAGATGAACATCGGTAGCGCGGCCTGCGGACCAAAGGCCGTCAGCACCAACGGGATTCCGAGCATGGCAGTGTTCGAGAAACCTGCCCCGAGTGCCATAACGCCGAGTTCGTCGAGCTGACGCCGAAAAGCGCGTGCACCGGTGGCCATTGCCAGCACCATGGTCAGCAGGGTGCCTCCATAGTAGGCCGCAAGGAAGCTCCACGGAACTTCGGGGGGAAGTTCCGCGACCGCAATCGACCGGAATAACAGCAGCGGCAGTGCGAAGGAAAAAACGAACAACGCCAGCCCGCGATTCGCCGCATCGTCGAACTTTCCCGCGCGCGCAGCCGCATAGCCGAGCGCGAGGATCCCAAATACCGGAAGGACGATTTCGATGATCTGGTTCAATGTCTGCTCCCGCTCGGCGGGCGCGCGCTCGCCCTTAGCGAGTTGAATGGGTCGTGCCGCGCAGTCTCAGCACAGCCCAGCAAAAGCTTGGCGGCCGCGATAGCGTACGTCGGATCCTAGCTCCGCCTCGATCAGCAACAAACGGTTGTATTTTGCGACCCGATCGCTGCGACACAGAGAGCCTGTCTTGATCTGGGTCGCTGCCGTACACACCGAAAGATCAGCAATCGTGGTGTCCTCGGTCTCGCCTGAACGGTGCGAAATCACCGCGCTGTATCCAGCAGTTTCTGCCATCGCCACCGCAGCCAGCGTCTCGGTCAAAGTGCCAATCTGGTTTAGTTTGATCAGGATTGCATTGGCGACGCCGGACTCGATGCCCTCCTTCAGGATCGCGGTGTTGGTCACGAATAGGTCGTCTCCAACGAGTTGAATGCGTTTGCCGAGTCGCTCGGTGAGCAACCTCCAGCCAGCCCAGTCATCTTCCGCCATGCCGTCCTCGATGGTGACGATCGGGTATGCATCGACCCAGCGCACCAGATAGTCGGCGAAGCCGGAAGCATCGAAGTCGCGCGCCTCCGAAGCAAGGCGATAACGGCCATTCGAGTGGAATTCGGAACTCGCCAGGTCAAGCCCGAGCGCGATCTCCACGCCGGGCTTGTACCCGGCCTTCTCGATCGCTGCCATGACCACTTCAAGCGCGGCCTCGTTGGACGGCAGGTCGGGCGCGAAGCCTCCCTCGTCACCGACCGCGGTCGACAGCCCGCGGGCCTTGAGCAGGCTCTTCAGCGCGTGAAAGACCTCGGTGCCCCAGCGCAGCGCCTCCGAGAAAGTCGGCGCGCCAAGTGGCAGGATCATGAACTCCTGCATGTCGACGTTGTTGCTCGCGTGCGCGCCGCCGTTAATGATGTTCATCATCGGCACCGGCAGGTGGATCGCGGCGTCTGCCCCGTTGATGTGTCGGTACAGTGGGCACCCGGCCGAGGCCGCCGCTGCCTTGGCGCTCGCGAGAGACACCGCCAGGATCGCATTCGCGCCCAGGCGCGACTTGTCGACGCTTCCGTCGAGCTCGATCATGCAGCGGTCAATCGCCACTTGGTCCTCACCCGCGCGGCCAAGCAGCGCATTGCGGATCTCGCCATTGACATGGGCAACGGCCTTGGTGACTCCCTTTCCCAGGTAACGACCCGGATCTCCGTCGCGCAGCTCGAGCGCTTCGCGCGCACCGGTCGATGCCCCCGAGGGCGCGGCTGCGAAGCCGCGGCTGCCATCATCGAGCACGACCTCGGCGGCCACGGTGGGGTTGCCACGCGAATCGAGGATCTCGAATCCGCGAACCTGCTTGATTGTTGCCATTGATTTGCTCCATGCATCTGGGCCGGCGTTGCCGCCGCCCATATGTATTCAGTCGATCTGCGCAATGCGCAGCAGGTTGGTGGTGCCCGACGCGCCGAACGGCATGCCCGCGGCGATCACGATCGAATCGCCCGCCCGGCCGAAACCTTCAAAACGCGCTGTGTTGCAGGCGAGTTCGCTCATCTCGGCGACGGTCGTAACCTCATTGATCGTCACCGCATGCACGCCCCAGGCGAGCGCCAGCCGGCGAGCGGTCTCGACGCGCGGCGTCATGCCGAGCACCGGTGCCTGCGGACGCTCGCGGGCAAGCCGCAGCGCCGAATAGCCGGAGCTGGTGTAAGCGATGGTGGCGGCGACCGGTAACAGGCTGGCCACAGTTCGCACGGCCGCGCCGATCGCGTCAGCTCGTGCTTGCTGAGGCGCGCTACGCGAAGCCTCGATCGCCTCGCGGTAGGCGGGGTCGGCTTCGGTACGCGCGATGATTCGGTCCATGATGCGCACCGCTTCCAAGGGGAACTTGCCGGAAGCGGATTCGGCGGAGAGCATCACGGCGTCGGCACCGTCATATATCGCGGTGGCGACGTCGGACGCCTCCGCGCGCGTCGGTACCGGCGCATTTACCATCGACTCGAGCATCTGTGTGGCAACGACAACAGGTTTGCCGGCCTTGCGGCAGGCACGCACAATGCGCTTCTGGATCGCCGGAACCTCTTCGGGCGGCATCTCCACGCCAAGGTCCCCACGCGCCACCATGATCGCGTCGGCGGCGGCGACGATCGCGTCGAGGCTGCCGATGGCCGCCGGTTTCTCCAGCTTGGCGACGACGCCGGCACGGTCCTGGACGATGGCCTTGATCTCGGCGATGTCCTCGGCGCGCTGCACGAACGACAGCGCCACCCAGTCCACGCCCAGCGACAGCGCGAAGTCGAGGTCGGCGCGGTCCTTCTCGGTGAGGGCCGACAGCGGCAGCACCACGCCGGGCACGTTGACGCCCTTGCGGTCCGACAACGGACCGCCGGCGATGACGCGGGTGTCGGCGAAGTCCGGTCCGCAGCGCTCGACGCGCAGGCGGATGCGCCCGTCGTCCAGCAGCAGATCGGTGTCCGCCTCCAGCGCGGCGAAAATCTCCGGATGGGGCATCGCCACGCGACTCGCGTCACCCGGCCGGCCGCGCTCGAGGTCGAGCCGGAAGGCCTCGCCCTCGCTGAGCCGGACCGGCCCGTCGGCGAAGGTGCCGACACGCAGCTTGGGTCCCTGCAGGTCGGCGAGCACGCCGATCGGACGGCCGGCGCTGCGCTCGATGGCGCGGATCAATTCGAAGCGTGCGTGGTGGTCGGCGTGGCTGCCGTGGCTGAAATTCAGCCGGAAGACATCGGCGCCGGCTTCGAACAGCGCCCCAATGGTTTCAGCGCTGGAGCTCGCAGGGCCCAGCGTGGCCAGGATCTTGGCTCTACGGTCTCGTTTCATTTGCAGTTACTCGACTAGGTTCGTAAGGGTTGTGGTCGCGCTCAGGTCACCGGCGCCGGGTTGAACAAGGTCAGCGCGTTGGCGAGCTTCCACTGCTCGGCCCAGGTCTTGCGCCCGCTGGCGACGTCCAGCATCAGCTGGAAGATCTCCCAGCCGAGTTGCTCGATGTCGAGCTCCCCGTCGGCGATGCGGCCCGCGTTGACGTCCATCAGGTCGTGCCAGCGGCGCGCCAGCTCGGAGCGCGTGGCGACCTTGATCACCGGGCACTCGGCGAGCCCGTACGGCGTGCCGCGGCCGGTGGTGAAGATGTGCAGGTTCATGCCCGCGGCCAGTTGCAAGGTGCCGCAGATGAAATCGCTGGCCGGCGTCGCGGCGAACACCAGGCCACCGTCGATGCCCTTGTCGCGCAGCCGCTCGCCGGGCGAGAGCACACCGACGATCTTCGACGAGCCGGACTTGACGATCGAACCCATGGCCTTCTCGACGATGTTCGACAGTCCGCCCTTCTTGTTGCCCGGCGTGGTGTTGGCGCTGCGGTCGACGCTGCCGGCCTGCAGGTAGGCGTCGTACCAGGCCATCTCGCGGATGATCGCCTCGGCCACTTCGGGTGTCGACGCGCGCGAGGTGAGCTGGTCGACGCCGTCGCGCACCTCGGTGTTCTCCGAGAACATCACGGTGGCGCCGGCGCGCACCAACAGGTCGGCCGCATAACCGAGCGCCGGATTCGCGGTGATGCCGGAAAAGGCGTCGCTGCCGCCGCACTGCATGCCGACCACCAGCGCCGAGGCCGGGCAGGCCTCGCGCCGCCGGGCATTCAGGCGCACCAGATGGCGCTCGGCGGTGGCCATAATGTCCTCGATCATCGACATGAAGCCGACATGGGACTCGTCCTGCAGCACCACCACGTCCGGGCCGTCGGCGTTGGCCAGCGGGATCGAGCCCGGGGGCAGCAGGCGCGCCGGCTGCATCTTCTCGCAGCCCAGGCTCACCACCATCAGCTCGTTGCCGAAATTCGGGTTGAGGCTGATGTTGCGCACGGTGCGGATCGGGATCGGCGCCGACGGCGCGTCGATGGCGACACCGCAACCGTAGGTGTGCGTCAGCGCGACCACGTCGTCGACGTGCGGATAGCGCGGCAGCAGTTCTTCCTTGATGCGGCGCACCGCGTAGCCGACGACCCCCGACACGCACTGCACCGTGGTGGTGATCGCCAGGATGTTGCGCGTGCCCACCGAGCCGTCCGCGTTGCGGTAGCCCTGGAACGTGAAGCCTTCGAGCACGTCGCTGGCCGGTGCCTGGCGGGTGGCGATCGGCAGGTGATCGAGCCCGAGGGCCGGAGGCATCTGCATCAGATGCTCGTTGACCCAGCGACCCGCGGCGATGTCCTGCAGCGCGTAGCCGATGGCGACGTTGTAGCGTCGCACCGGGTCGCCCTTGGCAAGGCCTTCCAGCGCCACCTTGTGGCCCTGCGGCACGTGTTCGAGCAGCACCACGTCCGGCTCCACCACCGCCCCGGCGGGCAGCCCGCCGTCGCGTACCACCACCGCCACGTTGTCGTGCGGGTGCATCTTGATGACCAGCGGCGCGGCGCGGGTCCTTGCGCTGACTTCTTGCAAAGCTGTCTCCAGTTTCATGTGCGATTCGCTATCCGGGCGCGACGCGATTGATCTGCCGGCAAGCTGCGGACGGCGGCGCCGTCGCGCAGCGCCCCCTCACTTCGCGAACGCTTCGCCGTTGCCGGCGTGCCGTTCATGGCTTTTCGCCTTGCGCGTGCTGTAGATCGAATAGCCGACCGAGATCGCGATCAGGACCCACAGGAACACCGCGATCGGGCTCTTGGTGAAGAAGATCGTCAGCGTGCCGAAGGACTCCAGGCTCTTGACGAAATAGACCTCGGCCGACGGCCCCAGGATGAAGCCGATGATGAAGGGCGCGATCTCCAGCCCCAGCTTGGTGCCGAGGAAGCCGAACAGGCCGAAGATGAACAGGGTCCACACGTCGAACATGATGCCGCTGTTGATCGCATAGGCCCCGACCACGCACATCATCATGATGCCCGGGTAGAGCAGGTACTTCGGCACCGTGATCACCTTGGCGATGTGGCGGATGGCGAAGTACATCACCCCGAACATGATCAGGTTGGCTGCCACCAGCCCGATCATCATGATGTCCCAGGTCGCCCGGTTCTCGCCGATGAACAGCGGGCCCACCTGGATGCCCTGCAGCGTGAAGGCGCCGATCAGCACCGCGGTGGTGCTGTCCCCCGGGATGCCCAGCGACAGCAAGGGGATCAACGCACCGCCGGTGAGGCCGTTGTTGGACGATTCGGAGGCGATCACGCCCGCCGGGTGACCGGTGCCGAACTTTCCCGGGTCCTTGGAAAAGTTCTTGGTCTGCGAGTAGGCGAGCACCGAGGCGGCACTGCCGCCGACGCCAGGCAGCATGCCGACGAAGGTGCCGATCGACGAGGAACGGATCAGGTTGGCGAACTGGCCCATGAACACTGACCACTGGAAGCGCCTGCCGGACGTGAGTTTGACGTTGTCGGCGGGTTCGTCGCGCACGCCCTTCTGGGCCTCGTCGAAGATCACGCTGAGCCCGAACAGACCGATCAGGAGCGGCAGCAGCGAGAAGCCGTTTTCGAGATAGGTCGACATGAACTCCGGAATGATCCGCAGCTCGCCGTTGCCGCCCTTGCTCATGTCATAGACGCCGAAGAGGCTCACCCAGATGCCCAGCACGCCCGAGAAGATGCCCACCAGCATCGACTTGCACAGCGAGGCGATCACCGTCAGCGCGAACAGGATGATCAGGAACTTCTCGACGTACGAGAACTTGATCGCCCAGTCCGCCAGCGTGGGGGCGAAGTAGAACAGCACCGCCGCACTGAACAGGCCGCCGAACAGCGACGAGGCGATGCCGATCTTCAGCGCCTTTTCCGGCTCGCCATTCTTGGTCATCGGGTAGCCGTCGAAGGTGGTCGTGATCGACGAGGGCGTGCCCGGAATGTTGATCAGGATGGCCGGCACCAGACCGCCCGATATGCCGCCCACGTAGAGGCCCAGCAGCAGGGCCAGTCCATGGTTGAGGTCCAGGGCGTAGGTCATCGGCAGGCATACCGCCACCGCCATCGTCGCCGTCATGCCGGGTATGGCACCGAACAGGATGCCGATGATCGTGCCCAGCGACACCAGCAGGAAATAGGTGACGTCGAGGGAAGAAAAGATTGCGTCCATGATTGGGATCCCTATCGCTTACGGCAGCGTTATGCGGAACACGTGAGCGAACAAAAACCAGACGATGGTCGGCGTGATCAGTGCGTTCAGCGCCATCAGCAGCGTCTTGCGGCGGTCGTTGTCGCGCACGAAGAGCCATGACAATGCAAACCCGTATGCATACGACGTGATCAGGAAGCCGACGCCGGTGTTGGGGTAGATCGAGCCCACCGGTTCCATCGCCGCGAAATACACCGGGGTCAGCGCCAGGCAGCCGAACAGGCGCCGCTTGTCGACTTCCCAGGCCTTGATCCGCGCACCGATGGATGCGCCGCGCAATTGCGCCAGCCACTTGGGGCCATGGGTGACGACGATCGCCAGCGCCATCGCCGCCAGCAGCCACTCGATCATCGTCGGGAACAGCAGATGGGATCGCTCGAAGTCGATCTGGACCTTGAACAGGTCGGAAATACTAGTCATTGTCTCAACCCCCTCCAGGGCGCCGGTCAGGCCCGCGCTACCGCCCGAAGCAACCAGGCGGCAGCGCACGCGCCTGCTACGCTCAGCGGATCTTGTCGATCAGCTTCTTGGTCTCGTCGTTCTTCTCTTTCAGGTACTTCTCGGCTTCCGCCGAAGGCATGAAGTTGGGAATGAAGAACGATTTCTTCAGCGTCGCCTGGATGGTGCCTTCGGCATAGATTTCAGCCAGCGCCTTGTCCAGGGCCGCGACCACCTCCGGCTTCATGTCCTTGTTGTAAATCAGGAAGAATTCCTTGTCGAAGGCCCAGTCCTTGGTGCCGTCGAGCGTGACCGAGGCGGCCGGGGTCGCGAACGCCAGCAACTGCTCGCGGCTGGTCTGGCCGAGGCCCTCGGGGTTGGCCTGCTCCAGCGTCTGCTTGCGGGCGGTGATCCAGACGAAGCGCATCGCCTTCTGGTCGTCCGCCGGCAGGCGGGTGTATTGCTCGTTGGCCTGTACCGAACCGTTGATCACGTCGGCATTGCCGTCGAACAGCAGTTGGTTCTTGTCGGCCTGGGAACCGGTATTGACTGCGACGACGTTGCCCTCCTTGCCCGGGAAACGGACGCTCACCGCATTCTTCAGCGCGGTGTAGCCGAGCGCCGAGGTTCCGCCCGGCTGGATCGCGACGCGGATGCGCTTGTCGTGGCCCGCGGCCTGGATCAGGTCGTCGACGGTCTTGTACGGCGACTTGGTCGGCACCAGGAAGGAATCGCCCGGGTTGATCGCCACAGTCGGGCCGATCTTGTATTCCTTGAAGATGTCGCTGAAACCGCGCACGCCGTACAGATGGCCGACATAGGACTGGTCGTGGAACAGCATGATGGTGCTGCCGTCATCGCTCTTGGCGATGGCCTGGAAGGCGGCGGTGGGGCCGACCGCGTCCACCTTGGCGTTGATCCTGAGCTTCTGGGCCAGCGCATCGGCGACGATGGCCGACACCTGGTAGGTGTCGCCGCCGGTGGAGGTGGAGCCGATCACCACGCGCACGTTGCTGGGCAACGGGCTGTCGGCGGCGATGGCCTGGTCGGAAATGCCGGCGGCAATGGTCGAAACTGCGAAGCACAGTCCCACGGCGATTTTTTTCATTTTGGAAGTCTCCTTTGACAAATTGAAAATCAATTCAGCGGCCATTGATTTGCCGCCTCCTCCTGAAAATGGATGGTTGGCAGTCGAGCTTTGCTGCCACTGCCATCCCCTTGAAGCGATCCGGCCGGCGATATGCGGAATAGCTGGATTCATTCGGCTGCCCCGATGATCACCGCCCGGAAATCATTGACGTTGGTCAGCGTGGGTCCGGTCACCACCGCATCGCCCAGCGCGCCGAAGAAGCCATGACCGTCGTTGTCGTCGAGGCTGTTCCTCGGATTGATGCCCAGCGACCACGCACGCTGCAGCGAGTCGGGCACGAGACAGGCCCCGGCGATTTCCTCCTGGCCGTCGACGCCGTCGGTATCGGCGGCCAGCGCATTAACGCCCGGCGTGCCTTCGAGAGCGATACCCAGTGCGAGCAGGAACTCGACATTGCGTCCGCCACGGCCGTTGCCGCGCACGGTGACGGTCGTCTCGCCGCCCGAGAGCAGCACGCAGGGGGCCTCGAAGGGCTGGCCATGCAGCGCCACCTCGCGCGCGATGCCGGCCATCACCTTGCCCACGTCGCGTGCCTCGCCCTCGATGGCGTCTCCGAGGATGTAGGGCTTGATGCCGGCCTCGCGGGCCACCGCTGCCGCCGCTTCGAGCGCCATGCGCGGCGTGGCGATCATGCGTGTTTCCACCCGTGCCAAGCGCGCGTCGCCCGGCTTGATGGTTTCGCCCGCGCCGCTTTCGAGTACACCACGGGCACCCTCGGGCAGCTCGATGGCATAGCGCCGCACGATCGCCAGTGCGTCGGCGCAGGTGGTCGGATCGGCCACCGTCGGTCCGGAGGCGATGTCCATCGGGTTGTCGCCGGGCACGTCCGAGATCAGCAGGTTGACCACCCGCGCCGGATGGCAGGCCGCGGCCAGCCGTCCGCCCTTGATCGCGGAGAGATGGCGGCGTACGCAGTTCATCTCGGAGATCGTCGCGCCGGATTTCAGCAGGGCCCGGTTGATGGCCTGCTTGTCCTCCGCGCTCACGCCCTCGAGCGGCAGCGACAGCAAGGCCGAGCCGCCACCGGAGATCAGGCACAGCACGGTGTCATCCGCGCTGAGCCCGCCCACCAGGGCCTTGATGCGGCGCGCCGCCTCGAGGCCGGCGGCGTCCGGCACCGGGTGCGCGGCCTCGACGATCTCGATGCGCTCGCACGGCACCGCGTAGCCGTAGCGCGTCACCACCAGCCCGGAAAGCGGGCCCGGCCAATGGCGTTCGACCGCCTGGGCCATCGCCGCGGAGGCCTTGCCGGCGCCGATGACGATCAGTCGGCCGCTACCCGTCGCGGGCAGATGGGGTGGAATGCAATGCTCCGGTTGGGCGGCCTTGATGGCCGCCGCGAGCATCTGGCGCAGGAGGTCGGGTGCGTTCATGGCAGGGTGTCCTCGCGCTCCGCTATGTATTGGTCAGGCCTGCTGCCCGATCTCGAAATCGGCCAGCTTTTCCAGCGCGCGCACCATCGCCGAGTGGTCCCAGGCCTTGCCGCCATGCGCGGCACAAGAATTGAAGAGTTCCTGGGCGGTGGCGGTATTGGGCAGCGAGACGCCGATCGCGCGGGCGCTGGACAGCGCCAGGTTGAGGTCCTTCTGGTGCAGTTCGATGCGGAAGCCCGGATCGAAGGTGCGCTTGACCATGCGATCGCCGTGCAGTTCGAGAATTCGGGAAGCCGCGAAACCGCCCATCAGCGCCTGTCGGACCTTGCCTGCGTCGGCACCCATCTTGGCGGCGAACAGCAGCGCCTCGCCGACCGCCTCGATGTTCAGCGCGACGATGATCTGGTTGGCCACCTTGCAGGTCTGGCCGTCACCGTTGCCGCCCACCAGGGTGATGTTCTTGCCCATCAGCTCGAACAGCGGCTTGACCTTTTCGAAGGCCACCGCCGGGCCGCCCACCATGATGGTCAGGCTGGCCGCCTTGGCGCCGACCTCACCGCCGGACACCGGGGCATCCAGGTACTGGCAGCCCAGCTTGTTGATGCGCTCGGCGAACTTCTTGGTCTCGACCGGGGAAATCGAGCTCATGTCGACCACGATCTTGCCGGCGCTGAGGCCTTCCGCGACGCCGTTCGGGTCGAACAGCGCCGAGGCCACGTGCGGCGTGTCCGGCACCATGGTGATGATCACGTCCGCGTTCTCGGCCACTTGCTTGCCCGACTCGCAGGCCTTGCCGCCGGCCTCGATCAGCGCGCCCGGTACGCTCGGGATGCTGTACAGGAAGACCTCGTGTCCGGCCTTGATGAGGTGCTCGGCCATGGGGGTTCCCATGATGCCGAGGCCGACGAATCCAACTTTGCTCATTTCTCTATCTCCTTTTAATCGGGGTCAGTAACTGTTCGCGACGGCGGGTGCGGCGCTCTTGGCTTTGCGCATGGCGGCGAGGATCTGCTGCGAGCCCGCGGCCATCAGTCGCGCATCCGAGCTGACGGTGACGAACTGAAAGCCCTTGGCGATGCGCTTCAGCGCCGCGTCGGTGGAGCCGTTGTGGATTCCCGCCACCACGCCGTGCGCCTTGGCGCGGGCCAGGATGTGGTCGATCGCCTCGGCGGCCTTGGGATCGACGTCGTCGAAGGTGGGCGTGCAACCCAAGGCCAGCGACAGATCCGATGGACCGATGTAGATCGCATCGAGTCCTTCGACGGACAGGATGTCGTCCAGGTTGTCGAGCGCCTTGGCGGTTTCGATCATCGCGAAGGTGACGATGGTGTCGTTGGCGTGCTGCGGGTAGTCGGGACCGCCATAGAGCAGCGCGCGCACCGGCCCGAAGCTGCGTGTGCCCTTGGGCGCGTAGTGGGTCCAGGCGACCAGCTTCTCGGCGTCCTCGCGGGTGTTCACCATCGGGCAGATGACGCCGTAGGCGCCGGCATCCAGGGTTTTCATCAGGATCCCCGGTTCCAGCCAGGGCACGCGCACCACCGGCACCGTCGCGGTGGTGGAGATGGCCTGGAGCATGCCGACCATCGCCTGGTAGTCCACCACGCCGTGCTGCAGGTCGATGGTCAGCGAGTCCCAGCCCTGGTGGGCCATGGTTTCGGCGGAAAAGCCGTTGGGAATCGCCAGCCAGCCGTTGACCACGGCACCGCCGGCATTCCATGTCTTTCGAAGCAGGTTTTCGCGCATGGCGGGTCTTCTCCTGGTTGAGCTGTATTTCGGGTTTGATTGATCGGTCGCGACTCAGCGCACCAGGCAGGGCCGCTTGTTGTCGAACTTCCAGCCGGGAATCAGGAACTGCATCGCGACGGCGTCGTCGCGTGCGCCCAGGCCCATGTTCTTGTAGGCCTGGTGGGCTTTTGCCACCTCGGCCATGTCGATCTCGATGCCCAGGCCGGGCCGCTCGGGCACGCGCACCAGGCCGCCTTCGATCGTGAGCGGCGCCTTGGTCAGCCGCTGGCCGTCCTGCCAGATCCAGTGGGTGTCGATGGCGGTGATCTTGCCGGGCGCGGCGGCACCGACGTGGGTGAACATCGCCAGCGAGATGTCGAAGTGGTTGTTCGAGTGCGAACCCCAGGTGAGGCCGAACATCTGGCACAGCTGGGCCACCCGCACCGATCCTTGCATGGTCCAGAAGTGCGGATCGGCCAGCGGGATGTCCACCGACTGCAGCTGGATCGAATGCGCCATCTGGCGCCAGTCGGTGGCGATCATGTTGGTCGCCGTCGGCAGGCCGGTGGCGCGGCGGAATTCGGCCATCACCTCGCGACCGGAGAAACCCTCCTCCGCACCGCAGGGGTCTTCCGCGTAGGCCAGCACACCATGCAGGTCACGGCACAGGCGGATGGCGTCCTCGAGCAGCCAGCCGCCGTTCGGGTCGAGCGTCACGCGGGCCTGCGGAAAGCGCTCGTGCAGCGCACGGATCGCCTCCACTTCCTCTTCGCCGCGCAGCACGCCGCCCTTCAGCTTGAAGTCGTTGAAGCCGTAGCGCGCCCGCGCCGCCTCGGCCAGCCGTACCACCGCCTCCGGCGTCGTCGCGGCCTCGTTGCGCAGGCGCAGCCAGGCATCGTCGGCGCCCGGTTCGGCGCGATACTCGAGCGTCGTCTTGCTGCGGTCGGCGACGAAGAACAGGTAGCCGAGCATTTCCACGGCGTCGCGCTGCTGACCCTCGCCGAGCAGCGCCGCCACCGGCACGTTCATGAACTGGCCGAGCAGGTCCAGCAACGCCGACTCGACCGCGGTGACCGCGTGGATGGTGGTACGCAGGTCGAAGGTCTGCAGACCGCGTCCGCCCGCGTCGCGGTCGGCGAAGGCGGCGCGCATCGCATTCAGCACATTGTTGTAGTCGCCCAGCGTCTTGCCGACGATCAGGCCGCGGGCGTCGTCGATGGTCTTGCGGATCGCCTCGCCGCCCGGCACTTCGCCGAGGCCGGTGTTGCCGGCGCTGTCCTTGAGAATGACGATGTTGCGGGTGAACCAGGGGCCGTGCGCACCGGACAGGTTCAACAACATGCTGTCCTGGCCGGCCACCGGGATGACCTGCAGATCGGTGACGGTCGGGGCGCCCGAGACGTGCTTGTTCATGGATGACTCCGAATCAGATTTGGACGGGATCGCGTTGGCCGACCACGGCCTGTGCCGGGTCGGGCGCTACGAATTCGACGAAGCGCGCAGGAGCGCAGTGCGGACGGGAGGAGTCGCGGCCGGGCATCGCGCAAGGCAAGCGCGCCGGCAGGTCATTCGTGAATTCGAGTTCCATGACTGTCTCCTCTTCGTCGGCACCTGAGCGCCGTTCAGCGCGGTACCACATCTTGTGTGGAACCGATTCTGCGAGGAGATCAATTCACGATCAACTTAATTGATGACTGAATAAATTCAAATAATGAATTGATTGAGCGGCCGCCGGCTTGGCGTTGCGGCCTACGGCTCGGACAACTGCGGCAGGACCTGCTCTCTGAAGGCGCGCAGGATCGGGTTGTCGTTGTCGCGGCGGAACGAACACACCGTCTGCACCGGCTGCGGCGGATCGGTTTCGAGGCGGCGCATCAGGATGCCCTCGAAGTGCAGGCGCATGGCCGCTTCGGGTATCACCGCGACGCCGATGCCGGAGTGCACCAGCGCCAGCATGGTGTGGATCTGACTGAGATACTCGACGATGTCCGGATTGACGCCGTCGCGCTCGAAGATCACCTGCAGCAGTTGGTAGAAATAATGCGCCTCGTAGGGCGAGTACATAAGGAAGGGCTTGCCGTTGAGGTCGGCCGGGCGCGGACGCGCAGGCCACTTGTCGGCCTCCCGGCCGGGAATCGCGAGGACCAGGCTTTCATTCAGGACGGATAGGGATTCGAGTTCGCCATGCTCGGCGTGCGGCCGCAGCAGGCCCAGGTCCAGCTTGCCGGCGTCGAGCGCCTCGAGCTGGCTGCCGCTGACCAGTTCCTTGAGCGTCAGCGAGATGCCGGGCGCCTGCTCGCGGATCAGCCGCACCACTCTTGGCAACAGCCCGTAGCCCGAGGCTGCGGTGAAGCCGATCGACAGCGAACCGCGCTCGCCCTTGGCCACCCTGCGCGCGGTCGCGGCGGCCTCCTCGGCCATGCGCAGGATCCGCGCCGCCTCGGGCAGGAAGGCGCGCCCGGCGGCGGTGAGGCGCACCGAGCGACTGGTGCGGTCGAGCAGTTGCGTGCCGACGTGATGCTCGAGCAGCCGGATCTGGCGGCTCAGCGGCGGCTGCGTCATGTTCAGCCGTTCGGCCGCGCGGCTGAAGTGCAGCTCTTCGGCCACCGCAACGAAGCAACGGATCTGGCTGATCTCGAACATCGTCTGGATGCCCCACGCAAACGATACGGCCCAGATTCTTTAGCTGAAACCATCCGAGAGCAAGCGAACGCAAATCACTCGCGCTTGCGGGCGTCCGGGGTCACGGGAAGAACCGGTCAGCGCACCGTTGCAGGACGAACGACGCCCACGCCCTGCCAAGCGTCCCGCGCTAGCTGGCGGGTGCCGAATAGCGATGCTGTTCCATCCGCCACGCGGCGGCCTGCTCGGACATGCTGAGGCCCAGGCCCGGCCGCTCGGGCAGCAGCATCTGTCCGTTCCGGATTTCCAGGCGCTCGTTGAAGGCCGGTTCGAGCCAATCGAAATGCTCGACCCAGGTCTCGCCCGGGTAGGCGCAGGCAAGGTGGATGTGTATCTCCATGACGAAGTGCGGCGCCAGCCGCAGCCGCGCGCGATCGGCGGCCGAGGCGATGCTCAGGAAGGGCGTGACGCCGCCGAGGCGAGGCGCATCCGGCATCAGGTAGGTCACCGATTCGTGCTCGATCAGTGGGTAGCACTCGGCCACGCTGCTCAACATCTCGCCGGTACCTATCGGCGTTTCCAGACGCGCGCCCAGCTTTGCGTGCCCGAGGTAGTCGTAGGCGGAAAGCGGCTCCTCGAGAAACGTCAGGTGGCACGGATCGAGCAATCGACCCGCGCGCAATGCGGTGGCGAAGTCCCATTGCTGGTTGGCATCGACCATGATCGGCACCGCGTCGCCCACATGCGCACGCACCGCCGTGACGCGCTCGATGTCCTTGGCGAGATCGGGTTGCCCGACCTTCAGCTTGACGCCGCCGATGCCGCGCTCGAGCGCCGCCTCGACGTTCGCCAGCATCTCGGGCAGCGGCGTCGACAGGTAGCCGCCCGAGGTGTTGTAGCACGGCGAGGCGTCGCGATAGGCGCCCAGCAACTTGCCCAGCGACATGCCGGCGCCGCGCGCCTTGAGGTCCCACAGCGCGATGTCGAACGCGGCGATGGCCTGTACCGACACCCCGGTGCGCGCGACCGATGCCCCCATCCAGGCGATCTTCTGCCACAGGCGACCGATGTCGCGCGGATCTTCGCCGAGCAGTTCCGGCGCCAGTTCGCGCGCATGCGCGAGCAGCGCCTGCCCGCCGGCGCGCAGCGCGTAGCTGAATCCCAGGCCGCGGGCGCCGTTGACCGTCTCGATTTCGGCGACCAGCAGCGATATATGCGACAGCGGGCGCTGCCGGCCGGTGAGCACCTTGGCATCGCTCGCCGGTTTCTTCAGCGGTACCTGATACAGCGCGACGTCGACGTGCGCAATACGGTCCATGATGGTTCCTCGCTAACTATGTGATTCGGCCGGTGGTCGCGTCAGCCGCTGTTGCGCAGGCCGGCGGCCACACCGTTGATCGAAAGATGGATGCCGCGGCGCACGCGATCGTCGCTCTCGCCGGCGCGATGGCGCCGCAGCAGATCGACCTGCAGGTGGTTCAGCGGATCGAGGTAGGGAAAGCGGTTGCGGATCGAACGGGCGAGCAGCGGATTGTCGGCGAGCAATTCGCCGCCACCGGTGATGTCGCGCAAGGCATTGCGCGTCGCCTGCCACTCGGCCTCGATGCGACCGAACACGCTCGCACGCAGCGCCTCGTCGCTGACCAGCTCGGCATAGCGGGCTGCGATCGCGAGATCGCTCTTGGCCAGGATCATGGCCATGTTCGAGAGCTGGCTGCGGAAGAACGGCCAGGCGGCATACATGCGCTGCAGCAGGGCGAGGCCGTCGGCATTTTCGGCCCGCCATGCCGCGACCGCACTGCCGAAGCCGTACCAGCCGGGCAGCATCAGGCGGCACTGGGCCCACGAGAACACCCATGGAATCGCGCGCAGGTCCTCGATACGCTCGGAGGCCTTGCGCGAGGCGGGCCGGCTGCCGATGTTGAGGTGCGCGATCTCGGCCACCGGGGTGGACTGGCGGAAATACTGCGTGAAGTCCGGGGTCTCGTACACTAGTTGCCGATAGGCAGCGAAGGCGAGCGCGGAGAGACGTTCCATCACCGGGTAGAACGCGTCGGCGTTTTCCACCCGGTTCTCGTTGTCGAGCAGAGTCGCCTCCAGCGTGGCGGCGGCGAGGATCTCCAGGTTTCGTCGGCCGATCTCGGCATTGCCGTACTTGGACGCGATCACCTCGCCCTGCTCGGTGATGCGGATCTGGCCCGACACGGCGCCCGCCGGCTGGGCAAGGATCGCCTGGTACGACGGCCCGCCGCCGCGCCCCACCGAGCCACCACGGCCGTGGAAAAGGCGCAGGCGCACGCCGTTGCGGGCGAACACCTTGGTGAGTTCGATTTCCGCCTTGTAGAGCTCCCAGCCCGAGGTCAGGAAGCCGCCGTCCTTGTTCGAATCGGAATAGCCGAGCATGACCTCCTGTTCGTCGCCGCGCGCGGCCACCAGCGCGCGATACGCCGGCAGCGCGAAGATCCGCGCCATCGTCGCGGGCGCGGCGCGCAGGTCGTCGATGGTCTCGAACAGCGGGATAACGTTCATCGCCAGCGTCGGCGACCTCCCCGCCTGCAGCAAGCCGGTTTCCTTCAGCAGCACCGCCACTTCGAGCAGATCCGAGGTGCCGCCGGTCTTGGAGATGATGCAGTTGGGCAGCGCACCGTCCCCGTAGCGGTCCTTGATCCCCTGCGCGGTGGCGAAGATCGCCAACTCGGCGGTGCTCTCTTCGGAGTATTCGATCCAGCGCGACTGCAGCGGCCGCGCGGTGGTCAGTTCGTCGGCGAGCAGCGCAATGCGTTCCTCCTCCCCCAGCGCGAGGTAGTCACCGCAGCGCCCGGCACGTGCCAGCAACTCCGCCACCGTGCGTTCGTGGACGTCGGAGTTTTGGCGCAGGTCGATCGGGGCGAGATGAAAACTGAACACCTCGACGGCGCGGATCAGTCGCCGCAGGCGTCGCGCCGCGAGACGCGCGCTGCCGTTCGCAGCGAGCGAGGCGGCGAGTACCGCGAGGTCGGCGCGCAAGGCGTCGCTGGTGTCGTAGGCTTCTGCGGCGGCGACCGCGGGACGCAGCGCGGCGTGGTCGTCGAGGCGTCGCGAGGTTTCCGCGACGCGTGCGTAGATGCCCGAGAGGGCGCGGCGATAGGGCTCGTCGGCCCGGTGCGGCGAGCGATCGGGCGAACGCCCGGCCAGCGTCTGCATCTCCGGCGAGACGTGAATCAGCAACTGTGACAGCGGCAGTTCCGCGCCCAGCGAATGCAGCTCCGCCAGGTAGAAGTCGAAGGCCGCCGACGACTGCAGGCGCATCGCCTCGGCGAGCACCGGCGCGGTGACGAAGGGATTGCCGTCGCGGTCGCCGCCGATCCACGCACCCACGCGGAAAAATGGCGGCAGCGCCCAAGAGCGCTCCGGATAGGCCGCGCGAAGCTGGTCCTCGAGCTCGCAGTAGAGCCTGGGCAGCTCGGCGAAGAAGGTATCGTCGTAGTACGAGATGCCGTTCTTGACCTCGTCGATCACGGCCAGCCGCACAGGTCGCAGCATGCGGGTCTGCCAGAGGGTGAGGATCGCGTCTCGCAGATCGGCGTCGAACTCCGCGTCCTCATCCGGCGTCAGGTCCAGCCGGTCGCGGCTGTCGAGGCATCTCGCGATGCAACGCTGCAGCGAAAGAATGCTCTTGCGCTGCACTTCGGTCGGGTGCGCGGTGAGTACCGGGCCGACCATCGCCACGGACAGCGTTTCGGCCAGCCGGTCCGCATCGACGCCGGCCTCGAGCAGGCGTGCCAGCGCATGGGCGAGCCGCCCTTCGCGGGGCGGCGACCCTGCGCGCGCATGGCTGCGGTTGCGGCGCAGGTGGTGCTGGTCCTCGGCGATGTTGGCGAGTTGCAGGAAATACGTGAACGCGCGCACCACCGGCACCGTCGCGGTGAGCGGGAGTCCGTCGAGGGCCTCGGCCATTTCCCTGGCCGCCTGCGGATCCTGCTCGCGATTGAAGCGACTGGCATGTTGGCGCACCTGCTCGACGACGGCGAACACCTCCTCGCCTTCCTGCTCCCGCAGCGTGTCGCCCAACAGGCGGCCGAGCAGGCGGATGTCTTCCCGCAACTGATGGTCCTTCGCGGTCGCCGGGTCCATGACGTCGGCTGGGGGGGTCGGATGGTTCATTGCTTGCGCGCTCAGGTGGTGGGTCGTTCAGATCGCCGGCGTCAGGACCTTGCCGGTCTCGAAGAACGACTTCAGGTTCGCCAGCACCAGGTCTTCCATGTCGCGGCGCGTCTCGACGGTACCGCTCGCCATGTGGGGCAGCAGCACCACGTTGTCGAGCGCGAACAGCGCCTCGGGCACCCTCGGTTCGTCGGCGTAGACGTCCAGGCCGGCACCGGCGATGGTGCCCGCGGCGAGCGCCGCGACGAGCGCCTGCTGGTCCACCACGGTGCCGCGCGACACATTGATCAGGAAGCCGTCCGGACCGAGCGCCTCGAGCACCTTCGACGAGATCAGGTGATGGGTGGAAGGGCCACCGGACACCGAGACCACGAGGAAGTCCGCCCAGCGCGCCAGCGCCTCGAGCGACTGCTCGTAGGCGTAAGAGACGCCCTCCACCGGCGCGCGGTTGGTATAGCGCACCTCCATGTCGAAGCCGCCCGCGCGCTTGGCGATGGCGCGGCCGATCTGCCCCAGGCCGACGATGCCGAGGCGCTTGCCGCTGACCCGGCGGGTCAGCGGGTACTTGTCCTTGATCCAGTGGCCTGCACGCACGAATCGGTCCGCCGCGGACAGCGAGCGGGCGACGTCGATCACCAGGCCGAAGGCGAGGTCGGCGACGCAATCGGTCAGCACGCCGAAGGTTCCGCTGACCTGGATGCCACGTGCCCTGGCGGCCGCCAGGTCGATCTTCTCCAGGCCGACACCGCGGCAGGAGATCACCTTGAGCGAAGGCAAGGCCGCGACCAGCTCGGTGGACGCACCGACCGGCGCCGAGGTCGCCACGGCGTCGAACTCCGCGCCGTTGGCGGCCAGGAATGCAGCGGCGTCCGCTTCTTTCCACAGAGGATGAACCTGGAACGCGTCTGCAATTTCAGCGTCGAGCTTCGGCGAGAGGGGTCCGGTTTGTAGTACGCATGGTTTCATTTGAATCTGCCTGGAGTTCGTTGAATTGGAAAATCGCCGGGCCCGGATGACCCGGGTTTATCTTGAGTGCGCAAGCCGGCGCATAGATTTGAGCTATTCGTTTTTCATTGAATCGCCGGTAATCCTGGCGGATCACGCGACGCCTACCCTCGCCCGACGTAAGGCATACGGGTCGCCATCACGGTCATGTTCAGGACGTTCACCTCCAGCGGCATCGCGGCAATCAGGCGCACCGACTCGACCACATGCCGAAGGTCCATCATCGGTTCCGGCGCGATGCTGCCGTTGGCCTGCCGGACGCCCTTCAGCATCCGTTCCGACAGCGTGGTCAGGGCGTTGCCGATGTCGATCTGGCTGCACGCGATGTTGTACGGGCGCCCGTCCAGCGCAATGCTCTTGGTGAGGCCCGTGACGGCGTGCTTGCTTGCCGTATAGGGGCCGCTCAAGGGCCGTGGCGCATGTGCCGAGATCGAACCGTTGTTGATGATCCGCCCGCCCTGAGGCGTCTGCCGCTTCATCAGGCCGAAAGCAGCCCGGGCGCATAGAAATACGCCGGTGACGTTGGTGTCGATGATCTCTTTCCACTTCGCCACCGGCAGTTCGTCGATTTCGACCGCGGGCCCGCTGATGCCAGCGTTGTTGAACACCAGGTCGAGACGACCGAAGCGGGCCTCGATCGCCGCGAACAACGCCGCGACACTGGGCGGATCGCTGACGTCCGTCGATATCGCGAGCGCCTCGCGACCCGCGGCATTCGCTTCCGCTTGCAGGCGTTGCAGCGGCTCCACGCGTCGCCCCGCCAACACCACCGCGAAGCCGTCTTCGACCAGCCCCCGCGCCACCGCCTCGCCGATGCCACTGCCGGCACCGGTGACCAATGCGATGCGCCTCGACTGCGTGCCTTCATGCTGCATGTCCGACCCTCCCTGCCTTGCATGGGCGCGCGCTCGATACCGCCACGCCGGTCAATGTCGATCGCCGATCGGCGTTCTCGCCCGTCATCCCGTGGGACGCCATCAGGCGCTCGCGGCCTGGCCGCCTGCCAACGCGGCCTCGCCGCGGAACTTGCGGTATTCCTTGAGCGCCGTGTAGCCGACGACCAGTACCGTCAGCAGCAGGATCACGCCCGAAATCGGCTCGGTGACGAAGGGCATGACGCTCTCGTGGCTCTTCATCAGGCCACGGCGCAGATTGACCTCGATGATCGGACCGAGGATGAAGCCCAGCAGCAGCGGCGTCACCGGCAGCGCGGCCTTCTTCATCAGCCAGCCGATGAGGCCGAAGGCCAGCATGGTCCACACGTCGAACAGGCGGTTGTTGATGCCGTAGGCGCCGACCACGCACAAGGCCATGATCACCGGCAGCAGGATGTGCTTGGGCACCGCCAGGATCCGGACGAAGAAGCGCATGCCGCCGAACATCGCGAACAGCATGAACAGGTTGGCGACCATCAGCGCCGTGAACACGCCGTACACCAGAGCGCCTTCGCTATCGAACAACAGCGGCCCCGGCGTGATGCCGTGGATCATGAAACCGCCGAGCAGGATCGCCGTGGTGTTGTCGCCGGGAATGCCCAGCGTCAGCAGCGGGACCATGGCGCCGCCGGTCGACGCGCTGTTGGAGGTTTCGCTGGCGACGATGCCATCCATCACACCGGTGCCGAACTTTTCCGGCTCCTTGGAGCGGTTCTTCGCAACGCCGTAGGCGATCAGATTGCAGATCGCTGCGCCCAGGCCCGGCAGGATGCCGATGCCGGTGCCGATGGCCGACGAGCGCAGGAAGTTGCCGGTATTGGCGACGAACTCCTTCATCGTGAAACCGAGCCCTTTCATGCGGTAGTTGGCCGCCGTGCCGGTACCCGGGTCATTGCGCTCCTCGGCGTCTTCCAGCAGCTGCGATACCGCGAACAATCCGATCAGCGCCGGCAGCAGGCCGATGCCGTCGTCGAGCGCATTGAAGCCGAAGGTGAAGCGCGGAAACGCGGTGATCGGCGCCATGCCGATGAACGCGATGCTCATCCCCAGCGTCGCCGCGATCAGGCCCTTGGTGAGCGAGCCACCGGACAGACCGGCCACCATGGTCAGCGAGAACACCGCGATCGAGAAATATTCGTAGGGTCCGAATTGCAATGCGACGCTGGCCAGCGGTGGCGCGATGAAGAACAGCACCAGCAGGCTGAACATGCCGCCGAGGAAGGAATAGACGATGGAGATGCTGAGCGCCCGCCCGGCTTCGCCACGGGCCGCCATCGGATGGCCGTCGAAGGTGGTCGCCACCGACGCCGGCGTGCCGGGAATCTTCAGCAGGATCGCCGATATCAGGCCACCGGCGGTGCCGCCGATGTACAGGCCCAGCAGCAGCGAAATGCCCTCGATCGGGGACATGCCGAAGGTCACCGGCAGGAACAGCGCCACGCCCATGGTCACGGTAAGACCGGGCACCGCGCCGATGATGATGCCGACGACGGTGCCGCCGAAGATCAGCGCAAGCGCCTTGAAAGTGAAAACGGAGAGAATTCCGGAAATGATCATGACATCGACCCTCGTTCGGACTCAGCCGAAGACGCCCGTGGGCAACATCACCTGGAATGCGCGCACGAAGAGGTTGTAGGCGGCGACCGAAGTGACCACCGCGATGACCGCGAACAGCACATATCGCCGTGGCGCCCGCTTGGCCAGGATCAGCGTCTGGCAGAACACATAGAGGGCTGACGCGACCACGAATCCGAGCACGTTGAGCAGCCCGACATAGGCCGCCATCAGACATGCCGAGAGCAGCACCGGGCCCAGGCCGCCGGACCGCGGCGCCGCGCGGCGATCCGCCTTCGCCGCGCCAACGGCGCGACGCGAGCGCCATGTCTCGAGCAGCAGCACCGAACCCAGCAGCGCGAACAGCATCGCCGCCAAGCGCGGCATGAATCCGGCGCCGACTCCGGTGGCCGCGAAGTCCTTGACACCGAAGCTCGCGACGAAGATCACTGCGCCCAGTGCCAGCGTCAGCGATCCGGTCACGATGTCCCTGTTGATAGTCATTGGCATTGCACCCCTCTTGCAGGCTGCGAGAATTCGCGCCCGGCGCCTGCCCGAAGGCAGCGCATGCGCCGGGGGAATCGGCATCGATTGGTCGGCGCTTACTGCTGCTTGCTGGCGGCGCGGAACAGGTCCTGGTACTTGGCGAAGAACTGCTGCTGCTTCTGCGCGTAGACCGTGGCCTCGGCCGGTGCCATGTAGGTCGGCGTGACGAAGAACTTCGCTGCCTCGGCCTTGTACTCGGGGTTGTCGACGACCTTCTTCATCGCCGCGGAAAACTTGTCGACGATCGCCTGCGGCGTGCCCTTGGGCATCGCGAAGAAGAAGAACTTGTCGAACTCCAGGTCGTAGCCCTGTTCCTTGGCGGTGGGAATGGCGTTGAAGGTCCCGTTGCGCTTGTCGGACAGCAGCCCCAGCGCGATGAAGTCGCCGGAGGTGAAGTAGTCCTTGGTCAGGCCGTACTGGGTGTTGATGACGTCGATCTTGTGACCCTTGAGCGCCACCGTCTTGGCGGCGTTGCCGCCCACATCGACGAGGTTGAGCTTGATGCCCGCGACATCCTGCAGCACGATGCCGATCAGATGCGGGTAGCCGCCGGTGAGGATGCCGAACTCGACCTCGCCCGGGTGAGCCTTGGCGTAATCCACGAATTCCTGCGTGGTCTTGTACTTCGCATCCTTGTGCGTCGCCAGCACCGTGGTGTCGTCGAGAACGCCGATGCCCACCATCTGGAACGCGTCGATGCCGAAATCGACCAGGCCGGCGAGCTGCGGAATCATTGCTTCACCGTGGAAGAAGAGCGCCGTGTAGCCGTCCGGATCGGCGTCCATCACGCGCCGCATGCCGATGGTGCCGCCGCCGCCTTTCACGTTTGTCACCACGATGGCTTGTCCGAGTTCCTTCTCCAGGAACTTGCCGAACAGGCGTGCGTTGGTGTCGGTATCACCGCCCGCGCCGACCGGAACCACGACCTGGATCGGCTTCGACGGATAGCTGTCCGCCGCTTGCGCAGACAAGCCGAAGCTCGCGGTCATGACCATTGCCAGCACGCCCACGGCGGCGCGAATGCTTCTGAACTGTTTTCTCACTTTCATCTCCTCCATACACCACATGAAAAAGCGGCACGCAGGTTGCGGTCATGCCCGGTTCGCGCCGTTTGCCGGACGCGAGGGCGTACCTCACCGCGCCATGCGGGGCCGCTCGTTGTCGAACTTCCAATCGGGTTTCAGCAAGCGCGTCGCGACCAATTTGCGGGCGGCGAAGGCCTTGCGCGCCGCATGCGGCGCGACGTCGTGTCCGCCCGGCGTATTGGCGGCGAGCGGTGCGTCGGTGCGGTCGCTACGCGTGCGACGCCGCGCGCAGCACGGCACGCCGCCGCGAGCAGCTTTGCCGGCGCGGTGGTTCAAATCGAAGATGCTCGGAGTGGCCCGCAAGCCACGAGTGCCGCAAGGTTTCGACGGCCTGCAGCCGTTGGCGGCTAGCGGGGCGACCTGCGCGGAGGTGGTGGCAGGCGCGCCCACGAGTTGCTTAGCCATGGTCGGCAACGTCGCTCGATTGGGCGAGGCGGGGATCGCTTGCCGCAGCACCGGAGCGCGCCGGCAGTGCGCCGGCCATGACGAGCGCGGGGCTCGAATGCGAGTGGGCCGCAGAGCCGGCGGCAGTACCGCGAAGCAGCTTCGCCAGCGGAAAAATCGTGCGCCCGATCGCCATGACAGTCTCCACGTTGTCCGCACCGGAACGCCGATTGGCGCGGTGCCACATCTTTTGTGGGACCGATTCTGCGAGGGGACTAATTCACGATCAACTTAATTGATGACTGGATAAATTCAAATAATGAATTGATAAGCCAGCGCGGATTGGAGGACAGATCAGGCTCACTTCTCGACTGCTGAGCCGAAAGGCAACAGATGGCCAATGGCTTGCGCACTCACGTTTCCACCTGAGCGGACCCCCTTCGGCACCAATGAAGGACAGACTCGCCATCCTCGCTTCAGCTACTGATCGGACTACTGCGCCCGGCAATTGCATCTTGCTCATCGATTGGGGAACGAGCGACACGCCGATACTTTCCGCCGCCAGATTGACGATGGATTGCGGAAGGTGGGTTTCAAGACCATTCCGTTATACACAATTCACGTGGCCTCATCGCGCAGGGCCTGTATGGTGGCGGCGGCGTCCATGACGCGCTGCAGGCCGAGCCAGATGGTCTTCACGCCCGGTTCGCCATCGCCCTTGCGCGCAAGGAAGCCGCCGAGGGTGGCGATCAGGCGCAGCACTTGGTTGATGGTGGGCGGGGTCGCGGGCGGTTTCTCCTTCGAGAGCAGATACGCGCCGCGAATCTCGTCGGGGTCGAAGAAGAGTGTGGCGTCCAGATCGGGGCAGGTTCGGCCAGTGCGCATCAGATGCGCGATGCGCCAAGCGACAACCAGGAACAAGGCCAGTGCGCGCTCCAGGCGCTCGACGGCGGACAGTTGCAGGGCTTCGATCCGACAACCGTTCTTGACCACATGAAAGAACGTCTCGATCTCCCACCGCGCTCGATACCAGTCGATCAGCTCGACGACGTCGGCCGCCGTTGGGGCCGCGCGGTTGGTGAGCAGCCGCCACTCGATGGGCTTGGTGCCGGCTGGGACGCCGATCTCGCGCGCCACGATGCAGGTGGCCAATACGGTGCCCGCCTTGCCTGCCGGCAGATCTACGCGTCGGGCCCACAGTTGCTGGCGCACCTCGCGCGCCTTCTGGCCGTGCCGCGAGCCCATCGTGAACACGATCTCGCCCAGCGATTCGCCCGCGCAGGTGTGCTCCCAGAGCTTCGCACCCTCAGGCAGGCAACGGTTGTGCTTGGCGCGCACCAGCCAGTCGGCCGGCGTGCCAAGCGCCTGGGCGCGCAGCATCATCTCCAACAGATCCGCTTCGCGGTCGGCCACGTACACCAGGCGGGTAGCGGCCATTTCCGTGGCCAGCTCCGCCACCCGCTCGTAGCCTTCGGTCCAGCGTGCGCTCTCCTTAATGCGGGCGCGCTCGCCCGGCGCATCGAGCTCGTCGCGCGCCCACATCCACGCATCGAGCACGCCCAGCGGTTCGCGTGCGGGTGTCACCACATAGGTCGGGTGCAGGTACATCCCGCGGCGCGCCT
>JAGRGB010000186.1 GCA_020445745.1 Rhodocyclaceae bacterium | reverse complement strand
TCAAGACCTCGATTTCCACATACACCTCGTCTGTGATCAACGGGACTCCAAAAAAGCCCCGATCTTCCCAACTCGGTGTATCAATATTCAATCGGCAGGCCGTATCAACTTACATCCGGCAGTGACAGAGCACATCCTCCTTCGTACCTGGAGCTTCGGCGAGAGCGTCACGCGCAGCCCGGAGGCTCATTACTTCTTCGCGCTTCGAGCGAACGCCTGTCGATAGGTCGCTAACCGCCTTCTGGATGCTTTTGAAGTCAAACATGCTGTGTCCTTGAGAAATCGACACGGCCATTCTTGAGCATGCAGAGGACCAGTTGCAGACCGACAATGTCTATCCACTTTGATCGCGCTTTGCGCGGCGGACCGTGGTTTCTGTGACATCGTGGCGCTTCGCAACCTCACGGACCGACATGCCAGCATCCAGGTCGGCGCAGATCAGCCGGTGGCGTTCTTCGCGGGGGCCTTGCTTTGCGATGTAGCGAACGCCTCCACCAAACCGTATCCGCATCCGCTTTTCGATCTTCAGCAGTTCCTCGTCACTGATCGGGCCGCGCCGAGCAGTTTCCTTGACTGCTAGGAGCGTGGCGCGGATTGGATCGTCGTCTTCCATGCGCGAGTCCAACTGGAACCTACTGCCCCACTTGCAGGTTGTCAGGCGCACATTCCGTTTCCGGTTCGCGCTCGCTGGCGTCTTCTTGATCCGCGTCGTTCTTGAACAGCCGCGAGGGCAGGGAGGCGGCTAGATTGCGCGCATCAGCAATGTCACTCTCGATCTGCGCCAGGACGCTTGGCGCCAAATCGGGCGCACGTGTGCGGATCGTCTTCGGGATCGTTTCGAGAATCTTCGCGATCTGCGTCGCAACGCGCGCGAGGACTTCTTCGAGCAGACCGACTGGCGCGATCTCCCTGCGCGTGATCGCGTTCTGCATCGCGACGCGGTCCGCTTGTTCCTTTGCCAGCCGCGCCCTTTCCGCAACCAAACCATGATCGTTGGCGCCAAGCCGGCCTGCGGCAACTTCCCTCAAGTGCCCCGTGTACTGTAGTAGCCAGGTCTGAGCCGAGGCGCCTTCGGCGAGCAAGCTTCGTTGCGCAAGGTCGGACACCGCTTGCTGCGATATTCCGACGAGCTTCGCGAATTCCGCCTGCGTAACTGGATAGTCCATCTCTATCATACAACCCCCTTGTGATAGTTCACTGGCTAGAGCCAGATCGAGGTGCGCATTACCCTTGCCGTAACCCCCTTGAGAGGACCCGCTGGCCCCTTGCTGCACACCACCACCCCTTGTCGAATAACTCGAATAACTCGAAAGACCGTATCGGCCTCAGTGGGTTATTCGAGTTATTCGAGTTATTCGACACCCTTCTTTGTTTCCGTGTAAGTTGTTAATAAATAAATAAAAAGGTTGAAATTGGCTTCTTGGCGAATAACCGATTAAGTCGAAAGAGCCCTCGGATTCACGCGATAGGCGGGGGTCGATCGCGCGCCCTTGTTCGGCCGGTTGAAGGCCCGCACGACGTGCTGTTGTTCGAGCCGCTGCAGCGCCTTGACCAGGCGATCTACGTTGCGGAATCGCCCCTCCAGCGCCTTCTGGCAGTGCGGCCGGCTGAACTCCGGGAGTTCGTTGGCGCGAATCCACTTGAGAACCGCATCGGCGTCCGCGTCCACGGCGTCGGTGCCCAGCAGTCCGAAGGCAGCCTGGGCATGCGGTATCAGCAGCCGGCCCAGCGCAAGTGCGCTCTCCATGGCTACCTCCGAGACTTCCTCGGCCGCAGTGCCAACCTCGCCCAGCTCGAGCAACGCCGCCACCCGCGCGACCGCGCCGGGCAACTTCGATGTCCAGTCGGCGATGGCCTCATACCGTCCGCCCTCGCCCTGGTGGTCCTCGATCTCCTGTGAGAAGTCGAGCCACAACTCCCGGGCCGGATCGGTCAGGGGTAGCACGCGCGGCTTGCCGGGCTGCCCTGGCATCCGCTCTAACAGGGCGGCGAGCGCGGATTCGTAGTCATCGCGCACCGCGGCGGGTATGGATACCCGGCGGCGCACGTCCCGCTTGCCGACGTTGCTCGCCGGCATGGCGTACAGGAAGCGGGCGAGCAGGCCGGAATCCCGGTTCCGTTTGGAACCGGCCACGTCGCCCAACACGCCTGGCTGCAGCGCCAGGCCGAAGGACAGCGCCGGCCGATCCACGTGCGCCGCACGGCCCGCGCGATCGACGCGCATCGCGGTCCCCGCGTGCCCCTGCAGGTACACGTCAATGTTCGCGCTGCCGCCGGAGTAGAGCCCGGCCATGTTGGTGAAGATGCCGGATTCGTCCGACAGCACGGCCATCCGCTCGCCGTACTCGACGAGCATCGATTGCAGCCGCTCTCCGGTCACGTCCCCGGTGAAGAGGCGCGGCGCCCGCACTTCGAGCGGCATCGCCTCTTCCTCGCTCTGGATCTCCGCGCGGACCGCTTCCCGCTCGGCATCGTCCTTGGCCTTTGCCGCGTCGGCGAGAAGACGCTCAATGCGCTTCTTCGCCACAGCCCGCGCCGACGTAACCCGCGCAATCTCGGCGCGCATCCGGTCGCGCTGGATCTTTTCCCAGTGCACCAAGGGGTCGGTCAGCGCCTTGATTACCGCTGTCTTGCGGGTACCTGAAGGCAACGCCGTCAGCGTCCAAAGTGCAAGCGGCTCGGTGTAGTCATCGCCGAAAGGCGAGACCTCGAAACGTCGCTGAAGCACGGTCGCCAAGGTCGACAAGGACATCATCACTGCGAGGGCCGGGGGCGTCTGCGTCGAGTCGGCCACGGCGCCCGCCATCGCCCCCAGCCAGGTCGGAAGGATGGATGCGGGAATCTCAGGCGCCGGGGTCTGTCCCGGCAGGATCATCTCCGGCCAGACTTCGGCCGGTGTCGGCGAGACCGCCTTGCCGAGTTGTTCGCGCACGGCATCGAGCCCGACCACGGCGGCCAGGTCATTGAAGTCGGTCGCCTCACCCATGAGCCACCCCCGGGAAGGACGGAATCGCCAGGAAGGCGCCGACAGCGCGCGCTGCCCGCGTGGCCTCCCGCACGCCAGGATTGCCGGGTGTTGCCCGATCGTTGTCGGCGGCGATCACCAGGCGCAGTCGAGGAAACTTGGCCCGCAATGCCACGGCGACAGGCTCCAGGTTGCCCGCATTGAATGCGACCGCTACGGCCGCCCCGGTGGCAAGGCGGATCGTTGCCCCGGTGGCGTACCCTTCACAGATCAACAGACCGTCTCCACGCCCGGCGATGGCGGAGTAACAGCCAGCGATCCGCCCACCCGAGAGGAAGCGCTTCACGCCATCGGCGCCGATGAACTGCAGGGTGTGAAGCTCGCCGGACGTGTCGCGGGCCGGAATCACGAGCATGTCTCGCAACTGCCGGATTCCGTAAGCCGGCGCTCTCTTGGCCCGCAAATAGGGATGCGCGTCTGTCGCCGGCCGAGCGGCCGCCCACAAGCGGGCGGCCCGTCTGCGGGCGGTCTCACGGACACGCGCCTCTTCTACGGCGCGAACCCGTTCCCGCTCGCGATGTGCGTCTGCCGCCGCCCGGCGTTGCTCAGCCGTGAGTCGCGACACCGCTGCATCGTCGCGCCAGGTGTGCGATTCGCCTGTCCGCCAGGAACCGAACGCCCCGGCCGGTGCCGGCTGGGAATGCAACACGGCCCAGCCGTTGCGGCTTCCCGCCTTGTCGCCCGCCACCCGGAAGCGGACCAGCTTGCCCTCGGGCAAGTCGATCGGCTCCTCTGGCTCCAGGCCAGCCGCCGCCATTGCCTGCAAGAACGCTGCCATTATCGCGAGCGCTCTGCGTGCACGACTATCGCCCACGCGATGGTCAGCAGCGCCGCGACGGCGCCGTCCTGCGACTGATTCGTCATGCGCTCGAATTGGTGCATTACCTCGCGCTCGGCGATTTCCGCAGTATTGAGGCGGTGCGTGTCTTTGAACGGAGACTGACGGACTTGAGACGACATCACTTGCCGCCCGCGGCGATCTTGCTGTCGCGCCAGGCGATCAGTTCGTCCTGATCGAAGACGGTGCAGCGCGCGCTGAGCTTTCGAGACTTCGGGAAGTCAGGCTGCTTGGCCCAGCGCCAGAGGGTTGCCGGACCGACCCCCAGGAGGTCGGCAGCCTGCTTCGGACGAAGCGACTTGTTTTGCATCATGTGCTCCCGCATGAACAACGTGGGAGCACGTTCAACTATTGGTGTGGTCGGCGCAAGGCAAGAAACTCAATCTAGGTTTCTTGCTGCAATCACTCGAAGTACTCGAACTTGGCGTGCCCGGTTTGCAGTTCGTCGCGGATCGCTTTCGCTAAACCGGGGATCGCGGGCAGCGTGACTTTAATCGGCTTGAACTGACCGAAACCGGCTACCTCCAGGCCTTCTTTCCAAACCCAACCGGAACCAGCGAACAGGGCGCAGTCGTCATACACGATGTGTCGGACGGACTGGTAAAGGAACACCAGCCCCGGGCAATTCTTGTAACCTAGGATCAGCCGCAGCTGCGGGCGGCCCACATGCTTGAGACCGATTTCGGCTCGCGTCCTGACATGAGACTCATCGTTCAAACCTCTATATCCGCGCGCTTTCCAGAGTTGGACCACGCGGTTTTTCGGTGAGTCGCCTCTGAGTTTGCCGCGACTCTCCTTGGCCCTTTCCTCGAACAGTGTGAGTGCGGCGAATACCGCTACGTCCCGTTCAGGCCTGGCGGGCCGATGGGCTGGCCTGCGATTAAATAGTTCGGCGGGAAGTTTGGTTGAACATAGCCCGACGTAACGATCGCGGTGGAAAAAGAAGCCGGTCGCAGGGCGCGGGTCGGGCCCTGCGCGTGGCACCATCAGATCCCCGTGCAGCTCGAAATCGGGGATATCGAAGCGGATCGTGTCAATGAGACCCTTCTTCCTCGGGACAGTCGGCATCGCTGCGCCTCCTTCTGGCGCCCTTCGATTGGGTGCCGCCCCAGGCCGGCGAAGGTGTCCGGCTTTTCCCCCGTCGGGGTAGGGGCGGCAAACTCGGTCAGCTTTGCCTAGTAGACTCCTGCTCCGTCATTCGATCAGCTGCCTCGCAGCCAACATCAGAAATGACTTTGGCTGCCCAAAGTAGGTGCCCGCGGTACGTCACGTCATCTCTACCGTCGTATTCCTGCGCGAGCTTCGTCAGTGTCGCGACTGTGTCGAACGCGCATGCCAGCCATACTGAGTTGCACATCGAGTCAAAGAATTGCGGAACGGTGGTACTTTTTTCCTCAGCCATGATTGCCTCCCTAGAAGGCGGTTGTGGTTAGGCCGGAGCCGCTGTTGGCTCAGTGGTTCCGGCCGCTACTTGCCGGCTACCGGCCGGCAGCGGTCTTGCCTTGCATCGGTAGCACGTCGCCAGCCGGTGCCACTGTGCTGCAATGCCGCTCCCAGGCCTGCATCATCTGGCGGCGCTTTTC
The DNA here is from genome assembly GCA_020445745.1 of Rhodocyclaceae bacterium. GTDB lineage: Bacteria > Pseudomonadota > Gammaproteobacteria > Burkholderiales > Rhodocyclaceae > Cognatazoarcus. Next base: position 75,935 of record JAGRGB010000186.1, on the reverse strand, counting down.
GAACATGTCGCCGCGCCGATAGGCTGCCTCGACCTTGTCTCCGACGGTGTGCGCGAGCGCCAGCTCGGCCATTTCGCGCGGAAAGTTCGTCGTCTCTGCGCACCAGTCGCGGAAGGCCGAGCGAAAGCCGTGAACGGTGATGTCGTGGCGGTCCATCCGCTTCAGGACTGCAGACATGCTCATGTCGGAGAGCGGCTTGCCCCTGACGCCGGGAAAGACAATCGCGCCCGGCTCGCCAGGGCCGGCGGCACTCAGCAGCTCGACTGCGCGATAGCCGAGGGGAACGCGGTGCTCGCGGCCGGCCTTCATGCGCTCCGGCGGCACGGCCCAGACTCCGGCCTGCAGGTCGAACTCGGCCCAGGTCGCGCCGCGGACTTCACCCGATCGTGCGGCGGTCAGAATCGCCAGCTCGACTGCGCGGGGCGATGTGCCTTCACGCTTGCGCAACTCGGCCATGAATTCGCCCATTTGCCGCCAGGGCAGGGCGGGGTGGTGCTTGACGGTCCGAACCTTCGAGCGCTTCGCGAGCAGCTTGTCCAAGTGCCCCTTCCAGCGCGAAGGGTTGTCGCCGCTGCGATACTTGCGCGCGGTGGCCCAATCGAGCACGGCCTCGATCCGACCTCGGACGCGGCTGGCGGTCTCGGGCTTTGCCGTCCAGATTTGCTCGAGCACCTTCATGACGTGCCCGGTGTCGATACGGGCGACATCGACCTTCCCTATCGTTGGGCTCACATAGGCGGCCAGCGTGTTGCGCCACTGATCGGCGTGCTTGGCGTTCTTCCAGCCGGGCGAGTGTGCCTCGATGTACTTTTCAGCGCACCAGTCAAAGGTAACCGCCTTGGCGCTCTCGGCGCGCTCGGCCGCAGCTTGGTCGCGCTTTTCTTCCAGTGGGTCGATGCCTTGGCGCAGCTTGCGCTTTGCGTCCATCGCGGCGTCGCGAGCTTCAGCCAAGCCCACGACCGGATAGGGGCCGAGCCCCATCCAGCGCTCACGGCCGGCGCTGGTGTAGCGCAGTATCCAGGAGCGCGAACCGCCTTCGGTGACCTTCAGCCACAGCCCGGCACCGTCGCCGTACAGGCCCGGTGTCCTCAGCCGCTCGACTCCCTGCGCAGTGAGCTTGAATGCACGCCCCATGTCGCCTCCAGGACGGTCCGAAATTCTACGGATCGTTCTACGCGGATCGGCTCCGCGACACTGAAAATTCTACGGGATGTTCTACGGAAAAAACAAGATGTAGCGAGGCAATATGCGACGAAATGAGATATAAGCTATTGATTGTAATTGAAGTGTTGTTGTCTCATTACGTCTTGCATTGCATCATTTTGGCGGACACCCTATCCGCCAGACGCCCGGCGACCGTCAGAAAGTTCCGGCTGCTCAGTCGAGCACCGCGTGCCGGCCCACGTCGGCCCAGCAGTTCGGTGTCTCGTAGAGGCGGACGCGTGCCAGGGTCAGGCTGTTGCCATAGGTGTGGACATAGACCGGATCGAGGATCCGGAAGGCCTCGAGCGCAAGGTTCTCGACCGTCGGCACCGCGTCCAGCAGCACTGTCTTGTGGCCGGGGATCGCGGCCAGCAGGCTGGTGAGCTGGGTATCCCCCGCGTAGGCCAGGAACGCGTGGTCCCAGCGGTCCACCAAGTGTTCACGGGCAATTTCCTTGATCCGCCCGAAGTCCATCACCATGCCGTTGGCCGGATCGTTCGGCTTGTGGATCACCTGCCCCGCGAGGGTGATTTCGAGCGCGTAGCGATGACCGTGCAGATGCCGGCACTGGCTGTCGTGATCGGGAATCCGGTGACCGGCGTCGAACTCCAGGCGGCGGGTGATCTGCATGCGTTTGATTGATGGCGGAGGGGGGCGATTGTAGCATCGACGTGCGGCGGCCAAGGCTTGCCGCGCGACGGTTCGACATGGTGCCAGCATGAAGGGAGTCTTGACGGTCGAGGATCACAACCGCGGGGTCGCGGGGTTGAAGTACGTCTATCCGGTGGTTTCGCGCCGGGCCGGCGGGGTCTCGGTCGGAATCAACCTGAATCCGAACAACGCCTGCAACTGGCACTGCGTGTATTGCCAGGTGCCCGGCCTCAAGCGAGGGAGGGCACCGGCGATCGATGTTCCCCGCCTCGAACGCGAACTCGAGTACATGCTCGGCGATATCCGTGGCGGCGACTTCATGCTTCGCCATGTGGACATGCCGCTGCGCAAGCTGTGCGACATCGCCTTCTCGGGCAACGGCGAGCCCACCAGCGCCGCCGGTTTTGCCGACATCGTCGCGCGTGTCGGCGCGGTTCGCGAGCGGCTCGGCTACGGCGACGAGGTGCCCCTGCGTCTGATCACGAACGGCTCTCTGATCGGGCAGGAGGGCGTCCTGGAAGGCGTCTCGGCGCTTGCCCGCTTCGCGGGCGAGGTATGGTTCAAGGTCGATGCGGTGGCAGGCGACGACATCCGTCGCATCAATGGCGTGGTGCGCGGTGCGGAATTGGCGGCACGCCAACTCGCCCGTTGCGCGAGCCAATGCCCGACCTGGGTGCAGACCTGCATGTTCGCCTGGGACGGGCTGCCGCCGCGCGAAGGGGCGATCGAGGCCTACCTCGACTTTCTTCGGCAGGCGGCTGCCGACGGCGTCCGTGGCGTGCTGCTCTACGGTGTCGCGCGGCCGTCGATGCAGCCCGAAGCGGCCCTTGTTTCACGGCTGCCGGCGCAATGGCTCGAGGGCCTGGGACGACGCATCGTGAACGAAACGGGGCTGACGACCCGCGTCAGCCCCTGATCACCGGGTTCGCCGGTCGACTACTTCTTCTTGGCAGCGCGCGCTTCCTTCTTCAGTGACTTGAACAGCTCCGGATTGGTGCTCTTCAGGTACTCGGCGACCTCGAAGTCCTCGCGACGGGCCTTGTTGATGTCGATCTGCTCGACATGGACCAAGCGCAGCAGCGCCTGCACTGGACGGGGAATGTTGCGACCGCTCTCATAGCGGGAGCCGCCGCTCTGGGTAACTCCGATCTTCGACCAGAACTGGGACTGGTTCATGCCCAGTTTGCGGCGAATCTCGCGTACGTCTTTCGGTTCGCTGGATTTCATGGATTCTTGTCCTCTCAAACTAACTGTAACGCTCGTTCCCTTTAGGTGCCAAGCCCGTCATATGCCTACAACTTTAGTCATATGATGGGCCGAGTATATGCGAGTATTCGAAGTACATACAACGCAGATTTTCCATGTATTTCATGCAGATGTTAAATCGATCACGTCACCTGTGGGGAGCATTTCACTGTTAGTGAGGCGCTTGCCCCCCGGAGTTCCGCGGGATCGCGCAAGGCGTTTTTACAGCAAGCTGCCGCGCCGTGGCAAAGGGGATACAATCGCCGCCTTCCAATCCCTTTGCAGCGGGCGGCGATGGCACTGATAGTCCACAAGTACGGGGGAACCTCGGTCGGCGATCCCGAGCGGATCAGGAACGTCGCCCGGCGCGTCGCCCGCTTTCACGGGCAGGGTCACCAGGTGGTCGTGGTCGTGTCGGCGATGAGCGGCGAGACGAATCGGTTGATCGCTCTGGCCAAGGCGGTCTCGAACGCGCCCGAACCCCGTGAGCTCGACGTCGTCGTGTCCACCGGCGAGCAGGTGACGATCGGCCTGCTGTGCATGGCGTTGCATGCCGCGGGCCTCAAGGCCAAGTCCTATACCGGTGGTCAGGTCAAGATTCTGACCGACAGTGCCCACACCAAGGCGCGCATCCTGAACATCGAAGAGGTTCCGGTGCGCCGCGATCTCGACGAGGGCAACATCGTCGTCGTCGCCGGCTTTCAGGGTGTGGACGAGTTGGGCAACATCACTACCCTCGGACGCGGTGGATCCGACACCACCGCGGTGGCCATGGCCGCCGCACTGCGCGCCGACGAATGCCACATCTACACCGATGTCGACGGTGTCTATACGACCGATCCGCGGATCGTGCCCGAAGCTCGCAAGCTCGACGCCATCACGTTCGAGGAAATGCTCGAGATGGCCAGTCTGGGGTCGAAGGTGCTGCAGATCCGCGCCGTCGAGTTCGCAGGCAAGTACAAGGTCAAGCTGCGCGTGCTCTCGAGCTTCGAAGACGAAGGCGAAGGGACGCTGATTACGGTCGAGGATAACGAGAACATGGAACAGCCGATCATCTCCGGGATCGCATTCAATCGTGACGAGGCGAAATTCACGGTGCTGGGCGTGCCGGACAAGCCGGGCATCGCCTACCAGATCCTCGGTCCGGTGGCCGATCAGAACATCGATGTGGACATGATCATCCAGAACACCGGCCACGACGGCACGACGGATTTTTCCTTCACGGTAGGGCGCGGCGACTTCGACAAGACCCGACAGATTCTCGACGGCGTCCGGCAGCACATCGGTGCCCGCCAGATCGAGGGTGACGACTGCATGGCCAAGGTTTCGGTCGTCGGAGTCGGGATGCGCTCCCACCCGGGGGTGGCTTCGCGGATGTTCCGGACCCTGGCGGAGGAGGGTATCAACATCAAGATGATCTCGACCTCCGAGATCAAGATCTCGGTCGTGATCGACGAAAAGTACCTGGAACTCGCGGTGCGCGTGCTGCACCAGGCCTTCGAATTGGAACGGGCGTGAGGCTGCCTGCCGGCACGCTCGGCCGGGCCCGGTCCCGGCGTCGGCGGCAAGCCCGCCGTGCGTGCTTTCCGTTTGACCGAAGACAGCGAAGTCTTTACTATTCCGCCTCCGTCGCGCGGAGAGATGGCCGAGAGGTCGAAGGCACTCCCCTGCTAAGGGAGCATACGGGCAAAACCCGTATCGAGGGTTCGAATCCCTCTCTCTCCGCCATATCAGTTTACAGAAGGAAGAAAATCGGTATAATTCTTGCTTCTTTGCGCCCGTAGCTCAGTTGGATAGAGTACCTGGCTACGAACCAGGGGGTCGTGGGTTCGAATCCTGCCGGGCGCGCCAACATAAAACCATAAAATAACAACAGATTAGGGCCGGTCCTTGGACCGGCCCGATTGTTTTTCAGGGCGGATTTGCGTGCCTTCGCGGCCCGCAGTCGCCGGCCGGCCGTGCCGGTCGGCTGGCCATCGGTGTGCGGCACGGACCGGGTTAGCGCCTGTGCTAAGATCAAAAGCTGTTTGCGGCACTTTTCGAGGCGCCGCCGGAGCCCTTACCGCGAAGCCAGACAGTTGTCCCGATGCGCATACTGATCAGTAACGACGACGGCTATTTCGCGCCCGGGATCGGCGCCCTGGCCGAGTCGCTCGCCGAGATCGCGGATATCACCGTGGTGGCCCCGGAGCGTGATCGCAGCGGCGCCAGCAATTCCCTGACGCTGGATCGTCCGCTGACCCTGCGGCGCCTGCCCGGCGGTATCCATTACGTCAATGGCACACCGACTGATTGCGTGCATCTGGCGGTCACCGGAATGCTCGACGAACTGCCGGACATGGTCGTTTCGGGGATCAACCATGGCGCCAACATGGGCGACGACACCTTGTATTCGGGTACCGTCGCCGCGGCCACGGAAGGATATCTGCTGGGCGTCCCATCGATCGCGATCTCGCTGGCCTCCAAGGCCGCGGCCGATTTCAGTGCGGCGACCCGGGTGGCGCGTCAATTGGTGGAGCAGGTCCAGCGTCGGCCGTTCCGACATCCGATCCTGCTCAACGTCAACGTGCCGGAGGGCCCGTTCGAGTCCCTGCGCGGCATGCGCGTCACGAGGCTTGGTCGCCGGCACAAGGCGGAACCGGTGGTCAGGGATACGACGCCGCGCGGCGAGACCGTCTACTGGGTCGGCGCCGCCGGTGGTGCCCAGGATGCCGGCGACGGTACCGACTTTCATGCAGTCGAGCATGGCTACGTGTCGATTACGCCGCTGCAGATCGACCTCACCCACGCCGGTCTGATCGGGCCGCTGGGCGAGTGGCTGAACGCATGAACGCGCGCCAGGGAGAGTTCTCGGCCCAGGCCACGCGTGCCCGCTCGCGGATGGTCGCGCGTCTGCGCGAGCAGGGCGTTCGCGACGAGGCGGTGCTGCGCGCGATGTGCGCGGTGCCGCGCCATCTGTTCGTGGATGAAGCCCTGGCCTCGCGCGCGTATGAAGATACCGCGCTGCCGCTGATGCGCCAGCAGACCATCTCGCAGCCCTACGTCGTCGCGCGCATGCTGGAATTGCTGGGTTCGGGCGGCCGTGCGCTGGGCAAGACCCTCGAGGTGGGGGCCGGTTGCGGCTACCAGGCGGCGATCCTGGCTCAGTTGGCCGGCGAGGTCTACGCGGTCGAGCGCATCCGCCAGTTGCTCGAGCGCGCCAAGGAAAACGTCCGAACCCTGCGGCTGCCCAACTTGCGCCTGAAATACGCCGACGGCAGTATCGGTCTGGCCGAGGCCGCACCGTTCGATTCGATCATCATGGCCGCGGCGGCGTCGTCGATCCCGCCACAGCTGATCAACCAACTCGCGGACGGTGGCCGCCTGGTGCTGCCGCTCGGTCAAGCCGAGCAGAGACTCGTGCTCGTGGAGCGCAATGGCAACGCATTCCGAGAATCGCGCTTCGAGGCCGTACGTTTCGTGCCCCTGCTGACTGGAACAGAATGAAAGCAAGCCATCTTCTGAAGACCTCGCCCCTGACCTGCCTTGCCCTGAGTCTTGCGCTGGGCGCCTGCACCACGCGCGTTGCCGCGCCGGTTTCCGACCGGGTGGCAACCGATAGGACTCCCGCCGCGCAGCAGGCCCGCCCCGGTCACTACATCGTGCGCCAGGGAGACACCTTGCACAAGATCGCGCAGCAGAACGGCGTCACCGTCGGCGAATTGACCGAATGGAACACCATCGCGGACCCGGATCGCCTGGAGGTCGGTCGCGAGATCCGCGTGACGTCGCCCGACGGTGTCGTCGTCCGGCCGATCACTGCCGATGCGCCGGTAGAGGTGAAGCCGATCGAGGGATCCGCGCAGACGCCGTCGCCGGCGCCCCCGGCGGTCAAGAGCACACCGATCGGCGGGGTGCAAGCTTACTCCGACGAAGCCTGGGCCGCGGCCCGTGGCGAGGCCCCCGCCAGCGAGCCATCGACAGCGCCGCAATCGGCACCGACAGAGATCCCGGCGCAGACCGCTCCGGACACCGAGAGTCGGCGCGTGGATGGCATCAGCTGGTCGTGGCCGAATGGTGGAAAGTTGATCGGGGGGTTTTCCCAGACCAGTGCACGCAAGGGTCTGGACATTGCCGGCAATCCCGGTGAACCGGTCTATGCGGCGGCCACCGGCAAGGTCGTGTACGCCGGTACCGGCTTGCGTGGCTACGGTAAACTGGTCATCATCAAGCACGACTCCAACTACCTGAGCGCGTACGCACACAACGATCAGTTGTTGGTCCGGGAGGGCCAGTCGGTCAGCAAGGGCCAGCAGATCGCGACGCTCGGCAACACCGACAGCGACAAGCCGAAGCTGCACTTCGAGATCCGCCGCCAGGGCAAGCCGGTGGATCCGTCGAGATACTTGCCTGCCCGCTGAGAGGATGCGCATGTTCGATCCGGTCTCCAGCGAAGATGACGAGAGCCGGGATCCGGATCTGCCGCCCGAGCTGGAAGCCTTTCGGCAGATCCCGGCGCCATCGTTCGAGAGCGAGTTCCTGAGCGATGTCACCCAGTTGTACCTCAACGAGATCGGTGTCAACCCACTGCTGACGGCCGAAGAGGAACTGGCGCTGACACGCCGCGTCCGCGACGGCGACTTCGACGCCCGCCAGATCATGATCGAGCGCAACCTGCGTCTCGTCGTGAACATCGCCAAGCACTATCTGAACCGAGGCATCCCGCTGCTCGATCTGGTCGAGGAGGGCAATCTCGGCCTGATGCACGCACTCGAGAAGTTCGACCCGGAGCGGGGCTTCCGCTTCTCGACCTATGCGACGTGGTGGATCCGGCAGAACATCGAGCGTGCGATCATGAATCAATCGCGCACGATCCGCCTGCCGGTACATGTGGTCAAGGAACTCAACCAGGTGCTGCGCGCGCAGCGCAGCGTCGAAGCCGAAGGCGGCGGCCAGTTCAGTCTGGAGGAAGTGGCGCGCCGGCTGGACAAGCCGATCGAGGTGGTGCGCAGCATCCTTGCCCTGTCCGAGCACACCGCGTCCCTCGACGCGCCGCTGGACATCGACCCGAGCCTGTCGATCGGAGAATCGCTCGCTGACGACCAGCTCGAGACGCTGGACCAGCAGGTCCAGTGCAGCGAGGTCGAATCACTGGTCGGCGAATGGCTGGGGCTGCTGTCGGACAAGCAGAGCTTCGTGATCCGCCACCGCTACGGCTTCAACAAATCCGAGGTGCGCACCCTCGAGGAGCTCGCCGACGAACTCGGGCTCACCCGCGAACGCGTGCGCCAGATCCAGCTCGAGGCGCTTGGCCAGTTGCGGCGCATCCTGAAGCGTCACGGCATGTCCCGCGACGCCCTGCTGTAGCTTCGTCAGGGCACGCCGCCCGCCACCTGACGCGACGCGATGTGCGCCTCGCGCAATGCCTGGGCCAGCTGGAACACCGACATCGCGTAGAAGCTGCTGCGGTTGTAGCGGGTCAGCACGTAGAAGTTCCGGTATCCCAGCCAGTATTCGGTCGGCTTGCCCGGCGACTCGAGGTCGACCAGCGTGGCCCGTTCAATGCCCCGGGGCAGGTCGATGCCGGCTGCGGCGAGGGTCGCACGATCGAGCCGCGGCTCGATGCCGGCGGCGAGCATGGCTTCGGCGTCACTGTCGGTCGGCAGCGAAACCGGATCGGCGACGCGCTCGCCGGGGCGCCAGCCGTGCTCTGCGAGGTAGCGGGCGACCGAGCCGATCGCATCGGCCTCGCTGCGTTCCAGGTCGATGCGACCATCGTTGTCGAAATCGACGGCGAAGCGGCGGACACTGCTCGGCAGAAACTGCGGATAGCCGATCGCGCCGGCGTACGAGCCGGTATAGCTGCCGACCTCGCGGCCGTTCTCGCGCGCCAGCAGGAACAGGTTTTCCAGTTCCCGGTGAAAGAGGCTTGCCCGGGGCGGGTAATCGAAGGCAAGCGTCGCCAGCGCGTCGAGCAGCGGAAACGAACCGGTGATGCGGCCGTACAGGGTCTCTACGCCGATGATCCCGAGGATCACCTCCGACGGCACCCCGTAGCGTTGTTCCGCCTGCTCCAGGCTGGCACGGTGGGCATCCCAGAAGGCCAGGCCCTCATGGATCCTGATCGGTTCGACGAAGCGTGCCCGGTAGCCCGCCCAGGATCGCACGCTGCGCTTCTTTCCGTGCTTGGGCGGGGCGATCAATCGCAACGCCTTGTCCTGGTAGGTCGCCGCGGCCAGTTCGGCAAGCAGAGCCTCGCGCTCGAAGCCGTGTTCCGACTCCATGCGGGCGGCGAACGCCGCGGCGGCGGGATGGCCTGCCAGCCCGGCCGGGCCGGCGCTTGCCGCCGGGATGCCGAGGATCAGAAGCTGGAACAGAGCGAGATGTCGAATGGTCATCGGATGTCCAGGAGCTTGATGCGGTTTTCCAGGTCGGCCAGATCCTGCCGTGTCGGCCGCTTCCGGCCGTAGCGCAACTCGGCATAGCGGCCGCCGATCCAGCGGATGTCGTCGGCCAGCTGGGGATGGCGCCCGGCCGCCTGTTCGGCGAAGTCGAGCGGACCCTGCCAATCCGCGCGGCGGGTGCCGGCCCGCGACAGCCTGCCACAGAATCGTTGCCATTGGCGGTCGAGGGCGTCGCCACGCCGGCGTCGTCGCAGTGCCCAGCCGAGGTAGCCGAGCATCATCAGACCCATCAGCGTGACCATCGCCGCGGCCAGATGCCGATAGTCGCCGCCGTCGAATCCGAAGCCGCGCAACAGGGATCTCTGGCGCTCGTCATTGTATCCGAGCACCCACTGGTTCCAGCCGTTGGCGACGGCATCCCAGCGCAGCTGCAACGAGCGCAGCCAGGCCATGTTCGGCTGCATGAACAGAGGCAGGGATGCCACGTCCGGCAGGGCGCCGACGATGCCGGTATCGATGCGGGTCGGATTCGATGTCGCGGTCGGGTCGACCCGGCGCCAGCCTGATTCCGGGAGCCAGACCTCGACCCAGGCGTGGGCGTCCGACTGGCGGACCACCAGGCTGCCGTCGTGGGGATTGATCTCGCCGCCCTGATAGCCGGTGACCACCCGCGCCGGTACGCCGGCTGCGCGCGCGGCGATCGCGAAGGCCGACGAGAAGTGCTCGCAGAATCCTTCACCGCTGTCGAACAGGAACTCGTCGGCGCTGTGCAGGCCGAGCGCAGGCGGGGCCAGGGTGTATTCCAGGCGCAGCTCGCGAAAGGTCTCGAGCAAGGCGTCGATGCGCCGCCCGGGGGCCGCGAATCGTTCGGCGACCTGGCGGCCGAGGGCGGTGGTCCGCGGGTTGCTTCCCTCCGGCAGGCGCAGGTTGCGGCGGATCACGTAGGCGGATTCGTTCCGCCCGGCATGGGCCGCCGGGTAGGCCGTCAGTTCATAGCGCTGCCTGCTGCGCAGCGGCGTCACCGATACCAGACGCTGATCGGATGCGTAGCGGGTTCGTGCATCGTCGCTGACCGGGAAGTCCATGGCCAGCAGCCAGTGCTGGTTATGGGCTTCAATGGTGAGGCGGTAGTGGTAGGGCTTGCCGGCGAACTCGTAAGGTGGGCTGGCGGACAGCGTGGTGAACCCCGGCTCCCAGCGCTGTCCGTCGAACAGGCTGAGCACCGGTCCGCGCCAGTAACGGTCGCGTGGCGGCGGAATGTCGCCGTCGAATTCGGCGCGGAACGCGATCTTGCCGGACCGGACAAGACGGCTGATGCTGCCCGGGCTCATCGTTTCGGACAGACCGGTCATCCCCGAAAAGGCGTCGGCGGGCAGGCCCCACAGCGGGCCGGGTATACGCGGGAACAGCACGAACAGCGCGAGCATGAAGGGCACTGCCATGAACAGCAGGCGGCCGGCGCGACTGATTACAGTCTGCCACGGCGCCTCGTTTTCCATCGCCAGCAGCGCGCCGACCGCGAGCAGGGCGCCACACAGGGTCATGGCCGCGACGAGGATCTCCTGGCCGTTCAGGAACTGGCCCATCTGCAGGAAGAACCCGAGCAGCACCGCGGCACGGCCATCGCGCAAGCTGCGGGCCTCCAGCAATTTCAGACAGGCGAATCCGGCGAGTAGCGCGAGGCCCGGATCCTTGCCGAGCAGATGCCGATATTCGATGCCGGTGCCGACGACTACCCCGGCGGCGACGACCAGCAGCACCAGGCGACCGGGCATCGGTGTGAGCCCGAGGTCGGCGATGACCCGCCACACCAGCAACAGGGCGCAGCCCCCGCTGACCCAGGCCGGCAGGTACTCGACGTGGGGAATCAGCGTGACCGCGATGCACGCGGTGAGCCAGTGGCCGTGCCAGGCTTTCAGCGTGGTGTCGGCTTCAGCTGCGCTCATCGCCGATGCCGTACAGTGCCAGCGCCCGCAGGCACTGCAGCTGATGCGTCTGGCCGCGATCGGCATCGATGCGGCCATCGGGCAGGCGCAGGGCATAGCCGACGCCGGCCGCCTCCGCCTGCAGCACCCAGCGGGTCAGGCGTGACAGGCGGGCTTCGGTGTCCAACTCGGCGGGCAGGCGAAACCAGTCGAATTCGAGCCGGGCGGCGTTGCCGCCGTCGAACTGCTTGGTATAGAACTGGTCTTCGCAGCGGGCGGACAGCTTCCACGCGACGCGACGCAGCGTGTCGCCGGGGCGATACTCGCGCAGGCCCGAGAAGTCGTCTTCGCCGAGCTTTCCCGACTGTTCGGACTGGCCGGCGGCAAACGCGCCGGGATACTCCCGGGCCGGTGTCTCGGGGGCCGGGTACACCAGGCAAGCGGCCTCCGGCGTCAGGATGCTCCAGCCTCTCACGAGGCCCAGGGGGTATCGCGTCTCGAGCACCAGCCGGCCGGCTTCGAGCCGGCCGCGGCGGTTGGTCGGCACCGCCACGACGACGTTCGTGTCGGTGTGCGGATCCAGCGATAAGCGGGTCTCGCCGCCACCGGACCGGCGCAGGTGGAGCCCGAGCCTGGGATAGTCGGACGGATTGCGGAAACGCAGGCGCAGCGTCGCCGGCTGGCCACAATGGGTGGACTCCAGGTGCGCCGACAGCAGCTCCAGGTGAACCAGGTTGCGGAAGGTCTGGTGCAGGCTGACCAGTCCGACGCCGATCAGCAGGAAGGTCAGGCCGTAGCCGAGGCTGAGCACGTAGTTCATCGACGCCAGCAGCATCGTCATCAGGGTCAGCCCGAAGGCCACGCCGGTAGCCGTCGGCAGCACGAAGATGCGCCGGTGGCCGAGCCGTGCCGGTAGCGGTTCGCTGCGCCGCACGCGAAACAGGCGGCGGTCGAGCAGACCGCCGAAATGCTGTCGGAGGCGATCGCCGGCGGTGATCATCGCGCCTTCAGCCGACGATCACCGCGTGCAGGATGCGCCCGGCCAGCGAACCCGGCGCTTCGCCTTCTCCGGCCTGTCGACGGAGGCGGTGGCTGGCGATGGCGGGGAACACCGCCTGCACGTCTTCCGGCACGACCATGTCGCGCCCCTCGATCAGCGACCAGGCGCGGGCCGCGTTGAGAAGACCGAGGCCCGCCCGCGGGCTCAGGCCACCGCCCGCGGCGTCCATCTCGCGACTGGCGGCGAGCAGGGCCTGCACGTAGTCGGCCAGCGCGTCGGAGACATGCACCGCGGCGGCGGCGTTCTGCAGATCGAGGAAGCCCTTGTCGCTCATGCGGGGCGACTGGCCGGCGAGCATCGAGCGCCGGTCCTGTCCGAGCAGTAGCGCGCGTTCGGCCTCCTTGCTCGGGTAGCCGAGAGAGATCCGCATCAGGAATCGGTCGAGCTGGCTTTCCGGCAGCGGGAAAGTGCCGATCTGGTTTTGCGGATTCTGGGTCGCGATCACGAAGAAGGGTTCGGGCAACGGCAAGGTGTCGCCATCGGCGGTGATCTGGCCTTCCTCCATGGCTTCGAGCAGCGCGCTCTGGGTCTTGGGGGTCGCCCGGTTGATCTCGTCCGCGAGGATCAATTGGGCGAATACCGGGCCGGGATGAAAGCGAAAGCGGGTCGATGCGCGATCGTAGATCGACACTCCGACGATGTCCGCGGGCAGCAGGTCGCTGGTGAACTGGATGCGCTGGAACTTGAGTCCGAGCAAGCGGGCCAAGGCGTGTGCGAGGGTGGTCTTACCGACACCGGGCACGTCCTCGATCAGCAGGTGGCCGCGCGCCAGCAGGCAGGCGATGGCCAGCCGGATCTGCCGATCCTTGCCCAGGATGATCTGGTTGGCCGCATCGATGAGTTGGCCGAGGCGGGCGTCTTGCATGGCTGAATTTGTCGTAGTGGCGGGTTGAGTGGATAATGGACTCACGATATACGACGGGCTTGCGAAGGATTGCGCGATTGATCTGAAAACGTTCAATCGAAAAGGTTTCGCGCCGCTTGGGGAGGGGGCTTCGTGACGTCCACTGCGTTCATCACGCACCGCGACTGCTGGCTGCACAACATGGGAGAACATCATCCCGAGTGTCCGGACCGGCTGTCTGCCATCAATGATCGGCTGATCGCCGCCGGACTTGATCTGTACCTGCAGTTCCACGATGCGCCCAACGCCGAGCCCGACCAGATCGCGCGAGCACATCCGCGCGCATACGTGGACGAGATCCTGAGCAGTGCCCCGGAACATGGCATTCGCCACCTCGACCCGGACACCGCCATGTGCCCGCATACGGTGAAGGCCGTGCTGCGGTCGGCCGGGGCCGGCATCCTCGCCACTGATCTGGTGGTCGGTGGCAAGGTCGAAAACGCGTTCTGCGCGGTGCGTCCGCCCGGGCACCATGCCGAGCGTGACAAGGCGATGGGATTCTGCTTCTTCAACAACGTGGCGGTCGCCGCGCTGCATGCCCTCGAGGCTCACGGACTGGAGCGCGTGGCGGTGATCGACTTCGACGTGCACCACGGCAACGGCACCGAGGACATCTTCCGCGCAGAGCCGCGGGTGATGATGGCGAGCATCTTCCAGCACCCCTTCTATCCGTACAGCGGTACCGACAATCCGGCACCTAACATGGTCAACGTCCCGTTGCCGGCGGGTACCCGCGGCGATGCGTTCAGGCAGGTGGTCAGTGACGTCTGGCTGCCCGCGCTGCGCAGGCACCAGCCGCAGATGCTGTTCATCTCTGCCGGATTCGATGCCCACTACGAGGACGACATGGGCTCGATGGGGCTGGTGGAGGCCGACTACGTCTGGGCCACCGAGCAGCTCAAGACGATTGCAGGCGAATTCTGCGGCAACCGCATCGTGTCGATCCTCGAAGGTGGCTATGCGCTGTCGGCACTGGGACGCAGCGCCGTGGCTCACGTCAAGTGCCTGGCCGACCTGTAGCCTGAGCTTCCGGCCGACGGGCTGGTTTGCAGCCGCCGCCCGGCGCTCGCGACGACCCGCAAGCGATGATGCCGGGGCACGTCACGTGGCGCCGCCGGGCGGCGCTCGCGAGGCTGTGCGGCACGGCTGGCGGGACCCTGAAAGCCTGCAGTGCATCGGGTACAATCGCGATCCTTCCCTCTGCGTTGTGGAACTCCCATGATTACCGGTTCGATAGTCGCCATCGTGACGCCGATGCACGACGATGGCAGTCTCGATTTCGAGCGGCTCAAGGCCCTGGTCGACTACCACGTGGCTGAAGGAACCGACGGCATCGTCGTCGTCGGAACCACGGGCGAGTCGCCGACGGTGGACGTCGGCGAACACTGCGAATTGATCCGGGTCACGGTCGAGCACGCGGCAGGCCGGGTCCCGGTGATCGCCGGCACCGGCGCCAACTCGACGACCGAAGCGATCGAGCTCACGCGCTTCGCCGCCGAAGCGGGTGCCGACGCATCGCTGTCGGTGGTGCCGTATTACAACAAGCCAACCCAGGAAGGCCTGTACCGGCACTTCCGGGCGATCGCCGAGGCGGTCGATCTGCCAATGTATCTGTACAACGTGCCCGGCCGAACGGTTGCCGATCTGTCCAACGATACGGCGTTGCGGCTGGCCGAGGTCCCGAACATCGTCGGCATCAAGGACGCGACCGGCAACCTCGAGCGGGCGTGCGACCTGGTCGCCCGCGCTCCCGCCGATTTCGCGCTGTACAGCGGCGACGACATGACCGCGATGATGTTCATCCTGCTCGGTGGCCACGGCACGATCTCGGTCACTGCCAACGTCGCGCCGCGGGCGATGCACGAGATGTGCGAGGCCGCGCGGGCGGGTGACGCGATCCAGGCGCGGGAGATCAACGCCCGGCTGCTGGGCCTGCACAAGGAGCTGTTCTGCGAGGCCAACCCGATACCGGTCAAGTGGGCGGTCGCCCGCATGGGCCTGATCGGCGACGGCATCCGCCTGCCGTTGACCGAACTCTCCGAGCCGATGCACGGGCGGGTCCGGGCCGCCATGGCCCAGGCGGGAATCGCACCGTGAAGCGCCGATCCGAGTCGCCGATCGATCTGCGGGCCGCGCTGCTGGCGGTGGCGGTGGTCCTGACCACGGCGTCGTGCACGATCAGTGGCGCGCGTGACACGATCGACTATCGCAGCGCCGAGGAGGCACCGAGTCTCGAACTGCCGCCCGATCTGACGGCTCCCCAGAGCGACGACCGATTCGCCGTTCCCGACGTCGACCCCAAGGGTATCGCAACCTACTCCGCCTACAGTTCGGAACGCAGTGCGCGTCCCGATGGCGGGGTCGCGGCGCCGGTCGCGAGCCCGACCGCATCGTTCGCCCCCGACTCGGGCGATGGCCTGCGCGTCGAGCGCGCCGGCAACCAGCGCTGGCTGGTGGTCGCGCTGGCGCCGGAGCAGCTGTGGCCGAAGTTGCGCGAATTCTGGATCGAACTCGGCTTCGTGCTGAAGCGCGACGAGCCGGTGATCGGCATCATGGAGACCGACTGGGCGGAGGATCGGGCGAAGATCCCGCAGGACTTCCTGCGCCGCACGCTGGGCCGGGTGATCGACAACGTCTATTCGACACCGGAGCGCGACAAGTTCCGGACCCGCGTCGAGGCCGGTGCTGCATCGGGGGGCAGCGAGATCTACATCAGCCATCGCGGCATGGTCGAGATCTACCCCGACGAAGCGCGTGATCGCACCATCTGGCAGCCGCGCCCGACCGATCCGGAACTGGAGGCCGAGATGCTGCGGCGGCTGATGGTCAAGCTCGGTGCCAGCGAGCCACGGGCCGAGCGTGCGGTGGCGGTGCCGCAGGCACCGGAGAAGGCGCGCATCGACACTGCCGCTGGCGGCAGCCGGCTGATCGTCGATGAATCCTTCGATCGCGCCTGGCGCCGGGTCGGTCTGTCC
The DNA here is from genome assembly GCA_020445745.1 of Rhodocyclaceae bacterium. GTDB lineage: Bacteria > Pseudomonadota > Gammaproteobacteria > Burkholderiales > Rhodocyclaceae > Cognatazoarcus. Next base: position 59,589 of record JAGRGB010000186.1, on the reverse strand, counting down.
CTCGATCGCACCGGGTTCACAGTGGAGGATCGCGACCGTTCCCAGGGCATCTACTTCGTCCGCTATGTCGATCCGGAAGCCGAGGCCAAGTCCGACGACAAGGGACTTCTGTCGTGGCTGGCGTTCTGGCGCGACGACGAAAAGCCGAAGGGTGGCGACCGCTTCCGGATCCATGTCGAGGGTCAGGGTGACACCAGCGTCGTCAAGGTGTTGTCCGCGGAGGGTGGCGCCGACGACGGCCCGACTGCGCGCCGCATCCTGACCGTGCTGCACGAACAACTGCGCTGATCGCGCCGGGTCGTGGGCGACCCGGCGCGGCCGCCGCCGGTTACAGGTCGAGGCTGTCGAGGCCGGCTGCCGGCGCAGCTTTTTCCACCAGCTGCTCGAATCGCTGTTCGAACCCGGCCACTTCGGCCGGCTCGTCGAGGCAGAGCTTGCCGCGCAGGTGATCCGCATGGAAGCGGGTCACCAGATCGCGGCCGTCACCGATCAGGAACGGCTGCATGCATGTATGGTGCTCGCTCGCCGACTGCAGCACCCGAAACTGATGGGCGCGTCTGCGACGGAGATCGAGAAGCCGTGGGCAGGCTGCGGCCAGGTGTGCGGTGTCGTGCACCACCATCACGCACTCGGCCTTCGGGCTTCGGCGCAACAGGCGCTCGAGCAGTTCGACCGCGCGGATTCCACCCAGCGGGCCGACCTCGAAGTCCCGGTCGAACAGGCACAGACGTCGCTCGCAGCGCTCCAGAAGATGGACGACGGCGCTGTCGAAGCCGGCGACGGTGTCGAAGGAAACGGTGCTCATGCAAGCCTCCTGGGCCCGTCCGAAGCCGTGTCGATCGGCGCCGGGTGTCGATGGTCGGGTAGAATCGCGCCTTCTTCGATATTGGCTCGGCCATGCCCCAAGCACTGATCGAATCCCTCGACCAAGAAGGCCAGGGTGTCTGCCACGCCGACGGCAAGGCGGTCTTCGTCGAGGGCGCTCTGACCGGCGAACGGGTGGAGTACGAAGTGTACCGCGCGAAGCCACGCTACGCCCGCGCGCGGGTCACCCGGGTGATCGAGGCCAGTGCCCAGAGGGTCGTCCCGCGTTGCCCGCACTTCGGTGTCTGCGGCGGCTGCTCGATGCAGCACCTCGATGCGTCCGCCCAGGTGGCCGTCAAGCAGCGGGTGCTCGAGGACGCGCTGGCCCATGTCGGTGGCGTCGCGGCCGCAGTGATCCATCCTCCGGTCCAGGGCACGCCCTGGCGTTACCGCGAGCGGGCGCGATTGACCGTGCGCAAGGTCGACAGCAAGGGCGGTGTGCTGATCGGCTTCCACCAGCGCCGCAGCAGCCACGTCGCCGACATGGCGGCCTGCGACATTCTTCCGGCCCATGTTTCCGGGATCGTGCCGGCGCTGCACGAACTGGTGGCGGCGCTTTCGATTGCCGATCGCGTGCCGCAGATCGAGGTCGCCATCGGCGGCGGCGAGACGGCGCTGGTGTTTCGGGTACTGAGCCCGCCGAGCGCCGCCGACGAGGATCTGCTGAGGCGGTTTGCCCGCTCCCGCCGGCTCCAGGTGTGGCTCCAGCCGGCGACGCCGGCGACCGCGTTTCGCCTTTGCCCTGTCGACGCGCCGGCGCTGGGTCACTCGATTCCCGAGTTCGATCTGCAGCTGCAGTTTCGCCCGACCGACTTCGTCCAGGTCAATGAAGCCGCCAACCGGCTGCTGATCCGGTGCGCGATGCGGCTGCTCGATCCGTGCCCGGAGGACCGTATCGCCGACCTGTTCTGCGGCTTCGGCAATTTCAGCCTGCCGATGGCGCGTCGTGGTGCCCGGGTCATCGGCGTCGAGGGCAACGAGGCGCTGGTCGAGCGGGCACGGCAAAACGCGGCAGCGAACGGCCTCCTGCAGCAGGTCACTTTTCATGCTGCCGACCTGTTCGAGAGCACACCGGACAGCCTCGCCGCCCTGGGGCAACTGGACAAGCTGTTGCTCGATCCGCCACGCGAGGGCGCAATCTCGGTGGTCAAGGCGATCGGCCGCTGCGCGCCCCGGCGCATCGTGTACGTGTCGTGCAACCCGGCGACCCTCGCCCGCGACGCCGCCGTGCTGGTGCACCAGAAGGGCTATGTGCTACGTGCTGCGGGCATCGTCAATCTGTTTTCCCAGACCTCCCACGTCGAGTCGATCGCACTGTTCGAGCGCTGCTGAACCGGCAGTTGGTCGCGGCGGCAGGCGCGCACTTCAGCCGGCCGGTGCGCTGGCCGCGCCCGATCCCACGGCCACCAGCCGAATGCCGTCGCGATTGGTCCACGACCACGCCATCGCCAGCGCCTGTGCGGTGTCGACCCAGCGCGCGTCGACGTGCTCTTCAGGCTGCCGTCGGACCGCGGCGCAATCTTCGATCGCGAGGCTGAAGACATGCTCAACGTTGTGGGTCGTGCCCGGCGGATAGCGTTCGCGCCACCGCAGCGGAATCTCGAAGCGGTTGCACAGGCGATGATCGAGAAGCCGGCCGTCGGGAATCTCCAGCCCGGTCTCCTCGCCGACCTCGCGGATCGCCGCAGCCAGGGGCGTCTCGTCGGGCTCGAGGCTGCCGGTCACCGATTGCCAGAAGCCGCCGACACCGGCGCGCTTCATCATCAGAAAGTGACGACCGGCGACATGGATCACCACCAGCACCGATTCGGGCCGCTTGCTCATGGCGGGCCGGACCCGAGCCGGACGTTTCGCCACGGCACACCCTCGGCCTCGCGCTCCGCGGCCACCTCGGCCAGCACCTCGCACAAGGTCCGCCAGCCGTCCGGCTGGGCTGCGGCGAATGCTTCCTGCGACGAGATCACCACCAGATAGCCCGGTGCGTCGAGCCAGGACAGGTCGCGTAGCGAGTCGGACAAAGCGTCCCAGTTGTGGCCGAACCAGTCCGGGAACTCGAATGCGGCCGAAGCGCGCTCCAGCAGCGCCTGCTTGCTTCGGCAACCGGCAAGGTCTAGCCGCACCACGCGATGCCGGCTGCGACCTGCCGCTCGCTCTAGGCCGGCGAGTTCACCCGGGTCGACGGTCTCCGGTTCGTAGTCGCCGCTTGCGTCGTTGTCGGAACGCGGGCTCATGGTCTGGCTTCGATGCGTCGGAAGCTGCGGTAGTGGTCCGCCGTGTAGTAATAGATTTCGGGCGGGCGGCCACCGGTGACGATGCGCCGTGCCCCCCGGTCACGTGCGCCCGGTGTCGGCACCGTGTATTCCCGATAATAGTCGCGTGCGCGTTGCGGCAGCAGACGCTCGCGATTCCGGAAGACACTTCCGTCCTTGCGGTACGGAAACGGTCCACCGCTGCGGATCAGGGCCAGCGTCGCGAGCACCTCGGCCGGCAGGTCTGCGGCGGCGTGGAGGGCGGGCGCGGGCTTGGCGGTGCTGTCCGCGGCCGACGGCCCGTTGCCGGGGCCGCAGCCGACCGAAGCCAGCGCGCTTGCGCATACCAGCAGCAGACTTCGCAGGAATCCGGACATCGGCGGCGGTCGGGTTGGCGGCGTGTCCGCAGTCTATCAGGCCTGTCCCGATCGGACCCCGTACTTGCGGTAGAGGCCGTGCATGTAGTCGAGCAATGCCGGCAGCTTGGCGTTGGCCGGGTCGTGGGTCCGCACCTGATCGATCAGCTTGCGCGCCCGCTCGGCATATTCTTCCCTGAAGCCGCGGTTTTCGATATGGCGGAGCAGGGCCAGCGCGGCGTTGAACAGCACGTGCGGATTGCCTGGCATCTTGCGCACCGCGTTCAGCATCTCTTCCACGGCACCATCGTAGTCGCCGTGCTGGGCCTTCGCCGCGCCCGCCGCGACCAGGTCGCGAACCTCTTCCCGCACCCGGGTCTCGAGCCGCTCGGCGAGTTCGGCGCGGCCGCTGTCGGCGAGCATCTGACGGGTCGCCTCCAGGGTGCGCGGATCGCTGGACGTGCGCATGATGTCGAGTACCACGTCCGAGCCCTGCTGATCCATGCCGTGCGCGAAGCAGGTCTTCGCCAACTGGTGCTTGATGCCGTTCGAGAAGCCTGCGAGTTCCGGGCGATCGGCGAGCAGGACGTCGAGCGTCTCTCGCGCCTTGTCGTGATTGCCGGCCCGGGTATCGACCATCGCCGACGACAATGCAGTGCACAGGCGGGTCTTGGGCAGGCCCGCCATGCTGCGCTCGAGATCCCGCATGCTGGCCTGGGCCTCGTCGGTCGCGCCGAGTTCGAGTTGGGCCGAGATCAGGCTTACGTGATCCTCCGGATCGCGGAAGTCAGAATACTTGCCCTTGCGAACGACTTCGGAGAAGTGCGTGCGAGCGGCTTCGACGTCGCCGAGCTGCATCGCCAGGTGACCGAGGCGGCGAATGCGGTTGATCCGGTTCGGCGACACCGATGCCGCCGAATCGAGAACCTCGCGGGCCTGGTCGAGCTTGCCGGCGGCCTCGCGGGTGCGGGCCAGCCAGTCGTATGCGTCGATGAACATTTCGCTTTCGGCCACCAGCGATTCGAGATGGACCTCGGCCTCGCTGTACTTCTTGAGCATGAACAGGGTCTTGGCGAGCCCGAGGCGCGCCCAGGGCACGGCTCGCAGCTCGAGAATCTGCTTGTACAGCTGCTGTGCCTCGTCGGCCTGTCCGGTGGCGACGTGCAACTCCGCCTGCAGCCGCATGAAGTCGATCCGCCACTGCGGATACTGTTCGGCGCCACGCCGGCAACTGGCGATCGCCGACGGAATGTCTCCGATTTCCATCAGCTGGTAGGTCGCCAGGAAGGCGTCGCGCTTGGTCAGGGCGCGGGCCAGTCGTTCGTACAGGGCGTCCGCGGCGAAGGGCTTCAGGATGTAGTCGTTGGGTGCCAGTTCGGCGGCACCGACGACGCGCTCGTACTGGCGCTCGCCGGTGACCATGATGAACAGCGTCGACATCGGGATGATCGCGTGATGGCGGAGATCCTCCAGCAGGTGCTGACCATCCTGGCCATCCCCGAGGTGGTACTCGCACAAGATGATGTCGAAGCGGCTTTCCCGCAGCTTGCGCACCGCGACTCCGGCGGAAACCGCGAACTGGATCTTGCTCATGCCCGTGATCGACAGCATGTTCCGCAACTGCGAACGCATGCCGGCCTGGGCCTCGATGATCAGGATCGAGATCTGTTCTGGACGGGTGGCCATCTTCCGGAAGGACGAAGAAAAATAGGTCGCGCTGCCGACAACATCGGCGTGGCGCGACCTTTCTTGAACCGCGGCCCCGCTTTCGGCGGAGCGAGGAGCGGCTCAGCCCTGGTCGACCTGAACTTCGGTGCCGATCCGCTGGCGCAGGCGAACGTGAAGATCCCGCAATTGGCGTTCGTCCACGCTCGACGGCGCGTCGGTCAGCAGGCACTGGGCGCGCTGCGTTTTCGGGAAGGCGATGACGTCACGGATCGATTCGGCGCCGGTCATCAGCGTGACGATGCGATCGAGACCGAAGGCGAGTCCGCCATGGGGTGGCGCACCATAGCGCAGCGCGTCGAGCAGGAAACCGAATTTCGCTTCGGCTTCCTGCTCGCCGATGCCGAGCGCGGCGAAGACCTTCTCCTGCACGTCGGCCTGGTGGATACGAACCGAACCGCCACCGATTTCCCAGCCGTTCAGCGCCAGGTCGTAGGCCTTCGCGAGGCAATCGCCCGGGTCGCTGGCGAGCCGATCGAGATGCTCGTCCTTCGGACTCGTGAACGGATGGTGGCAGGCGACCCAGCGCTTGTCGTCCTCGTCGTATTCGAACATCGGGAAGTCGACCACCCAGACCGGTGCCCAGGCCTCGCCGTTGAGAAAGCCTTTTTCGTGACCGATGCGGCTGCGCAAGGCGCCCAATGCGTCGTTGACGACGCTGGCCTTGTCGGCGCCGAAGAAGATCAGGTCGCCGCTGACGGCGCCGGTGCGCGCGATGATCTCGGTCAGCGCGCGTTCGTGGAGGTTCTTGACGATCGGCGATTGCAGACCGTCCTCGTTGGCCTTGGACGCGTCATTGACCTTGATGTAGGCCAGGCCGCGAGCGCCGTAGATGGCAACGAAGCGCGTGTATTCGTCGATCTCGCCGCGAGTCAGGCCGGCGCCGCCGGGTACGCGCAGCGCCGCGACGCGTCCGTTGGGGGCGTTGGCCGGGCCGGCAAAGACCTTGAACGCGACGTCACGGACGATGTCGGTGATTTCGGTGAGTTCGAGGGTGACGCGCAGATCGGGCTTGTCGGAGCCGTAGCGGCTCATCGCCTCGGCGAACGGCAGACGCGGGAACGGGTCCGGCAAGGCGACGTCGAGGACCTCGTGGAACACCCGGCGGATCATCTGCTCGACCAGTCCCGTGATTTCGGCCTCGTCGAGGAAGGAGGTCTCCAGGTCGACCTGGGTGAATTCGGGTTGGCGGTCGGCCCGCAGGTCCTCGTCGCGGAAGCACTTGGTGATCTGGTAGTAGCGGTCATAGCCGGCGACCATCAGCAATTGCTTGAACAGCTGCGGCGACTGGGGCAGGGCGAAGAAATGCCCGGGATGCACCCGCGACGGTACCAGGTAGTCGCGGGCGCCCTCGGGCGTGCTCTTGGTCAGCATCGGCGTCTCGACATCGATGAAACCGTGTTCGTCGAGAAAGCGCCGGAATGCCATGGCGGTGCGGTAGCGCAACATCAGGTTGCGCTGCATCTGCGGCCGCCGCAGGTCGATGACGCGGTGGGTCAGCCGGGTGGTTTCCGACAGGTTCTCGTCGTCGAGCTGGAACGGCGGCGTCGCCGAGCCGTTGAGGATCTCGATGTCATGGCACAGCAGTTCGATCTCGCCGGAGGTCAGGCCGGGGTTCTCGGTACCTGCGGGGCGCCGCCGGACCCGCCCGTGGACCCGCAGCACGAACTCGTTGCGGATCGATTCCGCGATACCGAACATCTCCGGCCGGTCGGGATCGCAGACCACCTGGACGAGGCCCTCGCGGTCGCGCAGGTCGATGAAGATCACGCCGCCGTGGTCGCGGCGTCGATGGACCCAGCCGCACAGGGAAATGTTCTGGTCGAGGTATCGGGCGTCGATCAGCCCGCAGTAGTTGGTTCGCATGGAGTGGAGTCCGGGGCGCCGCCGCCGGGCGGCGTGGTGGGTTTAACGGGAAGCGGTGGATTCTATGATGAGTCGCTCGTGGGCTTTGCTTCCGGGCGCCACCACTCCCATCGAGATGATGTATTTCAGCGCGTCGTCGACGCTCATTTCGAGCTCGATCACGTCCTGTCGCGGCAACATCAGAAAGAAACCCGAGGTCGGGTTCGGGGTGGTCGGCACGTAGACGCTGACATAGTCGCCGTCCAGGTGTCGCGCCGCGGCGCCGCCGGGCTTGCCCGTCAGGAAGGCGATCGTCCAGATGCCCTTGCGGGGGTACTCCACCAGCAGCGCCTTGCGAAAGGCCTGGCCGCTGCTCGAAAAGATCGTGTCGGAAACCTGCTTGACACTGTAGTAGATCGACTTCACGACCGGGATGCGCGAGAGCAGGAGCTCCCATCCCTCGACGATCTTCTGGCCGAGCACGTTGGCACCCACGAGTCCGGTCATCAGCACGATGGCGAGTGCCAGCACGACCCCGAGACCGGGCACGTGGAAACCGAGTACGGTGTCCGGACGATAGCGCACGGGCACCAGCAGCAGCACCTGATCGAGCGTCCCCACGATCCAGGCCATCACCATCATCGTGATGACCAGCGGAATCCAGATCAGCAGACCGGTGATGAAATACTTCTTCATTCAGCGCTCAGTGGCAGGCGCAATTGCCCCCGCACGGCGTCGCTGCGGGTTTCGACTCGGCGGGCTTGGCTTCGCTGGCTCCGGATCCGGCACTGCCGCTCCGGCCGCCCTTGAAATCCGTGGCGTACCAGCCACTGCCCTTCAGGTGAAAGCCTGCGGCACTGATCTGGCGCTTGTACGTGTCGTTGCCGCACTCCGGGCAGGTCACCAGGTGGGCATCGTTGAGCTTCTGAAGGTGTTCCTTCTGGAAACCGCATGCACCACAGCGATATTCGTAAATCGGCATGATTACCTCCGCAAAATCAAGGGCGTAAGTCTAACGCATGGCAACATCGTCCGAAAGCACGAATCGTGCTTTTCACGCGCCAGTTTGGGGCGGTCCACGGCATGTTCAAGCGACGCTCGTCGGAGCGGACCGCGGCAGCGCGCCTGACGCACCCGCCGTCCGGCGACGGCTTCGCTACAGCGTGGCGAGGTAGGCAGCGGTTATCGAGTCGCCGAAGAATAACGCGAGCAGGCCGGCAGCCGCCAGGTACGGGCCGAACGGTATCGGTACGTTGCGTCCGTGGCGTGCGAACAGGATCAGGCCGATGCCGACCACGGCCCCCACCGCCGACGACAGGATGATGGTCAGCGGCAAGGACTGCCAGCCGAACCATGCGCCGATCGCGGCGAGCAGCTTGAAATCGCCGTAGCCCATGCCCTCCTTGCCGGTGAGCAGCTTGAACACCCAGTACACCGCCCACAGGATCAGATAGCCCGCTGCGGCCCCGATCACCGCGGAATCGAGAGTTGCAAAACGCGCCTCGAGATTGGCCAGCAGGCCGACCCAGAGCAGGGGCAGGGTCAGGCTGTCGGGCAGCAACTGGGTGTCGAGGTCGATGAAGGCCAGCGCCATCACCACCCAGATGAATACCATCGCGAAAAGCAGCTCCGGGGTGGGACCGAAGCGCAGCGCCGCGCCCACGCACAGGGCGCCGGACAGCAGTTCGACGCAGGGATAGCGCAGGCCGATGCCGGCGCCGCAGTGGCGGCATCGGCCGCGCTGCACCAGAAAGCTCAATATCGGGATGTTCTCCCGCGCCGAGATCTGATGGCCGCAATGGGGGCAGCGCGAGCGGGGCGTCGCCAGGTTGAAGCGTTCGCCCTTCGCCAGCGTCTCGCCGCGCAGTTCCGCGGCCTGCTCGTTCCACTCGCGCTCCATCATCCGCGGCAGCCGATGGATCACGACATTCAGAAAGCTGCCGACGAACAGCCCCACCAGCAGGGTGGTGGCGAGCACCAGCGGGCCATCGGAAAGGAACGGGAGCACTTGTGATCCGTGCTTGTCCGCGAGGCTAGACGACCTGACCCAACTTGAAGATCGGCAGATACATGGCGACCACCAGGCCGCCGATGATGGTTCCGAGGAAGACCATGATCATCGGTTCGAGCAGTTGCGACAGACCCGCGACGGCGTCGTCCACTTCGGCTTCGTAGAAATCGGCGACCTTGGCCAGCATCGAGTCGAGCTGGCCCGACTCCTCGCCGATCGACACCATCTGCACGCACATCGTCGGAAACACCTTCACGTTCTGCATCGACACCGTGAGGCTGGTGCCGGTACTGACCTCGGACTGGATCTGCTTGGTGGCGGTGACGTAGACGTAGTTGCCGGATGCGCCTCCCACCGAATCCAGTGCTTCGACCAGCGGCACGCCGGCGGCGAACATCGTCGACAGGGTGCGGGTCCAGCGGGCGAGCGTCGCCTTGCGGATGATCTCGCCGATGACCGGGATCTGCAGCAGCATGCGGTCCATCGCGATCTGCATCATCGGTGATCGCTTGTACGCGAACGAGATCCCGACCACGGCCCCGATCATCACCGCGAATATGATGTACCAGTTGGCCACGAAGGCGTCCGAGATGCCGATCACCACCAGGGTCGGTGCCGGCAGGTCGGCGCCGAACGACTGGAACACCTTCTTGAACTCCGGCACCACGAACAGCATGATCACGGTGACCACGATGGCGGCAACGACGATCACCGAGATCGGGTAGAACATCGCGGACTTGATCTTGCTCTTGATCGCCAGGATCTTTTCCTTGTAGATCGCCAGACGGTCGAGCAGCGAGTCGAGAATGCCGGCCTGTTCGCCGGCCGCGATCAGATTGCAGTAGAGGGCGTCGAAATGCACCGGGTGCTTGGCGAAGGCCTGTGACAGGCTCGCGCCGGTTTCGACGTCATTGCGGATGTCGTTCAGCATCCTGCCCAGGGTCGGGTTGCCGCAGCCCTTGATGCCGATGTCGAAGGCCTGCAACAGAGGCACGCCCGACTTCATCATCGTCGCGAGCTGTCGGGTGAACAGTGCGATGTCCTTGTCGGTGATGCGGCGGCCGCGGGACAGTTTCTGCCTGCGGACCTTGGTCACGAGGATGCCCTGGCGTCGCAGCGTCGCCTGCACGACCTTCTCGCCGGCCGCGCGCAGTTCGCCGCGGATCATCTTGCCCGACTTGTCCTTGCCTTCCCAGACGTAGAGCTGTTCCGCTGGGGCACCCGGCCGGCGTGCGGTGCGACTTCTGGTTGCCATCGATCAATCCTCGTTCAATTCACTCGTTCGTCGTCGCCAGCACTTCGGCCAGGGAGGTCACGCCCTGTTTGACCTTGAGCAGGCCCGACTGGCGCAGATCCTTGACGCCCTCGACCCGGGCCTGCTCGCCCAATTCGATCGAGTTGCCGTTCCGCATGATGATGCGGGTCATTTCCTCGGTGATCGGCATGACCTGATAGATGCCGACACGGCCCTTGTAGCCACTGCCCTTGCAGCGATCGCAGCCGACCGGGCCATAGGGCTGCCAGGAACCGTCCAGTTCCTCCTCGACGAACCCCGCCTCGAGCAGAGCCTCCTCGGGAATCTCCATCGGCTTCTTGCACGAGCACAGCCGTCGCGCCAGGCGCTGGGCGGTGATCAGGATCACCGAAGAGGCGATGTTGAACGGTGCAACGCCCATGTTGCGGAGGCGTTCGAGGGTCGTCGGGGCGTCGTTTGTGTGAAGCGTCGACAGCACCAGGTGACCGGTCTGGGCAGCCTTGATCGCGATCTCGGCCGTGTCGAAGTCGCGGATCTCGCCGACCATGATGATGTCCGGATCCTGGCGCAGGAAGGATTTGAGCGCTGCCGAGAAGGTCAGGCCGGCCTTGTCGTTGACATTGACCTGGTTGATGCCGGGCAGGTTGATCTCGGCCGGATCCTCGGCGGTGGATATATTGACACCGGCCTTGTTGAGCAGGTTGAGGCAGGTGTAGAGCGACACCGTCTTGCCGCTGCCGGTCGGGCCGGTGACCAGGATCATGCCGTAGGGCCGCTCGATCGCCGCCAGCAGGGCCGCGCGCTGGTCGGGCTCGTATCCCAGCGCATCTATTCCCAGCATCGCCGAGGACGGATCGAGGATACGCATCACGATCTTCTCGCCGTGCAGCGTCGGCAGGGTCGATACCCGGAAATCGATGGCCTTGTTCTTGGACAGCACCAGCTTCATGCGGCCATCCTGGGGCACGCGCTTCTCGGAAATGTCGAGGCGCGAGATGACCTTGATCCGGGCCGCGATCTTCTCGCGCAGGATCAATGGCGGCTGGGCGATCTCGCGCAGCACGCCGTCGGTCCGGAAGCGAATCCGGTAGTACTTCTCGTAGGGCTCGAAGTGAATGTCCGACGACCCTTCATTGATCGCGTCGACCAGGATCTTCTGGATGAAGCGAACCACGGGGGCATCGTCGACTTCGGCTGCGCTCTCGTCCGCCTGCTTCTGGTCTGCCGGCTCCTCCTGACTCAGCAGGTCCATGTCGAAGTCTTCGCCGGTGAGATCGCGAAGGGACTCCGAGGCGGATTCGTTGGCGCGGTGGATGAATTCCACCAGTTTGGGCAGCTCGACGACCACCGGGTCGACAGAAAGCCCGGTCTGGAAACGGATCTCGTCGAGTGCCCGGATGTTGGTCGGGTCGGCGATGGCGACCGTCAGGCGGTTGCCGCGCTTGCCCAGGGCAATCACTTCGTGTTTCGAGATCAGCTTCCTGTCGATGGCATCGCGGGGAACGTTGGATGCGTCGAGGGCAGTGATGTCGAGCAGCGGGTAGCCGAAGGTCTCGGCCGAGAACTTGGCCAGATCGAGGGCATTGAGGTGATGGTTCTCGATCACCGCAGACATGAACGCATTGACCTTGCCCGCCGCATCCTGGCTGCAGGCGAGCGCCTCGGCCTCTCCCAGCCGCCCATGCTGGACCAGGGCGCGGCCGAGGCCACTCAATGCGATCTGCGGGTTAGCTGCCATTTCGTCCCTTGATGATCGACCGCGCGCACCTTGCATTCCGGCTCACATGGTGCAGAGGAACCGGCCTGGCGCCACCGTCAAATCTCGTCACTTGTCGCCTTCGGCATGAAGATGCGGACCGTCCTGACCATTCGATCCTGGGTCTGGATGACCTCGATCGGCACGTCGTCGATCTTCACCGACAGACCTGTCTCCGGTATCTCTTGCAGATGCTCGATAAGCAACCCGTTGATAGTTTTCGGCCCGTCGACGGGAAGGTTGAGCCCCAATTTTCTATTGAGATCACGGATCGCATGGCTTCCGTCGACCAGTACCGTGCCGTCGGCGTCCCATTCGACGCGATCCGTGGAATCCGGTGTCGAGGTCGTGAACTTGCCGATCAGTTCCTCGATGATGTCTTCCAGCGTGACCAGCCCGAGCAGTTCGCCATATTCGTCCACCACCAGCCCGAGACGCTGGCGATTCTCCTGGAAGAACCGCAACTGCGAGAACACTGGTGTATTGGACGGGATGAAGTAGGGTTCCTGCAGCACCGTCTTGATGTCGTCGGTGTCGAAATCCTTGTCCATTACCCGGCCGAGCATGCGCCTCAGGTGGAGGATGCCGACGATGTCGTCCAGTTCCTCGGAGAAGACCGGAAGGCGGGTGTGATAGCTGGTTGCGATCTGTTCCTTGATGGCACCGATCGGGTCTGCGAGGTCGATCCCCTCGATCGCGTTGCGGGGGGTCATCACGTCCTCGACCGTGATGTCCTCCAGTTCGAACAGATTGACCAGGATGCTGCGGTGTTTCTGCGGGATGTACTGGCCGGATTCGATCACCAGTGCGCGAAGTTCCTCGGGTGCCAGCCGATGGCGGTCGGCGCCACCGGCCGGATTGAGGCCGAGCAGCTTGAGCAGGCCGAAGACGAAGATGTTGACGAAGCTGACGATGAAGCTGGTCGCCCGCAGCAGGAAGGTAAGGGCATAGGCGGCCACGGTCGCCATGCGGTCGGCATGGTTGGCGCCAATGACCTTGGGCGTGATCTCCGAGAAGACCAATATCAGGAACGTGACCAGCATCGTGGCCAGTCCCAGCGCCCATTCCTCGTCTCCGAACAGCTCGATCGTGATGACGCTGACCAGCATCGCCGCGGCGGCATTGATCAGATTGTTGAACAGCAGGATCACGCCGAGCAGGCGGTCCGTCTTGCCGAGCAGGTCGAGCGCCATCGCCGCGCCCTTCGAGCCTGTCGCGGCGAGCGAACGGAGGCGATAGCGGTTGGCAGCCATCATCGCGGTCTCGGCCATCGAGAAGGCGCCGGATAGCACCAGCAGTACTGCCAATGCCAGCAGCTTGGCCGACAACGGGGAGTCGCTCAAGGGCACGCTCCCCGAATCGGTCGGTCGGCAGGCAGTCCGGGATCAGTCACCTTCAGACGACGCGCTCGAGTAGCACTTCGAGTACGAATCGGCTACCCACATAGGCGAACATCAGGGTCACGAAGCCGGCCAGGGTCCAGCGCAGAGCGACCCGGCCGCGCCAGCCCCAGGCATGGCGACCGAACAGCAAGGCACCGAACAGAATCCAGGATATGACCGCGAACAGCGTCTTGTGGTCGAAGCGGAAGGCACGGCCGAACAGATATTCGGAAAACGCGACGCCGGAGATCAGGGTCAGGGTCAGCAGCACGAACGCCACGGTGATCAGCCGGAACAGCAGGGCCTCCATGGTCAGCAGCGGCGGCAGGCTGGCGAAGGCACGCGACAGTCTCGCGTTGTGCAACTGCCGTTCGGCGAAGGCCATCAACAGCGCATGCAGGGCTGCCAGCGTGAACAGGCTGTAGGCCAGCATCGCGACGACGAAATGCGCCCGGAACGCGAGCGAGCCGGCGTTGGCGAGTTCATGCTGGCTCGGAAACAGCAGTGGCAGCACGGCGCCGAGCACCGCGGCCGGCATCGCCAGGGTCTGGAGGCCATCGAGCCGGGTGTATAGGGTCTCGATCCAGTAGAACAGCACCGCCAGCCAGACCATCAGCGAGACCGCGACGCTGAAGCCGAAGCGCATATGGCCGTCCGGGAACAGTTCGGACTGCAGCGCGAAGCCGTGGGCCAACAGCGCGAGTGCCAACAGCATCCGTTCGCCGGTCGGATGCGCGGGCCCGCGTGAGCGCTGATTTCGGCTGCGCCAGAAATGCACTCCGAGGGCCGCGTAGAGCGAGGCCGGAATCAGATGAAGTAGAATGCCGGGCATCGTTCAAGTTTACTCCAACGCCCTCATTCTGGGATTCCATCATGCTGGACAACCTCTCCCAACGTCTCGCCGGAGTCGTCAAGAAGCTGCGCGGCCAGGCCCGCCTGACCGAGGACAACATCCAGGAGGCGCTGCGCGAGGTGCGCATGGCATTGCTGGAGGCGGATGTCGCGCTTCCGGTCGTCAAGGACTTCATCGCCAAGGTCAGGGTCAAGGCGGTCGGCGAAGAGGTGATCGGCTCGCTGACGCCGGGCCAGACGCTGGTCGGCGTCGTGCACCGGGAACTCACCGAACTGATGGGGGGCACCCATGCCGGTCTCGACCTGGCGGCCCAGCCGCCGGCCGTGGTGCTGATGGCCGGCCTGCAGGGCGCCGGCAAGACCACCACCACCGGCAAGCTCGGCAAGCTGCTGCACGAGCGCATGAAGAAGCGGGTTCTGGCGGTTTCCACCGACGTATACCGGCCTGCGGCGATCGCCCAGTTGCAGACCGTGGCCGGGCAGGCCGGGATCGGCTTTTTCCAGTCCAGTGTCGATCAGCAGCCGGTGGCGATCGCGCGAGCGGCGCTGGATCACGCGCGCAAGCACCACTTCGAGGTGTTGCTGGTCGATACCGCCGGCCGGCTCGCTATCGATCAGGCGATGATGGACGAGATCCGCGCCCTGCACGAGGCGCTGAAGCCGATCGAGACCCTGTTCGTCGTCGATGCGATGCTCGGCCAGGACGCGGTCAATACCGCCCGAGCCTTCAATGACGCGCTGCCGCTGACCGGTGTCGTGCTGACCAAGCTCGACGGTGATGCCCGCGGCGGTGCGGCATTGTCGGTCCGCCATGTCACCGGCAAGCCGCTGAAGTTCGCCGGTATCGGTGAAAAGCTCGGTGGCCTGGAGGAATTCCATCCCGAGCGGATGGCGTCGCGAATTCTCGGCATGGGCGACATCCTCGGGCTGGTGGAGGAGGCGCGGCGCGGGGTCGACGAGGAAAAGGCGCGCAAGTTCGCGCAAAAGCTCAAGACCGGAAAGGGTTTCGATCTCGACGATTTCCGCGAGCAGATCGTCCAGATGCGCAAGATGGGTGGTATCGGCTCGCTGCTGGAAAAATTGCCGGCCCAGTTCGCCCAGGCCGCAGGGCAACTGCAAGGGGGCGTCGAGGAAAAGGCGATCGGCCGCATCGAAGGCATCATCAATTCGATGACCCCCCTCGAGCGCGCCAAACCGGAAATCCTCAAGGCCTCCCGCAAGCGCCGTATTGCCGCCGGTGCCGGGGTCACCGTCCAGGAAGTCAACCGCCTGCTGAATCAGTTCGAGCAGACGCAGAAGGTCATGAAGCAGTTCTCGAAGGGTGGCATGCAGAAGATGATGCGCGGCATGAAGGGGATGTTGCCGGGCATGCTGCGATAGCTCGCGGATCGGCGCCCGGTCCGCGCCGCCATGACGCAAGGAAACGGCGCCCCGAGAAGGGCGCCGTTTCGTTTGCAGCGCGGCCGCCGCGCGCGGCGGCGGCCGCGCGGTCCTACTGGCCCTGGTGGCGCAGGCCGGCCGCGTAGTCGGCGACCGCGGCGATCTCGGGGTCGGTCATCTTGATCGCGATGTCCTGCATCATGCGGCTGGGATCATTGGCCCGTTCGCCGGCCCGGAAGGCCTTGACCTGGGTCTCGATGTAGTCGGCGAACTGGCCGGAGAGGGCTGGGAACTGGGCCGGCAGTCCGGCGCCGGCCGGACCATGACAACCGGCACAGGCCGGAATGCCCTTGTCCAGGTTTCCGGCGCGCCACAGCTTCTGGCCGGCGGCCAGGGAATCGGTGTTGCGCGCCGACTCCGGATTCAGCGTCTGGGAGGCGAAGTGGGCAGCCAGGGCCTTCATGTCGTCCTCGTTCAGCGAGGCCACCATGGCACCCATCACGGGACTGGCACGCTTGCCGCTCTTGAAATCCGTCAACTGCTTGTAGAGGTATTCCTCGACCTGACCGGCCAGTTTCGGGTTGGCCGGCAGCATGCTGTTTCCGTCAGCCATGTGACAGCCTGCGCAAATCGTCTCCGCAGTCTGCTTTGCCTTTGCGAGATCGGGCGCGGCACCTTCGCCCTGGGCGAAGACGCCGCCCGAGGCCAGAACCATGGTGAGCAGCAATGTACGCTTGATCATGATGTCCTCGAAAGCCGTGAAGGGAACGTTCAAACCAGCTATTCTATACCACTACACAACATTTTTCCTGCGCTCCGGCGCGCTTTTTCGGCTCGATGGGCCGCCCTCCGGGTGCCGATGTCCTTGTTCCAGCACGCACGATTCGAACTGTCGGTGGCAGATCCGGCCGGCCTGCCCGCGCCCTCGGCTCTCGAGGTCGCGTTTGCCGGCCGTTCCAACGCCGGCAAATCGAGCGCGATCAACACCCTGGCCGCGCACGCGCGGCTCGCATACGTGTCGAAGACGCCGGGTCGCACGCAATTGATCAACTACTTCCGATTGCGTGACGGGTCGGCGCTGGTCGATCTGCCGGGCTATGGTTACGCCGAAGTTCCGGAAAAGGTCCGCATGAAGTGGCAGGGACTGCTCGAGCGCTACCTGTGCACACGTCCCAATCTGGCCGGCATGGTGTTGATCATGGACGTGCGCCACCCGCTGAAGCCGCTGGACCGGCAGATGCTCGATTGGTTTGCCCCGGGCGGGCGTCCGGTGCATGTGCTGCTGACCAAGTCCGACAAGCTCTCTCGCAGCGAAGCGGCGAGAACGCTCATCCAGGTGCGAAGCGCGCTGTCGGCGTGGGGTGGCCAGGTTTCCTGCCAGCTGTTCTCGAGCCTGAAGAAGCATGGGCGCGACGAGGTCGAGCAGGTGGTCGCCGGCTGGCTCGGTGTCGCGCCTGGCGGGCCTGTGCCGGAACAAAGAAAACCCCCGGCAAAAGGGGAGGTTGCCAGGGGTTGAAATGCCTTAATTGGAGATTAAGGCACCCGCTCAGGGAGGTGAAGCGGGAGACGGCTCAGCACCATCTGATCGATCAGATGGTGGTGCCCCGGGTAAGTTCCCAAGTTTTCAATTCGATGCAAAGAGGACCTGCATGAGACCCACGCCCGCTTTTCCCCAGGCACGCATGAGACGGATGCGCCGGGACGCGTTTTCGCGCCGCCTGATGCAGGAGCACGTGCTGACTGCCGACGATCTGATCTATCCGGTATTCGTGCTCGATGGCCGCAACGCGGTCGAGGCGGTGCCGTCGATGCCCGGCGTGTCGCGCGTGTCGATCGACGGCCTGCTGGGCGTGGCGGAACAGGCGTGCGAATTGGGCGTGCCTGCCCTCGCGCTGTTTCCGGTGGTCGAGGCGGCCAGAAAGAGCGATGGCGCGGAGGAAGCCTGGAACCCGGACGGACTGGTACAGCGCACCGTGCAGGCGCTGAAGGCGCGTTTCCCGGAACTCGGCGTGATCACCGACGTGGCGCTGGATCCCTACACCAGCCACGGTCAGGACGGCCTGATCGACCGCGACGATCCGCGCGCCTACGTGCTCAACGACGAAACCCTCGAAGCGCTCGCGCGCCAGGCCCTGAGCCACGCCGAGGCCGGCGCCGACGTGGTCGCGCCGTCGGACATGATGGACGGGCGGATCGGACGCATCCGTGCCGAGCTCGATGCCGGCGCTCACATCCATACCCGCATCCTCGCCTATTCGGCGAAGTATGCCTCGAGCTATTACGGGCCGTTCCGCGACGCGGTCGGCTCGGCCGCCAATCTCGGCAAGGGCAACAAGCACACTTATCAGATGGATCCGGCGAATTCCGACGAGGCGGTGCGCGAGGTCGCGCTCGACATCGCCGAGGGCGCCGACATGTTCATGGTCAAGCCCGGCATGCCCTACCTGGACATCGTGCGCCGCGTCAAGCGCGAATTGCAGGTGCCGACCTACGCGTATCAGGTCAGCGGCGAGTACGCGATGCTGAAGGCGGCGGCCGCGAATGGCTGGCTGTCGGAGCAGGCGTGCATGCTCGAGGCTCTGCTGTGCTTCAAACGCGCCGGTGCCGACGGCATTCTCACCTACTTTGCGCTGGATGCGGCGCGGGCGCTCAAGGGCGGCTGATACCGCTTCCAGCCAGTGGACCGAGGGCTGCCCGCGAGCGGCGGGACAGTTCGGCGATGCTGGCCAGCCTCAGGTCCACGTGGGGCGGCTGGCGCAGCGCCGGACTGATCCAGACGGTGCGCATGCCGAGTCGCTTGGCCGGCCGCAGGTTCGCTTCGCTGTCTTCGACCAGGATGCACTGACGCGGATGCAGCCGCAGCTGTCCGAGCAACCGGCGAAAGGCCATGCTGCCGGGTTTGGGCTGGTAGCCCATGTCTTCGATGGCAAATACGCGCTCGAACACTTCCAGCAGTCTCATTGCGGCCAGCACCTGCAGCGCATAGTCGCGCGGACCGTTCGAGAACACCACGCGGCGGCCGGGCAGGCTGCGCAGCAGGCGGCCGATGCGGCGGTCGTACACCAGCATGCGTTCGAGGTCCTCGAGGTGGTGGGTCTCGTGCAGGAAATGGCGCGGGGCGACCGCATGGTGCTTGACCAGGCCGGTCATCGTTGCGCCATAGTGGCGCCAGTAGCGTTCGCGCAGGGCATGGGCTTCGGCGCGCTCGAGCGCCAGATGGCGCGCGATGTAGTCGGTCATGGCGCGATTGATCTGGGGAAAGATCGCGTGGCTGGCGTCGTGCAGGGTGTTGTCGAGATCGAACAGCCACACCGGTGACGGCTTGCTCCGGGGGCCTGGGCTCATGGCCTGGCCGGATGGAAGCGAATCACCGGGTGGCCCCGCTCGTCGGTCTTCGGCGGCTGCTTCCAGGCATGGCCGAAGACCAGTTCCAGCGTGACCGGCAGCACGCCGTCCCGCCGGCTGTCTTCGAGCCGTTCCAGTCGCGCCCGCCACGCCCGGGTGCCGGTCAGTCCGCGAGGGCGGTCGGCACGGGCGTTGGCGTTGCCGCCGCCACGCAGCTCGGCGAGCAGGGCGGTGGCGTCGGCGTAGGTCACGGTAAGCATCTGCATGTCCATCACCGGATCGCCGAAGCCGGCGCGGACCAGCGCGTCGCCGATGTCGTGCATGTCGATGAAGCGATGTACGGCGTTCTCGGGAAAGGCCCGTCGCAGTTCCTTCAGGGAGTCGGGGCCGAGGGTCGAGAACATCACCATGCCGTCCACCTCGAGCACGCGGTGGATCTCGGCGAGGGCCGGGGCCGGGTCGTCGAGCCATTGCAGCATCAGGTTGGACCAGACCATGTCGAAACTGGCGCGCCGAAACGGCAGCGCCAGGGCGTCGGCGGCCACCACCGGCGACCTGCCACCGAGCAGGCGGGCCAGCAGGCCACCTCGGCGGCCGGCGTCGAGCAGCGCGGGGCAGGCGTCGGCGCCGACGATTCGCGCGTCGCGATAGCGGGACTGCAGGCGGGCACGATCGGCGCCGGTACCGCAGCCCAGATCGAGGATCCGCTGCGCCGCGAGCCGGATGTAGTCGAGCCGCTCGTCCATGCGGGCGGCCACCTCGCGTACCACGGCCTCACCGCCCACCGCACTCGCCGCATGGCGTCGGCAGTTGCGGCGGACCGCCCGCCGGTCGATGCGATAGTCGTCGCCCGCTGCCATCAGACTCCGGTCAGGCCGAGCTTGTCGAACAGCAACTGGTCGTGATCCGTGTCCGGATTGTCGGTGGTCAGCAAATGCTCGCCGTAGAAGATGGAATTGGCGCCGGCCAGGAAGCACAGCGCCTGGAGCTCGTCGCTCATCTCGCTGCGGCCGGCCGACAGGCGGACGTAGCTGGTGGGCATCGTGATTCTCGCCGCCGCGATGGTGCGCACGAAATCCAGCCCGTCCACCGGTTCGGCCCCGGCCAGCGGTGTGCCGTCGATCTGTACGAGGCTGTTGATCGGCACCGACTCCGGCGGCGTCTCCATGTTCGCCAGTTCGGCGATCATCGCCGCGCGCCCGCGACGGCCTTCGCCCATGCCGACGATGCCGCCGCTGCATACCTTGATGCCGGCCGCGCGGACCTTCTCGAGCGTCTTCAGGCGATCGAGCAGGCTATGGGTGGTGATCACCTTGTCGTAGTGCTCCGGCGACGTGTCGATGTTGTGGTTGTAGTAATCGAGGCCGGCGGCCTTCAGGCGCTCGGCCTGACCGTCCTTGAGCATGCCGAGGGTCACGCAGGTCTCCAGCCCGAGCTGCTTGACTTCCCGCACCATGGTCAGCACCGCGTCGAGATCGCGGTCCTTGGGACCGCGCCAGGCGGCGCCCATGCAGAAGCGGCTGGCGCCACGGCGCTTGGCGGCGCGGGCCTTTTCCACCACCTGATCGAGTTGCATCAGCGGCTCGGAATCGACCCCGGTGTCGCGCCGGGCCGATTGCGAGCAGTAGCCGCAATCCTCGGAACATCCCCCGGTCTTGATCGACAACAATGTGGATAGCTGTACCTTGTTGGGGTCAAAATGCTCCCGATGGACCTGCTGGGCACGATGGAGCAGATCGTTGAAGGGCATTTCGAGCAGAGCCTCGACCTGATCGATGCTCCAGCGTCGGGCTTCGTCCGTGGCGCGGGACGAGGAGGAATGAACGACAATCGTGGCCTCGGAAGAATGCATGGCAACCGCCTTTGAATGAATTCGATAATTCAAAATTATGAATGTTCCCGGATCGGACAAGTCTTTGTCAAACCTGATTTCCCCGTTCCGGGAAACCATCCGCCGCACGATCCCCCGCCTGATCCCGGTCGAATGCTTCCTGTGTGGTGCGGAGGGCGAATTCGACGTGCTGTGCCCGGCCTGCATCGCGGTGCTGCCGCGATGGCGCAGGGGCGACGCGTGTCCGATCTGCGCGTTGCCGGCGACCGCCGGCCGGACCTGCGCGCGCTGCATTTCCCGGCCGCCGCCATTCGATGCCACGATCGCCGTCTACGACTACGTCTTCCCGGTCGGGCAACTTGTTCATGCCCTGAAGTATCGCACCGCACTCGACCTCGCGGCCTGGCTCGGTGCGCGCCTGGCGGAGTGCGCCGGTGCCGGCTGGGACATCGTCGTGCCGGTGCCGCTGCATCGCGGCAGGTTGCGCGAGCGCGGCTTCAACCAGTCGCTCGAACTGGCGCGGCCGCTGGCCAGGCGTGGCATCCGGCTGTTGCGCGACGGCGTCGTGCGAAGCCGGGCGACTCCGTCCCAGGCCGGCCTGGATGCCCGGGCGCGGTGGCGCAACGTGCGTGGCACCTTCGATGTCGAGGCGGATCTCGAGGGCTGCAGCGTTGTCGTCGTCGACGACGTCATGACCACCGGCGCCACGCTGCGCGCGCTGGCGCTCGCCCTGCGGCGCGCCGGAGCCGTCCGCGTGGCGAATCTGGTCGTCGCGCGGACCCCGCAGTAGGCCGGACGGCAGGAGGGCTCGGCAGCCTATGTTCCATGTGATCCTGCACCGGCCGGAGATTCCGCCCAATACCGGTAACATCATCCGCCTGGCGGCGAACACCGGCGCCCACCTGCATCTGGTGCGTCCGCTCGGTTTTTCGCTGGACGATCGTGCGCTGGCGCGGGCCGGCCTCGACTATCACGATCTCGCCAGGGTCAGCGTCCACGACGATCTTTCCGCCTGTCTCGCAACGCTGGGGGATGCACGCTGCTACGCGTTGTCGCGCCGCGGCAGCCGTCGCTACGATCGAGTCGCGTACAAGCCCGGCGACGCGTTGCTGTTCGGTTCGGAGACCTGCGGGCTCGGCGACGACGTACTGCAACAGTTCGACGGCGGGCGATGCCTGCGACTGCCGATGGTGCCGGGCAACCGCAGCCTCAACCTGTCGAACGCGGTCGCCGTGGTGATGTTCGAGGTGTGGCGGCAGAACGGATTCGCCGGCGAAGCCGGCGCCGGATGAAGGTGCCGGGCGCTCACTCGGGTCTGGGATCCCGGGCCAGCAGGTCGGCCACCGCCGTTCGCGCATCGGAGCCCTCGTGGAGAACCGCGTTGACGGCCTCGCAGATCGGCATCTCGACGCCGTGCCGTTCGGCCAACCGGCCTACCACGCGGGCGGTGCTGACGCCTTCGGCGACATGGCCGAGGTCGGTCAGGATCTGATCCAGGGTCCGACCTTCGGCGAGCGCCAGGCCGACCCGGCGGTTGCGCGACAGATCGCCGGTGCAGGTCAGGATCAGGTCGCCCATGCCGGCGAGGCCCATGAAGGTCTCCTGTCGCCCGCCCAGCGCCACCCCGAGGCGGGACATTTCGGCCAGCCCCCGGGTGATCAGCGCGGCACGGGCATTGAGTCCGAAGCCCATGCCGTCGCAGATGCCGGCGGCGATCGCCATGACGTTCTTGACCGCGCCGCCGACCTCGGCGCCGACCACGTCGTTGTTCGCGTACAGGCGCAGGGTGGGCTGGTGGAGTAGCCGAATCCAGTGCTCGGCGAAACCTTCCTGGCTCGACGCGAGCGTGATCGCAGTCGGCATCTGGCGGGCCACCTCGGCAGCGAAGCTCGGGCCGGTAAGCGCACCGCAGGGCGCGTCGCTGCCCAATTCCTCGTGCACGATCTCGTGGGGAAGGCGGGCCGATTCGGCCTCGAAGCCCTTGCACGCCCACAGCGTCGGCACGCCTGGCGCAAGCCGTTTGAGGCGCCTGACCGTGGCGCGCAGTCCGGACAGCGGCGTCACGATCAGGTGCAGTGCGGCGTCCGCTGCGGCCTCTTCGAAATCGGCGGTCAGGCCGAGCGCCGGCGGCAGCGCTACGCCCGGCAGGTAGCGCCGGTTCTCGCGGTCGCGACCAAGTTCGGCGATGTCGTCGCCATGCCACGACCACAGCATGACCTGGTGTTCGCGGCAGTAGGCCAGCGCCAGCGCCGTGCCCCACGCGCCGGCACCGAAGACTCCGATGCGCATGCCGCTACAGCCCCCAGACTTCGACCGCACGGGCGTAACCGGTGTCGCCGTCCTGGTGGCGCACCTTGATCCAGCCGAAGCGGGGGCCCTCGATCAGTTCCAGCACGACGTTGCGCTCGGCCTCGAAGCTCGGCGGTGCCGCCGTCGATGCCTCGCTGCGCACGACCAGCCGATCGACATTGACCAGCACCGTGCGCCGGTCGCTGAGCAGCCGACGCTCGACCCAGTTAATCGACCCGGTGACGTCGCGCACCTTCATCCAGCGGTCGAGGCCGACGATCACCTCGACCGGCGTGCCGGCCAGAATGATCGCGAGCTTGCGGCCCTGGGCGGAGGGTGAATCATAAGAGATCGCCGCGGCGAGGGCGGACTTGAACTCGGCGGCACCAGCCACCGGGCTCATCGCCAGTACGGCGGCCAGCAACGCGACCCGGCGGCCGCTCGTCATTGAACGGGGGTCTCCGGCGCCGGCTGTGCGGCGTTCTCCCCGTTGCCCTCGGCCTGGACCTGGTCCTTGCGGGCCTGGTAGAGCGCCTCGAAATTCACCGGCGTCAGCAGCACTGGCTGGAACCCGGCGCGGGTGACCGCGTCGGACACGGTTTCCCGGGCGTACGGGAACAGGATGTTGGCACAGCCGATCATCATGATCGGTTCGAGGTCGGTCTGCGGCACGTTGCGGATCTGGAACAAGCCACCCTGGGAGACCTCGATCAGGAACACGTTCTTGTCTTCGGGCAGCTTGGCGGCCACGGTCACCGTCAGCACGACCTCGAAAACGCCCTCGCCGACCTGCTTGCCGTCGGTGCGCAACTGCACGTTGATCTGGGGCGTTTCGCGCTCGAGAAAGACCTGGGGTGCATTGGGCACCTCGACCGACAGGTCCTTTACGTAGAGCTTCTCGATCGTGAATACGGGTTGATTGTTTTCAGCCATGGGTCCTACCTGTTTCGATGAGTACGTTGTTACGGGGCCGGGTTCATCCGGCTCCGGCGAGTAGCGGATCGAGTCCGCCGGCGTGGTCGAGCGCGTGCAGATCGTCGCAGCCGCCGATGTGGCGGTCGCCGATGAAGATCTGGGGTACCGTGCGCCGTCCCGTCAGCGCGATCATTTCCTCGCGCAGCGACGGATCGAGATCGACCCGGATCTTTTCGATGTCGGCGCACTTGCGCCGCAGCAGGCCTTCTGCGCGCATGCAGAACGGGCAGGTCGCGGTGGCATACATGCGGACCCGGACGCTCATTTCTTGCGCTTGCCGCGCGACAGTGGCTGTCCCGCGCGTTCCCAGGCCTGCAGGCCGCCTCGCAGGTTGAACACCGACGGGACGCCGGCCTTGCGCAGCGTGGCGATGGCCATGCCGGAACGTGCTCCGGTGGCGCAGCACAGGATCACCGGCTGGCCATTCTTCGCCAGTTCGCTGCTGCGTTTCTCGAGATCGGCGAGCGGAATGTGGCGGGCGTTCGGAACGTGACCCTGGCGATACTCGTCGGCGGTGCGTACGTCGACCACCAGCGCATCCTCACGATTGATCTTGAGGGTTGCCGCGAGCGGATCGAGTTCGTCGGCGCTCTTGCCCTTGAGTGTC
Source organism: Rhodocyclaceae bacterium (assembly GCA_020445745.1). Classification (GTDB taxonomy): domain Bacteria; phylum Pseudomonadota; class Gammaproteobacteria; order Burkholderiales; family Rhodocyclaceae; genus Cognatazoarcus. The sequence goes on along the minus strand of JAGRGB010000186.1, from coordinate 34,867 downwards.
TGAAACAGCAGCATGCCGCCGCTGGCGACCGCGAGCGCGGCCCAATGCCAGTTTTGCTGAAGAAATTCCAATCGGGACTCCGTCGATGGCCTACCGCTTTTCCGGCGGTACGCCGCAGAATACCTCGCGCATCAGTACGATCAGTTGGAGGGTGCGCTGATCGCCGACCCGGTAATAGACCCGGTTGGCATCCTTGCGGGTGCGCAAGACACCCTTGTCGCGAAGAATGGCGAGGTGCTGGGATATGTTGCTCTGCGAGGTGCCGACCGCCTCGACGATTTCCTGCACACAGGCCTCGGCATCGCCGACGACGCACAGGATCTTGAGCCGCAGCGGGTGGGAAATCGCCTTGAGCGCCCGCGCCGCGGTCTCGATGTGCTCCTTCTTGTCGATCAGGTCGATGATGGCTTTGTTCACTTTGCGGTGCTCTTGTCCGCAGCGGTCGGACTCTTCCTATAAAATATCACTTTTCGCCGACCGACGCCTTGACTCGCTGGGCGCAGGAACAGGCCTCCGACACCGATTTTCCCCTCCGAAACCACGTCAATTTCCATGTACAAGATCGTTCTATTGCGCCACGGCGAATCCACCTGGAACAAGGAAAACCGATTCACCGGGTGGACCGATGTCGACCTGACCGAAACCGGCATCGCCGAGGCCCGGGCGGCGGGCCGCTTGCTGCACCGCGAAGGCTACGCCTTCGATCTCGCGTTCACCTCGGTCCTGAAGCGTGCCAACAAGACCCTCAACATCGTCCTCGAGGAGCTCGATTCGCTGTGGCTGCCGGTAGAGCACAGCTGGCGCCTGAACGAGCGTCACTACGGTGCGCTGCAGGGCCTGAACAAGGCCGAGACCGCCGCCAAGTTCGGCGACGAGCAGGTGCTGGTGTGGCGTCGCTCCTACGACACCCGGCCTCCGGCCCTCGAGGACGGCGACGAGCGCATCACCGACGGCGATGCGCGCTACGCGTCGCTGCCGAGGGCCGAGTTTCCGCGCACCGAATGCCTGAAGGACACGGTCGCCCGGGCCGTTCCGTACTGGGAGACGGTGATCGTGCCGCAGATCCTGGCCGGAAAGCGCCTGCTGGTGACGGCCCACGGCAACAGTCTGCGGGCTTTGATCAAGTATCTCGACAAGGTCTCGGACGACGACATCGTCGGCCTCAACATCCCGACCGCGCAGCCACTGGTCTATGAACTCGGTGCCGATGTACGGCCGATCCGCAGCTACTATCTGGCCGACGACGACACCATCAAGGCTGCCCAGGCCGCCGTTGCCGGCCAGGGCAAGGCGGCCTGACCCGTCCCCCGGTTTCCCTTGGTCCGAGCACGGCGCCGGCCGGACGTGATGCGTTGCTGCCGGCGCCGCGGGGCGCGCGACCGGCGCGGGTCCCGTGCCGGCGTCCTGGCATGCTCTGCGCAACTGGCGGCCTGGCTGTCGGCGGTCGCGCTGGCGCTGCCGATCGGCTGTCTGGCGGACGACGGCGAGATCGGACGATCGCGGGCCGAGTTCGCTCGCCTGCAGCAGCGCATCGAGGCGATCCAGCGCGCTCTCGAAAAGGACGAGGATCGTCGTGACAAGGCCGGTGCGTCGCTGGCCGAGGCGGGAAGGGCACTGTCCGCCCTCGGTCGAACGCTGGGCGAGACCCGCCGCCGGCAGGCCGCGGTCGAGGCCGAGCTGAAGCGCTTCGGCGAGGAACGCACCGCGATCGATGCCCGCATCATGGATCGACGGGCGAACCTGGCCCGCTGGCTGCACGACTATTACGTCGGTGGCGGCGAGGCGCGCCTGGCGGATTTTCTCGCCAGCCGCGACCCCAACCAGGTCGCGCGCGACGGCTATTACCTGCAGCGCATCGGCGCAGCCAATCTGTCGCTGATCGACGAGCAACGCCAGGACGTGGCGATGCTCCGCGAGGTGGAGGGCCGGATCGCCCGTCACGGCGAGGAACTGGCCGCGCTGGCGGAACGGCAGCGGCGCGAGCACGGGCAGTTGGAGAAGTCACGGGCGCGATACAAGCGACTTGCCGCAGAACTGGCGACGCGGGTCCGGCAGCAGAAGCGGGAAGTGTCGAGCCTGAGGCTCGACGAACAGCGGCTCGCGCGCCTGATCACCGGGCTGGAGGCGCTGGCCCGCGAAGGCGACGACGGGGCTGCAGAAGAGGATTCGCCGCCGACTGGCGCCACGCAGGAACCGGAGCGAGCCGAGCGTGGTCAATCGTCGCGGGAACCGGTGGTTGCGATGTTCCGGCGCCAGGTCGTACGGACCCCGGAAGGCGTGCCCTTCGGTACGCTAAAGGGCCGCCTGGATCCGCCGTTGAAGGGGGCCATGGTCGGCCGCTTCGGCGAGCCCCGGGCCAATGGCGGCGCGATATGGAAGGGCGTCTTCATCCGCGCGAAGGAAGGTGCCGAGGTGCGGGCGGTGGCGCCGGGCGAGGTGGTGTTCGCGGATTGGCTGAGGGGATTCGGCAATCTCGTGATCATCGAGCACGGCAAGTCCTACATGACCGTGTATGGCAACAACGACATCCTGATCGCGCGCCTGGGGCAAGCCGTGCTGGGCGGCGAGGCGATTGCCAGCGTCGGCGTCGACGAGGGCAGTGGGGAATCGGGTTTATACTTTGAAATCCGTCACCGCGGAGAACCGGAAGATCCGTTGAAATGGGTCCGAAGGTGAATTTCGCGGTGAGTGGGCACAGAGGCAGGCGGGTCGGAGCCCGCACCAGATGGAGTGGAACACACATGGGTAGCAGGCTGCAAAAGATCGGACTGGTGATGACCGGGGTATGTGCCGGCATTCTGATCAGTCTCAACCTGTCGGCACAGGCCGAGCGTGTCAGCACGCTGCCGCTGCCGGTGGAAGAACTCAGGGCCTTCGCCGACGTGTTCAACGCCGTCAAGCAGGGTTATGTCGAACCGGTCGAGGACAAGAAGCTGATCACCCAGGCGATCAGCGGCATGCTGTCGGGGCTGGATCCACATTCGGCGTATCTCGACGCGGATGCCTTCAAGGATCTCCAGGTCGGTACCCAGGGCGAGTTCGGCGGCCTCGGCATCGAGGTCGGCATGGAAGACGGCTTCGTCAAGGTGATCTCGCCGATCGAGGACACGCCGGCGTTTCGCGCGGGTGTCAAGGCCGGTGACCTGATCGTCAAGCTCGACGACACGCCGGTCAAGGGCATGAGCTTGTCGGATGCGGTCAAGCGCATGCGCGGCAAGCCGAAGACCGAGATCACGCTGACCATCGCGCGCAAGGGCGAGACCAAGCCGGTGATCGTCAAGATCGTTCGCGAGGTGATCAAGGTCCAGAGCGTAAAGTCGAAGATCATCGAGCCCGGTTTCGGCTACGTGCGGGTCGTCCAGTTCCAGGAGAACACCGGCCGCTATCTGGTCGATCACCTCAATCGCATATACAAGGACGCGCCGCTCAAGGGCCTGGTCCTCGATCTGCGCAACGATCCGGGTGGTCTGCTGCACGGTGCGGTCGGCGTCTCGGCGGCATTCCTCGAGCCCGGCGCGCTGGTCGTATCCACCGACGGTCGCACCGAAGATGCAAAGCGTCGCTACAGTGCATCGCCGCAGGACTATCTACGCGGCAGCAGCCACGACTTCCTGCGCGGCTTGCCCGAGGGCGTCAAGAACGTGCCGATGATCGTGCTGGTGAACGGTGGTTCGGCGTCCGCATCGGAGATCGTCGCCGGAGCGCTGCAGGACCACCACCGGGCGATCGTGATGGGCACGCAGACCTTCGGCAAGGGCTCGGTGCAGACCATCCTGCCGCTGAACAACAGCTCGGCGATCAAGCTGACCACGGCTCGCTACTACACGCCCAGCGGGCGCTCGATCCAGGCCAAGGGCATCGAGCCGGACATCGTCGTCGAAGAGGCGATGGGAGGACAGTCGGCCCAGCGCGTCCGCGAGGCGGATCTGGTGGGACACCTCGAGAACGACCGCGAGAAGGGATCCGGCAAGGCGGAATCAGCTAGCGGCGACAAGGCCGCCGACGAAACGGACGAAGGCGAGCAGTCGGCGCCGGTGCGCTTCGAAATGGCCGGCAAGGACGATCACCAGCTGGTGCAGGCGGTGAACCTCCTCAAGGGGCTGCAGATCATCCAGAACAGCCACCTCTGAGCGGCGCGACGGGGACGAGGCGGCAATGCGGCGCGAAACGGCCTACAAGCTTGCCGGCAGGCGGCACGGCGAAAACCACGGCACCAGTGTGTCCGGCCTCGAAAAGCATCGCGAGATCCGCTTTCGCCCGTTGCCGCCTAACCAGGTCGAGCAGGCCTGCTCGGCGCTGCGCGCGCTGAAGGGCCTTTCCGCCCGTCCGTCGGCGAAGGCGGACACCATCTGTGTCACGTATTCGATCCTCGAGTATTCCCTGGAGTCCCTCGAGAAGGCACTCACCGACGCCGGCTTCCACCTCGACAATTCGCTGATGACGAAGTTGATGCGTGCCTTCATCTACTTCGCCGAAGACACCCAGATCCACAACCTGCGCTCGCCAGAGCGTCTGATCAAGCAGTCCAACGAGGTCTATGTCAAGGTGTACGATCACCATCCCCATGGTGACCGCGACGACACGCCGCGCGAATTGCGCGAGTACAAGTAGCGTCGCGCTGCGGACGAATCAGCCGGCGATGCGGGGCCTCAGGCGCAGACGAATATCGCCGGCGATCTGCCGGCAATCGTGCACTTGCCAATCGTCCGCCTGGCCGAGGGATGTGATGTCGGGCATGTCGAACAGCGCGCGCGCGCCGTTGCCGAGGATCTTCGGCGCCAGATAGAGCAAGAGTTCGTCGGCGCAACCGCTGGCGATCAGGGCGCCGCCCAGCGTCGGGCCTGCCTCGCCGAGCACCTCGTTGACGCCCTGGTTCGCCAAGGTACGCAATACGGCCCAGAGGTCCACCCGTCCGTCCGCACCCGGCAGGTGAAGGATTTCGGCGCCACGGGCCTGGAGCGCATCGGCCCGTTCGGCAGGCATCCGGGCGCAGGCCACGAGCACCCTTCCGCTTGCCAGCAGGCGGGCGTTCGGCGGGGTGCGAAGCTCGGAGTCCACGACGACCTTGATCGGCTGGCGCTCACAGCCCACGGCGCGGGCGGTGAGCTGCGGGTCGTCGTTCAGCACTGTGCCGATCCCGGTCAGGATCGCGCAGCTCCTCGCCCGCCAATGGTGTGCATCGGCCCGCGAGGCTTCACTGCTGATCCACTGACTGATGCCGTTGGCGAGCGCCGTGCGGCCGTCCAGGCTGGCGGCGGACTTGAGTCGCAGCCACGGGCGGCCCCGTCGCATGCGCGAGACGAAGCCGCAGTTCAGTTCCTCGGCCTCGTCCGCCAGCAAGCCGCAGGCGGTGCTGATCCCGGCGTCGGCCAGGTGGGCCAGCCCCCGACCCGACACCGCCGGATTCGGATCCTGCATCGCGGCCACGACGCGGCTGACACCGGCGTTGATCAGTGCCTCGGTACAAGGCGGGGTGCGGCCGTGGTGGGCACAGGGCTCCAGGGTCACGTAGGCGGTGGCGCCGCGCGCCAGCGCACCGGCAGCCTGCAGCGCATGGACCTCGGCATGGGCCTCGCCGGCGCGTTCGTGCCAGCCCTGCCCGACCACCTGCCCGTCGCGTGCGATGATGCAGCCGACCCGCGGATTCGGACTGGTGCTGGCCAGACCGAACTCGGCCTGACGCAGCGCCGCGGCCATGAAGCGGTGGTCGTCGCTGGTGAAGCCGCTCATGCCGCGCTCAATTCCGGTTCGATTTCGAGCGGCCGCGGGTCACCTCGCGCACTGCCTCGGAGAACCCGTCCACGTCCTCGAAATTGCGGTAGACGGATGCGAAGCGCACATAGGCTACGGTGTCCAGTTTGCGCAATTCGTGCATCACCAGTTCGCCGATGCGCTCGCTCGGTATCTCGCGTTCGCCGAGCGACAGCAGGCGGGCCTCGATGCGACCGATCGCCGCATCGACGCTCTCGGCCATCACCGGGCGCTTGCGCAGCGCCAGTTTCATGCTGGCGAGCAACTTGGCGCGGTCGAACTCGGTCCGGCTGCCATTGCGCTTGATCACCACCGGCAGCTTGAGATCGATGCGCTCGTAGGTCGTGAAGCGCTTGTCGCAGGCCAGGCAGCGCCGGCGCCGGCGCACGATATCCGCATCCTCGTTTTCCCGGGTGTCGGTCACCTGGGTCGAGTGATCACCGCAGAACGGACATTTCATCCCATGCCTCCCGCCGGTGGATCGGCTCCCGCGTGCCCGGTCCGGTCAGTTGCCGTAGACCGGAAACTTCGCGCAAATGTCAGACGCCTTGCCGCGGACCCGCTCGATGACCGCTTCGTCATGGGGCGCGTCGAGGATGTCGGCGATCAGGTGCGCGACCTTCTCCGCTTCGATCTCGGTGAAGCCGCGCGTGGTCATCGCCGGCGTGCCGATCCGGATGCCGGAGGTCACGAAGGGCTTTTCCGGATCGTTGGGGATGGCGTTCTTGTTGACCGTGATGTGGGCCCGGCCGAGCACGGCCTCGGCTTCCTTGCCGGTGATCTTCTTGGCGCGCAGGTCCACCAGGAAGACGTGGCTCTCGGTTCGCCCGGACACGATGCGCAGGCCGCGCTCCTCGCCGAGAACCCGCGTCATGACGCGGGCATTGGCGATGACCTGTTCCTGATAGCGCTTGAAGCCTGGCGCCATGGCCTCCTTGAAGGCCACCGCCTTGGCGGCGATGACGTGCATCAGCGGGCCACCCTGCAGGCCGGGGAAGATCGCCGAATTGATCGCCTTCTCGTGCTCGCCCTTCATCAGAATGATGCCGCCCCGTGGTCCACGCAAGGTCTTGTGGGTGGTCGAGGTGACGACGTCGGCGTGGGGAACCGGATTGGGGTAATAGCCGGCCGCGATGAGGCCGGCGTAGTGCGCCATGTCGACCCAGAAGATCGCACCGACTTCCTTGGCGACACGGGCGAAGCGCTCGAAGTCGATGCGCAGCGAGTAGGCGGAGGCCCCGGCGATGATGATCCGCGGCTTGTGCTCGAGGGCCAGCCGCCTCATCGCCTCGTAGTCGATCGCCTCGTTCTCGTCGAGACCGTAGGCGACGACGTTGAACCACTTGCCGGACATGTTCAGCGGCATGCCGTGGGTCAGGTGGCCGCCCTCGGCGAGGCTCATCCCCATGATGGTGTCGCCGGGCTTGGCGAAGGCCATCAGTACCGCCTGGTTGGCCTGGGATCCGGAGTTGGGCTGGACGTTGGCCGCATCGGCGCCGAAGATCTTCTTGACGCGCTCGATCGCGATCGACTCGGCGACGTCTACGTGCTCGCAGCCGCCGTAGTAGCGCTTGCCCGGATAGCCTTCGGCATACTTGTTGGTCAATTGCGAGCCCTGGGCCTCCATGACCGGTACGCTGACATAGTTCTCGGATGCGATCAGTTCGATGTGATCTTCCTGCCGCCGGTTCTCGGCCTGGATGGCGTCCCAGATCTCGGCGTCGACGGAGGCGATGGTTTGACTCTTGGAAAACATGCTTGTCCCAGCTCAGGCGTAAAGGCGGATGTTACCACGGCACCGGAGCGGGGATGGTGCGCTGCGGCAGGGCGGCTGGCCGTTGCACCGGGTCGGGCTCCCGGCGTCGATTCGGTGGCAGTCGCGGCGGCGCCGCGTCGTGGCTGGCCGGAACTCAGGCATCGGGCAGTTCGTCGCGCGCGTGTTCGAGGTGGGCCTGCTCGGCCCACGACAGGATCCGCCAGCTGCCGTCGTCGTATTCGATCCAGTTCAGGGCGGCGTTGGGTATCAGGAAATCGCGTGGCGGTTGCAGCGGCAGTCCGCGCACCATGCGATGCACGGTGTCGAGGACACCGCCGTGGGCGACCAGCAGCAACCGCCCGCCCGGGTGACGCACGGCCAGTTCGGCGACGGTCCTGCCGATGCGCCCGGCGAACGCCGACAGGCTCTCGCCGTGCCCGAAATCGTGCTCCAGGTCCCGCTGCTCGAACAGCCGGAAGGCGTCGGGGTGACGCGCCCGGGCCTGGTCGTAGGTCAGCCCCTGGAAATTGCCGAAATGGCGTTCGCGCAATTGTGCGAGCCAAACCGGGGTGAGCCCGAGTCGGCGGGCCGCGGCTTCGGCCGTCTGGCGCGCGCGTTGCAGATCGCTGCTGTAGATGGCGTCGAAGCGATGCACGGCGAGGCTTCGTGCGGTCGCCTCGGCCTGGGCCAGTCCAGTAGGGTTGAGGGGCACGTCGGTGTGTCCCTGCAGCCTGCGTTCCAGATTCCAGGCGGTTTCACCGTGCCTGACCAGGCAGATGAGGGTTGGCATGGCGGACTCCAGCGGGCAGGGCGCAAAAGAATGACCCGCCGGCCGGCGGCTGTCCACCCGCCGGTTCCAGCTTAAGCGTTTCCCCTGATTGTCCGAAGCGGGATCCCGTCCATAATGCTGGCGGTAGCGCCCGCGCAGGAGCGGGCATCGTTTCGAGGTCCTGGCGTGCTGCCGGCGGCAGGCGGGGCAGGGGAGGATCATCAGGTGAATTTGCTGCTCAAGCTGGCCCGTTCGATCGACTGGGTCAACGACAAGGTAGGCCGCGCTGCGCTGTGGCTGGTCCTGCTGGCGTCGCTGATCAGCGCCGGCAACGCGATCAGCCGCTATGGTTTCAATCTCAGTTCGAACGCGATGCTCGAGGTTCAGTGGTACCTGTTCTCGGCGGTGTTCCTGCTGTGCTCGGGCTATACCTTCCTGCGCAACGAGCACGTACGCATCGACCTGGTCTCCAACCGGCTTACCGCCAAGGGCCGCAACTGGGTCGACATCGTCGGCATCGTGCTGTTCCTGCTGCCGGTGTGCGTGATGCTGGTGACGATGTCATGGCCGTCGTTCGTCGAGTCCTACGTCAATGACGAGCAGTCCTCCAATGCCGGTGGCCTGATCCGCTGGCCGGTCCGCCTGCTGATTCCGGTCGGATTCACGCTGCTCGGCCTGCAGGCCGTGTCCGAGCTGATCAAGCGCATCGCCTTCGTTGCCGGGCGCGCTCCAGACCCGCTGACGAAGGGCGGCCATGTTGGTGCGCACGCCGACGCGGAGGGCGCCAAGTGAGCGCCTTCGTGATCGAAAACATGGCGCCGCTGATGTTCGGAACACTGATGCTGTTCCTGCTGAGCGGCTTCCCGGTGGCCTTCGCGTTGATGGCCAACGGTCTGTTCTTCGGCTTTCTCGGCATCGAGCTGGGCCTGTTGACGCCAGCCCTGCTGCAGGCCCTGCCCGAGCGGGTGCTCGGCATCATGGCCAATGACACCCTGCTGGCGATTCCGTTCTTCACCTTCATGGGCATCATCCTCGAACGCAGCGGCATGGCCGAGGACCTGCTCGAATCGGCCGGGCAACTGTTCGGTCCGATACGTGGCGGCATTGCCTATGCCGTGATCTTCGTCGGCGCGCTGCTGGCCGCGACCACCGGCGTGGTGGCCGCCTCGGTGATCTCGATGGGGCTGATTTCGCTGCCGGTGATGATGCGTTACGGCTATTCACGGGAGGTCTCGGCGGGCGTGATCTGCGCGTCCGGCACGCTCGCCCAGATCATTCCCCCGTCTTTGGTGCTGATCGTGCTGGCCGACGTGCTCGGCGTGTCGGTGGGCGATGCCTATGCCGGCGCGATCATCCCCTCGCTGATGCTGGTCGCACTGCTGGCGCTCTATATCCTGCTGCTGTCGATCTTCCGGCCGGCCTCCGTCCCGGCATTGCCGCCCCATGCGCGCACGCTGAAGGGTGTGGCGCTGCTGAAGCGCGTGATGGTCGCGATGGTCCCGCCGGTCGTACTGATCTTCCTGGTGCTGGGCACGATCTTCATCGGCCTCGCGACGCCGACCGAGGGTGGCGCGATGGGCGCCGTCGGCGCGCTGGCGCTGGCGGCGATCCGCCGCCGGCTGCAGTTCACGGTGGTGCGCAGCGCGCTCGAGACCACGACCAAGTTGTCCACCTTCGTGCTGTTCATCCTGATCGGCTCCACCGTGTTTGCGCTGACCTTTCGCGCGGTGGACGGCGACCTGTGGGTCGAGCATCTGTTCAGCCTGGTGCCGGGCGGCGAGATCGGCTTCCTGATGGTCGTCAGCGCGCTGGTCTTCGTCCTCGGATTCTTCATCGATTTCTTCGAGATCGCCTTCATCCTGTTGCCCCTGTTCGCGCCGGTCGCGGAGAAGCTGGGCATCGACATGGTGTGGTTCCTGGTGCTGATCGGCATGAACATGCAGACCTCGTTCCTGACACCGCCGTTCGGCTTCGCGTTGTTCTACCTGCGCAGCGTTGCGCCGGTAAAGGCCTACGAGGACGCGGTCACCGGCAAACGCATCGAAGGCGTCAAGACGATGCAGATCTATCGTGGCGTCGTCGCCTTCATCGTCATCCAGTTGATCGGTCTGGGGCTGGTGTTCATGTACCCGCAGCTGGTGTCGGGCAATCTCGACGAGAAGAAGAAGGTGGACCTCGACAAGATCGAGATCAATGTCGAGACTTTCGATGGCGGTGGCTACGGGGCCAGCCCGTTTGATTCGGGCTATGGTGCGCCGGTAGAGATCCCTGGCCAGGAAGGCACGCCGGCGACCGAAGGGGCACCTGGCGGCGACGGATCGAGTCTGCAGGGGGTCGAGCCGGCGGATCCCAACCAGGCCATCATGGACGCCCTGCGCGGGGAGAGTGGGGCGGCGTCCGGCGAGCCGGCAGCGCCGGACGGTGCTGGCGACGGTCGCCCGTCGACGACGCCGGACGACCCCAATCAGGCGATCATGGACGCGTTGCGCCGCGAGGCGGGACAGCCGCAACGCTGACCTGCACGGCTGCCCGACGTCGGGAACCGGCTCGATGGGCAGCCGCGGCGGCATGTTCCTCGCCGCGGGAACCAACTGTGGTCGCATCGATCCCGAACTGAAACACCCGGAGGCTCGGTCATGCGAAATCGCTTTGCCGGACTGGCTGGCGTGATGCTTGCCGGAGTCGTGCAGGCGGGGTCATTGGTGCCGACCCCGCAGGATGTCGAGGGTCCGTTCTATCCGGACGTGGTGCCGTCGGACACCGACAACGACCTCACCGCGATCCGCGGACACGAGCGCCCGGCGCGCGGCGAGCGGATCCGCCTCGAGGGTCGCGTCGTCGATACCGACGGCGCGCCACTCGCCGGGGTACGCATCGAACTGTGGCAGACCGATGCCGGCGGTCGATACATCCACTCCGGTGACCCATTGCCCGGCCAGCGGGATCCCGGCTTCCAGGGCTTCGGCGTCTCGCTGACCGACGAAGGGGGGCGCTATGCCTTCGCGACCGTCGTCCCGGCCGGCTATTCGTCCCGCCCTCCGCATTTCCACCTGCGACTGCTGCGCGGTGGGGACGAACTCCTGGTGACCCAACTGTACCTCCCCCGAAGCAGCGGTGAGCGCGGGATAAGTGCCGGCCGCCTGGCACTGCGGGAGGCCGCCCAGACGGTCAGGCTCGGACAGTCGGCAGGCGGCCCGGTCGTCGGCCGCTTCGACTTCGTCCTCGAAAAAGCCGACGAGTAGACGACGACGCCCCGCCGGGGCGGGGCGTCGGACACCGGCAGCCGGTCGTGGCGGCTCAGCGCTTGCGGCTCTGCATGAAGCGGTCGAAGTTGCCTTCGGCGACGCTCGCCCAGAGGGTCTGGTCCTTCTGGAAGTCGGTCATGTGGTCGTGGATCTTCTTGAACGCGGCATTGCTCTTACCGACCTCGTCGTAGACCTCCTGCGCTGCCTTGTAGCAGGCTTCCAGAACCGGCAACGGGAACGGGCGCAACTGGGCGCCGCCGGCCACCAGCTGCTTGAGCGCGGTGGGGTTCTTGGAGTCGTACTTGGCCATCATGTCGATGTCGGCTTCGGCCGCCGCTGCCAGCACGATGGCCTGGTACTCCGGTGGCAGGCCTTCCCACTTGTCCTTGCCGATGTACAGCGACAGGTTCGGGCCGCCTTCCCACCAACCCGGGTAGTAGTAGTACTTGGCCACCTTGTTGAAGCCGAGCTTCAGATCGTCGTACGGACCGACCCATTCCGCCGCGTCGATGGTGCCCTTCTCGAGGGAGGGATAGACGTCACCGCCCGGAATCTGCTGCGGCACCACGCCGAGCTTGGCCAGCACCTGCCCGGCAAAGCCCCCGACTCGGAATTTCAGGCCTTCGAGATCCTTGACGGTCTTGATTTCCTTGCGGAACCAGCCGCCCATCTGGGCGCCGGTGTTGCCCATCGGGAAGTTCATGATGTTGTAACCGGCGAAGAACTCGCGCAGCAATTCGAGGCCGCCGCCGTGGCGCGTCCATGCCGCGAACTGGCGGTAGTTCAGGCCGAACGGCACCGAGGTGTCGAGGGCGAAGGTGGGATCCTTGCCGAAGAAATAGTAGGACGCGGTGTGACCGCATTCGACGGTGCCGTCCTTGACGGCATCCATCACCGAAAAAGCCGGCACCAGTTCGCCACCGGGAAATACGCGGATCTCGAACTTGCCGCCGCTGGCCTCGAGAACCCGCTTGGCGAAAACGTCGGCCGCGCCGAAGATGGTGTCCAGGCTCTTCGGAAAGCTCGACGCCAGCCGCCATTTGAGGCTCGGCAGTTCGGCGGCTCGCGCCGGGCTGATAAGGGTAGCGCCGGCGGCAACGCCGACACCGGCCTGCTTCAGAAACGAACGACGTTCCATGTTGTCTCACTCCTCCGCTTGGTGTGGTGGTCGTCTGTCAAACATACGAACGATAATGATCGCGCCGGGCGTCAGCTATAAGGGTTTTCCTGAGCGCATGGCGGGTTTTCGGCGGCGCCGTTCCGACCGTCGCGGTCGCACCTCACTTGCCGGCGATCTTCATCCGTTCGATGAGGATCGAGCCGGTGTGCTTGGCGCCGCGGTCCCAGACATCGGCGCCGATCTCGACGATGGCGGCGAACATTTCCGCGAGATTGCCGGCAATCGTTATTTCCTCGACGGGATGACTGATCCGTCCATTCTCGACCCAGAAGCCCGCGGCGCCGCGCGAATAGTCACCGGTGACGTAATTGACACCCTGGCCCAGCAACTCGGTGACCAGCAGGCCACGGTCCATCAGCGCCAGCATCTGGTCGAAGTCCCGGTCACCGTGGCTGATCATCAGGTTATGGGAGCCTCCCGCGTTGCCGGTGGTCTGCATGCCGAGCTTGCGAGCCGAGTAGCAGCTCAGGAAGTAGCCCTCGAGGATGCCGCCGGCGACCACCCGGCGGTCGCTTGTGGCGACACCGTCGCTGTCGAATGGTGCGCTGCCCGCGGCCTTGGGCAGGTGCGGCCGCTCGTCGATGTCTACGTGGGGCGCGAAAAGTCGTCGGCCGATGCCGTCCATCAGGAACGATGCTCGCCGGTAGAGCGCGCCGCCGCTCGCGGCGTGAACGAAATTGCCGAGCAGCGACACCGCCAGAGGCGCCTCGAACAGCACCGGGACTTCGCAGGTCGCGATTCGTTTCGCGCCCAGGCGCGCCTGGGCGCGTAGAGCCGCGGTCGCACCGATTTCCTCCGCGCTCTGCAGGTCTGCGGCGTCGCGCCGGCTGTCGTACCAGTCGTCCCGCTGCATGCCGTCGCCATGGCCGGCGATCACCGAACAGGAAACGCTGTGCCGGGTGGTGGCATAGCCTGCGCAGAACCCCAGGCTGTTGGCCGATACGAAATGCGACTGCTGGCTCGATACGCTGGCCCCTTCCGAATTGCTGATGCTGGGGCTGGCGTCGAAGGCCGCTTGTTCGCAACGGCCGGCCATCTGCAGCGCTTCCTCGACGCTCGGCGCCCACGGATGGAACAGGTCGAGGTCCGGGATCTCGGTTGCCAGCAACGCTTCCTCGGCCAAGCCTGCGCAGGGATCCTCCGCGGTAAAGCGGGCAATCTGGACAGCGGCTTCGACGGCCGCTTGGAGGGCTTCTACCGAGAAGTCCGAGGTCGATGCATGGCCCCGCTGCTGGCCCAGGTAGACGGTGACGCCGACACCCTTGTCACGGTTGTATTCGATCGTGTCGGTCTCGCCCTTGCGTACCGTCACGCCCTGGCCGAAACCTTCCGAGACGTCCGTTTCACAGGCGCTGGCGCCGAGCTTGCGGGCATGCTCGAGAATGCGTCCGGCAATGGCGGCGAGCTGGTCTGTCGAAAAGTTGAAGCCTTGACTGGACATGGGGCGGGGCGTTGCGATGGCGAGTTTATAATCTTAACCCCTTAACTGCGACCTCCGCCCGATGCAAGACACCCAGCCGGACAACGGCGGCGTCGATGCGCCCGTCAGCAAGACCCGCCGCAAGAAGGAGATGCTGGAACTGCAGGCCCTCGGCGAAGCGCTGGTGGCGCTCGGCAGTGAACGCCTGCAGCGGGTGGCGATGCCCGAGCCCCTGCGCGACGCGGTGCTAGACGCGCAGCGCATTCGCCAGCACGGTGCCCGGCGGCGCCAACTGCAGTACATCGGCCGCCTGATGCGCGACGTGGACGCGGAGCCGATTCGCCAGGCGCTCGACGAACTGGCCGGCCGTTCGCAGGAACAGGTGGCCCGGCAGCATCGGCTGGAGGATCTGCGTGAGCGTCTGCTGGCCGACGAATCGGTGCTTCGGCAGGTCGCCCGACAGTGGCCGCATGCCGATCTGCAGCAATTGCGGGTGTTGCGTCGCAACGCCTTGAAGGAACAGCAATCGGGCAAGGCGCCGAAGGCCTATCGCCAGTTGTTCCGGCTGCTGCGGGCGTACGATGACGGAGCCGGCAGCGAGAGCCGGGGACCGGCCCAGGAGGACAGAGGCGATGAAGGATGAGGTGTTTCGTATCGGGCTGGTGTCGATCAGCGACCGTGCATCGAGCGGCGTCTATGAGGATCAGGGCGTGCCCGCCTTGCGCGAATGGTTCGCCACGGCGCTGGCGTCCCCTTGGCAGATGGAGTCCCGCCTGATCCCTGACGAGCAGCCGGTGATCGAGCGCACGCTGATCGAATTGTGTGACGCCGTCGGTTGCGACCTGGTGCTGACCACCGGCGGCACCGGACCGTCCCCCCGTGACGTCACGCCGGAGGCGACGATGGCGGTGGCCGATCGGCTGATGCCCGGATTCGGCGAACAGATGCGCCAGATCTCGCTCAATTTCGTGCCGACCGCGATCCTCTCGCGCCAGCTCGGCGCGATTCGCGGCTGCACGCTGATCCTCAATCTGCCGGGCCAGCCGAAATCGATCCGGGAAACCCTCGAGGGACTGCGCGACGACGACGGAACGCTCAAGGTCGCCGGCATTTTTGCCGCTGTTCCCTACTGTATCGACCTGATCGGCGGCCCCTACGTCGAAACCAACGATGCAGTGGTCAAGGCCTTCCGGCCGAAGAGCGCGATTCGCAACAAAGCGTGAATTGTTGCGCGCCGCGTGGCGGGCGCTCGGCACGGACTGGAACCGGCAGCATGGCATGCGGGTCGACCTATTGTCCCCTGATAGGAGACGGCCCATGGAAAGCGTCATCTTCGTCATTCTGTTGCTGTTCTGGATCCCGGTATGGGCCGTGCGGCGCGAAATTGCCTATCGGCAGAGTCCGGGTTACTGGCGGCGATGGGGCGTGGTCGTGCTGTCGCCGTCGGCGCTGCAGGCCTGCGACGACCGGATCGGCAGCTACATGGGCGAGCCGATCTTCGAACACGTGCGTTTCTGCGGCCACGATTACCACTTCGACCGCGTCGCAGACAGCAAGGAGCGCGATCTGATCGAAGGCGGGGAACTGTTCCTCGAACCGGGCCTGGTCTATCGCCTGACCGACACGGCTACTTGGAAACGATCCTGATCACCTTGCGTCCGGCAGTGCCCACCGGTATCGCCGCCGACTGCAATTGCCGCCGCCGCTCTGCATTGCGCCAGATCGCGCGCAGCCCCAGCAGCAAGGCCAGAGCAGCGGCGTAGAACAGGGGTTCGAGCAGGTTCCCGTCGGCCTGCCAAGCCATGTGCACGACGCCGAGGATCGCGATCGCATAGATCGAACGGTGCAGTGACTGCCAGCGACGTCCGCCGAGCCGGCGGATCATCGCCGCGTTGGAGGTCAAGGCCAGCGGTGTCATCAGCGCCAGTGCCGAGAAGCCGATCACGATGAACGGACGCTTCAGGATGTCCTGCGCGATCGCGTGCCAGTCGAAGTTCTGGTCCAGCCACAGATAGCTTGCGAAATGCAGGCAGCCATACGTGAACGCGAACAGACCGAAGGTGCGGCGCAGGCGCGACAGCCAGTGCGCACCGCTGAGGCGGCGCAGCGGCGTCACCGCCAGGGTCAGCAGAAGGAGGCGCAGGGTCCATTCGCCGGTCGCCTCGCCCACCGCCTCGACCGGCTCGGGCCCCAGGGCTTGCGCGAACCAGGCGCGTAGCAGCAGCGCCGCCGGCAACAGGCAGGCGATGATCGTCAATGCCTTGAGCAGGGTCAGGCGCACCGGCGACAGGGCGGTCGGCGCGGCAGGTGAAGACAATTCGGGGGTTGCGGAAGCGGCGCGCGGGGCGCCGGGCGCCGGCGGCTCCGAGGCCGGCCCTTCGTCGGTGCGTCGTCGCATGGTCACGGATTGAGCTGCCGGTAGACCCTGCCGGCGATCGCCAGCAGTCGCTCGCGCGGCAACGCGGCCGACAGCGCGTAGCCGGTACCGCCGTCCACCCAGTAGAACACGGCAATACCCTCCACTTCGGCATAGCGGAACGCGGTGTCATCGACCTTGTCGCGGTCGTGGTTGAGATACAGCGTCAGGCGATGACCTTCGTCGTCCTGATACATGAACTGGGCGCCCGGGCCCGCCTCGCTGGGCAGCAGGCGCCCGCCCATCAATCGATAGCCGTCGGCCTCGAGCAGCGGCGCAGTGACCGGTGTTCCCAACCGCTTGCTGAGCCAGCCGGTGAGGTGGGCCTGCTGATCGGCGCCGACCTCGACCGGATGCCGCACCTCGGGCACGTACACCGCGTGCGCGATCGCCGCCTGGCGCGCCAGACCGGCGTGCAGCACGGCTGCAGGATCCGTGGCGCCGCGGTAGTCGCGGACGCCGTAGCCGAGGACGGCACCCAGCGCCAGCCATGCCACCGCTGCCGCCCAGCGCCAGGCGCTGGCGGGGCGGCCGGGGCGCTCGGCCCTGCCGCCCGCGGCGAGCAGCAGGCGGGCGGGAACCGGCTCGTCGAGCACCGGATCGAACAGCGCCCGCAGCGCGGTGGCCTGGGCTCGCCAGTCACCCGCCCGGGCGCGCTGGGCTTCGTCCAGCAGCAGCCCGGCCTCGACCGTCGCCAACCGCTCGCCATCGAGGCGGCCGTCCACGTAGGCACAGAGGTCGGATTCGCTAATCGCTCGATCGCTCATTTCACCAGCTTCAACCGTCTACCCGGCTCCACTTCCGCCAGCAGCCCGCGCAGTCGATCGCGGGCCCTGGCGAGGCGGGACATCACCGTCCCGATCGGAATGCCGACCACGGCCGCGCATTCCTCGTAGGAAAGTTCCTCGAGCCCGACCAGCAGCAGGATCTCGCGGTGATCCGGAGACAGGCGGGCCAGCGTGCGTTCCAGATCGCGCAGGTCGAGACCGTCCTGCTGCTCGCTGCGCACGACGGTGTCCGGCAGGTCGTCGTCGGCGCGGTACTCGATCCGCTGCCCCTGCTTCCACTGGTTTACGAAGATGTGGTGCATCAACGTAAACAGCCACGCCCTGAGCTTGCCGCCGCGCCACAACTCGCTCTTGACCAGCGCCCGCTCGAGCGTGTCCTGGACCAGATCGTCGGCGCGCGAGGCATCGCCGCACAAGGCCCGCGCATAGCGCCTCAGGCGTGGGATCTCGTCGAGCAACTGCTGCTTGTCGAACATGTCTGTCTGCGATGCGATTTCGATGCCCGATGGCGCCCGCCGCGCAATCTCCCCATTCGCGTCCTGAACATTTGCGGAGCCCCGAGTATTCCGCTCCGCCGTCGCTTCCGGCTTCGCGCCCGCGTTCGGATAGAATCCGTGGATTGAACCCGGAAAATCGCTGCCAGGCAATCATGAGCGCATCCGTAAAGATTCATATCGACGACGTCCGCATCCAGGAGATCAAGGAACTGGCGCCGCCCGCCCATGTCCTGCGGGAGTTTCCTGCGACCCCCGAGGCGGCGGCGACCGCCTTCGAGTCGAGGGCGGCGATCCACCGCATTCTGCATGGCGCCGACGACCGGCTGCTGGTGGTCATCGGGCCGTGCTCGATTCACGACCCGGAAGCCGCGATCGACTACGCGCGCCGGCTGAAGTCCGAGGCAGATCGCCTGAAGGGCGATCTGCTGGTGGTGATGCGGGTCTATTTCGAGAAGCCGCGCACCACCGTCGGCTGGAAGGGGCTGATCAACGATCCGAACCTGGACAACAGCTTTCGCATCAACGATGGCCTGCGGCTGGCGCGCAAGCTGCTGTGGGAGATCAACGAGTTCGGACTGCCGGCCGGCACCGAGTTTCTCGACATGATCACGCCCCAGTACATCGCCGACCTGATCAGCTGGGGCGCGATCGGCGCGCGTACCACCGAGAGCCAGGTTCATCGCGAGCTGGCGTCGGGCCTGTCGTGCCCGGTCGGCTTCAAGAACGGCACCGACGGCAATGTCAGGATCGCCGTCGATGCGATCAAGGCAGCGCAGTCGCCCCATCATTTCCTGTCGGTCACCAAGGCCGGACATTCGGCGATCGTGTCCACCCTCGGCAACGAGGACTGCCATGTGATCCTGCGGGGTGGCAAGACCACCAATTTCGACGCGGACAGCGTCGACGCCGCGTGCAAGGAACTGGCCAATTCCGGCGTCCCCGGCAAGGTGATGATCGATTTCTCCCACGCCAACTCACGCAAGCAGCATCGGCTGCAGATCGAGGTGGCGCGGGATGTGGGCGGGCAGTTGAGCGGCGGCGAGGATCGCATCGTCGGTGTCATGGTCGAGTCCCACCTCAAGGAAGGGCGGCAGGATCTGGTGCCCGGGCATGCGCTCGAGTACGGCAAGAGCGTCACCGACGCCTGCCTCGGCTGGGAAGACAGCGTCGAGGTACTGGAGTTGCTCGCCGAAGCCGTGCGCCGGCGCCGTGTGGCACGCGCGTCCCTGGCCGAATAGCCGGCCCTCGCGCCGGAGCGACGGCCGCCGCCGGCGCCCCGCCGCGGCCTGCGCATGCTTCCCGATGGCGTGAGCCGCAAGATCATCCACTGCGATTGCGACTGCTTCTACGCGGCGATCGAAGTGCGCGACGATCCGTCGCTGGCCGGCCGGCCGGTGGGGGTCGGCGGCCGCCCGGAAGCGCGCGGTGTGATCGCGACGTGCAACTACGAGGCACGGGCCTTCGGCGTCCATTCGGCGATGTCCACCGCACAGGCCCTCAGGCTGTGCCCGCAACTGATCCTGCTGCGCCCGCGTTTCGACGCCTACCGCGAGGCATCGCGCCGGATCCTTGCGATCTATCGGGAATTCACCGCGCTGGTGGAGCCGCTTTCGCTCGACGAGGCCTATCTCGACGTCACCGGCGTCGGCCTGTGCCGGGGAAGCGCCAGCCTGATGGCCGAGGAGATCCGCCGCCGGATCCGTGCCGAGGTCGGCATCACCGCCTCGGCCGGCATCGCGCCGAACAAGTTCCTGGCCAAGGTGGCGAGCGACTGGAACAAGCCGGACGGCCAGTTCGTCGTGCGTCCGCAAGAGGTCGACGGCTTCGTCGCGGCGTTGCCGGTCACGCGCATCCACGGTGTCGGCAAGGTCACCGCCGAAAAGCTCAACGGCCTCGGCGTCGGCACCTGTGGTGATCTGCGGCGCTGGTCGGAGGCCGAGCTCGGCATTCGCTTCGGCAGCTTCGGTGCCCGCCTGTATCGCCTGTGCCGAGGCGAGGATCCGCGCCCGGTGGTGCCGCGCTCGCGTCGCAAGTCGCTGTCGGTGGAGACCACCTATGCGCGCGACCTGCCGCATCTCGACGCCTGCCGGGAAGCGCTGCCGGCGCTCGTCGGCGAACTCGAGCAGCGCCTGAAACGGGCCGGTGCGCCGGATGTCGAGAAGCTCTTCGTCAAGATCCGCTTCGACGACTTCCGGCACACGACTGCCGAGGGCCCGGCTTGCGGCGTGCAGCTGCCGCGTTGCCTGGAACTGCTGGGCGACGGCTGGCGCCGGCATGGCCGCCCGGTGCGCCTGCTGGGCGTCGGCGTCCGCCTGCGGGCGGTGGACGAAAATGCCGGGCAACTGGCGCTGTTCGACTGAACCGCGCCGGCCGCCCGGCAACAATCGTCACGGGGTCAGTTGGTGATGATCTCCGGTCCCATCATCAGCGTCGGCAGCCAGGTCGAGACGAAGGGCACATAGGTGACGATGATCAGGAACGCGAACATGATCGCGACCCACGGTGCCGCCGCCCTGACCACGTTCATCACCGACATCTGCGCGACCCCTGCGGTGACGAACAGGTTCAGTCCCACCGGCGGCGTGATCATGCCGATCTCCATGTTGACCACCATGATGATGCCGAGATGGATCGGATCGATGCCCAACTGGATCGCGATCGGGAACACCAGCGGTGCGACGATGATCAGCAGGCCGGACGGTTCCATGAACTGCCCGCCGATCAGCAGCAGGACGTTCACCACGATCAGGAAGGTGATCGGTCCGAAGCCGGCGGACAGCATCGCCTCGGTGATCGCCTGCGGGATCCGCTCCTCGGTCAGCACGTGCTTCAGGATGATCGCGTTGGCGATCACCAGCATCAGCATGACGGTGAGCTTGCCGGCCTCGAACAGGGTGTGCTTGGTGTCCTTGTGCCACAGCACGGCGATGCCCTTCAGCAGGAAGTTGCTGCGGTTGCCGGTGTCCGAGAACGGCCCCATGTCCTTGTAGATGTAGTTCGCGATCAGAAAGGCGTAGACCGCGGCCACTGCGGCCGCCTCGGTCGGCGTGAAGATGCCGCCGTAGATTCCGCCGAGGATGATGATGATCAGGAACAGGCCCCAGGACGCGTCACGGGCCGCGGCGGCGACCTCGCCCCAACCCGGGAACGGCGCTGCGGGCAGGTTCTTCTTGCGTGCGACGAAATAGATCGCCGCCATCAGCATCAGCCCGGCCAGCAGGCCCGGGATCACGCCGCCGAGGAACATGCGGCCGACCGAGACGTCGGTGGCGGCGGAATACACCACCATCACGATCGACGGCGGGATCAGGATGCCTAGGGTTCCCGCGTTGCAGATCAGTCCCGCGGCGAATTCCTTCCTGTAACCCGCCTGCACCATGCCGGCGATGACGATCGAGCCGATCGCCACGACCGTGGCCGGCGACGACCCCGACAGCGCGGCGAACATCATGCACGCGATCACCGAGGCGATGCCGAGGCCGCCGCGGATCGAGCCGACCATCGCGATCGCGAAGCGGATGATGCGGTTGGCGACGCCGCCCGTGGACATGAAGCTGGAGGCGAGGATGAAGAACGGGATGGCCAGCAGCGTATAGTGGCTGTCGAACGCGGAAAACAGGGTCTGGGCCACCGAGGACAGCGACGCGTCCGAATGCATCATCAGGAACAGGATGCTCGAAAGGCCCAGCGAGATGGCGATCGGCACGCCGATCAGCATGAAGCCGACGACCATGCCGAAGAGGATGGCGATGTCCATGGATCAGTTCTCCTTGTCTTTCCGGGCAGCCTGGGACTGGGCCAGCGCTCGTTCCTGGTTGTGATGGGGGCCGTCGGCGTGGGCGTCGACGACCTCTTCGATCATCTCCTCGACCTCGTGGGCGGCGATCACCGAGTCGCGCTGATTGCTGATCACCTGCCAGCCGGCGATCAGGAAGCGTACCGTCAGCAGAAACATCCCCAGCGGAAGCGCGAAATAGGGGATGAAGCGGGGCAGCTTCTCGTAGGCCTCGCCTTCGTTGAGCAGTGGCTCGATGAAGCGCAGGAATTCCGGCATCGGCAGGTCGTCGGTCTCGTACCACGCCTGCTTGGTCGCAAACGGATACCAGTAGTCCCATGCACCCTTCAGCAGGAGCAGCGAAAAGGCGATGCAGGCTGCCACAGCGAGAATCGCCAGCAGCTTCTTGACCGGTGCCGGCACCATGTTGATGACGACGTCCACGCCGATGTGGAAGGTCTTCTTGACGCCGTAGGAGGCGCCCACCAGCACCAGCCACGCGAATAGATTGACCGTCGCCTCGAGCGCCCAAAGTATGTTGGCGTTGAAAACGTAGCGGGCGATCACGTTGGCGAACGTGATGACCGTCATCAAGCCCAGCGTGATCGCGATGAAGGTTTCTTCGATATGGTCGACGAGCCTGCCGAAGCCGCTCTGAGTCTGCGCGCCGCTCATGCTCCTCTCCTGGTTGCGGACAAAAAATGTGCGCGTCGAACCTCGGCCCACGCGCACTCTGGTTACGGCGTACAGGGACGTGGCCGCCCCTGTCCGGTTTCGATTACATGTTCGCCTTTTGCGCGGCTTCCAGCAGATCGGAGCCGATGTCCTTCTCGAACTTCTTCCACACCGGCTTCATCGCGTCCACCCAGGCCTGGCGTTGATCGTCGGTGAGGGTGCGGATCGTCGAGCCGGCGTCGGCGACTTTCTGCTTGTTGTCCTCGTCGACCTTCTTGACCTCGCCGTTGCGGGTTTCGGTGACTTCCTTGAGGATCTTCAGGAACTGATCGCGCACGTCGGGCTTGAGGCCGTCGAGCCATTCGGTGGAGGCGACCACCAGATAGTCGAGTAGGCCGTGGTTGGTCTCGGTGATGCCGTCCTGGACCTCGAAGAACTTCTGACCGTAGATGTTGGACCAGGGGTTTTCGCAACCGTCGATGGTCTTCGTCTGCAGCGCGCCATAGACTTCGCTGAACGCCA
This sequence comes from Rhodocyclaceae bacterium, assembly GCA_020445745.1. Classification (GTDB taxonomy): domain Bacteria; phylum Pseudomonadota; class Gammaproteobacteria; order Burkholderiales; family Rhodocyclaceae; genus Cognatazoarcus. Next base: position 12,073 of record JAGRGB010000186.1, on the reverse strand, counting down.
TCTTCTGCGGGTTGGCGCCTAGTTGCTCGAACTGCGCGACCAGTACGTCGGACGCCTGCACGCGGAATTTCAGCCCCTTGGCGTCTTCCGGCTTGATCAGCGGCTTGTTGGCCGAGAGCTGCTTCATGCCGTTATGCCAGAAGGCCAGGCCGACCAGGCCGCGGCGCTTCATCGAGTTCATCAGCTTTTCGCCGTCCTCCGAGTTCTGGAAGCGATCCACCGCGTCGATGTCCTTGAACAGGAAGGGCAAGTCGAAGATGCGGAACTTCTTGGTGTACTTCTCGAACTTCGACAGCGACGGGGCAGCCAGCTGCACGTCGCCGGCGAGCATCGCTTCGAGCACCTTGTCGTCGTTGTAGAGGCTCGAGTTCGGGAATACCTGCATGCAGGCCTTGCCGTTCATTTCCTCGTTGACGCGCTTCTCCAGCAGGGTGGCGGCAATGCCCTTCGGATGCTTGTCGGTATTGGTGACGTGGCTGAACTTGATCACCTCCTCGCCCGGATCGCAGTTGGCCTGTGCCACGGTTGCGGTGCCGGCCAGTGCCAGTGCGGCTGCGAGCGCGAATACTTGCTTGCGCATTTCCTCTCCTCCAGAAACATTTCAATCGTTGCGTCGTACCGCCCCGTCCCGGGGGCGGCGGGCAGTGCGAAGCAAATCTCGCAGTGCGTGACTGAATAATTGTTCATAGCACCCCGAAAGGAAATACGTGATGTCACGTAGCGGCTTGCCGCAGACGCCCGGCGGCTGCCGCTGGCCTCAGTCTGCGCCGGTCTCGGCGAGCAATTCGCGGCCCGCCAGGTCGACGATCCAGCGGCGAAAGGCTGCCGCAGCGGGCCTCGCCGCGATCGCCGCCGGCTGGCAGACGAAATACGCGAAGCGCGACGGTATCGCGAGCGCGAAGGGCATGCACAGGCGGCCTGCGGCGACCTCCGCGCTGACCAGTGGTCTCGCCGCGAGGGCCACCCCATGGCCCGCCATCGCCGATGCCACCACCAGACCGGGGTCGTCGAAATGGGGGCCGCGTCTGGTCGGCAGGTCAGGGACGCCGGCCAGCGCCAGCCATTGCAGCCAGGTGGGCCGGTCTTCGAGATCCGGCAGCGTGTCGTCATGGATCAGAGGATGCCACTTCAGGTCGGCCGGCTCCTTCAGCGGATGCTCGCCTGCGAGCCGTGAGGGTGCGCATACCGGAACATAGGACGGTGTCAGCAGCCGCTCGGTGATCCAGCCTGGATAATCGCCGCCCCCGAAGCGCACCAGGATGTCGGCGTCGACGGTCGGCTGCGACGCTTCGGCCTGCTCACCCATGTTGCGCTTGTCGATCGTCTGCAGGCTGGTGGACAGGTGCAGGTCCACCTCCGGGTAGGCCCCGGTGAACGACGGCAGACGGGGAACGAGCCATCGCGCGGCGAACGAAGGTGGCGCGCACACCGCGAGTCGGCCGGAGGGGCTGGCGTGTGCGGTAGCCTCGATCGCGGCGGCCAGTTGCGCCAGCGCCTGACGCAGCAGCGGCAGCATCGTGCGTGCCTCGTCGGTGAGCTCGACCGTCCGGGTTCGCCGGATGAACAGCGTGACGCCCAGCTGTTCTTCGACCAGCTTGATCTGCTGGCTGACCGCACCGGGGGTCACGTGCAGCTCGCTGGCGGCCTGCTTGAAGCTCAAGTGGCGGGCGGCGGCTTCGAATGCTCGCAGCGCGTGCAATGGTGGCATGCGGGTCTTCATGGACATACAGATTAGTTTCTCTAAATCGATGCGTCACCCGATTTCGCTTGTTGCGTTGCAGTAAGATGTTTACATTCCGCTCTGACGCGGAGTGACTCGCCACGCTCGTCCTGATCTGCGAGTGTGGCGCCTATCCTAAAAAAATTCTGCAAATCCGCATGGAGTCGACCAATGTAGGGGTGGCTGCGGAATGGCATTTTCTGGATAGGAGACGGACCGTGCTGCCCATCGGGCATGCTGCGAAGCAGCATAGATAGCGTGGCGGGCATCCGATGGCCGCTCCAAGGCCGACGAATCTGCTAATCGAAGGAGAAGGAAATGTTGAACTGGAAATCCCTGGTGCTGGCCACCGCGGTGGGCCTCGCGGCAGTCACCGCGACCGCCGGCCGGCTGCAGCCGCAGAAGGACGAGCAGGGCTTCTCGGTGTATCGGTCGGCGCCGGCCGAGGCCGGACGGCTCCTCGATCGAGCCGTCGAATACATGCAGGACAACAGCGCGGCACGGGCGTTTGCCGCGTTCAACAACCAGGCCGGCCAATTCCACGAAAACGATCTCTACGTGTTCGTGGTCGGCATCGGTGACGGTGTCATGCATGCCTACGGTGGCGCACCGGAAGCCATCGTCGGCGACCAGGTGCTGGATCTCAGGGATGCTTCCGGGATGCCCTTCGTCCAGGCGATGCTCGACGCCGTCAAGCGTGAGGATCGGGGCACCGTCGATTATGTGTGGCTCAACCGCGTCACCAACAAGGTCGAGCCCAAGACGACAGAGGTTCGCCGGGTCGGCGACTACATGGTAGGCGTCGGCTACTACTCCCTCGCCCGCTGACGGCCCGCAGGCCGCGGCCCGCGGCCTCGCCCAGGTCCGCGCAGCCTCCGGCCGTCCGACTGGCGGTCAGGCGTTGCGGCCCTTGTGCCACAACACGTCGCCCTGGCCGGCCGCCCGGTTGAGCGCGCGTCCGAGCACGAACAGCAGGTCGGACAGACGGTTCAGGTATTGCCGTGGCGCGTCATTCACCGCTTCCTCCTGCGACAGGCCGACGATCGCCCGTTCCGCCCGCCGGCACACCGTACGCGCGTGGTGGGCGAGTGCCGCCGGGCGGCTTCCGCCCGGCAGGATGAACTCCTTCAACATCTCCAGCGGCTCGTTGAGGCGGTCGAGTTCGGATTCCAGTCGTCCGACCTGGGCGGCGGAGATCATCGACATGCCGGGAATGCAGACTTCGCCGCCGAGGTCGAAGAGGTCGTGCTGGACGCCGGTCAGCAGCTCGCGAATATCCGCCGGCATTTCCTCGGCCAGCAACACGCCGATTACCGCGTTCAGTTCATCGATCTCGCCGAGCGTGTGGATGCGCAGGCTGTTCTTCGAGACGCGGTTGCCGTCGCCAAGTCCGGTTGTCCCGGCGTCCCCGGTGCGCGTGTAGATCTTCGAGAGGCGATGGCCCATGGCGGTGTCCGTCGAATGGCGATCATCGATTATCGTCGAAACGGCCGCCGACTGCGCAGCACCGCCGACCGGCCGGTGGTCGGGATCGACCGGGAGGGTGCCCGGCGTGGCCCGCCGGCGGAGTGTGGCCGCCGGCGGTCAGCGCAGACTCAGCGATAGCCCGCCCGGTCGTAGATCTTCTGCGCTTCGGCCGTGGTCTTCGACAGCAGACCCACGTTCAGGTCGTCGCTGCGGAAGTCGCCGAGCGAGTCGAGCGCCGGATTGCTGATCTCGACGGTCGGCACCGCCGGCCATTCGTTGTTGCCGTTGGCGAAATAGGCCTGGGCTTCGTCCGAGGCCAGGTACTCCAGGAACTTGACCGCGGCTTGCCGGTGCGGAGCGTGCTTGAGCATGCCGCCGCCCGAGACATTGACGTGGGTGCCCCAGGTCTTCTGGTTCGGCCAGATGATGCCGACCGCCTTGATCACTTTCTGATCTTCGGGCTTGGTCGAGTTGATCAGCCGGGCCACGTAGTAGCTGTTGGCGATCGCGACGCCGCACTCGCCGGCGGCCACTGCGCGGATCTGATCGGTATCGCCGCCGCGCGGATCGCGGGCGAAGTTGGCGACGACACCCGCCGCCCACTTCTCGGTGGCCTCCGCGCCATCGTGCTGGATCAGCGCCGCGCCGAGGGACAGGTTGTAGGGATGGCTGCCCGAGCGGGTGCAGACCACGCCCCTCAGCTCGGGCCGGGCGAGATCCTCGTAGTTCTGAACCAGGGCCGGATCGACGTCCGCCTTGTTGTAGACGATCACGCGGGCGCGGGTCGAGAAGGCATACCAGGTATCCGAGCGCAGGTGGGCTGGAATGCGCTCGTCGAGCATCTTCGACGCGACCGGGGCGAAGATGCCCAGTTCGTCGGCCTTGGCCAGGCGCGACGCATCTACGGTGATGAAGACGTCGGCCGGACTGTTGTCGCCTTCGTTCTTGATGCGCTCGAGAAGTGCGTCCTCCTTGCCTTCGATGCGGTTGATCTTGATGCCGGTTGCCTTGGTGAAGTTGGCATACAGGGCTTCGTCGGTCTGGTAGTGGCGCGCCGTGTACAGGTTCAGCTCGGTATCCGCGGCGTAGGCGGTCGTGGCCAGCGCGCCGGCGGCGAGCAGGGAAGAAATCAGTTTGCGGATCATAGAGGCTCCTCGGAAGATTCGGATTGCCGGCCCGCGGTTCCGGCTGGCATCGGCAGGGCGGCTCAGCTGGGCGTCGCGACACCACTCGCGCCCTGCGGCGGGCGCGTCGATGCCGGCCGGCTGCTGTTCGGCCGTGCCCTGCCGATGGCGCGACGACGCAGGGGCGCTGTCGCGCCCGGGCGCTGCGTCGAAGGGGTCGCGGGCCAGTTCGGGGGCGATGATACGGAGACCGGAAGCGAAATGCAAATGCAAACGATTCGCGTTTATGTTTTAATGCGAGTGAGAATTGTTCGCATTTGAGGACCGCCATGAATGCACTCGTCGTTGGCGCCGACCGCCTTGGGAAAATTCCCGAACTGCTCGCCGAATACGGCATTTCGATCAGGACCCATCTGTCGGGGCGCGACCCGTCCCATCAGCGCATGGCTTCGGGATTGTCGGCCGGCATCGGCATCGTGATCCTGTTTACCGATTTCCTCGGGCACAACGTGATGCGCAGCTACCGCGATGCGGCCAACCGCAACGGCGTGCGGCTGGTATGCTGCCGCCGTTCGGTGTGTGCCCTGAGGCAGGCACTGGGCGCGGTCTGCTGCCGGGATTGCCGGGCGACCGACGGTGAGCCGTCGGCGGCGCTCAAACCGCGCGCCGGCTCCAGCGTCGTGAGCGTTCGATTTCGATCAGACTGCGCGCATTGATCGCGCCGGTGGCGTGGGCGCGGCCGAGCGCTGCCATCAGCAACTGGGCGATCGCGTAGGCGTCGCCGAGGGCATGATGCCGCTGGAAGGTCTCGACGCCGAAGGCGTCCATCCAGTCCGCCAGCCGCACCTGGTCGGTGTGGAGTTCGGGATACAGTCCCGGCATCAGCCACTGCAGGTCCATCCAGGTTGCTTCCGGCTCGAAGTCGCAGCGTGCCTCGAAGACCCGCTCCAGCAGCTTGCGGTTGAACGACGCGTTGAATACCACCCACGGAGCATGGCCGGCGAAGTCCAGCAGATCGGCGAGCGCTTCGGCCGGATCGTCGTCGAGCGGGCGATACAGGGCGTTGGCGGGTTTCAGGCTGAGTCCCTCGATCGCGATCGCCGCCACTGCCAGCAAGCGATCCTTTTCGAGGTCGAGGCCGGTAGCTTCGGTATTGACGACGACATAGCGGGATTCGAAATGGGGCAGGGCCGGGTCGGTGCGCTCCCCTTGCTGCCAGCGGGCGATCTTTTCCGCTGCCGCGGCGGGCAGCTCGGGGCGGGCGCCAGAAACGAAACGCGACAGCCAATTCATAGTTGGTAGTCCAGCTTGAGACGGGATTGCAGCTTGCGTGCCTGGCGGAACGCTTCCTTCAGGATGCGACGGTCCAGCTCGTTGAGGCGCTCCGGATTGACCCGGTTGTCGCCGGGCGCGTCATGCTCGGTGTCGAGGTGCTGCGAGCGCAGCCGCAGCAACTGGATGAAGTTGAAGCCTTCGATGACCGCGGAGGTCTCCTCGGCGGCGATGCCGAGCTTGCCACCGGCCTGACGCAGGCGCTCGACGGTACTGCTCGCGGGCACGCCGGTGCGCAGCGACAGGATGCGGGCGGCATCGACGAAAAGGCGCGCGCCGAACTTCTTCAGATCGATCGTGCCGGGCTGAACGGGGTCGTCGTCGGTGATGAAATCGCGGATCCTGCCGAGCGGCGGCTGAGCCGTCAGGGCATTGCCGGCCAACATCCTCTGGAAGGCCGAATTGTCCCTCGCGCGATTGAGCAGGAAGGTGCGCAGTTGGTCGCTGCGCAACTCGTCGCCGTACAGGGACCGGAAATCGAAGAAGATCGTGGCGTTCAGCAGGGCTTGGGGATCCGGCGTGTTGATCCATGTCGCGAAGCGCTGCTTCCATTGGCCGAGGGTCAGGCACAGGTCGGGATTGCTCGCCATGATGTTGCCCTTGCACAGCGGGAATCCGCAGGCCGCCAGATCCTCGTTGACCGCCCGCGCGAAGGTGAGGATGCGCTGCTTCAGGGCGTCGGGATCGGCGCCCTCGGGTACCGAGAAGATGATCCCGTTGTCCTGGTCGGTGGACAGCGTCTGCTCGTGACGACCCTCCGATCCGAAGGCCAGCCAGCAGAAATCCAGCTCCTGCATTTCGTGCCGTTCGAGCTGCAATTCGATCAGGCGTCGGGTGAGTGCATCGTTGAGGGCCGAGATGAACTGGGTCAACTGTTCCGAGCCGATGCCCTGGGCAATCAGGTTCAGCGCCAGCTGGCGGATGTCCCGGCTTGCCTGCTGCATGGTCTCGAGGTCTTCGGCGTTTTCGATGCCGGCACGGATCTGGCGCAGTCCGATGCGCTGCAGCGAGAACAGATCGCGTTCCGAGACGACGCCCTTCAGTCGGCGATCGCCGTCGAGCACCAGCAGGTGGCGCACGCCGTGGGTGGCCATCTCCAGCGCCGCGTCATAGGCCGACGCCGACGAACTCAACATGTGCGGCGCGCCGGTCATCAGCTCGGTCACCGGACGTTCGAGGTCGAATCCCGCGAGGATCACGCGTTCGAGCAGGTCACTCTGGGTGATGATGCCGACGGGGCGCTGCTCGGCGTCGGCGATCACGAGGCAGCCGACGCGATGCTGCGCCATGTGCTCCAGCGCCTGGCGGCTGGAGACCTCGGGTGCGACATGCACCGGTTCGCGATTGATCAACTGGCCGAGCGGGGTCGTCATCGTCTGCTGTTCCGCGGCGCGCTGGGCGAACTGGCTCTGCAGCTGTTCGCGCGACTGGTTGAGCAGACTGGCGATGTACTTGGTGCAGAACAGATGGAAGACCGGACTCATCTCCATCAGCTGCATGAAGTCCTCGGCCGCGAGCTGGAAGCAGAAGCTGTCCTCGACGGCGATATAGGTGTTTGTCGATGGCCGGTGGGCCGAGATCGCACCGATCGGAAAGCACTCGCCGGGGCCCATCGTCATCGCCGAATACTCGGTAACGGACACGCTGCCGACCTGGCGTGCGAGTACCTTGCCGCGCTGCACGATGTGCAGGTGCCCGACCTGGCCCATCTCGGGTGAAAGAATCACGCTGTCGCGGGCATGAAAGACCAGTACCAGCCTTTCGGCCATGAAGCTCAGGGCGTCGGGCTCCATGCGGTCGAACGGGGAATGGCGGCGCAGAAAGTCGAGACTGGCTCCCTGGAGCATCTCGGCGGCCTGAGTATTCATCGATGCTATCCGGATGTTGACTTTGAAGGTAACAATTATAGTCCCCCGCCGCGCCGCGCTCGCGGATCGGATCGCGCGCGGGATGCCCTCGATGGACGGTCGACCCGGGACGCCGCGGCAGGCGGAGACGCCGGCCGGCCGATTCCGGCCTGTCGACCGGCCCCCGACCCGGTGCCGCGGTCGCGCTCAGGTTTCGTGCGCGGCCGCGGCAGGCCTCGAGCCGCTACTCACAGCACGTCCGCCGCATGGTCGGCCAGCCGCGAGCGCTCTCCGCGCTGCAGCGTGACATGGCCGGAGTGGGCCCAGCCCTTGAAGCGGTCGACGACGTAGGTCAGGCCCGAACTGCCTTCGGTCAGGTAAGGGGTGTCGATCTGCGCGATGTTGCCGAGGCAGACAACCTTGGTTCCGGGACCCGCCCGCGTGATCAGGGTCTTCATCTGCTTCGGTGTCAGGTTCTGCGCCTCGTCGATGATCAGGAACTTGTTGATGAAGGTGCGACCACGCATGAAGTTGAGGCTCTTGACCTTGATGCGGCTGCGGATCAGGTCCTGGGTGGCTGCGCGGCCCCAGTCGCCGCCTTCGCCGGTGCTGCCATTGAGTACATCGAGGTTGTCCTCGAGGGCGCCCATCCATGGCGCCATCTTTTCCTCTTCGGTGCCGGGCAGAAAACCGATGTCCTCGCCCACCGGCACGGTCACGCGGGTCATGATGATCTCCGCGTAGCGCTTGGTGTCGAGGACCTGGGTGAGGCCGGCGGCCAGGGTCAGCAGGGTCTTGCCGGTACCGGCCTGGCCAAGCAGGGTGACGAAGTCGACTGCCGGGTTCATCAGCAGATTGAGCGCGAAATTCTGTTCCCGGTTGCGAGCGGTGATGCCCCAGACGCCGTTGCGCTGATGGCCGTAGTCGATCAGCGACTCGATCGTGAAGCTGGTGCCGCCGGCCTCGGTCACCCACGCCTGCAGCGACTGCTCGCCCTCCTGGTAGACGAACTCGTTGACCAGCATCTCGCCGGCGGCCGGTCCGCTCAGCCGATAGTAGCTGCGGCCGTCCTCCTTCCACGATTCCATGCCCTTGGCGTGGCTCTCCCAGAACGCCTGGTCGAGTTCGCGGGCGCCGCTGTAGAGCAGGTCGATATCCTCGAGGACCCTGTCGTTGTAGTAGTCCTGCGCTTCCAGGCCCAGCGCGCGGGCCTTGATGCGCATGTTGATGTCCTTCGATACCAGGATCACCTGCCGCTTCGGCGTCTTCTCCGAGAGATACAGGATCACGCCGAGGATCTGGTTGTCGCCGCGCCCGGTGGGAAGTCCTTCCGGCAGCCGGATGCCGATCGCCTCGGCCTGCAGGAACAGTCGCCCGGTGGCCAGCCCGCGCGACGGCCCGTCGAGTTCGATGCCCTTGGCGATGCCGTGCTCGCTCGAGCACACGATCTCGTCGAGGGTGCGGCTGGCCTGGCGCGCATTGCGCGCCACCTCGGACATGCCCTTCTTGTTGTCGTCCAGCTCCTCCAGCGTCATGATCGGCACATAGATGTCGTGCTCCTCGAAGCGGAAGTAACTGGTCGGGTCGTGCATCAGGACGTTGGTATCGAGCACGAAGAGCTTGGTCTTCGGTGCCTTCGCAGCGGATCGACGAGTGGCCATCGAGTGAATATCCGTGTTCGATCTGGGAATCAGAGGGAGCGGGCGGCCTCGAGGACCGCGGCGGCATGGCCCGGCACCTTGACCTTGCGCCATTCGTGGGCCACCCGACCCGCGGCGTCGATCAGGAAGGTCGAACGCTCGATGCCGCGCACTTGTCGCCCGTACATGTTCTTGAGCTTCATCACACCGTAGGCCTCGCAGACCGTCTCGTCCTTGTCCGACAGCAGCTCGAACGGCAGTTCCAGCTTGGTCTTGAAGTTCTCGTGGGATTTCAGCCCGTCCCGGGAAATGCCGAGCACCGTGCACCCGGCGGCGACGAAGTGATCGTGGTGATCGCGAAAGTCGCGGCTTTCGCTGCTGCAACCGGGGGTGTTGTCCTTGGGATAGAAGTACAGCACGACCTTGCCACCGCGAAAGGTGGAAAGCGTGATCTGCCGGCCGGCGGTGGCGGGCAGCGTGAAATCCGGTGCGGGCGCTCCGATCATCGGTCGTTCTCCGTGTCGATTGCTGGAACGGCGAGCGTACGCAAGCCTCGAGCCGCTGGCAATGTCGCCGGATGCCGCCAGAAGCGCCGCGTTCAGACGGGATTGAAGATCAGCGCGGCGGCGACGCTGCGACCCTCGTTGACCAGGATGTTGAAGGTGCGGCAGGCCGAGCCCAGATCCATCACTTCGAAGCCGATCTGCGCCTGGACCAACGGTCGCAACAGGACCGGCGCGGGGAAGCGCTGCCGCCGGCCGGTACCGATCAGCACGATCTCGGCACCGAGACCCGCCAGCCTTTCGAAGTCCGGCTCGCACAAGGCGTCGAAGCCGCCGCCTGCCCAGTCGGCGTGGATCGCTGCGGGCAGCACGATCAGGTTCGACTCGAAGCGATTCTGGTTGATCCTGACGTGATCGTCGCCGTAGCCGGTGACGGTATTGAGCTCGCCGCTCGTGTCGAGAAAAAGTTTCATGCGCTTGGGAGGCTCGATTGCGGGGGTGAAGGCGATTGAATACCATTATATCCTTTGTCCTTTTTGCCGCCGCCGGGGTCCCGGTCGGTGCTCGGACGACACCCGGATGGTGCTGCCATGACCCGAAGAGCCGAACTTTCGATCGCCAGCCAGGCTGCCACGGAGGGCAACGGTGTCCCGGCAGAAGAGCGCGCGATGCCGGCAGCACTGCACAAGTCGGCCAAGCTGGCCAACGTCTGCTACGACATCCGTGGCCCGGTCCTGAGCCGTGCCAAGCAGCTCGAGGACGAAGGTCACCGCATCGTCAAGCTCAACATCGGCAACCTCGCGCCGTTCGGCTTCGAGGCGCCGGAAGAGATCGTCGTCGACGTCATCCACAATCTGCGCGAGGCGTCCGGCTACTCGGAGTCGAAGGGCATGTTCGCCGCGCGCAAGGCGATCATGCATTACACGCAGCAGAAGAAGATCGCCGGCGTCGGCATCGAGGACATCTACATCGGCAACGGTGTCTCCGAACTGATCGTGATGTGCATGCAGGCCCTGCTCAACAACGGCGACGAGGTGCTGATCCCGTCACCGGACTATCCGCTGTGGACGGCCGCGGTGTCGTTGTCCGGAGGGGCACCGCAGCATTACGTGTGCGACGAGTCCGCCGACTGGCTGCCGGATGTCGACGACATCCGCGCGCGCATCACGCCCAACACGCGGGCCCTGGTGGTGATCAACCCGAACAACCCGACCGGTGCCCTCTACCCGGAAGCGGTGCTGCGCGAGCTGATCGAGATCGCGCGCCAGCACAACCTGGTGATCTTCGCCGACGAGATCTATGACAAGACGCTGTTCGACGGCGCCAGCCATACCTCGATTGCCTCGCTGGCCGACGACGTGCTGTTCGTGACGATGAACGGTCTGTCGAAGAACTACCGCGCCTGCGGCTACCGGGCCGGATGGATGGTGGTGTCGGGCGAGAAGCGCCATGCCCGGGACTACATCGAGGGCCTCACGATCCTCGCGTCGATGCGGCTGTGTTCGAACGTGCCCGGGCAATGGGCGATCCAGACCGCGCTGGGTGGCTACCAGAGCATCGAGGAACTGATCGCCCCCGACGGCAGGCTGACCCGCCAGCGCAACCTGGCCTGGGAGATGCTGACCGCGATCCCGGGCGTCAGCTGCGTCAAGCCCAAGGCTGCGCTGTACCTGTTTCCGAAGCTCGATCCGAAGCTCTATCGGATCCAGGACGACCAGAAGTTCATCCTCGAACTGCTCGAGGCGGAAAAGGTGCTGGTGGTGCAGGGCAGTGGCTTCAACTGGCCGCGCCCGGATCATTTCCGGGTCGTGTTCCTGCCCCACGAAGACGACCTGCGGGACGCGATGGGACGCATCGAGCGATTCCTCGGGCAGTATCGCAAGCGCCATGCTGGCTGAGCTGCTGGTGGTCGAACTGACCGACCGGGCCGGACGCTTCACGGCGCCCGGCCTTGCTTCGATGGCCGAGGCAGTCCATCGCCAGCTGCGGCCCCAGTTGCCCGTCGACTATGTCGCCTGCATCGAGGCGATCTGTGCCGAAGGCGGCCGCCTGGCGGCCGCCGTCCATGCCGATCGGGTCGCCGGCCTGGCCTTGTGGCGGATCATCGACAACACCTTCGAGGGGCGTCGCCTGTTCGTGGACGACCTGGTGACCGACGAAGCCCTGCGTGGCAGGGGCGTCGGCAAGTTCCTGCTCGGCTGGCTGGCGGGCGAGGGACGGCGTGCCGGCTGCGCGGTGCTGGCGCTGGAATCCGGAGTCCAGCGCCAGCGGGCGCATGCCTTCTATTTCCGCGAGGGGTTCTCGATCCCCTCTTTTTCGTTCAGGAAGAAGCTCGTATGAAACCGATCAACGTGGGTCTGCTGGGAATCGGTACCGTCGGTGGCGGTACCTTCACTGTGCTGAAGCGCAACGAGGAGGAGATCACCCGTCGCGCCGGCCG
>JAGRGB010000185.1 GCA_020445745.1 Rhodocyclaceae bacterium | reverse complement strand
CGATGGCCGCAGCCATCGCGGTGAGATCGAAAAAGCGGGGTTTGCGGACAGAGCGTAGATTTCGGGGGGGGCGGGCTCAGTGAAGAAAGATAACGCCGACATCATCGTGCTGGCCAACCCGGAAATCGCGCTGCTGCCGAACTGGGTGATCGCGCTGGTGGCCGCAGGTGGCCTGGCTGCCGCCCTGTCGACCGCGGCCGGTCTGCTGATGGCGATCTCTGCCGCTGTATCCCACGACCTGATCAAGAACATCATCGTGCCGGACATCAGCGACAAGAACGAACTGATGGCGGGCAAGATCTCGATGGCCGTGGCGATCGTGGTGGCGGGCTACCTGGGCCTCAATCCGCCGGGCTTCGCAGCGGGTACCGTGGCCCTGGCCTTCGGTATCGCGGCAAGCTCGCTGTTCCCGGCAATCATGATGGGCATCTTCTCCAAGAAGATGAACAAGGAAGGTGCGATGGCGGGCATGCTGGCCGGCCTCGGCATCACCCTGTTCTACGTGTTCGCACACAAGGGCCTGTTCTTCATCAAGGGAACTGGCTACGTCGACATGATCGGCGGTCCGAACAGCTTCTTCGGCATCACGCCGGAAGCCTTCGGTGCGATCGGTGCCCTGGTGAACTTCGCCGTCGCCTTCGCGGTCGATAAGGTCACCAAGGAGCCGCCCGAGCACATCCAGCACATGGTCGAGGCGGTGCGCATCCCGCGTGGCTCCAAGGCCGTGGATGGCGCCCACTGAGGGTGATCGTTGATCCCGCCACGATGACGGTCCGCGCCGTCGTCGTGGCGAACGGGGACCCCGCCGGATCCGTCCGGCGGGGTCTTCGATTTTCGGAGCAGGCATGTCCCAATACGCCGGATACGTTTCGCTGGTCCTGAACTGGATCATCTTTCTCGCGATGTTCCCGATCAGCTTCGTCTGGTTGCGCCGGGCGTGGCGCATCGTCGTCAAGCGGGATTTCTCCGAGGTGGCCCTGAAGCGCGGCGAATCGCCGCACAATCCCGAACGGTTCGCGCCCTACGCGGCAGCGATCAACCTGGTCTGCGGGATCGTCCTGGTGTGCGTGATCTTCGGCGTGATGGTGGTCCAGCTGCCCTACGCGAACTGGACGGCAATCGCCGGCATCACCATCTGGTGCAAGTTCTTTTTCGACTTCATCCTCAGCCGCCACGCCCATCCGGTGCAGTGGGGCCGCAAGGGGAAGGGCAAGGTCGCCGCAGCCAAGCCTGAGGATCGCCCGCAGTAACGGGGTTCCTGTCAGTCGACCTCAGCCTCGTCGTCGCCGCGGCACAGCCGGGCGTAGCGGCGATCCAGCCGGTTCATCACCCTCGCGTAGAGGGCGACGATCAGCAGGTAAGCGAGCAGATCGCCCTGGGCCATCAGATAGAATCCCAGTGGAAATCCTAGAAAGCGCCACTCGTTCAGGCGCTCGGCAAAATATGCCGAGCCGAACGTCAGCGCGAACCAGACCGCCAGCAGTGCAAGCGTGAGCGCCATGGTGCGCAGCCAATAGCGCCGGATCGCATCGCCTGGGGCCATATCACCGCTCGCCGGTGCTGCCGTTCCCCGCTCGCTCACCGGATTTCCCTAACCAGGCTACGCGATGGCCGCGCCGCCGGGCCACACCGATACCTGCAGACGGCAGCGGGCCGGGGCGCTCACTGCCGGGGAGAGGCGTTGCGCATCTTCTGCTGCAGCTCGAAGGGGGCCGCCTCGTAGTGGCTAAAATCTATTTCACAGACCGCATCGCCGCCGCTGATGGCGCGCAGCCGCGATTCGAATCCCTCCATCTCGACCATCGGCACCAGGCCCATGATCCGGGTACGGCCGGTGCCGGCGCTGTCGGTACCGGTGAGGCGGCCGCGGCGCGCCGAAAGGTCGGCACTGACGTCGCCGAAATGATCTTCGCCGGTCTCGACCTGCACCTGCACCAGCGGCTCCAGCAACAGCGGCCTGGCTGCCGCAGCGGCCTCCTGCAGGGCATGGCGGGCAGCCGTGACGAAGGAGATCTCGTTGGAATCGACGGTGTGGAACTTGCCATCGAACACGGTGACCTCCAGGTCCTGCAACGGAAAGCCGGCGATGACCCCTTCCTCGGCGGCCTGGCGCACGCCTTTCTCGACTGCCGGGATGTACTGCCCGGGAATCACGCCGCCCTTGATCCCGTCCACGAAGCGGATTCCGGCGCCGCGCTCGAGCGGCGTGATGCGCAGCGCCACTTCGCCGAACTGACCGGCGCCACCACTCTGCTTCTTGTGTCGGTAGCGCGACTCGGCGTCCGACGCGATCGTCTCGCGGAACGGGATCGACGGCGGCGCGGTATCCACCTGCACGTTCCAGCGGGATTGAAGCTGCTCGAGGACGACCTTGAGGTGGGTTTCGCCGAGACCTCTGAGCACCGTTCCCTGACCGCGCGGATCCCGGTCGATTTCGAGGCAGGGATCCTCGTCGCGCAGTCTGTGGAGGGCGTCGGAGAGCTTTTGTTCATCGCCGTGTTTCTTCGGTATCAGGGCCTGACCGAACACCGGCCGCGGGTAGCCGGGCGTGGTCAGATGGAGGTAGTCCTCCTCGTGCGAGTCGTGCAGGACCGCATCGCGATGAATCTCGTCGACCCGCGCCACCGCGCAGATGTCGCCCGGCACGCCTTCGGGAATCTCGATCTGGTTCTTGCCCTGCAGCCGCAGCAGATGGGCGACCTTGAACGGCTTGCGGCCGTCACCGATGAACAACTGGGTGTTGGGGGTGATGGTGCCCTGGTGGATGCGGAAGATGCCGAGCTTGCCGCGGAAGACGTCGTTGCTGACCTGGAACACGTGGGCGACGACGTGGGCGTCCGGACTGCTGCTCAGTTCGACCGGCTCCGCTGCGTCGCCTTCGCCGCGCATGAATTCCGGCGGGTTGCCCTCGGTGGGATCGGGCATCAGCCGACCGAGGATCTGCAGCAGTTCCGGGACGCCGGCACCGGTGCGGGCCGACACGAAGCACACCGGCACCAGATGGCCCTCCCGCAGGGCCTGTTCGAAAGGGTCGTGGAGTTGTTCCGGATCCAGCGATTCGCCCTGCTCGAGATAGAGCGCCATCAACTCCTCGTCGACCTCGACGATCTGGTCGACGATCTGCTCGTGGGTCGCAGTGACGGTCGAGAACGCGGTGTTCGCCTGGTAGTCGGGCGTGAAGAAGCAGTCGATCACGCCGCTGCCGTCCGGCGAGGGCAGGTTGATCGGCAGGCACTCGGGGCCGAAGGTGGTGGCAATGCTGTCCTGCAGCACGGCCAGGTCGACGCCACCCGCATCGATCTTGTTGACCACGATCATCCGGCACTTGCCCGCCGCGGCCGCCATCACCCGGCGGGTGACCGGTTCGATGCCGGTCTGGGCGTTGATGACCACGATGGCGGTCTCGACGGCCGGCAATGCGGCCAGCGCGCGCCCCAGGAAATCGGGCGTCCCCGGCGTGTCGAGCAGGTTTACCCAGTGCTCCGCGGACTCCAGGTGGGTGATGCTGACGTTGATCGAATGGCCGATCGCCTTTTCCTGGGAGTCGAAATCGGAGACCGTGTCACCGCGCTCGAGACTGCCGGCGGCATTGATTGCGCCGGCGCTGCTGAGCAGCGCCTCCAGCAGTTCGGTCTTGCCGCATCCGGCCTGCCCCAGCAGGGCAACATTCCGGATGTCGTGTACGGACTTCGGTACCATTGCGCGCTCCTCCCTGGTGATTCAATTGCCCAAGTATCCGCCTGCGCGAGCCGGCGGACAACGCAGGTGCTCAAAAAGAAGGGGACGCAGCTCTCCGTCAGGGCACCTCTGGCAGCTTGCGGTCGAGCACCACCATGTTGTTGCGGTGAATGATCTCCGCTTCGTCGACATAGCCGAGCAGGGATTCGATTTCGGTGGACGGGCGGCCGGCGATGCGGCGGCATTCGCCCGCCGCGTAATTGGCCAGGCCGCGCGCGATTTCGCGACCCGTCAACGACAGGCAGCTGACGACTTCGCCGCGCGCGAATTCGCCGATCACCGAACGCACGCCGACCGGCAGCAGACTGCGACCCTGGATGAGCGCGCGGCATGCGCCGTCGTCGAGGATCAGGCTGCCGGCCACCTGCAGATGGTCGGCCAGCCACTGCTTGCGCGCCTGCAGAGGCGAGCTGGCGGCGTGCAGCAGGCTGCCGACCTCGTCGCCCGTCGCGAGTCGCAACAGGACGTCCTCGCCGCGGCCGCTGGCGATCACCGTGTGGGCACCGCTGCGGGCGGCCCGGCGGGCGGCGCGGACCTTGGTGATCATCCCGCCCTTGCTGATCTGGCTGGCGGAACCGCCGGCCATGCCCTCGTAGCTCGGATCGTCCGCCAAGCCCTCGTTGATCAGCCTGGCATCCGCATTCTTGCGGGGATCGGCCGTGTACAGTCCGTCCTGGTCGGTCAGGATGATCAGCGCGTCGGCCTCGATCAGATTGGCGATCAGGGCGCCGAGGGTGTCGTTGTCGCCGAACTTGATCTCCTCGGTGATCACCGTGTCGTTTTCGTTGATGATCGGTACGACCCCGAGTTCGAGCAGGGTGACGAGCGTCGATCGTGCGTTCAGGTAACGCTCGCGATCGGCCAGATCGTCGTGGGTGAGAAGGATCTGGGCGGTCTGCAGCCCGTGTTCGTGGAAGGCGCTCTGGTAGGCCTGCGCCAGGCCCATCTGGCCGACCGCCGCGGCGGCCTGCAACTGGTGTACCGCCTTGGGCCGGCGGGTCCAGCCGAGGCGCTGCATCCCCGCCGCAATGGCCCCCGACGACACCAGGGCCACCTCCTTGCCCTGCGCCCGCAATGCGGAGATCTGTCGCGCCCAGGTCTCCAGCGCCGCGGCATCGAGACCGCTGCCGTTGTTGGTCACCAGTGCCGAGCCGACCTTGACCACCAGCCGCCGGGCAACGCGGATGCGCGACCTCATGGCGATGCCGTCCCGCCCTCGGTGTCCGCGGGCGTGGCCTGGGCCGGCGCATCGGCTGCGGCGGCCGCGCGCTCGGCGCCGATTCTGGCCGATTCGCGGTCCACATGCGCCTGAACCGCGTGGCACAAGGCCTCGCAGCCATCGCCGCCGAGCGCCGAGATCGCGAACCACGGGCCGTCGTGGCCGAGCGCGACGACGAATTCCGACAGACGCGACTCGCGTTCGCCGGCGTCGATCAGATCGACCTTGTTGAGCACCAGCCAACGCGGCTTGGCGTACAGCGTCTCGTCGTACTTGCGAAGTTCCTGGGCGATTGCGCGGGCCTCGCGCAGCGGATCCGCTTCGGGATCGACGGGCGCAATATCCACGATGTGGAGCAGCAGGTTGGTGCGCGCCAGGTGCCTGAGAAAGCGGTGGCCGAGCCCGGCGCCTTCTGCAGCACCTTCGATCAGTCCAGGGATGTCGGCGAGTACGAAGCTCCTTTCGTCGCCCGTCCGCACCACGCCGAGATTGGGCTGCAGCGTGGTGAAGGGGTAATCGGCCACCTTGGGCCGTGCAGCCGACACCGTTCTGATCAGCGTCGACTTGCCGGCATTGGGCATGCCGAGCAAACCGACGTCGGCCAGAATCTTGAGCTCGAGGTGCAGGTTGCGGCGCTGGCCTTCCTCGCCCAGCGTACGCTGGCGGGGAGCCCGATTGACGCTGGACTTGAAATGGATGTTGCCGAGACCGCCGCGGCCGCCACGGGCCACCAGCACGCGCTTGCCGTCCTCGTCGAGGTCGGCGACGAGCTCGCCCGAATCCTGATCGCGAATCACCGTTCCGACCGGCATGCGCAGCACGACATCGTCGCCGCCACGACCGTAGCAGTCCTTCGATGCGCCGTTCTCGCCACGCTCGGCGCGGAAGCGTCGCTTGTAGCGGAAGTCGATCAGCGTGTTGAGGTTGCGGTCGGCGAGCGCGATCACGTCACCGCCGCGGCCGCCGTCGCCACCGTCGGGCCCACCCTTGGGGATGAACTTCTCGCGGCGGAACGACGCCATGCCATTGCCGCCATCGCCGGCGGCCACTTCGATGCGGGCTTCGTCGAAGAACTTCATCGGGGTCCTGGAAACAAAAAAGCCCTACCGCGAAGGATAGGGCTCTGCTCGCGGCGGGTAAGGGACGTACCTACTCGGCGTCCGGAATCACGGCCACGGTGCGGCGTTTCGCCGGGCCCTTGACCAGGAACTGGACCTTGCCGTCCTTGAGGGCGAACAGGGTGTGATCCTTGCCGACGCCGACGTTGTCGCCGGCGTGGTACTGGGTGCCGCGCT
>JAGRGB010000184.1 GCA_020445745.1 Rhodocyclaceae bacterium | reverse complement strand
TGGAGCGGGTGAAGGGAATCGAACCCTCGTCGTAAGCTTGGAAGGCTTCTGCTCTACCATTGAGCTACACCCGCATACAACGCTGCCGACGCCTCAACCGCAATTCGCACCCCCGAAACCCCGGCCGGCGCGAATCAACCAATCTTCTGGTGGAGGGGGAAGGATTCGAACCTTCGAAGGCTGAGCCGGCAGATTTACAGTCTGCTCCCTTTGACCGCTCGGGAACCCCTCCTCGCGGAAAGCGACGAATTCTAGTCGCCGCCGGAACCCCTGTCAAACATCGGTTTGCAATTTTCCGGCACGGACTCACGTTTCGCCACGATTGCTGCGAGGCCCCGTGGATTCAGGGTCGCGGCGGCGGGGCCGCAGCCCGCACATGCCAATACAATGAAGGGGCGAACCTGGCGTCACGCGCCCCACAAGGGCGGCAGTCGCCGACGCGCAGCAACCGGCACCAAGAGTGGAGTCCGAAATGTCCCACCCCCCGCAGACGGCAAAGTCCGGCGCGTCCCTCGAAGACAAGTACACCAGCCCGTCGGGTCGGATCTATGTCACCGGCTACCAGGCGCTGGTGAGGCTGCTGATGATCCAGCAGGAGCGCGATCGCAGCGCCGGCCTCGACACCTCCGGCTTCGTCTCCGGCTACCGCGGCTCCCCCCTCGGCGGCCTCGACCAGACGCTGTGGAAGGCCCGCGCCCACCTCGAACGCCACGACATCGTGTTCCAGCCCGGGATCAACGAGGACATGGCGGCCACCGCGGTGTGGGGCTCGCAGCAGGTCAACCTGTCGCCCTATGCCACCTGCGACGGCGTGTTCGCGATGTGGTACGGCAAGGGCCCGGGCGTCGACCGCTGCGGCGACGTGTTCCGCCACGCCAATGCCGCGGGTTCGTCGAAATTCGGCGGCGTGCTGGCGATCGCCGGCGACGACCACGCCGCCAAGTCGTCCACCTTCCCGCACCAGACCGACCATTTCTTCAAGTCGATGATGATGCCGGTGCTGGCACCTGCGGGCGTGCAGGAGTACGTCGACTTTGGCGTCCATGGCTGGGCGCTGTCGCGCTACTCGGGCTGCTGGGTCGCATTCAAGGCACTGGCCGACACGGTCGAGACATCCGCATCGGTCGATGTCGATCCACAGCGGGTCCAGGTGCGGATCCCCACCGACTTCCGGCTGCCACCCGACGGCCTCAACATCCGCTGGCCGGATCCGCCGCTGGTGCAGGAACGCCGGCTGCTCAATTACAAGCTGTACGCCGCGCTCGCCTACTGCAGGGCCAACGGCCTCGACCGGGTGGTGATCGACTCGCCCGCCGCCCGGCTCGGCATCATCGCCTCGGGCAAGAGCTATCTCGACGTGCGACAGGCGCTCGACGACCTCGGCATCGACGAGGGCCGTGCCGCCGAGATCGGTATTCGTCTGTACAAGGTCGGCATGGTGTGGCCCCTCGAGGCCGAAGGCGTGCGCCGCTTCGCCGAGGGCCTGGACGAGATCCTGGTGGTCGAGGAGAAGCGGCAGCTGATCGAGTACCAGTTGAAGGAAGAGCTCTACAACTGGCGCGAGGACGTTCGCCCGCGGGTCGTCGGCAAGTTCGACGAGAAGGGCGAATGGGCGATGATCCCGTCCGCCGACGGCACGGTCGACCACGGCGACTGGCTGCTGCCGGCAGCCGGTGAACTGACGCCGGCGATGATCGCGAGGGCGATCGCCGGCCGCGTCGCCCGCTTCTTCACGTCGGACCGGATCAAGGCCCGCCTGACCTTCCTCGAGGCGAAGGAGGCCGCGCTGTCGAGGCGCGTGTTCGCGACCGACCGGGTGCCGACGTTCTGTTCGGGGTGCCCCCACAACACATCGACGCGGGTGCCCGAGGGCTCCCGCGCGCTGGCCGGCATCGGTTGCCACTACATGGTGAACTGGATGCCGGAGAGACGCACCGGCACCTTCACCCAGATGGGCGGCGAAGGGGTGCCGTGGGTCGGCCAGGCGCCCTTCACCAGCGAAGCGCACGTCTTCGCCAACCTCGGCGACGGCACCTACTTCCACTCCGGCCTGCTGGCGATCCGACAGGCAGTCGCGGCCAGGGTGAACATCACCTACAAGATCCTGCACAACGACGCGGTCGCGATGACCGGAGGACAGCCCGTCGACGGTCCGCTGACGGTGCCGATGATCGTGCGCCAGCTCGAAGCCGAAGGGGTGCATAACATCGTCATCGTCACCGACGGCACCGAGCGTGGCTACCGCGCCCCCGACCTGCCCCATGGCGTGCCGGTCCGCCACCGCGAGGAGCTCGACTCGGTCCAGCGGGTCCTGCGCGAGACGCCCGGCGTGTCGGCCCTGATCTACGATCAGACCTGCGCCGCCGAGAAGCGTCGCCGGCGCAAACGGGGCCTCTTTCCCGATCCGGCCCGCCGGGTCTTCATCAACGAGGCGGTGTGCGAAGGCTGCGGTGACTGCGGCAGCCAGTCGAACTGCATGTCGCTGGTGCCGGTCGAGACCGCGTTCGGCCGCAAGCGCGCGATCGACCAGAGCTCGTGCAACAAGGATTACTCCTGCCTCGACGGCTTCTGCCCGAGCTTCGTCACGATCGAGGGCGGACGCCTGCGACGGGGCCGCGCCGCCGAGGTCGACGAATCCGCCTTCGGCGATCCCGGGAGCCCCGCGCTGCCGTCCACCGAGCGCCCCTACGGCATCATGGTGACCGGCGTCGGCGGCACCGGGGTGGTGACCATCGGTGCGTTGATCGGCATGGCCGCCCATCTCGACGGCAAGGGCGTCACGGTGCTCGACATGACCGGCCTGGCGCAGAAGGGCGGCTCGGTATTCAGCCACGTGCGCATCGCCGACCGGCCCGAGGACCTGCACGCGGTGCGCATCGCCGCCGGCGAGGCCGACGCGGTGATCGGCGGCGACATCATCGTCAGCGCGAGCGTCGACGCGCTCGCCAAGATGGCGCGCGAGCGCACGCGCGCCGTCGTCAATTGCTCCGAGACGCCGACCTCCGATTTCACACGCAATCCGGACTGGCAGTTCCCGCTCGACAAGATGCAGGCGAGCGTCGCCGATGCGGTCGGACGCGACCGCTGCGAATTCCTCGCTGCCGAGCAGCTCGCCACCGCGCTGCTCGGCGACGCGATCGCGACCAACCTGTTCCTGCTCGGCTACGCCTGGCAGAAGGGCATGGTCCCGGTGTCCTGCGAGGCGCTGCAGCAGGCGATCGCGCTGAACGGGGTGGCGATCGACATGAACCGCAAGGCCTTCCTGTGGGGGCGACGCGCCGCCGACGACCTGTCCGCGGTGACTGCCAGCGTGGCGCCGGCTGCCACCCCGCCGGTGCCCTCGCAGAGCCTCGACGAGTTGATCGACGCGCGGATCGCCGATCTGGTCGACTATCAGGACGCGCGCTACGCGGAGCGCTATCGCCGGCTGGTATCGCGGGTGCGCAGTGCCGAGGCGGCACTCGATTCGACCCGGCTGAGCGAGACCGTCGCCCGCCAGTTCTTCCGGCTGATGGCCTACAAGGACGAATACGAGGTCGCGCGCCTGTACTGCGACGAGCGCTTCTGGCAGCGCATCGACGACACCTTCGACGGCGACTATCGGGTGCATTTCCATCTCGCGCCGCCGTTCATCAGCCGCCCCGACCCGAACACCGGCCGCATCCCTAAGCGCCGATTCGGCAGGGGCTTGCTGCGGCTCTTCCGCCTGCTGTGCCGGCTCAAGGGCCTGCGTGGCAGCCGCTGGGACCTGTTCGGCCACAGCGCGGAGCGACGCGCCGAGCGCGCACTGATCGGCCGCTACGAGCAGGACGTCGGCGAACTGATCGGCCACCTGTCGTTCGACCGCCTGCCGCTGGCGATCGAGATCGCCGAATTGCCGGCCTCCATCCGGGGCTTCGGCCACGTCAAGCAGGCCGCGCTGGCCGCCAGCGACGCCCGCCGCGAACAGCTCCTGACACGCTGGCGGGATCTCTCGGCGCCGCTGTACCGCTCGCCGCAGCGCGCCGCCTGAAGGTCCCCGGGGCGACGGCTGCCGGGTTTATCATGCGGCGCTGATCGATGCCCACCGTCCGATGCCCCTGGTCAAAGCCCTCGCCGCCCAACTCGTCGCCTGCCTGCTCGCCGCCCTCGCGATCAAGACCGGCGTCGTGCCGCTGCGCCCGATCTGGCAGGCGGCGCTGGCGCAGGGCATGTTGGCCTGCGGCATCGCCGCCGCGCTGCGCTCGGAGCGCTGGTGGCTGCCGATCCACCTGGGCTTCGTGCCAGCGCTGGCGCTGGCCCAGCGGCTCGACCTTCACCCGCTGTGGTATCTCGCCGCCTTCGTGCTGACCGCGCTGGTCTTCTGGAGCAGCTACCGCACGCGGGTGCCGCTCTATCTGTCGAACCGCCGAACCGCCGATGCGATCGCCGAGTTGCTGGCGTCCAGGGGGCCGGGACGGATGCTCGACATCGGCAGCGGCACCGGCGGCTTCCTGAGCATCCTCGCCACGCGCCTGCCGGAATGGCGCTTCACCGGCATCGAGTCCTCGCCGCTGCCCTACCTGATGTCCCGCTGGCGCAGCCGTGCCGGCGCCAACGCCATCTTTCTGCGCGGCGACTTCTTCGCCGCCGACTGGCACGAATTCGACGTCGTCTATGCCTTCCTGTCGCCGGTGCCGATGGCCCGGGTGTGGTCCAAGGCCTGCGCCGAGATGCCCCCGGACGGCGTGCTGGTCTCCAACTCGTTCGAGATTCCCGGCGTCCGGCCATATCGCCGGATCGCCGTCGCCGACCGGCGCGGAACCGAATTGCTGCTCTATCGGCCGTCTTCAGGAAAACGCCGAACTGGCCGATAAAATGGATTCTGTTCCGGCACCGCCGGGAGCGGCGGACAGGACAGAATGTCCGGACATGGGAGCCGGATCGGCTGCCACCGCGCTGCACGCAACTCGCGGCGGCGGCAATCCCGGGCGCCACGGAGGTTTCCTACATGGCTGAAATCGTCTGCATCATCGGGAACAAGGGCGGCACCGGCAAGACCACCCTGTCGCACATGCTCTGCCAGGGCCTGGGCCTGCTCGGACAGCGCTCGGCCTGCATTCTCACCGACACCACCCGCGAACCGCTGCAGCCGGCCGGCCGTCGCTACATCACCGCCGACGCCCGCACTCCGGAGGCCTTGCGAAAAGTCGTGGACAAGCTGCGCGGCATGGACGACTGGCTAGGCGTCATCGATGGCGGAGGCAACCGCACCGAGATCGATCGCCGGCTGTACGGCATCGCCGACATCGTGCTGCTGCCGTTCCGCGAATCCCACGAGGACATCCGCACCGTCATCAAGGATCTGGACCTGTTCCCGCGGGCCTACGCGGTACCGACGCAGTGGCCGAGCAACGCCTGGCAGCGACGCACGGCAGATCGCAGCGTCGCCCAGTTGATGTCCGACTACAAGCATCGCATCCTGCGGCCGGTGATCGCATTGTCGTCGTCGAAGCTGCTGCTGCAGCGCCAGGTTCCTGATGGCATGCCGACACCGCTGGCGAACGCCTGCCGGGCGGTGGCCGGTCAGCTGATGGATCTGATGGAACTCGAATATCGGCAGCTCGGCGACACCACCGAACGGTCCGACGCCGGCCTCCCGCCGCCGCGCGCCGGTATCGAACGGCTGGTCCACTCCCACTGAGCGCGACGGGCGTACTACAGCCTCACGCCGTGGCGCGCTATCACGACCAGCGCCTGGGCCCGGCTCGACACCTTCATGGCCTTGAAGATGGCCGAGACATGGACCTTGACGGTGCCCTCGGACAAGCCGAGCAGGTCCGCGATCTCCTTGTTCGTCTTGCCCTGAGTGAGGAGGTCGAGGACGCGCATCTGCGCCGCGGTGAGTCCGAACTTTTCGTTCAGCCCGACGCTCGGCCGCTTCTCGCCCTGGTCCTTCATGCCGGCGGGTGTAAACACGCCGCCATCGAGGACCACGCGAATCGCCTTCAACAGGTCGGCACCCGAGCTGGCCTTGGTCACGAAACCCGAGGCGCCGGCCTTCAATGCCCGGTGCACCGAGGCCTGGTCGTCCAGCGCAGAGACGACGATCGCCGGAATGTCGGGGAAGCGCTTGGCCATCACGCCGAGCAGCGAAAACCCGTTCATGTCGGGCAGCATCAGGTCGATCACGGCCAGATCCCAGTCCTGCACCTCGGATAGTCGATCGAGGGCATTGTCGGCGGTAGACGCTTCGACGCATTCGACACCCGGCTCCAGATGCTGCAGGGTCTGCGCCATTGCCTCGCGTACCAGCGCGTGGTCTTCAACGATCAATATCCGGGTCATCGCGGGTTAGCCTCGGCATCATCGAAAATTTTGCCGCTCATGAATAGCGCATAGCCCGCAAAATCTCAACCGGGATCTGGCGATCGGCATGGGGAAAGTCGTTGCTCCAGGGCGATGTGGTCGCCGGCTGCGATCATGCGGAGAACATTCCGACATTGTTGTTCGGCCCGCGGCGGGCGAAAATTCCCCCGAGCCCGTGCTGACCGGTCGGCACGCCGAAGGGGACAATTGTGACGCGTCGTTGGGGCATCCGTGCCCGACTCACGCTGGTGACCTTGGTGCCACCGTCGATCCTGGCGGTGGTCCTGATCGCCTATTTCACCAGCGCGCGCATCAACGAGATCGAGCAGGCGCATCTGCTGCGCGGCAAGGCACTGGCGCGGCAACTTGCCGTGGCCAGTGAATTCGGCGTGTTCGCGGGCAACGGGGAGTTGCTGCAGCGGCTGTCCAACGCGGTCGCCGGCGAAGACGACGTCCAGGGCGTCAGCGTGCTCGACAGCAAGGGGATGCTGCTCGCTGCCAGCGGCACTTACCCGCCGCCCGAACCCGGCCAATTGACCAGCCACCGCGTGCTGCGCGGCCCCGACCGCTATCGGATCATCGAGCCGGTGCGCGCAAGTCAGCTCACGGTGACCGACGAATTGTCGGAGATCCTCGCGCCGACGCCGAGCGCCGATCCCCGGCAGCTCGGCACCGTGATCCTCGACATTTCCCTGAGCGCCCTGACCCGGCGTCGCAACGAATTGCTGCGCAACGGCATGCTGATCATGTGTGCCGTGCTGATCGGGGGCGTACTGCTGGCGCGCCGCATCAGCAACAGCGTGAGCGGCCCGATTCGCGAGATCTCGTCTGCGGTCGCCCGCATCGGCCACGGCAATTTCGAGGAACGGGTACCGGTCACCGGCGGCGGCAGCCTGGCGCGGCTGGCCGGCGGCGTCAACGACATGGCATCGCGCCTGCAGGAATCCCAGCGCACGATGGAGCGACGCATCGCAGACGCGACAGAGGAAATGCGCAACCGGACCGACGAGGCCGAGCGCGCCAACCTCGCCAAATCGCGCTTCCTGGCGGCCGCGAGTCATGATCTGCGCCAGCCGATGCACGCCCTGGTGC
This sequence comes from Rhodocyclaceae bacterium, assembly GCA_020445745.1. Lineage (GTDB taxonomy): Bacteria > Pseudomonadota > Gammaproteobacteria > Burkholderiales > Rhodocyclaceae > Cognatazoarcus. The sequence goes on along the minus strand of JAGRGB010000184.1, from coordinate 6,557 downwards.
TGTTCGTTTCGGAACTGTCGGCCATCGAGCATCCCCCCCGGACCTCCCGGCTGGTCCGCCAGATCTCCGCCAGCGCCGAAGCCATGGAAACCCTGCTCGACAGTCTCCTCGACATCTCGAAGCTCGACGCCGGCGTGCTGCAGCCCGAGATCCGCCCGTTCGCGTTGCAGCAGGTGTTCACCCGCATCGAGGACGATTTCGCCCAATTCGCGCGCGAAAAGGGCCTGCGCCTGCGGGTCAGGCCGACCGGCGCCTGGATGTTCAGCGATCCGGTGCTGGTCGAACGGATCCTCAGCAATCTGGTCGCCAATGCCCTGCGTTACACCGCGATCGGCGGGGTGATGGTGTGCTGTCGCTACGCGCGATCCGGCTGGCGCATCCAGATCCGGGACAGCGGCATCGGCATCCCGGTAGAAGCCCAGGAGCAGATCTTCCACGAGTTCGTCCAGCTCGACAATCCCGAGCGCGCCCGCCACAAGGGACTCGGACTCGGCCTGGCGATCGTGCGTCGGCTCACCAACCTGCTCGAACTGCCCCTGACCATCCGCTCCAGACAGGCCAGCGGTTCGATCTTCTCGCTGCACGTGCCGCGCTGCACCCCGGAGCCGCCGGGCCCCAGCGAAGACCGCTCACGCACCCCGGACACCCTCGCCGGGCTGACGCTGGCGGTGGTGGACGACGACGAGCTGGCGCTGGCCGGCATCGTCAGCCTGCTCGGCTCGTGGGGCTGCGAGGTGATCTCCGCGGAGAACCTGGAGCGCCTGCAGATGGCCCTGGCGCTGCGCGGCACACCGCCCCAGGCGATCATTTCCGACTACCGCCTGTGCGGCCCCCACGACGGCATCGACGTGGTTCACCTGGTGCGCAGGCGTTATGGCGCCGAACTGCCGGCGATGATCGTGACCGGCGACACCGGCCCCGAGACCCTGCAGCTGGCCCAGCACGAAGGCATCGCACTGCTCCACAAGCCGGTCCGTCCGGCCAAGCTGCGGGCGCTGCTGCAAAGGCAGTTGAACGCCACACCGGAGCGCAGCTAGGCCGAATGCAAGCACTCGGGCCTTGGTTTATGATCACCCCACACCAAGATCAAGCGGAGGCGAGCATGTCCGACGACAAGATGGCGCAGGATCCGATGGAATTCATGCGGGGCATGTGGAGCAACATGGGGTTTTCGCTCCCTGGCATGGTCACCCCGACCCTCGACGTCAATGAGCTGGACAAGCGCATCGCCGACCTCAAGGCGGTCGAAGGCTGGCTCAAGATGAATCTCAACATGCTGCAGATGACGACCCAGGGCCTCGAGATGCAGCGCAACACGATCGCCGCCGTGCAGGCCATCGGGCAGGTCGGGCGGCAGCAGGAACCGGGCGAGGCCCCGCCGGTGAATCCGTTCGCCAGCGCGATCTGGCCGTGGAACCTGATGCAGCAGGGCAGCGCGGCCGAAAGCGACGACGGCGGAGCGGCCGAAACGAAGCCGGCCAAGGGCGGCAAGACCGCAAGCCGCTAGCGCGGAACCTCAGCCGCGGGCGAGGGCAGCCAGCCACGCCCACATGCTGAGCACGGCACCGAGGGTCGTGGCCGAGATCAGCCAGGCCACGCCCTTGCCGTCGCCACCCATGCGCATCGCCAGGATGTAGGCCGAGGACGCCGACGGCAGCGCCGCGAACATCACCACGATGTCGCGCTCCAGTCCCTGCAAGCCCAGACGAGGCGCCAGCAACCACGCGACCATCGGCATCAGCAGCAGCTTCACGGTCGCGATCCACAGCGAACCGGCGAGGCGACCGCCGGTGCCGCTCCAGCGCAGCGCGGCGCCGACCGCCAGCAGGCCGAGCGCCACCGAAGCATCGGCCAGCCGCTGCAGGAGTTGCTGCAGCGGCACCGCCAGCGTGCCCCCGGCGAGATTGAACGCCAGGCCCGCGAGCGTCGCCAGCACCAACGGGTTGCGCGACAGCTCCGCGACCAGTCGGCCCTGGCCGTGGCGCGCCATCAGGCTGACCGCGGCAATGTTGGCGAACGGCACCATCACGCCACACAGCGCCCCCATCGCGGCGATGCCGGCGGCGCCGTGCAGCTTGCCGGCAATCGCAATGCCGATGTAGGTATTGAAGCGGAAGGCACATTGCAGCCGCGACGCGAAGCCCATCGGCGAGAGCCCCATCACCGGCCGCCCGGCGAGGCCGAGCAGGAAGGCCGCGGCCATGCTCAGCAGGCCCACCACGAACATCGGCAGGGTCTCGGCCACGTCCAACTCGACGCGGGCCAGCGCCAGAAACAGCAAGGCCGGGAACAGCACGAAATAGACCAGCTTCTCGAGCCCGGGCCAGAAGCTCTCCGGCAGCCCCGCCGCCCGATGGAGCGCGGCACCGAGCAGGATCAGCGCGAAATCCGGGAGCAGCAGCAGCAGCGTATGCATCGCCCCATTATCGCGAGCTGGAGATCGCGCCGATATCCGCGTCAACCGCAGCGCGGAAATGGGCCCGCGAATGCGGGCCGCGACCGAGTCACCGCACAGGCATCACTCGTAGCTGCGCAGATCGTCGATGACCTTGCCGTCGTTGGGCAGGCTGTCGGGGGCGCAGAGAGCGACGGTCGCCCTGAGCCGGGTCGTTTCCCGTACCGTGGCGGCGATCGCCTCGGCCAGCCCGCTGCCGGATTCGAGGCACTCGCAGCGCAAAACCATGCGGTCGATGCCATCCGGGTTGTCCACGACGAGGCGGGCCCGGCGCACTTCCGGGTGGCGGCTGACGACCGCGGCCACCTGGGACGGATGGACGAACATGCCGCGAATCTTGGTGGTCTGGTCGGCGCGTCCGAGCCAGCCGCGGATGCGCAGGTTGGTTCGGCCGCAGGGCGACGCGCCGGCCATCACCGCCGACAGGTCGCCGGTCGCGAAGCGCAGCAGCGGGTAGTCCTGATTGAAGGTGGTCACCACGACCTCGCCGACCTCGCCGTCGGCGACCGGATCGGCGGTGCCCGGCCGCACGATCTCGACGATCACGTCCTCGTCCACCACCAGACCGTCGCGGGCGGCGGTCTCGTACGCGATCAGGCCGAGGTCGGCGGTGGCGTAGGCCTGGAAGGCCTCGATGCCGCGCGCCTGCAGCAGTTCGCAAAGGCTCGGCGGGAAGGCCTCGCCGGACACCAGCGCCTTGCTGAATCGCGTCGCGATGCCGGCTTCGTCGGCCTTCTCGAGCAGGATGCGCAGGAACGAGGGCGTGCCGGCATAGGCATTGGGTTCGAGATCGGCAATCGCCGTCAACTGCTGCTCGGTCTGACCGACGCCGGCCGGGAAGACCGTGCAGCCGAGGGCGTGGGCGGCGGTCTCCATCATCGATCCGGCCGGCGTCATGTGATAGGAGAAGGTGTTGTGGACCAGATCGCCGGAGCGGAAGCCGGCGGCGTACATCGCGCGTGCCAGCCGCCAGTAGTCTGATCGATGCCCTTCGGGTTCGTAGATCGGGCCCGGCGACGCGAACACCCGCGTGCAATGGCGGCCCCAGCCGAGCGCTGCGAATCCGCCGAACGGCCGCCGCGCCTTCTGCAGCGACAACAGCTCCGATTTTCGCGTCACCGGCAGGGCCGCCAGCGCGGCGCGACTGTCGACCGCCGCCAGGTCTATGCCGGCCAGCCGCTCCCGATAGGCCGGCGCGTTCGCCACGGCGTGGGCCAGTTGCGCCGGCAGGCGCGCCAGCAGCTCGCGCTCGCGCTGTTGCGGGTCGCGCGTTTCCCTTGCGTCGAAATACGTCATCGTTCGCCCATTCGCATCGAATTGCCGCAGCGGCCGCTCACGACAGCCAGCGCTTGCGGCGGCGGTAATGCTTGACCTCGCGGAAGCTCTTTCGGCCTTCGCCGGAAAGTCCGAGGTAGAACTCCTTGACGTCCTCGTTGTCGGCCAGTTCCTTGGCCTCCCCTTCCATCACGATGCGGCCGTTCTCGAGGATGTAGCCGAAATCGGCGTAGCGCAGCGCCACCATCGTGTTCTGTTCGGCCAGCAGGAAGCTCACCTGCTCCTTGGCATTGAGATCCTTGACGATCTCGAAGATCTCCTCGACGATCTGCGGCGCCAGGCCCATCGACGGCTCGTCGAGCAGCACCATCTCGGGATTGGCCATGATCGCCCGGCCGATCGCGCACATCTGCTGTTCGCCACCCGAGGTGTAGCCCGCCTGCGACTTGCGCCGCTCCTTCAGCCGGGGAAAGTAGTTGTAGACCAGGTCGAGGGAATTGCGGACCGCGGCACCGGACGCCTTGCGGGTGTAGGCGCCGGTCAGCAGGTTCTCCTCGATCGTCAGGTGGCCGAAGCAGTGGCGGCCCTCCATCACCTGCACGACGCCGCGCCTGACCAGGTCGTTGGGTGTCATCTGGTCGACGCGCGCGCCCTTGAACTCGATGCTGCCCTTGGTGACGTCGCCCCGCTCGGCCCGCAACAGGTTGGAGATCGACTTCAGCGTGGTGCTCTTGCCGGCGCCGTTGGCGCCCAGCAGCGCGACGATGCCGCCCTTCGGCACCGACATCGACACACCCTTCAGGACCAGGATGACGTGATCGTAGATCACCTCGATGTTGTTGATCGACAGGTAGGGCGCGGCGCCGTGGCCGACATTTGCGGATTCTGTGCTCATCAGGAATTTCCGGCTCGGTGAGGGCGGACTCCGGTCCGCCGGTTCGCGCCCACCGGGCCCGTCGCTCCACGGGCCCGGTGGCATCTTCCCGCTCGGGAAGACGGGTCGCGCTTACATGGCCTTCGAGCAGTCGCGCAGGGTGATGCCCTTCTCCTGCGCGTACTTGGCGGCGGACTCTTCGATCATGCCGCGTACCAACTGTTTGTCGGCCTCGATCCAGTCGGTCACGACCTTCCACTTGGCGCCGTCCCAGGTCTGGTACTTGACCTTGCCCGATCCCTCGTGGTCCATGCACGAGGTCTTCAGCGGCGGCATGAAGCCGGAGGCGCCGAGTTCGGCGAGCTTCTTGTCGTCGACGTCGAGGTTCTCGTAGCCCCAACGGATCTGCTCACCGGTCAGGGCCTTGCCGGTGCCGAACTTCTCCTGGGCCTTGCGAATCGCCTCGACCGCGATGATGCCGTGCACCACGCCGCGGTTGTAATAGACGCTGCCGACCCGCGACTCGTCTTCCATGTTGCCCTTGCCCTTGCCGTAGACGACCTTCTTGATCTCCTTGATCACCGGGTAGTCGGCACCGGCGACGTTGAAGCCCGCTGCGGTGAAGCCCTTGGCGGCGGAACCGGCCGGGATCGTGTCTTCTTCGGCTCCGGACCACCAGACACCGAGCATCTTGTCCCTGGAGAACCCGGTCTTCGCGGCGGCCTTCAGCGCAGTCGGGTTCATCACCCCCCAGCCCCACAGGATCACCCAGTCGGGCCGGATCTGGCGGATCTGCAGCCACTGCGACTGCTGCTCGTTGCCCGGGTGGGCGACCGCGATCTTGGTGACCTCGAAGCCCTTGTCGGCGGCAATCTTGTCGAGCACCGCGTGCGGCTCCTTGCCGTAGGCCGAGTCGTGGTACAGCAGCACGATCTTCTTGCCCTTCAGGTCGCCCTCCTTCGACTCGATGTACTTGATCATCGTCGTCGCCTGTGACCAGTAGGTGGTGATCAGCGGGAACACCCACGGGAAGACGCGACCGTCGGCGGCGTCGGTACGGCCGTAGCCGATCGTCACCAGCGGGATCTTGTCGTCGTCGACCTTGTCCAGCACCGAGTAGGTGATGCCGGTGGACAGCGGCGAGAACATCGAATTGCCGGTCTCGCCCTTGGTCTTCAGGCGCTCGTAGCACTCGACGCCGCGGGCGTTGTTGTACTCGGTCTCGCATTCCTCCCAGACCAGCTTGACGCCACCGACGCCGCCGTCGCGCTCGTTGACCAGGTTCATGTAGTCGATCCAGCCGCCGTAGATGCCGGAGCCACCAGCGGCATAGGCGCCGACGCGGTAGCTCGGCAGGCCGATGAACTGTTCCGCGGCCATAGCGACGCCGGCTGCCAGCGTCCCTGCGACCAGCGCGCCGAGCATGACGGTCTTCTTGAATTCCATGGAATGCCTCCTTCTTCGTGGTGTGTGGTGCTGCATTTGCAACGAGCGGGTCGGGGCGCGATGGGCCCCGCCGGCCATTCTCTCGCGATCAGTGGGGGAAGGGCCACAGCCGCAGTTTTTCCTTGGCGATCTGCCAAAGCCGGGCCAGACCGTGGGGCTCGACGATCAGGAAGAAGATGATCAGTCCGCCGAACACGATCAGTTGAAGATTCGACGCGAAGCTGGCCGAAAACAGGTTCCCGAACAGGTGCGGGATGACGTTGTCGAGAAAGATCGGCAGCAGCACGATGAAGGCTGCGCCGAGGAAGGAGCCCATGATCGAGCCGACCCCGCCGATGATGATCATGAACAGGATGCGGAACGACAGGTCCAGGTTGAAGCCTTCCGGCTCCACGGTGCCCAGGTATGTGAAGGCGTAGAGCCCGCCAGCGACGCCGCAGTAGAACGACGACACCGCGAAGGCGATCAGCTTGGTGCGCATCGGCCGGATGCCGATCACCTCGGCGG
>JAGRGB010000183.1 GCA_020445745.1 Rhodocyclaceae bacterium | reverse complement strand
TGGCCGGTTGTGTCGGTTCACGAACGGCAGCTTCGGAGCAGCGAAACCTCGATTGACTTTGTAAGCCCGAACTGAGCGGAAGTTGGACATCAACGGGGTCGCTCGAAGAGCTTCAACCGCAACTTCATTCCAGCAACCGGCGAGCTGCGCCTACGCTGACACTGCCGGTCAATGACCGATCCCTGTGGCCAGTCCGAGGCGTTCGGCGGCGGCGCTCAATCGTTTGTCCCGAGTCCAGAGGGTCGAGCCGGGAACGAGCCGGACCGAAGCCAACAGATGTGCATCGACATAGCCGATCCCCAGACCACTCAATGCATTCCGCTTGATGAATAGGAGCACCTCACCTTCGGTGGCAACGGTGGCCTGTGGCAGCGCTTGCAGCGCGTCGAGTATTTCCTTGCGATTTCGGAGATTGCCCAGTGCCAACTCGCCGGTGACAAACGGGTGCCCGAGCGCGCCGCAGGCATTGAGGACGTCGACGAGAGTGTGATCGACTTGCCGGAAATGGTCGATCCAGACCGACGTATCGACCAGGATCATTCCGGCTCGGAGCGACGCCGGGGCGTGATGTTGAGTTCCGGCTCCGTGCCGCCCAGTAGCGCCAGACGTTTCGCGCTCTCGCGCTCGATCAACGCACGCAGGGCCTCCCGAACCAACGCGGCCTTCTCCGAAACGCCGGTCAGCGCCTGTGCTTTCGAAAGCAGGTCATCGTCCAAAGCGAGGGTCGTTCGCATCGCACTCTCCGATCGTAGGTGGCACTGATATTAGCACCGATTGGTGCGAAAGCATGTGCATGCGGTGGGCGATGGATGGAGATTGGAATGGAATCAATGACTTGAGTTGCTACAGGTGGCGGAGTGGCAAACGGAGTGGTTTTGTTCAGTAAGCTATTGATTAAAAACAACTGACAACGGCCTGCAAAGCCGTGTACCCCGGTTCGATTCCGAGTCGCGCCTCAAAAATCAAAGACTTAAGCTCACTTCGGTGGGCTTTTTTCTTGCTTGGCCGCCCTAGAACTCAGTCTTGCCATTCCTCCATTGTCATAAACCACTCGTTAGCATGACGTTTTGCCGTTGACGCGAGCCACTCTGCCACTCCATGTAGTTGAGCATGCTGTGAGGCGTGAGGGTTGCCTGTTCCATCCCAATGAGGGAAGCAACGCCACCTCTCGCGGCGAGGCCAGAACTTCGCCTTGGTGGAAGTCGCGGGATGATGCTGGTGATACGCCAGCGCATCGGGGAGAGAGCCCATCGCCAGAAAACGGCGCGGCACGGTTGCATGGGCTTGCCGTGCTCGAATGCACTCGCGTCCGCTGCCTGCGTCGGCCAAAACAACGAGTGCTCTGCCAGCAATGAGAGCAAACGCCGATGCGAATGTCAAGAGCTGATTGTCATATCCGTGACGGTCAGCCCTGTTTGTCTGTGCCCGCTGAACTGAGATCCAGGCTTCGGCAGGGATGTGAGCGCACCGATCATCAGCCACGTGCCGGGCGCTGTCAGTGTTCGACCGCGGCCTGTTGTTGGAGACTCGTTCAGGATCTCCCTCGGCGGATCTTGCCCGACGACCGGTTTACGGCGCCCAACTTGCACTCCCGGCTGGCTTTGAGCGACCCTTATGGAAAGCTTTCCATAAGGGTCGGGCTGCGACCGACACCTCCTCGATTTCATCGCCGGAAAGCCAGAACACGCCCCAGAAGCTTGCCAATATGCGGCGAGGCAGCTAATGGTGCGACAGCATGCTTTAACCGGTTTCATGCGACCGGGGAGCATCGTGTACGGGGTCGGGTGGTCGTGTGGCGAAGGGCGCACGTCCGCGGTACGACCCGTCAACCCGGGTTGGTCGGACGGATATGGTCGCTTGTAAGAAAGACTGGTTCGTACTCAATGTGGGTGACGCCATGCTTGCTGGCGACGAACTGGACCGCGTAAAGACCCGCTTCGAGTGGGCGGACGGATCCGCGCGGGCATCGGCGGTGTTGATGCGGCACGAGTCGGAGGGGCGTCTTCACTGTGAGTTGAAGCTCTACTTTCCACCAGAAATCGAGCGCCTGGCGCTGGATGTCGGCGCGACCCGGTGTGCCGCGCCGGCACCGGCTGGGCTCGACGTGCTGGCGGGCGATCCGGGCCGGCTCAAGCGCCTGCGAAGCGATGCCGACGACAGTGCGGCGGACTCGGCGTAGACGCAACGCGCATGCTTTTGCTGCGCGCCGCAAGGATCCGCGCTAGAGCCAGACGGTCTCGATCTCCGTCGTCGCGCGGCTCATGAGCTTGTGCACCGGACTGCGCGAGGCGACCGCCAGCAACTTCTCGCGCTGCGCTTCGCTCAGGTCGCCGCTCACCGCGATCGCAGCACGTAGGCAATAGCTTCCCTGCCGCTCCTGCGAGGCGTTGCGCTCGATGCGTACCTCCACGTCCTCGAGAGCGATGCACTCGCGCTGTGCGTACCAGAGCATGGTCAGGGCCTTGCACGAGGCCAGCGCGGCGTCGTAAAGGTCGTGCGGGGTCGGGCCAGAGGCCTCGCCACCGTGCTGCGGTGGTTCGTCGACGATCAGTGTGTGATCGCCGATCCTCACCTGATGGCGCATCTTTCCTGTACGGTCGCGCTTGACGATGATGCTCATTTGCTCGGTTCCTCGTGGTCACTGGGGCGCATGCTCTGGCCGGCTTCACCGAGCATGCGCTCGGTGCTGCTTCGATGCCGACCCGACAAGATTACCCCGGTCGCACGGGGGAGAGCCCGTAGGGCCGGGACTCATGAGACGAAGGCCATGGGTACCGGGGCTTCACCCAGCGCTTGGCGCAGCACCGCCCAATGCATCGCCTCGTCGCCGAGGATGCTGGCTGCCGCGTGGGAGAGGTCGCGGTTGGCAAACTTGGGTACCGCGGCCAGATAGGCGCTCACCGCGCCGCGCTCGAGCTCGGCGGCGAAGCGCAGCACGTCGGCCTCGGCGTGCAGGCTTTCCACCGGAAACGCGTATGCGCCCTGCGCTGCGACCGGGCGGCCGCCGAGCTGTGCGACGGTCCTGTCGAGCAGGGCCGCGTGGGCGCGGTGGTGGCCCTGGAACTGGAGCGCCAGGTCGCGCGCGGCGGCGCCGAGCAGGCTGCTCTCGGCACCGACCTGGTAGGCCGCGATGGCGCGGTGTTCGGCGGCCAGCGCGCGGTTGAGGATCTCGATGTCGGCGGCCGGGTTGCCGTCTTGGCGGGCGGCGAGCGCCTCGCGGCCGCCCAGCAGCGCCACCGCGGCGGCGGAGAGTTGCAGCCCGCGGCGCAGGAAGCTGCGACGCGTGTTGCGGGTGACGAGGGTCCGTCGCGTGATCAGTGATGTCATGTCGGTCTCCTTGTTGCAGGGTCGAGCCTGGACTGGCGCCTCTCGTCGACGCCACTCGATGGCACGTGCTCGGGAAAGCCGGCCGCGGTTGCGGCCGGGCGGTGTCAGCCGGGCGACGCGAGTCGCAGCGGCAGTCCGAGGCGGCGATGCACCGCCACCACCAGGCGGTCGCAGCGGGCGCCGTCGAAGGCGAAGAAGTCGTCGATGCCGGCGCCGATCTCGCGGCCGATCGACTCGCGCAGGTGCTGGCGGGCGCGGAACAGCGCGGTCTTCACCGCGGCTTGCGAGAGGTCGAGGCTGAGCGCGGTCTCGGCGACGCCGAGGCCTTCGACCTCGCGCAGCATGAACACCGCGCGGCAGCCGTCGGGCAGGCGGTCGATCGAGGATTCGATCAGCCGGTGCAGCTGCCTGCGCATCGCCACCGCTTCGGGCGACTCGCTGGCCGGCGCCGGGCGATCGATGGCCGCGGCGTCATCGGCCACGCAGACCCCGGCCGGAGCCCGCCCGCGCCGCCGCGACAGCGCCTGATTGACGACGATGCGGGTCAGCCAGGTGGCCAGGCTGGACTCGCCGCGGAAGCTGCCGAGCGCCCGGTAGGCGCGGATGTAGCCGTCCTGCACCGCGTCCTCGGCCTCCGCGTCGTCGTGCAGGATGCCGCGGGCGGTGCGGAACAGGCGGCGATTGTGGGTGCGCATCAGCCGTTCGAGGGCGTCGGGCTCGCCAGCCAGCACCTGCGTCACCAGCGCGTGGTCGGTGGAAGTTGCGGGCGTCGTCGGGGGCAGGGTGTCCATGCTTTGGGCTCGTGGCTGGTGTCCTTGCCGATTGGACGAGCCCCGGTGGGCAAAGGTTACGTCGCGGCGCGCCGGAAGTTCGTCGCCGCTATCCGGGCAGGCCGTCCGCGCGGCTGCTCAGCAGCCAGCGTCCGTAGCCCACGACGAAGAGCAGCAGCGACAGCGCGAAGGCGCCGCCGGCCGCGTGCAGCAGGGGCGCCGCGAGGGTGCCTCCCGGCCAGGCAGCGGCGACGCGCAGCAGCGCGGCGAGCAGCATCAGGGCATACGCCGGCAGCATCGAGCCGGGCAGGCGCAGCGGCCGGCCGGTGTGGCCCAGCGCGGTGCGGGTCATCATGCCCGGCGTCAGCACACAGATGCCGCCGACCGCGATCAGATGCACCGCCGCGGCGAGCAGCGCCGGCGCGAAGGCCAGCGCCGCGCCGGCGAGCCCGAGGCCGATGGCGGTCAGCGCGTAGCCGGCGAACAGGATCCACAGCAGCGGATGCTGCAGCACGCCCTTCTGCACGTTGAGCCCGAGCAGCACCAAGTTGAAGACCATGCCGGCGAGGCCTGCGACGAGCGCGGCCGGCGAACCGGATCCGAGTGCCGTCAGCGCCGCCAGTGCCAGTGGCGCGAGCATCGCGATCCGCCCGGCCCAGCGCGGATGGGCGACCTGTGGCCGCTCCATCGCACGATGGGTGAAGAAGGGAATCACCCGCAGGCCGATCACGGTGATGAAGCCGGCCACCACCAGCAGGCCGCAGAGCAGCAGGCGCTGTGGCGACGCCGGCAGCACGCCGGACGCGGCCAGCAGGAAGCCGGCGTCGGCGGCGGCGAAGGCCACCAGCAACAGCGGGATCAGCGCGTTGCGCCGGTCGCTGGCGCGCCACACCGGCCACG